>CAKPIG010000019.1 GCA_934162255.1 uncultured Clostridia bacterium | reverse complement strand
TCGAATGTTACAGAAGCAACAGCTTTCATTCTGTTCTCTGAATTTACTTTTCTTAAACGTACGTCTGTTATTTGCATTGTGTGCACCTCCACTGTTAATTAAATTTGTACATTTTCTTATGTACTATGTATATTATTCTACATCTAGAATTTTTTTCCTTCTTTTTTTTACATTTTTTTTATTAATTTTATTTTACTAATTTTTTTGTAACCAAAATCTTGAATTTTGCATTATATAAGTATATAATTATATCTATAAATTTTATTGAGGAGTGTTTATAATGCCAAATATTGATAGCATAAAAAAATATAAAAATATACATATGATTGGAATCGGCGGAGTTAGTATGAGTGGTATTGCTGAAATCCTTGTTAATTGGGGCTTTAATGTTTCAGGAAGTAATAATGTTGATTCTGATATTCTACATACATTAGAGAATAATGGTATTAAAGTTTTCATAGGTCATAGACCTGAAAATGTTATTGGCAGTGATTGTGTTGTTTATACTGCTGCAATTTCTAAAGATAATGTTGAACTTGTTCATGCAAAAGAGCTTGGAATTCCTGTTATAGAGAGATCTGATTTTCTTGGTGAACTTACTAGATGTTATAAAAATACTATTGCAATTTCAGGAACGCATGGAAAGACAACAACAACTTCACTTGTTTCTCTATGTTTTATAGAGGCTCTTAAAGATCCAAGTATACAAGTTGGTGCTTTAATCAAAGAACTTAATGGTAATTACAGAGTTGGTAATAGTGAAGATTTTATTATTGAAGCTTGTGAATATGTTGAGAGTTTCTTAAAGTTTAGCCCAAAATCAGAAATAATATTAAATATTGACAATGACCATTTAGATTATTATAAAAATCTTGAAAATATTAAAAAAGCTTTTGTAAAATATGTAAAACTTCTTCCAGATGATGGACTTTTAGTTATTAATGCTGATGATTTAAATTGCTTAGATTTACCTACATATACAAAAGCAAAAGCTATTAAATATGGAATTGAAAATGAGGATGTTGATTTTTCAGCTAAAAATATAACTTTTGATGAAGATGGTTGCCCTGAATTTGATGTTTATAAATATAATGAATTTTATGAGCATATTAAGCTTTCAATTCCTGGAAGACATAATGTTTTAAATTCCCTAGCTTGTATAGCTCTATGTGATTCATATAGTATTTCTAAAGATGCTATAAAAATTTCACTATCTAAATTTAAAGGTGCTGATAGAAGATTTGAATTTAAAGGTACTTTAAATGGTGCTAGAGTTTATGACGACTATGGTCACCATCCTACAGAAATTTCTGCAACAGCAAAAGCATTAAAAAATAAAAAATTTAATAAATCTTGGGTTGTTTTTCAACCACATACTTATAGTAGAACTTTCAATTTATTAGATGATTTTGCAAATGCATTATTAAGTTTTGATAATATTATTGTTACTGATATTTATGCGGCAAGAGAAACTAATACTTATAATATTTCTTCAAAGGATTTAGTTGATAAAATAATTAAACTAGGAAAAAATGCTATATATATTCCTGAATTGGAAGATTGTGCAAAATATTTAAAGAGAAATGTAAAAGAAAATGATATCGTTCTTACATTAGGTGCTGGAACAGTTACTAATATTGGACCTATGATTGTTGAATAGTTACAAAAACAGAGTGTATTTTGGTACACTCTGTTTTGAATTATACTAAAACAATATTTTTAGATTTGTCAAATTATTTACAAAATCTATGTTTTCCTATTGTAACAGTCATTGGTCTAGACCAAATCCATTTATTTGTTGCAGTACTTGGATTAAAATAGTAAATTGCTCCATATGATGGATCCCATCCATTTAGAGCATCTTGTGCTGCTTTCTTTGCAGTACTATCTGGATTCATATTTATTTGACCATCTGATACTGCATCAAATGCCCCACTTTGATATATTACTCCTGATATTGTATTTGGAAAACTACTGCTTTTTACCCTATTCATTATAACAGCTCCAACTGCAACTTGCCCAACATATGGTTCTCCTCTCGCTTCACCATAAATTGCTCTAGCCAATAAATTAACATTTGAAGAATTACTTGATGATGTTCCACTACTTGATGTTGAACTTTGCATTATTCCCATAGCCTTTAATGTGTTTTTTCCTGCTATACCATCTACAGTCAGTCCATTTTTTTGTTGAAATTTTTTTACAGCAGATACTGTTTGACTTCCATAAATTCCATCTACACTACCATTATAATATCCCCATCTTTTTAATTTTTCTTGTATTGTTCTTACTTCACTACCTCTAGATCCATACTTTGATAGTGCTTCGACTGTATTGTTTGAAGCTAATAAAGATACTATTAGCATACTTATTAATGCTATTATTATTAAACATCCATATATATTTTTTTTCATTTTATCACCCTTTGCACATTATTTACATTATTTTGTGCAATTGGGATTATTTTATACATTTTTTAAATTTGTTATTGCATTTCTTGCCATTTCATCACATCTATTATTAAATTCATTATCTGCATGTCCTTTTACTTTTATGAATTCAACTTTGTGTCTTTGTGTTAAACTATATAGTTCTTGCCATAATTCCTTATTTTTTACTTCTTTTCCATCTGCAGTTTTCCACCCTTTTTTTATCCAATTATAAATCCAGCCTTGCTTAAATCCATTTACAACATATGCACTGTCACTATAAACTTGAACATCACATTCAAATTTTAGACATTTTAGAGCTTCTATTACTGCTGTTATTTCCATAATATTATTTGTAGTATTTTCTTTTCCTCCTGATATTTCTTTTTCTGTTCCTTTATACATTAATATTGCTCCCCATCCGCCTGGTCCAGGATTTCCAGAACATGCTCCATCTGTATATATTACAATTTTCTCCTTCATTTGCGCCTCCATTTTTTATATTTTTATTTTTTTGTTTTTAAACTATTTGTTTTTTTTACATTTTGTGATAAGATTATATCAATATTTTTTTAATAATTCAATGTTTTTAGGAGGTTTTATATGTCTAATGTACTAGGAATTATATCTGAATATAATCCTTTTCATAATGGTCATTTATATCATTTAAATGAATCAAAAAAATTAACAAATTCAGATTATTCTATTGCAATAATAACTGGTAATTTTACTCAAAGAGGCGATGTTTCAATTGTTAATAAATGGTCAAAAACTAGAATGGCAATTGAAAATGGTATTGATTTAGTTATAGAATTGCCTACTTTATATTCAATTTCTAGTGCTGAAAATTTTGCAGATGGCGCTGTTAAAATTTTAGATTCTTTGAATATTGTTGATTATCTATCTTTTGGAAGTGAATGCGATGACATTTCCTGTTTAGATGATATCGCTAATGTTCTATGCAAAGAACCTTCTGATTATAAAACGATGCTTTCTCATGAACTTTCTAAAGGAATATCTTTTCCTAAAGCTCGTGAAAAAGCTCTAATGATGTATTTGAACAATGTTCGTAGGTTCGCTAATATTTTAAATTTTCCTAATAATATTTTAGGTATTGAATATTTAAAAGCCCTAAAAAAGATTCAAAGTACTATTGTTCCTGTTTCTATAAAAAGACAGGGTTCTATGCACAATGAAAATAAAATTTCTCTATCTTCAAAATATGCAAGTGGTTCTGCTATCAGAAATGCCTGTGTTTTGAAAACTTTTGATTCATTGTCAAAGGTTATGCCTTTTGAATCTTTTGAAATTTTAACTGAAGATATAAAAAAGGGGAATATAGTAAAGGGCTTATCTACTTTTGATAAAGAAATAATTTATTCTTTAAGAAAGATGTCTATTGATGAAATTTCTAATTTGCCAGATGTCTCTGAGGGACTTGAATATTCTATAAAATCTGCTGCAAATAATTGTAATAGTATTGTTGAACTTTTGTCTATAATAGATTCTAAAAGATATACAAAAACTAGAATTCAGAGGATTTTACTTTATTCAATTTTAGGTATAACAAAAAAAGAAATGCACACTTCAAAATCAACTTTGCCTTATATTAGAGTATTAGGTTTTAATGATAAGGGTAGAGATTTAATAAGTGAAATTTCTAATAGAAATCCAAAATTAGAAATAGTGACTTCTCCCAAAAAATTTCTAGATAAAAATCCTAACAAAAATTTAAGGATGATGATCGAAAAAGATATTTGGGCAACTAATGTTTATACTTTAGGATATGAATATGAGTCTAAAGCAAATTTAGATTTTACTGAAAAATTGATCACTTATTAATAAAAATAAGAGATGGAGCTTTTACATAAACTTCATCTTTTATTTTACTCTTTTTATAATATATCATCATCTTTTCGTCATTATTTTTTATAAGTTCAATATTTTTGTAATAACCTTCTTTTGATGCATATTTTTCAATCATATCTATTTCATTTAATACATTTTCTTTAAAAGTATGTATTATTTTTCAAAAGTAATAGTCACACTTATACTTTTGTGTGACTATCACTTACTATATTTATAAATTAATTAACTGAATAACTAATATTTAATGTAATGTTATTTGGGTAATTTAGTACATTCCATGTAAATGTTTTATTTGCTGTATTATAGCTTATAAATCCACTTGCATTTAATTCTTCAACTGAATTATATGTTACTGTAGTTCCATCAGGTTTCGTTACTTCTATAGGTTTTGTTGTATCTAAATCTGCTTCTATAGTAATAATTCCATTTGAACTATTTGCTGTATCATTTCTTGTGTTTTCTTTTGATGTTATTGCTTTAAATCCAGCAATTAATTCTCCTTCGTTATTTGCATCTATTATTTTATCTGAACTTGTTGCAATATCTCCAAATACTGTTGAATTCTGTGCTTCATCTCCCAATCTTATACAGTATACTACTGCATTACTTTTTAATGTGCTAGCAGCAGATTGTATATTTGCAATCGAATTATCACCATATCCAGAATGATCTATTCCTGTTGGCATTCCATCACCTAAAAATACTACCACATTATCATTATTTGCATATTCTTGTTTTAGATTATTTATTTGTGTATTTGCTTCTTGTAATGCTGCATATATATGAGTTCCATAACCTCCTTTTTTATATTGTTCTGGAATATATATGTTACTTATTGCACCTTTTAATTTTTGTGCCTCCTTATAATTTGTTGCAGTATTATTGTCTAATGTTGTTGATAATACCTGTGTTCCAGAATAGTCAGCTGTTTTATACCATCTACCATTAATTCTTACGCAACCATCATATTCATCACTGTCGCCATTTGATTTATGTCTTACAAAACCAAATCCCAATCTCTCATAGTGGTCTTCATTTGAACATTCTTCTAGAATTGGATTTCTTGTATTGAATGTTACTACTTTTATATTTATTCCTGATATATTTTTATTATTATATATTTGGTCTATAAATTTATTAGCTGCAGTTTTAGCATCCCTTAACCTTGTAGTTCCATCTTCCATACTTGATGATAAATCTAATACTAAAACTAAGTTTGTTTTTCTTATTGTTGTAGATTTTTCAACTATTTGTGCTGTTCTTATATTTTCAGTATAATAAATATTTATAACATTACCTTCTGTTGCTATTGTTATGTTATCTGGATTTACATGATGGTAATTATATCCTTTTATATCAATTATTTCATTAGAACTTGTTATAACTGTTCCAAATGGTATATCGCTTTCTACTTTTTGTTCATGTAACACTTCAGTTGTTCCTAATTTCAAATAATTTACTACATATTGATATTTATTTCTTGTATAATATAATTTTATTACTAAATTATTATTATCAGGTACTATTATATTACCATTTACATCTTTAATTCCATTTTCTGGTTTTGTTAATGTATCATCAAAAGTAAATCCTGTATATGAATTTTCTTCATATCTTGCAATATCACCATATTTAACATTATTTATTGTATCTGTATCTTCTGGTTCATTTGGCCATGTACCATCTAAGTTTTGAATATAATGTTCTACTTTATAAGTATATGTCTTTTTAACATAGTAAACTTTTATTACATTGTTTTCTTCATTAGCTGTAATAACTAATGCTGATTTTGTTGGGTCTGCAGTATTTGTTGGTGTTACCTTATAGAATTCATATCCTGTAATTGTTTTGTCATCATAATCTGTTATTATATCTCCAAACTTAACATCTTCACTACTATATATAGTTTCATTTTCATTAAGAACAAATACTTTTCCATCTACATTAACTGCTCCTTGTACATTTTGCTCATCATTTTCATAGTAATATTCTACTCTATATCCAAATTTATTTTCTGGTGTTACTGGTACTGGATTACTTGGTGTTGTACCTGCTGTTGCAACATTTGTTATTTGTTTTTGTGCATC
>CAKPIG010000018.1 GCA_934162255.1 uncultured Clostridia bacterium | reverse complement strand
ACTTAAATAGCAAAATGAACAAAAGATTAATGGAATATAATTTTGAAAATTATATGACTAATAATGACAATAGAATGACTTATGAAAAGTCCAAAAGGTATGCAGAGAATTTTGTAAAAGGTGATAATAAAGGAAGCTTATTTATAACTGGAGGAGTTGGAACAGGTAAAACACATTTAGCAGCTAGTATTGCAAATTACTTAATAGAAAATGAAATACCAGTTATATTTGGAACACTAATAACTTTACTAAATGATATAAAGGATACTTACAAAATTGATGGCGATTGTGAGAGTGATGTTATTGAAAAATATTCAAAGATTCCATTGTTAATAATTGATGATTTAGGTAAAGAAAGACCTAGTGAATGGACATTAGAAAAACTATTTACAATAGTAAATAATAGATATGAAAACAACTTACCAATAATAATTACAACCAATTATAACAAGGAAAAGTTAAGAAAAAGACTTTTATGTAATAACAATGAAGAAATAGTAGACTCAATAATATCAAGACTTTATGAAATGTGTAGAGGAATAATCATCTTTGGAAAAGACAAAAGAAAAGAGTTAGTATAAGTCGGCAAACTAAAATACTAACCCAAATTTTTATAAATATATTTTAATATAAAATTTTAGAAAAGTAAATAAAAAGGAGGAAAGTTATGGATATAACTTATAAAAAAGTAGGAGATTATTATTATCCTGAATTGGAATTACCAAAAAAATATAAGGATTTTAGATTAGATAAATATGGAATGTTAAGACTTAATTATTTAAAAGAAAATAAGCATATACAATATGAGGTTATGAAGATAGAAGATACCTTAATAGATCATTTAAAAGAAGTACAAGAATTAGCAAATAAAAGATACAATCAGCTTATGGAAGAGTTCAAAAAGAAGGAAAACATTACTGAAAAATTAAAACAAAAAGACCAAATGAAATGGGTAGGACTAATGAACAATATAAGCAATTGTGCAGATGAGATTGTATTGAAAGAATGCATTTATGATGATTAAACTTAAGGAATAATGCCTGAATTTTTGAAACAAATTTGGGCATTTCCTTCCATATTTTAGTTATAAGTTATGTATCAGCAAGCAATGAATTTCTGTAGCTCGAAATTCAAAATGGGGAGATTCCCCAAGCCCCTTTTTATTTTTAGAAAGGAGAAAATTATGGCTACAACAAAAATATGGAAAGTAGAAAAAAGATTAGATCATGTGATCAATTATACAACAAATGAAGAAAAGACAAAAAATGATTATTTAGAAAATGGAGTAGATGATTACGATAGCATAAGACAAGTAATGATGTATGCAACTAATGCAGATAAAACAGAAAAACAATTTTATACAACAGGTATAAATTGTGATGTGGATTCAGCAGTAGAAGAGATGAGAAATGCAAAAGATTTCTGGCACAAAACAGATGACATATTAGCATTTCATGCAGAGCAATCGTTTAAGGAAAATGAAGTGATACCAGAAATTGCTCATGAAATTGGAGTAAGACTTGCAGAAGAAATGTGGGGAGATAGATTTCAAGTAGTAGTATCTACTCATTTAAATACTAAACATCTTCATAATCATTTTGTAATTAATTCAGTTTCATTTAAAGATGGATATAAGTATTATAGTGATTTTGAAAATACAGCATTATTAAGAAAAACATCAGATGAACTTTGTGAGGAATATGGTTTAAGTGTATTAGAAGAAAAGAAATGCAAATCTGGAATTAACTTCGAGAACTTTTATAAAAAACATATACAAGAAAGTGATTATCATAAAGAAGTTAAAGAGGATCTAGATTATGCAATTAAAAATTCTTATACTACAAAAGACTTTCACAGAATATTAGAATCAATGGGATATCATTACTATTATAGAGCTGGAAAACTATCAGTAAGGAGAGAACCTTATAAAAGAAATATAAGAGTTGAAAGAGCATTTGGAGAAGAATATTCTGCTGATAATATCACAAAAAGAATACTTCAAAATGATTATGTTTGAAGACCAGATATAGTTCCTTATAGAGTTATAAAAGCAAAGTTTTATTCAGCTAAAAGTAGTATAAAGAAAAAATATAAGCCTAAAGGAATAATCGCATTATATTACTATTATAAGTTTTTATTAGGCTTTCATAGAAAGAATAATATAGAATACAAGCTAACACCAGAAATGCAAAAAGATGTAAAGAAAATGGAATTCTATTCAGAACAGATTAGATTTATGTGTAAATATAAGTTAGAAACAACAGATGCAGTAGATGAATTGAAAACTAAGAAACTTAGAGAAAAACAAATAATTCTTAATAAAAGAAATAGGCTATATTATCACAGAAATAAATGCAATAATGAGGAAGATAAAGATGCTATTACTAAAGATATTATTCTTGTTACAGATATGCTTAAGAAAGTAAAGAAAGAAATAAAACTTTGTGATGTAATTTATAACAATGTTCCAGAAATGAAACAGCAGATTAAGGAAGTAGAAGATAAGGAACTGGAAAAGGAACAAAAGAAAAAGATAAGGAAATATGAATTGTAAAATAGAAAAATCATATGTTTTTTAGCATATGATTTTTTATTATAAATTAAAATAAATGTTGACTTTTTAAATACTATTATGATATATTTTTAGCAAAGATGCTAATAAGCATAATTGCTAAAATATATGGGGGAATATTATGGCAAAGGGCGATTTAGGAAATTTAATAAGAAAAGAGCGAAAAAAGAAATATGAAAAAGCAAGTGATTTTGCAAAAGCTTTAGGAATTAGTTCTGCACATTTATCTGATATAGAGAAAGGCAATAGATTGCCTTCTAAAGATTTAACCGAAAAAATAATCAAGGAGCTAAAAAATAGAGATTTTAAAGAAGAAAGAATATATGATTTATTAGCACAAGAATCAAGCAGTGCTCAAAAAATACCAATAGATATAAGAGAATATATGATAAATAATAAAGAGCTATTAAAACTGATTAGAAAAGCAAAAGAAAAAGATATAAAATCTAATTTTTGGAAAGAAATAGAAAAAAATATTTGAAAAGGAGAAAGAAATGATTTTTGAAGAATTAAAAGAAAAATATAATGAAATACACAAAGATGACATAGAATTAAATTGCTTTTTACCAGTACACTTAACGAAGAAGAAAAAAGAAACAAATTTGCACAAGACAGATGGAAGTCTGAATGAACAATATTATAAATGGCAATTTTTAAATTGTTTTGTTGAGTCTGGCTTGTGTTCAAAAGACTATATAGGAACGGAAGTTAGTTTCCCTAAAGGAAATAAAGGTTCATCACTAATTAAAATTGACGCTGCTATTTTTGATGATAAATCATGGTTTGAGCATTATGAATTATTATATACTAAAAAGGATGATTCAAAATGGGATGAATTGAATTGGTTAAAGCAGCATTTATTATGTGCAATTGAATTTAAAAAAGAGGGAAGTAAGGATGTAAAGGGAGTTTTTAACGCTCAATTAAAAACATATATGAATGAATCATCAAGAGAAAATGTTTTTGGAATTTTATATGACGAAGAAAGATTATATTTATTTAAATCAGTGGGAAAAAAATATTATAGATTAAGTGATGAGTTTAATAAAGAAAACAAAGATAAATTAGAACCAACATTTGATATTCCAGATGCTTATGAAAATTTACTAGGATTTGATGATATGATTGAATATAGTAAAGAAAGCAAAATATTAACTTCATATGCAGACCGTAAATTGAGTGAACTTAATATTATATCAAAGACTGACTCAAAAAAATTAAATGATGCATTATACGCAATTTTACATACAATGGATAAATGTGGATTAGTTAATCAAAAGGGATATAATATTTTAATTCAGTTATTAGCATTAAAAATATACGATGAAAAGTACAATACGGAAAGTTTAATGTTTTATATTAATCCAGATGAAGCAAAGTTTAAAGATTTAGCGGATGAAGATTTACAAGAATTTATTGATAGAATTGAACATTTAAGGGATAATGCCAAACATATATATAGTAAAATTTTAGATTCAGATTCTTTTGATGTAAAGATTCTAAATCATGTAAAAGTGATGATAGAAATAGTTAAACAATTTCAAAATTATAGCTTTTCAGATTCAAAAAGAAATAATCTATACCAACTAGTCTTCTATAGATTTGCATCACAATTTAGTAAAGCAGATAATGCACAATTTGTAACACCTTTACAAATTATTGATTTTATTGTGGATATAGTAAATCCTAAACATAATGAAACAATAATTGATCCTACAGTAGGTATAGCGGATTTCCTTTCTGTTTCATATGTTAAATCAGATGGTACATTAAAAGATGAAAATTTCTTTGGTGTCGATATAGATGATGATATGGTAAAATTGGCAACATTAAACATGTTACTTAATGGTGATGGACAAGCAACAATAGAAGTAAAAAGTGATGGCTTAGGTTCTATTAATAGTAAATTTGATGAAAGTGGAAAATTAGTTGAATTAGTACCTGCAGGAGAAAAAAGAAAATATAATTATAATGGGAACTGGGATGAAAGACCAGATGGAAACAACTTAAAAAAATTTGATGTGGTTTTAACAAATCCACCATTTGGAGAAGCAAGAGCTTGGAGTCCAAAAGGGGATGAATTGAAAATAGCAGAGTGTTATGAATTATGGAATAGATATGGACAAAACAAAATAGACTTGGGAATTATATTTTTAGAAAATGCTGTTAGGATCTTAAAAGAAAATGGCAGAATGGGAATTGTTTTATCTAATTCAATTGCTTCTATAGATACACATCAGAAGGCAAGAAAATGGTTATGTGAAAACATGAGAGTAGTTGCAATTATTGATCTTCCAAGTAATATTTTTGCAGAGGCAGGAGTTAGTCCTACATTAATCTTTGCCTATAAACCTAATAAGAAAAAATTAGATGAGTTAATAAAGAATAATTATCAAGTTTTTTCAAAAGAAATAAAAAAAGTTGGATACGAAGTTAAGACTAAGAATAAAGTTAAATGCTTTGAAACAAAATACAAAATAAATCCAAAAACATTTGAAAAAGAAATAAATTTAGATGGTTCTCCAATGTTAGATGAAGAATTTACAGAGACTGTTAAAGAATTTAAGGAATGGTGCAATAAGCAAGAAGATGATTTGAAAAAACTATTTTTGTAAAGGAGAGGAAAAGTGAAAAAATATATAGATGTACCGCAGTATACAACATTAAATAATATACAAGAAAACTCATTTACTTTTTCTGCAACACAATATAAAACTTTTAATATAAAAAATAAAAACAAATTAAAAGTAAAGGATTTTTTATCTAGAGATTTGATTAGAAAAGATTTGGGTATAGGAATAGGTAGTGAATCGTATGTTGATAATTCTGACTATTATTTTATGAAAACAGCAGCATTACAAGAAGATTCAAATTTAATTGATATTAATAAAGAATCAATGCAACCTATTATACCAAAAAATTTTGTAAAAATGGAATTGAAAAAAGGAGATGTTTTAATTTCAAAAGATAGTAATGTTGGAGAAATAGCTATATTAGAAAAAGATTATCCTAATATAATGTTATGCGGAGGAATATATAGGTTACCAATAAAAGAGCATAAATATTATCTTCTAGCTTTTATGAAGAATGATATTTTTAGACAGCAAATTGATTTTTTAGTTCCTAGAGGTTCTACAATTAGACATGGAAAAACAAAGTTTTT
Organism: uncultured Clostridia bacterium; assembly: GCA_934162255.1. GTDB lineage: Bacteria > Bacillota > Clostridia > TANB77 > CAG-508 > CAG-269. Next base: position 2,907 of record CAKPIG010000018.1, on the reverse strand, counting down.
AGAATGTTTTATACCAATACCAAATTATAATAAAGAAGAAACTATAAAGTATGTAGAATTATTAATGCAAGCGATTATTGACAAAGAAACAATAATAAGAGAAAAGCATAAAAAGATTTTAGAAGAGATTGAAAAAGAATTAAAAAATAATCAATTGGATAATACATTTAAATATGAAAGTCCAAAAATTAATAATATTATTAAACATCAAAGATTGGATACTAGCCTGTATTCTAAAGAATTTGAATATAACAATTTTATAGTAAAAAACTATAAATATGGATACGTTTCATTGACGGATAGAGGATATAGAGGAATAAGAGGAACGTCTTTAGAAAATAATTTTATAAAATCTAGAATTGATAGAGATGAATATATTGAAGGATTTTATGAATTAATTATTCCAACAAATATAAGCGAGTTTGGATATGTCAAAAAAAGCTCATATATTGGAACTCCTGTAGAATTAAAAACCATAAAAAAAGGTGATATAATATTTGGAGGAGAAGGATTTGGAAAAGGAAGAACTTTTGTTGTATGTGAGGATGTAAAAAATATAGCTACAAATTATCATGGAATAAGAATTATAAATGCTAATAATGACATTATAGATAGTATATTTATTAGGTGCTTTTTGGCGTATTGGCGAGAAAAAGGCATGATAGATAGAATTGGTGTTGGGGGTTCTGGTGGACACTGTGCACCTTCATACTTCCATTTAATTGTTACTCCAAAATTTCCTGATAATGAGAAAAATAATATAGTAAAACTGTATTATAACAATATTAAATATAATTCAGATGATTTAAATTTAAGTAATTTTTTAGAAAATGATCATAAGTACAATTTAAATGCAGGAATTTACGAATTGGATAGAAGTATAAAGAAAATGAAAAAACAATTAAATAAAGTTATAGAAAAAATTGCAAATGATGAAGAAGTATTAATTGATTTTAAAGAATTGTAATATAAAGAAAGGAATAGCATTTATGGAAGAAGAAAAATTATTAACCAAAAAGGAAATTGTAGAAGAATTTGAAGAAAACTTAGTTTCAAATGATGAAATTGAAGGAAATGATGATTACTCATCATATAGTGAAGAATCAGAAAGAAAACTTGTTACTGACAAACAAGATCCTAATGTATCATCTTTATTTGACAAATATACTAGAAACAAATTGATTTTACAACCAGACTATCAAAGAAAATTTGTTATGAAACCTGCTGTTGCAAGTAGATTAATTGAATCTATGCTACTTGGAATTCCATTACCAGTTGTATATTTTGCTGAAGAAGAAGATGGATCTTTGAGTGTTATTGATGGTCAACAAAGATTAACTGCTATAATTTCGTTTATAAAAGGGAAATTTTTATATGATGATAAAGTATTCAAATTATCAAGTTTAAATGTTTTAACAGATTTAAATAAAAAGTCTTGGAATGATTTATCTGATTCTCAACGTGAAAAAATACTTGATACATCAATAAGAGCAATAGTAATAAAAAAAGAATCTTCAGATGATATTAAATTTGAAATTTTTGAAAGATTAAATACTGGCTCAACACCACTAAATGAAGATGAAATAAGAAATACAATATATCGTGGTAGCTATATGAATCTTTTAAAAGAATTAGAAGGAAACGATAAATTTAATAAAATGATAAATAAACCAAACTTTAAAAATAGAATGGTTTATAGAGGGATGATATTAAGATTCTTTGCATTTAAAGAAAAAACATATTTAAATTATAAGCCAAGTATGAAAACTTTTTGTAATAAGCATATAAAAGAGTTTAGAAACATGTCATCTGAAAAGATAGAAGAATACAGAGAATTATTTAAAGAAACAGTTGATAAAGTTTATACTATATTTGGAGAAAATGCATTTAGAAGGTTAACAAAAGTAGAAGGAAAAAATGATTATGAATGGTCTAAAACAAGAATAAACTTAGCTTTATATGATATTCAAATGTTTGAATTTACTAGATATGAAAAGGAAGCTTTAATTCGTCATCAAGATGAAATAAGAGATAGAATGTTTGATTTAATGATAAATGATTTGGATTTTATTTCAAGTATAGAGAAAGAAACAAGCAATACGACTACAGTAAATTATAGATTTAGTAAATGGGCTAGTGTTTTAGCTGATATTATGAAACAAGAAGTAGATAATCCAAATCCTAGATGTTTCCCTGATTCAATTAAAACGGAGCTTTTTAAAGAAGATCCAACATGTAAATTATGTGGTCAAAGAATTTTAAATTATGATGATGCACATGTTGATCATATAAAACCATATGCGAATGGTGGATTAACAATAAAAGAAAATGCTCAATTATCACATAGATATTGTAATCAACACAAAAATAATAAAGAAGAATAATAAATAAGCATTAAGGAGCTTCCTTAATGCTTATTTATTATTTAAATACACCCCGTAAAAATTTGAAATCCATCTACAAAACCATTCCTATAATACTTCTCATTCCAGTAGCATAGATAATCCATGAAGTTTTTATCAAGTTGATCTAGTTGTTTCTGAACATATTTTTTATTTTGTTTTGGCACATTATTCAAAATCTTTTCAGCCAATTCATCAAAATAAATACAATATTTTTTATCTTGAGGTGTCATATTGCAAAATGCAGTCTCCTCTCTAAATTCTAACCATTCCTTTATAATATCATCATTAACTTCTCTAAAATTATTCATAAATAAACCTCCAAATTATATAAAATTCAAAATGTCCCAAATTTACAAATGTATATTTGAACATCATGTGCGACAAGACTTTTAAAATCTTGGGGACAGAAAGGGGACAAAAACCCTCAAAAATGTCCTAAAATCGCACAAGAGTTCAGTAAAAGAAAAGTGCTATAAACACTTATATTTCAATAAAAACTAAA
>CAKPIG010000017.1 GCA_934162255.1 uncultured Clostridia bacterium | reverse complement strand
TTCAGTTGGTTAGAACGCTAGCCTGTCACGCTAGAGGTCGACGGTTCGAGCCCGTTCCAGGTCGCCATTTTTTTATCTAAAAATATTTGCCTCGATAGCTCAGTTGGTAGAGCAAGGGACTGAAAATCCCTGTGTCACTGGTTCGATTCCCGTTCGAGGCACCAAATTATAAAATAGCCAACAAAAAATCAATCAGAAAATAAATTCTGGTTGATTTTTTAATATGCAAAAAAATTATAATTAGTACTAAAAGTTTTAGAATAAGCACCATCATATATAGAATAATTTTCATCTTCAAGAGGAATATCGATATAAACAGGACATTTAAAACTATCCCCTAAATTATTCTCTATATATATAGTAAAACTCAAACTACATTTTAAATCGGCTAAAGGAATATTGCATTTTTTTAAAAGTGAGCCATCGTGAGTAAGTGAATTATCTAAAGAATCAATAGTATAGTCATCTTTAATGTTGTTATTTACATAGCTTAAAACAATTGGATTAGCACAATTATTAAATAAAATAGGTTTACTAAAATCAATTTCATTATCAGAAGAAATTGAAAAATCAAAATTCGAGTCAATTATGTTGTTTTCGTCAACTTCTGGTGTAGCAAAATTCGATAAACTTTTGTAATATAAACTAGGTGTACCAACAGATGGATTTGTAACAAAAGAAATATCTCTAATAGAAAGTGATTTTAAAGAATTTGATAATGAAAAATCAGTAATCTCACTATTTATAAAAAGAGCGATATCGGTATATTGGCTTAGATTATTAATGGTTGTTGTTGCATTAGTATTTATAGTAGAAGAAGAATTGCAGCTACTAAAAAATACAACTTTATCAATTGTAAATAGCTTTTCTGAATTCTTTGATAAAGCATCTTCAATATTATCCTCTAAATGTAATTTATTCGTAAATGTTGTATATATAAAACTACAAAGAAAAATTAATACAAACAATAAAACTATAACTAGAAAGATAAAAGCAAGCTTTTTTATTTTTTCTTTCATGATAACCTCCCATGATAATATAATACAAAAAATAATTTTAAGCAAGTAAATATAAAAAATTCCCCAAATTTAAATTGACAAAAGTTAAGTACAATATTACAATTAATATAGGTGATAAAATGAAATCTAAAGAAAAGAGAAAAGGAATTTTTATTATTTTAATTTTAATATTATTGCTTGTAATAGCATGTTGTTTATATCATATATATGCAGCAAAGAATATGGTATATGCAAGTGATGCTAAAATTTTGAATGAGGATGTACAAATATCAGATGCACAAAAGGTAAACATAGAAAATATAATAGGAGAAAATAGTCAAAATAAAAATGAAGAAATAAAAGTAGAAGAAGAAGATTTAGAATATATAACAGAATATAAAACAAATAAAGAATTAGCAGAGGGAATGATTCAAGTCGTTCAGGAGGGGAGAACAGGATTACAACAAGTAACAATAAAAAAGACTGTTGATGAAAATCAAAATATTAATGAAGAAATATTAAATACTATAGTAGTAAAAGCAGCTGTAAATAAAATTGTAGAAGTTGGAACTGCTAAAAATAAATACATAAGTAAAATAAATAAAGGAAGTAATATATATGTGACTTCAGACAGAGCTAATATAATGAAAGAAGCGAAAGAAGAAAGTGAAAAAATAACTACAATTACTAAGGAAACAGAATTAAAGGTAAGAGATATAGATGGAAAATGGTATAAAATAATAATAGATGGACAAGCTGGTTGGATAAAAGCAGAAAATGTAACTTCTAATAATCCAAATGCAACAAATGATAATAAACAAAACAATAAAGTAATACAATTAGATTTCAATATGGAATTAAACAAACCAAGCGGACTAACATTAGAACAATTTAAGAAAGTACTAACAGATTCAAAAGATACAAAAGGAATATTTAGCCAAAATGCAGAATATTTTTATTATATAGAAAGTCAATATAATATAAATGGGTTATTTGTTGCTGCGATTGGAATACATGAAAGTTCATGGGGAACATCAAAAATAGCACAAAGTAAAAATAATTTATTTGGATATGGTGCATATGATTCAAGCCCATATAATAGTTCATATAATTTCACAACATATTCAGAAGGAATAGATTTAATTGCACGTGTACTAGTTAAATACTATTTGAATCCAGCAGGGACAGCAATATATGGAGGAGAACAAGCAAATGGAAAGTACTATTCAGGAAATACTTTGACAGCTGTTAATAAAAAATATGCTACAGACAAGAACTGGGCTAATAAAGTATATAAAAATATGGAATATTTGTATAAAAAAATTTAAAAAATAGCGAGAAATTTCTTGCTATTTTTCTAATTGTAGTGTATGATATATAGGTAGAAAATATACGGAAATAAAAGAAAGGGGAACCGAGCATGAAAAAAGTAGTAGCAATCATACTAATGTTAGTAATGATGATAACAATATTTGGAACAGTAAAAACATATGCTGTAGAAAATATTTTAGATACACAAAATGAAAGTAAATTAATAAAAATTAAGGAAAACACAGCAAAAACATTAGATGAATACAAAGAAAAATATGGATCAGATGCCTATGGTTTAACAGCTTTTATATTAAATATAATAAGGATATATAGTATACCATTTTGCTTTTTAGGAATAGCAGTTAGCGCAATATATCAATATGTAATAGGTATTAGAAAACTAGATACGCAAGAAAAAGGTCTAGTAATGATGGTATCATTTATAACAATTTTAGTAATATGCCAAATTTTACCTTTAGCATTTGCAATAATAGTAAAATTTGGAAGGGGGTAACAAATGAAAGTTTTATTTGCAGTAAGTAATGATAAAATGTCTGAATCAATAGTAAGACAATATCAAAAAGATTTTAAACAAATAATATCATATAAAAATGTTTATTACTTTAATGCAATATTAAAAGAATTACAAAGAGATAAAGGGTATGATAGGATAGTAATAAGCGAAGATTTAGAGCAATATGTTAATAATGATTATGAACAAATGGACAAGTTCTTATTCGATAGATTAGACAGCATTAGTGACGAAGCTTCAGATTTGAATGGTGAGGATATACCTATTATATTAATATGTACTGAAAGAAGAACTAAAGCAGAGCCAATATTAGTTAAATTATTTGGAATTGGAATTTATAATGCAATAATAGGAAACGACAGAAGTGTAAATGAGGTATGTAGATTAATTAATAGACCTCGTACAAAAAAAGAAGCCAAAATGTATTATAAGATAGATTCAGGAGATGTTGATTATAATCCGGAAGATGAAAATGACGTTAGTGAATTAGAATTACAAAACATATTAGCACATTATAAAAGATTAGGAAATGATGAAGATAGATATGTAGAAAGTTTTGATAGTATAGCAAGTCAATACAATGATACACAACTTAAAATTATAAGTAAATGCTTACCATTAAATGTAAGAGCTGTGCTAGAAGAAAGGTCTCCAAAATATCAACAAGTAAATGCTTATACAACTAAAATTTCAGATAGTGTAAGATATAATAATAAAAATAAACAACAAAAAGCAGGAACTAGTGAAATATTACTAAAAAATAGTAAGGGAAAAGTTCTTAATGAACCAGTAGTAGTACCTTCATCTATAGGAGTAAATAAAAAGAAGGTTGCAACAAGAAAAATAGAACCTGTTAAAGTTGAAAAAGAACCAGAATATGAGGAAGAGCCAGAAGAAGAGTTTGAAATGGAGGAATCACTTCCAGGAGTACCACCAATTTCAGAATTAACAGGAGAAGAAGAATCAATAACATTACCATCAGTAGAGGAGCCAGAAGAAGTAGAAGAACCAGTAAAGAAAAGAAGAGGAAGACCAAGAAAAATTGTAGAAGAGCCTGTTGAACAAGCACCAAAAAGAAAAAGAGGAAGACCAAGAAAAAATCCAGAGCCAGAAGTAGAAGAAACTTTTCTACCAGGAATAGATGAATATAAAGAAGAAGCAACATTACCAGGCATAAATTCTACAGAAGAAATTAAAATGCCACAATATGAAGAAGAGGAAGAGGCAACTTTACCAGTTCAAGAAGAAGACGATAATGAAATTGAAGAACAATATACAAATGTATTAAGAAATCTTCAAGAAGAAAATAACAATAATGATGAAGAACTATTTTCAAGTCTTCAAAGACCAAAAAGGGAAGAAACAAGATATCCAGAGTTAAATATGGATGAAATATTAACTCCAGGAAAGAAAATGGTAGCATTTTTAGGAACAAGCAAAAATGGAACATCATTTTTAGTAAATAATGTTGCAGAATTGTTATCTTCAAACGGAATAGATACAGCAATATTAGACTTAACAAGTAATAGAAGTTCATATTATATATATACAAAAAATGAAGAAGAACTTAGAAATAAATCAAACTATATAATGAGAAATTTAAAAGAAGGAAAAGCTAACGGAATACAAGAACACAGAAATTTAACTATATACACATCAGGCATTGAAAATGAAGAAGAGTTACAAGATGTTGAACCAATAGTAGAAACACTTGTAAGAAATCATACAATTGTATTGTTAGATTGTGATTTTACAACACCATCAAGATATTTTAAATATGCACAAGAAATATATTTAGTACAATCAATGGATATCTTAACAATTCAACCATTAACAGCATTTTTAAATCAACTAACATATAAAAATGCTTTTGATGAATCAAAAGTAAGAGTAGTATTAAATAAGTTTATGAGAACAAGAGAAATTACAGAAGAAATACTTGTTGGAGGAATTTCTATATATAATGATGCGTCAATGACAGTTAGAAAAGAGTTATTTAATAGAAGAACAGTTAAATATATAACAATACCATTTGAATTAAAAACATATCTAAGATACTTAGATGGCTTAGTAACATGTGATGTATCTTTAAAAGGATATTCAAAAGAATTTATGCAAAGTTTAAAAAGATTAGCTAGCATGATATATCAAGGTGGAACTGTTAAGGCAAATGACAAGTATATGCCACCATCAGTAAAAAATAACAGTAACTTTTCAGCAAGCATGGATAGAACTCTTAACAGAATGAAAGGAAATTATTAGTATATTTAGGGGGAAGTAAAATTGATAATTATAATTGGAATACTAGTAGCAGTAGTAATAATGTTATTAATCTATAATATGATTATACATAAAAAAATACAGCAATTTAATAATTTGAATAGACAGGCTAATAATTTACGAGTATTACAGGATTTTTTGAGTACAATTGGAGAATGTTCAAGTGTAGATGAAAAAATAACAAAAATAAATGAAATAATAATAGAAAAGTATGAAATCAAATATTCAACAATAGTAGTATTTGACGGGGCTGAATATCAAGTAAAAGCATCAAATGTTGACCCAAAACATTGGGATACATTAAAAAGACTACAAGATGTTCCAATATTTAAAGACAGTGTAGCTACAGCAACTCCTAAATATGTAACAGTTAATAATGAAAGTGAAAGATTACCATATCAGGAAATGGAATTTGGTAGAGCAAAATCAGCCGTATTCTTCCCAATATACATAGAAAATGTATATATTGGATATTGGATAATCGAAAGTGGAGTACCACATGACTTTGATAATATTGATACAACAATATTTGAAGTAGTAAAAGAAAATATTGTATCAGTATTAAGAACTGTAGTACATCAAAAAACACTTGAAGCAATAGTAAGAAAAGATTTATTTACAGGATTATATTCAGAAGAATATTTATATACTGAAGGTAAAAAAATAATTGATAGATATACAACATCAGCTGTATGTATGTTTAGAATAACAAATATTGAAGAAATAAATGAAAAATATTCAAGACAGCTTGGAAATGAAGTAATAATAAAAGTAAGTGAATTTGTAAAAAGCAATGTTTCTAAAGACTATTTATTTATAAGATATATGGGACCTAAATTTGTAATAGTATTTTCAGGAGTAGATACTGAATCAGTTGAAAACTTTATAGGAGATATAAAAGCAGAAATAGAAAAAACACCAATATCTATTACTGAAAATGAAAACATTGATGAAATAGAAATTGAAGATGGAGTAAAGAAAGTAAAGAAGAAAAAAGAAAAAACACCGCCAAGTGCAATTCCAAAACTTAATTTTGTATTAACTACATATTATAAAGGAACAGGAATGGAAGAAGTACTAAAAAAATTAGAGCAATATATAGATAGTGCAGATAAAAACGAAAGTGAAATAACTTGTATATAACAAGAGAAATGGAGGTAAGTATGGATTTTGATAAAACAATGAGTTTCTATTTAGAAAAAGAAAAAAATGAAAAAGTAAAAGAAGTATTAAAAGAAGTATATGAAGCATTAGTAGAGAAAGGATATAATCCAATAAACCAAATAGTAGGATACATTTTATCCGGAGATCCAACATATATAACAAGTCACAATGATGCAAGAAAGAAAATAAGAAGCATAGAAAGAGATGAATTATTGGAAAAAATGGTAAAATGTTATATTGGACTAGATGAATAGGTGAGTAAATGCAAATTTTAGGTATAGATTATGGTGATTCCAGAACAGGAATTGCAATAACAGATGCATTAAATATTACAGCACAAGGTCTTGAGACAATACATAATAATGGCTCAGATAAAATAATTTTAAAAAGATTAGATGAGATTCTTGAAAAATATGAAGTAGATACAATTGTTATTGGAAGACCAATAAATATGAATGGAACACCATCAGAAAGAACTAATATAACAGAAAAATTTATTCATAAATTAAAATGCAAATATAACAAATTAAAAATTGAAACTATTGACGAAAGACTTACAACCGTTGCAGCACATAAAACTATGAATTTATTAAATGTTAATAAGAATAAAAAGAAAAATATAGTAGATACTATATCTGCAGTATATATTTTAGAAACATATTTAAATAAAATCAAAAATTAGTTGCAAAAAATAAAAAAATAGTGTATTATGTTTAAAAAATGAAAGGAGAAAATAATGGAAAACGAAGAATTAGATAATATAATAATTTTAAATGATGAAAATGGAAATGAGGTAAAATTTGAATTTTTAGACCTAGTAGAATTAGATAATGAAGAATATGTAGTATTATTACCATACTCTGCTGAAGGTGAAGAAGATGAGGGAGAAGTAGTAATATTAAAATTAGAAGACACAGATGAAGATTCAGATGAAGAATCATATATAGGTGTTGATGATGAAGATATATTAAATAAAGTATTTGCAATATTTAAAGAAAAATATAAAGATGAATTCAATTTTGTAGATGAAGACTAATTGATAAAATAAATGCTAGAAGTGGAAATTCAGTTTCTACATTCTAGCATTATTTAATGTGAGGAGGAAATGAAAATGAAAAATTTTTCAACATGGCTAATTACAATATTTATGGTAATGTTCTGGGCATTCAGGACAATAGTTGCAATCTGCACACAATTTTCAATAAACTTTATGGGACTTTTAGCATATAACCTTAATTGGGAAATAATATTAGCATTTGTTACAATAGTATGTATTTTATTAGTAATAAAAAGAAAAATGATAGGGGCATGGTTATATATTTTACTATATGGAACATATTTTGGGGAACATTTATTTACTACAATATTTCCAGTAATGCAAGGAAAAATTGCATTCTCAATAAGTGTTGCAACAAATTTATTTTGTGACTTAATTGCAATATTACTAGCAATATTTGTACTTTTAGATATGCTAGTAGATAGAAGTAGAAAAACAAACCCTATAGATAAAAGGACAGATTGGTATTTTAAAAATAAAAAGTATGAAGATGAAATTAATGCAAGAGACAGTAGAGAGGATAAAAACGAATATAAATTCTATTGATGGGGGATATATGAAACAAAATATTTATGATGATGCAGAATTTTCAACTCAGTATGATAATCTTAGAATGAAAGAAAAAGGAAGAAATGCGAATGATTTGATAGAAATTCCTAATTTTAGAAAATTAATGCCAGAAGTAAAAGGAAAATCCATATTAGATTTAGGATGTGGATATGGAGAAAACGACAAATTCTACAAAGAACAAGGAGCAAAATATGTTTTAGGAATAGATATATCAGAACATATGATAGAAGAGGCAAATAGGGAAAATAAAATAGATGGCATAGATTTCAAAGTTATGGAGATGGAAGAAATATCTAATATTAATTATAAATTTGATATTGTCATGTCATCATTGGCATTTCATTACATAGAAAACTTTGAAAAATTGATAAAAGATATAAATAAAATATTAGAGCCTGGTGGATATCTTGTATTTTCACAAGAACATCCATTTACGACTTGTGTTAAATATACAGAGAATGTAAAAAAAGGACATACAATTATTGATAATAAATATTTTGGCTTATTTTCTGATTATAATAGAAGTGGAAAAAGAACTAAGGAATGGTTTGGCAAATATGTAGTAAAATATCATAGAAATTTTGAGGAAATTATAAATACGCTTATAAAAAGTGGATTTACTATAGAGGAAATTTTAGAACCAAAACCATCAAAAGAAGCAATTGAAAATAATCCTAAATATGTAAATCAATGGGATAGACCATTTTTTTTATTTGTAAAATGTAAAAAATTAGAGAAAAAGTAGAATTAATAAAGATAGAGAATGGAAGTGAAGATATGAATAACGAAAATAAAACAAATATAAACTGGTAAGTGGGGAGTTATGAAAAACTTTTACTAAATTGCACAATTAACTTATTAACCATATTCCTATATAATAT
>CAKPIG010000016.1 GCA_934162255.1 uncultured Clostridia bacterium | reverse complement strand
GGTGGAGCAGTTGGCAGCTCGTCGGGCTCATAACCCGAAGGTCGTAAGTTCGAGTCTTACCCCCGCAACCAAAGAAATAGGGGAGCATTTGTTGATTTTTTCAAATGCTTTTTTTATTTTTCAAAAATTATTAATTCAAATCTTGAAAAGCACTTGATATTATGGTATTAAATATAAGGGTGAAATTATGAAAAAACGTAGAAAAATAAATAAAACAAGAAATACCATAATAACAGCAATAATAATGATAATAATTGCAATATATTCATATTTTAATTCTAATGAAAATAATCAAACACAAAACACAGAAACAGATTTTATAAAATACAATGGGAATATATATGAAGAGGTAAATAATAATATTCCAGAATTTACAGAAGAAGATAAGGACTTAAAACAAGACTATTATTCAGAACTAAAAAATGGAAGAGTACGGAATGGCAATGATAAAAACAAATTGGAAAAAAGCAAATGAAGACGAAAAGAAAGACGACTATTCAGCAATAGTTCCATCAGGATTCAAACAAAAAAAGTATGATACAAAAATAGTTTCAGGGGGATATTTGTATCATAGATGTCACATAATAGCTTGGAAATTAGGAGGAATAGATGTTGATGAAAGAAACCTAATAGCAGGGACTCAGAGCTTCAATGTAAAGGGAATGAAACAATTTGAAGATAAAGTATATGATTATATAAAAGAAAATCAAAAAAATAATGTATTATATAGAGTAAGTCCAGACTTTAAGGGGGAGAACCAATTGGCAAGTGGAGTAAAAATTGAAGCATATTCAATTGAAGATAACGGAAAACTTCAATTTAATGTGTATATATATAATACCCAAGATAAAATAAGTATTAATTATGAAACAGGAGATAGTAAATTAGAAGAATAGGAGGAAAGTGTGAATTTAAATTTATTTGAAAATAGAAAAAATGATAACTTCATAGGAAAATTTTTAAAAGATATAAAAAATTCATTATCACATGATAAAAATAATGAATTAGAAAAGTATAATAGATATGAAAAAAAGAAAATTTATTTAGATAATAAAAGTAGAAGAGGAAATGATTTAGCTTGGGTGATGGACAAGAGTTCAGTATGTATATCAGAAGATGGAGATGGTGGACCAATTTCAATTGATGAAATAGATTTGCCTCAAAATGTAAAGGTCGGAGATGTATATGAAAAAATTGGAGAAAAATATATTTATAATAAAGAATTAACAACTGAACTAAATAAAATATAAAAATACCAAAAATTAATATAAAATATCCACAATTTGTGATATAATTGTGGAAAATTGCATGATAAAGTAGAAAATAGGGGGATAAAAAGTGATAACAAAAAACACATTCAAAGAATTACTTGAAAATAAAGGATTTAAACAAGAAAACAATATATACGAAAAAAGTTATAACGAATATAATTGCACAATGAAAGTAGATTTTAAAAATCAAAAATTAATCTACCCTGAAGAAATAGAAGGAAGAGAGAGAAATACAACATTTGAAGATTCAGAAAATTTTGTTGTTTTTGAATGTGTTGACCATTTATTAACAAAGGGATATAGACCAGAACATATAGAGCTAGAAAAAATATGGACATTAGGACATACTCAAAAAGGCGGAAGAGCAGATATTTGTGTATATAATGAAAATAAGAGTGAAATGTTACTAATAATCGAATGTAAAACGGCAGGAAGAGAATATCAAAAAGCACTTAAGGATACATTATATGACGGAGGACAGCTATTTTCTTATTGGCAACAAGAGCGTTCTACAAAATGGCTAGCATTGTATACTTCAGATTATCAGGATGGAGAAATAAAATATAATTGTTCAGTAATAAATTGTTCTGATGATGCGAATATAAAGGAATTAGCAAAAAAAGATAGTAGTGTTCGATTATATGAAAAGGCATATACTGCAGAAGAAAAATATGAAGTATGGAAAGAAACTTATTCAAATAAAATATATGATAATTTGATTTTTGGCAAAGATACAATGGCATATAAAATTGGAGTAAAACCATTGTATAAAATAGATTTAAAAGACTTTAAACCTGAAGACAAAATAGTAAATAGATTTGAAGAAATATTAAGACATAATAATGTAAGTGATAAAGAAAATGCATTTAACAAGCTAATTGTATTATTCATATGCAAATTAGTTGATGAAATAAGCAAAGATGATAATGACATTATGGATTTTCAATATAAACAAGGAACTGATACATATGAAAGCTTACAAGATAGGCTACAAAAGTTACATCAAAAGGGCATGGAGGAATTCATGAAAGAAAAAATCTTTTATGTAGAAAGTGATTATGCAGAAAGGCTTTTTTCACAATATACAGGAGTTCAAAGAAAAAGTGCAATTGAAGAATTAAATCAAACAATACGTATTTTGAAATTTTACTCAAATAATGATTTCACATTTAAAGATGTTCATAATGAAGAATTATTCTATCAAAATGGAAAAGCATTAGTAGAAGTAGTACAATTATTTGAACAATATAGAATAGTATATCCAAGTAAACATCAGTTTTTAGGAGATTTATTTGAACAATTATTAAATAAAGGTTTCAAACAGAATGAAGGCCAATTTTTTACACCAATACCTATAACCAGATTTATTTGGGATAGTTTACCATTAGAAAAGATAATGCATAAAGATGATAGATATAAATTTCCAAAAGTAATAGATTACGCATGCGGAGCAGGGCACTTCTTAACAGAAGCAATAGAGTCTATAAATTCATATTATAATTTAAAAAGTAATGAAAGTATAAAAAATAACAATTCATGGGTAGAAAAAAATATATTTGGTATAGAGAAGGACTATAGACTTGCAAGAGTATCAAAAGTATCAATGTTCATGAATGGTGCAGGAGATTCAAATATTATTTTTGGAGATGGATTAGAAAATTATCCTGAAAAAGGAATTATGCAAAATGAATTTGACATATTAGTAGCAAATCCACCATATTCAGTAAGTGCATTTAAAAGCCATTTGCAACTAAAAAATAATAAATTTGAATTGACGTCAAGAATTTCAAATGATGGTTCAGAAATAGAAACATTATTTGTAGAAAGAATAGCACAGCTGTTAAAACCGGGAGGGGTTGCTGCTGTAATATTACCAGCATCTATCTTAAGCAATAATTCAAATAGTAGTTATATGGGTGCAAGAGAACAAATCCTAAAACACTTCTATGTAAGGGCAATAACATGTTTTGCAAATAAAACATTTGGTGCAACAGGGACAAACACAGTAGTATTATTCCTTGAGAAAAGGGAAGAGCCACCAGTAAGGTTTAAACTAGTAGAAGATACTGCAAATGCTATTTTGAATAATGATATACAAAGTGATTGGGAAGACAATGAAATATTTTTATCATATTTAAATCAGATAGAAGTTGATGAAGAAACGTACAGAAAATTCATAGAACAAAGTGAATACTATAAATATTTTGAAAAAAGTAATTATTTTGTGCAATATATTAAAAATTTTCTAAATCAACAATTTGTAAAAAATAAAATGAATCAGACCACATTTAAAAAATTATCAGAGGAAGAGAAAAATAGATGGTATAATCAAAATTTCTATGCATTTACTAGAGAAAAAGAAAAAGAAAAAATCAAATACTTTGCAATGGTTTATAATCAAAGTACATTAATTATAACAGCACCATCAGACAATGTGGAACAAAAGAATTTTCTAGGATATGATTGGAGTAATAGAAAAGGGAATGAAGGAATAGTCATAAATAAGCCAGGAGGAAAAATGTACAATTCTTCTGATAGATATGATGAAAACACACTTGCAGGACTAATCAGAGGAACATTCTATAATAAAATAGGTAATTTAAATAAAGAAATGGAAAAATATTATAGATATGCAAATTTAAAAGACATGATAGATTTTTCAAGATATGAGTTTGATAAGTCAATAAAAACAACAGTATCTCAGAAAAAAATAATAAAAAGTAAATATCCACTTGAACCACTTGGAAATGTAGTAGATGTGAGAATCGGAGGAACACCTTCAAGGAACAACATGGAATACTTTACAGGTAAAAACCTATGGGTATCAATTTCTGAAATGAATGGACAAGAGATAGAAGACACCAAAGAAAAAATAACAGATGAAGCGGTAAAAAAATCAAATGTGAAACTAATTCCAAAGGGAACAACTTTATTAAGTTTTAAGCTATCAATTGGAAAAACAGCGATTGCTGGAAAAGATTTATACACAAATGAAGCAATTGCAGGATTAATCCCTTTAAATCATGATATTACAAATGAATATTTATATGCATTATTTTCTGCACATATAATAGATTTAGAAAATGTTGGAGATAAGGCTTTTGGAAAAAGTTTAAACAGTGCATATTTAAGAGATGAAGTAATGATACCAATTCCACCACATGAAATACAAAGAGTAATTGTTGAAAAATGTGAAGAAATAAATAGAAAATATCAAAAAACAGAAAAAGAAATACAGAAAAATAAAGAAAAAATAGAAAATCTATTTGAAAACTCAATAAAAGAAGCAAAGGAGCAAATTAAATTAAACTCAAACTTATTTGAACTAGGAATAGGAAAAAGAGTTTTAAAAATGCAACTTTCAGAAAACGGAATTCCTGTATACAGTGCAAATGTTCATGAATCATTTGGGAAAATTAATGACGAAATACTTCAAGATTATAATGAACCATCAGTGATTTGGGGAATAGATGGAGATTGGGATGTAAATTACATAGAAGCAAACAAACCATTTTATCCAACAGACCATTGCGGAGTCTTAAGAGTTAAAGACAGTAAAAAAATAAATCCATATTACATATCATTTGCACTAAGAAAAGTAGGAAAAGAAGCAAGATTTGATCGTTCAAATAGAGCATCAATAGACCGAATCAGCTCATTAAGAATAGAAGTTCCAGATATATCTGTACAAAATCTATTTGAACAAAATGTCAAAATAATAAATGATAAAATTAATTATTTGACAAATGAATTAATTGATATAAATAGCAAACGAAAAGAAATTTTGGAAAAGTATTTATAAAAATTTAGAAATGAAGAGGTAAGAAAATGAAACCAAAGGAAAACAATGAAATAACTGTAAAAGTAAGAGCGGATAAAAGCTTAAACAGAATAATAGACAATAAAGAAAAAGCTTGTGGATGTATTATAATAGAAAAAGATAAGGTATTATTAATTAAACAAACACAAGGACATTGGGGCTTCCCAAAGGGGCATGTAGAAGAAAATGAAACAGAACTTGAGACAGCAATTAGAGAAGTAAAAGAAGAAACAAATATGGATGTAGAAATAGATGCTAGTAAACGATATTCAATGGAATATGTAACAGACAAGGGAAAACAAAAACAAGTTGTGCTATTTGTTGCAAAATATACAGGTGGAGATATAAAAGCACAGGAATCTGAAATAAGCAATATAAAATGGCTAAACTTTAATGAAGCCATTAAAACAATTACATATGATAATACGAGAGAATTATTTAAGAAAGTAATTGAGGAGCTTTAAGAAAAATTTTGAAGAAAATATACATCTATAATCTAAAAATAAATAAAGCTTGATTTTAGGAGAAATGAATATGAAAGTATTAACTATAAAACAACCATGGGCAACATTAATAATGGAAGGATATAAAAGGTTTGAATTTAGAAGCTGGAAAACTAAATATAGAGGAGATTTGTTAATACATGCTGGAAAAGGAGTCGATAAAGAAGCGATGAGAAGGTTAGCAAAATATATTCCAGAAGATATGCCAACAGGAAAGATATTAGGAAAGGTAACATTGATAGATTGCATAAAATGCGATGAAAAATTTAAAGAAGTGTGCTTAAAAGAAAACAAGGATGTTTATGCTAAAAGTACTTTTGTGGAAAGGTATGCATGGCAGTTAGTTAATGTGAAAGTGTTTGATGAACCTATTGAAGCTAAAGGAAAATTAAGCTTATGGGAGTTTGAAATATGAGGTTATGATATGAGTTCATTTTATCGCTGTAGCTATGATTGCTATAGCGATTTTTGTAGTGAAAAATATTTTATAATGGTTTAATTTTAAATTGATTTTCTGAGGAATAAATGTTGGTGAGTAAAATTGCACTCATAACCCGAAGGTCGTAAGTTCGAGTATATCCCCCGCAACCAAAGAAATTTACTAGAGTCGCAAGAGATTGCAGACTCTTATTTTTTTGTTTCTGACGTAATTTTGACATAAATGGGGACAGCTTGGGGACACAAGCTTTTATAAAGCTCATAAAATAGCATAAATCCTCATTTACAATCTTAAAAAAAGCAATTTTTGAATTTATTGAAATCAAGAGTTTTAGCTGATAAGTATATTAGTTTTTATCTACTAATAAATTTTGCAAGACTATTCCTGCACTTCTATTATGAGAAGCAAGTGGATGGACATAGAAATTAAATGTTGTGCTAATTTGAGCATGTCCTAATCTTGCAGCTACAACTGCTACATCAACATTTTGTGAAATAAGTAGTGTAGCGTTTGTATGCCTAATACCATGAAAATTCAAATAAGGTAGTCCTATCTTTTGAACAAATTTAACAAGCCATTTACTTACTGTATCGGGATGCATAGGTTTTCCATTATCTTGTATAAATAACCTATTAGATTCTTCCCAGAATTCACCACAAAGCTCTTTTTGACGATCATACCATATTTTAATTCCTCTAGTATTTCGATGACAGAATCAGGTATAGAAATATGTCTAAAAGAACTAGGTGTTTTAGGTGGTTTTGTATAAACTCCTGTACTTGCTAAATATTGACTTGATTTGTTTACAGTTATTTCTTTATTCTTGAAATCAATATTTTCCCAGTCAAGTCCCATTAATTCACCTAATCTGACTCCAGTAAATACTGTAAGAATAATAGCAACCTTATACTTCATTTCATTTTCTTCAAGTTCATTTAATCCTTTTAGAAGAACTTTACATTGTTCATCATCATAGAATCTACGTTGAGCTTTTGGTGCTCTTGGCGGTTGAACTCTTTCAGCAGGATTATAAGGTATAAGTTGCCAATATACAGCTTTGTGTAACATTGCACTTATCAATCTATGATGTTCTAGAATAGTTTTTTTTGATAAAGGTTTCAAAGTACGTTCGCCATTGTTTTTAGCAAGTCTTTTAATTTGAGTATCTTGTTCTAGCATATCATACAATTTCATAAGATCTGTAGGTTTGATTTTTTCTAAAGTAAAAGAACCTAAATATGGAAGAATTCTGCTCTCTAACATTCCAACATATCTGTTATAAGTAGATGGAGCTAAATCTTTTGTACCATAGTTTACTTGCCAAATATGATAGAATTCTTCAAAAGTTACGGGCTTTCCTTCAGGTACTAATCCACGATTAGCTTCTGTAACAAACTCTGCAAGTGCAATTTCAGCATCTTTACGAGTTCCATGGATAGTTTTTGTCCTTCTAGCTCTAAATCCATCAAGATTTTTACCAGTAGATACTACTAACCTATAAGTATTTTCACCTCTTTTTTCAATACTCCCAGCCATTGCCTTTTTCACCTCCTTTCAGGCATAACCATGGGCGAGAGTTTCATATTTAATTGTGATTATTATATATCAAAATATTGATGATTACTAGTGAAATTTGCTTATTTTTCAAGTGTTACAAAGATTACAATAAGATTCATAAAGCAACTTATATAGAACAATAAAAAACTAGATAAAATGTAATATAAAAGTTAAGAAAATAAAGAAATTGACAAGAACAAACAAAATTTCTGTAAATATCTTGACAAAAGAAAAAAGAAAATATATAATCTAGATGGCTAAATCAAAGAAAATATATTTCCTTTTCTAATTACAAAATATTCTTTTGTACTTTTATCTAATTTAAAATATAGCATTAGAATCCAATTTTGTAAATAGATTTAGGAAAATGTAATATAAAATTAATATTACTGAAATATTTTTGTAACATTTAGACTATTTACTAAAGATTGGAGGAAATGTACAATGGCAAAATCAAAATTGATAGTTACTAGAGAGACAAAAACAGGCAGAAATGTGCAATTTCAGGATACAAGAAATAATAGGATAATGTCTGACAAAGAATTAATTAGTAGACTAAAAACAGGTAGTTCATCTTATAATGAAGATTACTGTGTTAAGCATGATAAAAATCGCAAAGAATATGTATCTTCAAAACCAGATGGAAATGAAAAAAATAATTTAGGATAATAAGAAAGGAAGAGCTTCATAATTTAAATGAGGTTTTTCCTTTGTTTTTTTGAAAGGAGAAACTAATGAGAGGAAAAGAATTAACTGAACAACAAAAATTAATTTTAATGGGACTTTGTGGAGGAAAATGTGAATTTAGAGGATGTAATGATTCTGTGATAGAAGATATGCTAACTGGAGATAGAAGTAATTTTTCAAATTATGCTCATATAATAGCTTCTAGTGAAAAAGGGCCAAGAGGAGATAAAGAGTTATCAAAAATACTAAGTAATGATGAAAACAATGTAATGGTTTTATGTAGAAAGCATCATAAAGAAGTAGATGATAACCCTGAAAAGTATAAAATTGATTTTTTAAAGGAAATGAAAAGTGAGCACGAAAATTATATAAAAGATTTAATGAAAATAAAAAAAGAAAGTACTGTCATTGGAATAAAATATACATTTAACATCTCTGATAGAGTTCCTAAAATAAATGACGATGATGTTAGAAAGTGTGCATTTAGACAAAATTATTATTGTAATGGAAATATAATTAATTTGTCAGATAACAAATCTGATGAAAGAGATAATGAAGATTTGTATAAGTTTGAGATGGAAAATATAGAACGTAATTTTCTTCAGGTAGTAAAACCACTGTTAAAAAAAGAAATAGTGCCAAAAATTTTTTTATGCGCAATTGCTCCCCAACCATTATTGATATATTTGGGAACATTGTTTTCCGATATATCAGATGTAAGTGTTCAACAATTACAACGAGAGCCTAAACAAGAGTGGTATTTAAGTGATAAAAAAGATGAAAAATTTGATGTAAGTATTATTATTCCCAAAAAGAAATATTCTAAAGTAGCATTAAACATCTCAATAACTGCAGATATATCTGAAGATAGAATACGCGCTATTGTAGGAGATGAGTGCGATATTATTAAATTAGAAAGCAATATACATAGTAATGACATTATTAAATGCAAAAATCAATTAGAAATGTATAAAAGTAGGATTAGAGAAATATATGAATATATTAAGGACAAATATGGAAGAAATTGTGAAATAAGTGTATTTCCTGCTATGCCAATATCTATTGCAATAGAAACAGGTAGGTGTTGGATGAAGAAAGCACATCCAAGTTTAGTTATATATGACGAAAAGAAAGGGTTTAAAAAAGCTTTAGAAATAAAATATGAAGGAGAAGAAGAATAATGGAAAGAAAGCAAAATATAGATGCTATGTATAGAAAAATAGCGACAGAAATAGAAATAAGTGAAACACAAGCAGAAAAAGCAAAGGAAAGTTACGAAGCAGTAGGGAATTATTTAAATAATAATATTAAACAATATGATGTAAGAATATTTCCTCAAGGTTCATTCATGCTAGGAACAGTAATAAAACCAATTTCTGATAAAGATGAATATGATATTGATCTTGTAGCTACAATAGATAATAAATTTACGAGTGCTAAAGACCTAAAAAATATTGTAGGAGATGTCTTAAAAACAAGTGATAGATATTCTGAAAAAGTTGAAGAAGGAAAAAGATGTTGGACAATTCAATATTCAGAAAGTGCAAATTACCATATGGATATTTTACCAACTATGAAGAGTGATACATATTTTCAAAATAAGAAACTTATAATGACACACAAAGAAGATGAAAACTCAGATTACGAATTTAGACAAACAAATCCTGAAGCATATTATGATTGGTTTGTAAAAAGGATGGAAGAAGAAAAGAAGAAATTAACAGAAGAATATGCAATTAGAAACAAAATAGAAATAGTTGAAGTTCCTGAATATAAGATTAAGACAACTTTACAAATAGCTATAGAAATATTAAAAAGATATAGAGATATAAAGTTTAAAGATACACCAGATATAAAACCAATTTCTATTATATTAACAACACTAATGGCGAGGATTTATACAGGAAAAGAAAATGTATATGAACTGATTGAAAAATTTTCTAAAGAGTATGTTTTATATTTAGAAAAAGATGAAAATGGTAATGTTTTAATACAAAACCCTGTTAATGAAAATGAAAATTTCGCAGATAAATGGTCAAGTAATCCAGAAAGAAAAGAAGCTTTCTTTAAATTTATGGATGACTTAAAATATGACTTAGTTACAAATAAAGTATTACTAGAAGGAAATATAAGAGAACAGGCTGATGCATATAAAAAGTTATTTGGCGAAAATATGGTAAATAAGGTATATGAAAATATAGCACAAAAAACTAGAGAAGAAAGAGAAAAATCAAATATGTACCTTAAAGAAAATGGAAATTTAACAACGGAAAAGACAAATATAACTGTAAGGAATCACAATTTTTATGGCAAATAAAAAATTTCCAAAAAATAAACCAATAACGATTCCTATTCAGAAATATAATATAAGGAGAGAATTTAAAAATATTATATTAAGAGAATACAATGGAATAGGTTTAAAAATGTTGTTAAATATACAGCCAACAGAATTTTCAAAAAAATACAAAGTTTTATTGCAGTATGATTCTGTTCAAAAAAGGCCACAAGTGTATATAGATATAAAACAGTTAGAAATAAAAGACAAGGAAAAAATTCCACATAAATATGGGATAAAAATAATAAATGGAAGAGAATACGTTAATTTATGTTTATACTATCCATGTGAGTGGAATTCTACTATGAATATAAGTGATACAATTATTCCTTGGATAAGTGAATGGTTATATTATTTTGAATTTTGGTGTATAACAGGAGAATGGCATGGAGGAGGAAAACATCCTACAAAAAAAGATATTAAAGAAAACGACAAGAATTGAATCTTGTCGTTTATTTATTTTTTGCTCTATTTTTATAAACATTAGCTTTATTCTTACATTGAGGAGTATGATATTCAGCTTTAGGATTAACAGCAAGAAAAGCTTTATTACAGAATTTACATATTTTTAATAGATTAATATCTTGTACTACTGTTTTAGCAAAGTAATAATCGATATATTGTTTTAAACAAGTGATTTGAAATTCAACGGATAAAGTTTCTTTTCTAGACAAACTTATTTTAACATTGTTAATTTCAAATTGTTTTAATAATTCATCTATATT
>CAKPIG010000015.1 GCA_934162255.1 uncultured Clostridia bacterium | reverse complement strand
CCTTTTTTGAGGCAAAATAAAAAACTAGTATTTGGTTGTTTTTGTTCTTTTTTTGTTGTAACTTTTTACTAATTCTTTTGTAATATTTTTTAATATTTTTGTCTGTTGCTTCGTCTTTATTTATATTAGCATGATTGTCGAACTTTGTCAACTGTTTTTTGTATTTTTTTTAATTTTTTTGTGTTTATTTTTTTATGTCTATCTTTGTAAATAATTTTTTCCTTCTATTTCTACTAATATCAAGTCATCCCCTATGCATTTTATGTTGCTCCAAGGTATAACAATATCATTACTTGACGAAAACAAATTCATCAATTTATTAGTTCCCCCCGGAACTATTATAGATGTTATCCTTCCTGTTTCAAAATCAGCACACACATCTTGAACAAATCCTAGTCTTTTTCCATCATTAATATTTATAACTTCCTTATGCTTAAAGTCTAAACCTTTATCCCCCATATGTACCTCCTACACATTATTAATTATTATATGTAGGAACTAAAAAATGTTTCTTATTTGTAATATTTTTTTATATGTTCTATTGCATTTTTTTCTAATCTTGATACTTGAGCTTGTGATATCCCAATTTCATCAGCCACTTCCATCTGTGTTCTTCCATCAAAGTATCTTTTTAATATAATCTTTCTTTCTTTTTCTCCCAATCTTTTTAAAGCCTCTTCTATAGTCATATTATCTGCCCAATTTTCATCACTATTTTTATTATCTTTTACTTGGTCCATTATATAAATGCTTTCCGAACCATCATTATATATTGGCTCTTGTAATGAAACTGGTTCTTGTATTGCGTCAAAGCTGAATGCTATCTCTTCTTTTTCTACTCCTAATTCTTTTGCAATTTCGTCTATTTTAGGTTCTCTTCCATGTTCTTTATTAAATTTTTCTTTGAATTGCATAGCTTTATAAGCTAAGTCTCTTACTGATCTACTTACTCTAATACTATTATTATCTCTTAAATATCTTCTTATTTCTCCAATTATCATTGGAACTGCATATGTTGAAAATTGCACACCTTGATTTAAATCAAAATTGTCAATTGATTTTATAAGACCTATACATCCTATTTGAAATAAATCATCAGCATTTTCTCCTCTTCCATAAAATCTTTGAATTATGCTTAATACTAATCTTAAATTTCCTTGTATAAATTCTTCTCTTGCTTTTTCATCTCCTTGTTTTATTTTTATAAATAATTCATCTTTTTCTTTATTTGTTAGTACAGGTAATTTCGAAGTATTAACTCCACATATCTCTACCTTATTAATCAAATAAAAACCTCCTTTAGAAATAATTTTTCTTTTATATTATTTCCAAATTGAGGTTTTATATTCTTCTTCTAATATTCTTCTATAAATCTTCTTAATTCTTTTTCTACTTCTTCGGCTGATGACATTTGTAATACTTTTTGAGCTAATTTTTCACATTTATCCTTTTCTAAATTGTTGATTATTTTTCTTGCTCTTAAAATACTATTTGAATTCATAGAGAATTCATCTAGTCCTAATCCTATCAATAATGGTATATATGTTTCTCTTCCAGCCGCTTCTCCACACATTCCGCAGAAAATTCCTGCACTATGTGCTCCATCAATTGATTGTTTTATAAGTTTTATTACAGCAGGATGATACCTTGAATATAGTTTTGAAATTTTTTCATTTCCTCTTTCTACTGCAACTGTATACTGTATTAAATCATTTGTTCCTATACTGAAAAAGTCACATTCATGAGCTAAAGAATATGATATTAGTGCTGCAGATGGAATTTCAATCATTATTCCAACCTTAATTTTCTTGTTATAGTCTATTCCTTTTTCATCTAACTCTTGTTTGCATTCTTCTAATACTTTTTTTGCTTCTCTTAGTTCTTCTATTGAAGATATCATAGGAAACATAATTGATATATCTCCAAAAGCACTAGCTCGTAATATTGCTCGTAATTGTGTCTTAAACAAATTTAGATTATCTAAGCACAGACGTATTGCTCTATATCCTAAAAATGGATTTGCTTCTTTTTCAACTTTTAAGTATTTTAATTCTTTGTCTCCTCCAATATCCAATGTTCTAATAATAACTGTTTTACCATTCATTTTTTCAGCAACTTCTTTATATGCATTATATTGTTGTTCTTCTGATGGCATTTCTTCACTATCCATATATAAGAACTCGCTTCTAAAAAGCCCTATTCCTTCAGCTGAATTTTTTAGTACTACATTTACATCTGCTGGTATTCCTATATTAGCCACCAATTCTACTTTATATCCATCTTTTGTTTTAGTTTCTGTTGTTCTATATTTTTCTAATTCTGCATTTTCTTCATTTATTTGTTTTTGCAATTTTTCTAATTTTTCTTTTTCTTCTTTTGATGGATTTAAATATATTTCTCCAAGAAGTCCATCTATTGCAACATAATCTCCATTTCTAAACATTTTTGTTGCATCTTCAACTTTTGTTATTGCCGGTATGCCATGTGTTCTTGCCATAATTGATGTATGTGAGTTTATTCCACCTGTTTCAGTTATAATTCCTGTAACATTTTCAAAATCAAGTTTAGCCGTTTCTGATGTAGTAAGTTCCGATGTTACAATTATTGTGTTTTCAGGTAATTCACTTATGTTTATTGTATCTTCATTAAATATTTTTGCAAGTATTTTATTTTTTATATCAACTATATCTCTTGACCTTGTTGCCATGTACTCATCATCCATATTTTCAAATATTTGAATAACGCTATTAAATCCCACCTCTACAGCATATTCAGCACAATAGTTCAAATTCTTTATTGAGCTTTCTGTTTCAGAAATCAGACTTGGATCTTGCATAAGCATTAAATATGCTTCCATTATATCGTGTTCTGTTCCTTGCAATTTATTTACTGTTTCTTCTGTTTCTTTTATGAGTTCATTATATGCTTTTTGAAATTTATTTAATTCAATCTCAGGATTTTTTGAAGTTCTCTTTTCTATTGTTCTTTTTTGTTTTTTTAAAACAATAGTATGTCCAAATCCTATTCCTGTTGACACTCCTCTTCCCTTTAACATTAGTAACTCTCCTTATTCTAATTCTCTCCGAATTTATTTTCAAATGCCTCTTCTATTTCTTTTAAAGCCTCTTCTTCATCTTCTCCATCACATTCGATAATAATTTCTGTATTTGCTGTTATTCCTGCAGACATAATTCCTAACATTGATTTTGCATTTACTCTTTTTTCTCCAACTATCATATCTATATTGCTTTTAAATTTAGATGTTAATTTTACTAATTCTGACGCTGGTCTAGCATGTAGACCAGTTTCATTTTTTAATATTATTTTTTTACTTACCATTTTGTTCCTCCTAATTTTTAGTTATATTCTTCTAAGTTTTTCTTTAGTTTTGCCATTATAAGTGTTGCTACAATTGAACCAGTAGCAATTGCAATTAGATATCTAAATGCATGTCCTACTGTTGCAATTACAAATATTCCTCCATGTGGTGCCATCAATGTACAATTAAATGCCATTGATAATGCTCCTGTTACTGCAGAACCTATAATAAATGCTGGTATTGTTCTTAATGGGTCAGCTGACGCAAATGGTATTGCTCCTTCTGATATAAATGATAATCCCATTATATAGTTTACATATGCTGCTTGTTTATCTTTCTTTGGTATCTTTTTAGGAAATGCTGTTGCTAAAAATGCTATTGCTAAAGGTGGTACCATTCCTCCCGCCATTACTGCTGCCATTATCTCATATTGGCCTGAAGCTAGCATTCCTGTTCCAAATGTATAAGCAGCTTTATTTACTGGTCCTCCTAAGTCAATTGCCATCATTCCTCCAAGTAATGCTCCTAATAATATTTTGTTTGCAGTTCCCATTGATGACAAATAATTATTTATTCCTGTATTTATTGCTGCTACATATGGATTTATTAATAACATAAATGCACCCATTATCAATATTCCAAAAACAGGATATAGAAGAATTGTTTTTATTCCTTCTATACTATCTGGAAGATAACTACAAATTTTCTTTAAAGCAAGTACAATATATCCTCCAACAAATCCTGCTATAAGTGCTCCTAAGAATCCTGAACTTACTAGTGTAACTGAACTATCTGTTAGTGATGCATATGTTGTTCCTTGTACAGCTAATATTCCTCCAACAAATCCTACTGCCAATCCAGGTCTATCTGCAATACTCATTGCTATATATCCTGCTAATATATATAGCATAACATTAAATGCAACTCCTCCTACAGTCTTAAAAAATGCTGCAACTGGAGTATTCATACCAAAGTTTGCTGGGTTTATAGAATAATCATCTAATAAGAATGCTATTGCAATTAAAATTCCTCCACCTACAACAAATGGCAACATATGTGTTACTCCATTCATTAAGTGTTTATATATTGTCCTTCCTATTCCCTCTTTTTCCGGTTCATCATTTTCTTGTTTTTTACCATCTGAATTATGATAAACTTTTGCCTCATTTGATAGTACATATTTTATTAATTCTTCAGGCTTACTAATACCATCAGATACTTTAGCTTTTACAATTTTCTTTCCATCAAATCTGCTTAAATCTATTTTTGTATCTGCTGCTATTATAATTCCCTTTGCATTTTTTATTTCTTCTTTTGTGAATTTATTTTTTATTCCAGATGAACCATGTGTTTCAACTTTTACTCTATGCCCTAGTTCTTTTCCCATTTTCTCTAAGCTTTCTGCAGCCATATATGTATGCGCTATACCTGTTGGGCAAGATGTTATTGCTAATATTTCATATTGATTTTCATTTACATTACTTTTATTAATTTTATTTTTCTCAGCCTCATCAATATATTTCAAGAATTCTTCTGGTGTTTTAGCATTTATCAATTTTTCTCTAAATTTTTCATCCATCAATAGCTCTGATAATCTGCTTAATACCTCTAAATGTATATTTTCTTTTGTATCTGGAGCTGCTATTAAAAATATTAATTTTGCAGGTTTTCCATCTAGCGCATCAAAGTCTACTCCATTAGGAATTACCATTGCAGCAAGACCAGGTTTGTTAACTGCTTTTGTCTTTCCATGTGGAATTCCTATTCCTAATCCTATTCCCGTAGTCCCTTCTTCTTCTCTTTTTAATACTGTTTTTAAGTATTCTTCCTTATCTGTAATGTTTTCATTTTTCATCATTAAGTCTACCAGTTTATTAATTGTTTCATTTTTATTTACTGGTTTTGCATTTAATTGAATTGCATTTTTACTTAATAAATCTGTTATTTTCATTTGTTTCCTCCTTTATATCTAAATTTGTTTTAGAATTTGTTCAACATCCTCTTTTGTAGCTAAATTTTCTGAAAATGTGCTTGCACTACCCGAAGCTATTCCCATTTTAAATGCTTCTTCATAATTGTGATTTTTTAAATATCCTACTATAAAACCTGCTACCATCGAGTCTCCTGCCCCAACTGTTGAAACAACTTCTCCTTTTGGCGCACATTTATTATAAATTGTGCCATTTTCTGATACTAATATTGCACCTTTTCCTCCTAATGATACCAACACATTTTGGGCTCCTAGTTCTTTCATTTTAGTTGCATATATTATAATTTGCTCTTCACTTTTAATTTTTACTCCAAAAGTTTCTTCTAATTCTTCCTTATTGGGCTTTATTAAAAATGGTTTATATTTTAAGATATTTAATAACAATTCTTTAGTTGCATCAACAACATATGTTATTCCCTTTTTTTCTAGAATCATACATATTTCTTCATATATATTATTTTTAATATTTTTAGGAATATTCCCTGCAAGTATAACAATGTCATTTTTGTTTATTTGCTGTAATTTTTCTAATAGTAGTTGTATTTCTCTTTCTGTAATTTGTGGACCATTTCCATTTATTGCAGTCTCACTTTTTGAGCTTATTTTAACATTTATTCTTGTTATTCCATTTTCTATTTCTATAAAATCTGTTTTTATTCCTTTTTCTTCAATTTTTCTTTTAAGTTCTTTTCCAGTAAATCCACCAATAAATCCAAGTGCTGTATTTTCTACTCCTAGATTTTTAAGCACAATTGATACATTTAACCCTTTTCCTCCTGGCAATATTTTTTCTGTTATAGTTCTATTTATATCTCCTATTTTAAAATTTGATACTTTTAATGTATAATCTAATGCAGGATTGAATGTAATAGTATATATCATATTTTCCCTCCTATCATTTGTTTCATATTATCATATTTAAATTTCTTTTACAATACTATTTTTTACTTTTAATAATAAAAAAGAAGCCTAATTTTTTCTATTTGTTTTAGACTTCTACATTTTTCTATTTTATTCTTCTTTTTTAGTTTTTACTATCATCATCAAATGGTATAAATTTGTTTACAATACTTCCTGTTGATACTTCTAAATTAGTATCTGTTTTAAACATAGTAAATGATGTGTTTATTTTGTTATCAATTATTTCCTCAACCTCATCTTGTGATGCATGTTCTGCTAATACTAATTCACTTACTAGTATTTGTTTTGCATTATGTAGCATTTTCTTTTCTCCTGTTGATAAACCTTTTTCTTTTTGTTTGAAACTAAGATTTCTTACTACATCTGCAATTTCATATATATTTCCACTCTTCATTTTATCCATGTTTTCTCTGTATCTTTTATTCCAATTTTTTTCCATCTCAGTTTCGTCTTGTTCTAATACATTAAATACTTTTTCTGCTTCTGTTTTATCAATTATATTTCTGATTCCATGTTGCTCTGCTGTTGATGTTGGTACCATTACTTTTACTTCTCCAGGCATCTTTAATATATAATATGATTGCTTTTCTCCCAATACTTCTTTCTCTTCTATTGAATCAATTATCCCTGCTCCGTGCATTGGATATACTACTTTGTCTCCTACATTATACATGTAAGCCAACTCCTTTCAGCCATATTATTTGGTTTTTTTGTAAAATTTTCTCATATTTACCAACCTCTTTTATTATACTACAAAAAGTGGCAAAAGTCAAAGCTTTTACCACTTTTTTTGAATATTTTTATTTGTCTGTTGAGCCAAATCCGCTCATTCTTTTTCCTTTAGCATTATCTCCATCAGCCATTAAAAAAGGCATAAATATTGCTTGTCCAATGCAGTCTCCTTTTTTTATTTCTATGTCTTCATCTTTAATATTAAAGAATGCAAACATAATGTGTCCATCATTATCAGGATTACCATAATAGTCCTTATCAATTATTCCTACACTATTAGCTAAGATTAATCCTCTTTTTCCTGGATTAGAACTTCTATTTACTAACATTAAATATTCATTGTCTTTCATATATGATTTTATCCCTGTTTTTACTAATGTTGGTTTTATTCCTTTTTTAAAGCTGGGTATTATTATATCTTCTGCCGCTTCTACATCATATCCTGCAGAAAATTTTGTCTTTCTTTCTGGTAAATTTATATTTTTATCTTCAAATCCTTTTGCAATTTCAAATCCTCTTTGTTTCTCCATATTTTTCTTCCTTTCGTTCTTTTATTTTACACCATCTACTTTAACCATTCCATCATCATCTGCCTTTATTACTTGTTCTCCATCATTTGCTATTTTTAGTGTAGAACTTTGTAATGTTTGGGCTGCAGTACTATTTTGATTGCTTACACTAACATAAATTCTATCACCTTTTTTTAATGTAATTGTTGAATCTTTACTACTTTCTAATGTTCCTATTATTTGAGATGTATATTCTGACCAGTAAACATCTTCACCAATTTTACTATAATTTGCTTGTGTTAATTTTTTTCCTGGATTTTCATCTAAGTGTTTTATTTCCATATCTATATTATATGTATTTCCTGTTGCTGCAAGTTTATTTTGAAAACTTTGATATTTTTCTTGTGTTAACACTCCTGTATTTTTTATGTCTGTTACAAATTCTTTTACTATTAAATTCACATCTTCTTGCACAACATTATCATTTCTTGTTGTTAAAGTAACTAAAGGTACTACAAATAAGAATACTGCTGCTACAAATAATGCAATTAATGTTGATGTTGAGTTTTGCATAACTTATCACTTCCTTTCATTTTTTATTAGTTCTTTTATTGTTTCAAATCCACTTGTTTTATATTTTGATATAATGTATTCTAAATCTTTTGAAAACTCTTTTAACATTACAATTTTTATTGTTATTTCTTTTCCTTCTGTATAATCATCAATTATTTGCTTTAATTGTTTTATATGCTCTATTTCTGGTTCTATTTCTTTTGTATATTTATTAGCTCTATTTATAAGTTTTTCCTTTATTATTACAATGTCTTCATTACTTGCACAGGAAATTCTCTGGAAAACTTGATATGGATCTTGATATTTAAATATTGGTACTGTCATACATTCTTTATCAAACATATCATAAAATCTTTCCATTCTCATAGGTATACATTTGAAAATTTCATCAGCCTTTTCCTTAAGCATTTTATCTTTTAACTGTTCATTTAGTTCATAAAATTTATTTAATATGTCTTCCATATCCTCAGCAACATCTTGTATAGCTACTTTCGATAATTCTTTTTCTACATCTGCACAATATTCTGAATTTACTGCTGATTTATTCATTCCTGTAATAAATAAACTTTTTAATGTAGGTAAATCATATAATATTAATTTTTTTCTTGAGAAATAACTAAAATATGCATATATTTTTACTAAATCTACTATTGATATTTCTCCTTTTTGTATATTTCCTATAATTTCATTTATTACATCTGAAAATTCATCATCTGAAATTTTCCAATATTCCTCAGTTAGTAGTCTTTTGTATGCTGGCATTTTTCCAAGTCCTGCTGTATTTAATATTACTTCCATATTTTCTTTAAATAGTCTCATGTCAAATATTCTAGTTCTTACATAATATTCTATAAATTTAAAGAATCTATATTCTGTTTTAAAATTGTTATAATAATTATTATCAAATTCTTTTATATAAAATTGTCTATTATCCATCAATACTCGTGATGATACTAATATTGATTTATATTCATCATTATTTCGTATATCTCCAAATTTATCTTTTGTTATTTTTCCAGCTTTTATTTCAAATGATATTGCTATTGTAAATATTAGCATTGTTTGTAAAACTCTATTGCTTACATTTGGATATTTTTTACTAACCATATCAAATATCCTTTGAAAATCATTTAATGCATGTTTTAATATTCTTAAATTTCTAGTTCCACTTTTGTTAAATGTTGATATTATTAATCCTGTATTTTCTCTTAAAAACCTTATTAATTCTGGGTCTGATTCATATCTAATTAGTATTCCATTAATTATGTAATCAAACTTAGGTGCATATTCAAATGTTTCCCCTATAAGTTTTTCTTTTATTCTTTCATAGTCATTTGCCTTGTCAAATACATGTTCAATTTCTTCACTTATTTTTTCAACCATTGGTTTATCTGTTTTTAACAATTCGCCTTGTTTATCTAATATATATGTTGATATAAATGTTTTCAATTCTAAATTATTGCTTTTTAGTTTTGTTGATAATTCTTTTTCATTACATATAATTATTGTTTTTATATGATCATGTTCTACAAAGTTATTTATATATCCTAATATATCTATTACATCTACATTTGCTCTTTCTAGGTCATCAAAACACAAAACCTTGTCATCTGTTGTAAAAAATTCGCCATAGTTTACTTTATCATCATTATTAGCTATTCCAAATAAATTTGCCATATCTATCCCTGTTTTTGCATATTCAGGAATAGTTGTTTGTCCATTTGCAGCCATATATTTTCTTAAATTTTTATCCATCAATTGAGTTGTTTCAATAAATATTTTTTTGCTTATTTCTTCTAAGTTTGAAATTCCATATAATGACATATATATTGTTGTATATTGTTTTCCATTTAATTGCATTGAGTCAATTTTTTTTCTGATTTTATTGTTCCAAAAGTAAGTTTTTCCTGACCCCCATTCTCCATTTATCATTATTGCATAATCTGTATATTCTGCTCTTACATAATCTAATATACTTTCTACAAGTTCCTCCATTTTTCCTCCTTAAATTTAAGTATATTTTAATCTTTTGCAATTGTTAATACTCCTATATTGCTTCTTTCTATTCCACTTTTTATGAGTAATCTTGCACACTCATTTACAGTACTCCCTGTTGTATATATGTCATCAAATATTAATATTCTTTTGTTTTTTAATATTTCTGTATTTTTTACTTTGTATACTTTTTTTACATTTTCTTTCCTTTGTGTTTTATTTAATGTACTTTGAGGTTTAGTATCTACGTTTTTTTGTATTATGTTTTTTTCTATTTTAATGTTTAATAGTTGTGAAATTTTTTTAGCTAATATTTCGCTTTGGTCATAACCTCTTTCCTTTTTTCTTCTCTTACTCACAGGTACTATCAGTATTATATCATATTTTTTAAATTTTTCCAAACATTTTTGTCTATTTTCTAAAAAACTTACTATTGTTTGGCAGTTGTATGCTCTTTCTTGAAATTTTAATGTTAAAATTTGCTCTCTTATTATTCCTTTATATTTGAAAAAGTAATTATGTTCAAAAAAATATTTTGAAATGTCTTTTGAATAATTATCTGTTTTATTTATAAAATCTTTATTTAATTTTATATCACATTCATTACATATATTTTTTGCATTGATTTTTCCACAAATACTGCATATTTGTGGATATATTAGGTTTAATATTGTATTAAAAATATTTTCCCTCCTTTTTTATTAAAAGCACAAGAAATTATCTTGTGCTTTTTGAGTCATTTTTCTTTTTTTGCTTTGGACTTGTATTCATACATCTCCTTGTCTGCTTCTTTTAAAGTTTCAACAGCACTATGTATCATGCTCGTACATGGATTGTATAATGACATGCCATAAGAAATATATGGTATTTCCTTCATAGTTTCTTTTTTCCTTATAATCTTTTCTACAAAGCTTTTATTGAGAGTTTCTGCTATATCTATTTTCTTGTTCAATATAACAGCAAATTCATCTCCTCCCATCCTATAGCATTTACCATACTTTTGATACGTGTCTTTTAAAATTTGTGCTATCATTTTAAGGACTTTATCTCCCATATGATGTCCATAAGTGTCATTGACTTCTTTAAAGTCATTAACATCAAATACAATGATTGCAATTTCTTCATTAATATCTTGAAGGTCTTTGTTAAACCTCTTTTGATTTAATAGATTTGTTAATCCATCACATGATTGGATAATTTCATTATAATAATTATATAAAAATGAAATTACTATTGAGATGAATGACCATACTACTTTTACACCAAATGTTTGAATCACTCCTCCTATAGCTATAAATATCATAATCATTATTAGTTTATCTTTACTTGTATTTTGATATCTATAACAAAGATAATATACACTTACAAATAAATATAAACAAGTTAAAGCAAATGTTATCAAATATGCATTATATACAATTTCATAAAATCCATTAATCTTATATGTAAAATAATATAAATATATTCCAATTTCATAAATAATAATATATGTTTTTAATATTTTACTTATTATTGTATCTTTCCTATTTCTTTTCAAAATGAATTTTGAAAAAATTACGGGAATTAATGGAATTATACTAAATTGTAAAGTCCGCAAAAATATTTTTATCGATTCATTTACTTCATTTGTACTTATAACTTCAGCTAGCATTCCTACAATAGTTAAAGAAAATGAAATTATAAATCCTTTCCGTGCATATTCAGAAATACTTTTGTTTGTTATAGCAAAGTATATCCATATGACACTAGTTGAAAGTGTAATAGTTACCATTGCCAAATAGTAGCTCATACGATTCCTCCTTTTGAAAAAGACTCTCCCCCATTTATATTTTCAAAATGGTTTATACAATGTGTTTCTGTGTGCTTATTATAACATGCTTTTCATTTAATTTCAATATTTTTTACATCTTTTACCATGGCAAATTTTCTTAAATATTTACTAAGTAATTCATAAAATTTTACCAATATTTACTACTTACTATTCCTTTAATCTTTTTCTTTATCATCACTGTCTATATCAATTAATTCTGTTATTGTTTTTATAAAATAGTTACATTTTTCTAACTTGTCATAAAAAGAAAAGTTCTAGCAAAAATCTAACAATTACATTTGAACTTTTTAAAAAACAAAAAAATAATACCAAGCGGACTTTGTTAACCCCCTTGATATTACTATGGTGCAGATGGCCGGAATCGAACCGGCACGGTTTATTCAACCGCAGGATTTTAAGTCCTGTGCGTCTGCCAGTTCCGCCACATCTGCATATATGTGTTATAATCTGGCAATTTGTCTTGCAACAATACCTATTATAATATCTTTAAGTTTTTTTGTCAATAGATAAATGAAAAAAATTACGAAAACTCGTAATTTTTTTAACATTTTTCTATTGTTATTCTTCCAAGCTTTCCTGTCCTAAAGTCTTCTATTATTATTTTAGAAGTTTTTTCGTCGTCTATATATCCTCCTGACATAATAGCCCCTCTTTTTTTACCTATCAATTGCATTATTTCATATATATTTTGATTTTCTTCCTGTTCCTTATTATTTAGTATTTCATTAACTTCATTATCATCTAATTTATATCTTTTTAGAAAACTCTCTCTATAATTTTCAATTAAAAATTTTGTTAGACTATATGCAACTTCTATAATTTCTAATAAATTGTCTTTTATTGTTCCTGTAAAAGCTAGATTTAGTGCAACTTCATTACTTTCAAATTTTGGCCACAAAACTCCTGGTGTATCTAGTAATTCTATTTGTTCATTTATTCTTATCCATTGTTTCGCTTTTGTTACTCCTGGTCTATTGCCAACTATTGCAGAATTCTTTTTAGCAATTCTGTTTATAAATGATGATTTTCCCACATTCGGAATTCCTACAATCATTGCTCTAATTTTTCTTCCTGTTCTTCCTTTATCTGCTAGCTTCTGCAATTCTTCTTCCATTATTTTTTGAATCAGTCTTAAAACTTCATCAATTCCTTTTCCACTATTTGAGTTTACTAGAACGGCTTCTATTCCCTGCTTTTTAAATTTTAACTTCCACAAATTATTATCATTTTCATCAGCTAAATCACTTTTATTTAATACTATTATTCTTTTTTTGTCTTTTATTATATCTCTTATTTCAGGATTTTGACTAGACTTGGGAATTCTTGCATCTAATATTTCTATTACTACATCTACAAGTTTTAAGTCTTCTGTTATTTGTCTTCTTGTCTTGGCCATATGCCCAGGAAACCACGAAATGGGGACTTTTGAAAAACTTTTTTGACTATCATTATTTTTCTTTTCTGCTCTGATTTTTCTTTTTTGGTACATATCCATTTTAATCACTTCTTTCTATTCTATCATTAAAAAAAATACTTAAAAGTATTTGTTTTTCGTTTTTAACTTGAAAGTATTATATCATATTTTTGTTTATTTATAAAGTCAAGAGCCTCAAAATATTTATCTTCATATTTGAATATTACTTTTATATTACCATCTTCACTAACAACAATATCTTCAATTAACTCATCTATCAATAATCTATTTAGTTCATTTATTTTTTCTTTCTTTTTAAATATATTCATCCAATCAGTATCGTTATTTTTTATTGTTTCTTTTTCCTCCTCATATAATTGTATATCTTCTTTTATTTTTTTAATTTTATCACTATACTCTTTATTATATTGCCAGTATTCTTCTTCCGATATAAAGTTCTCTTTTAAATCTTCTTTAATTGAATTCCTTAACATTTATAATCCTTTCGTACTGCTTAATCAATTATAAATTTCATATTTTTATTTAACTACATTGACATTATAGCCTCCA
>CAKPIG010000014.1 GCA_934162255.1 uncultured Clostridia bacterium | reverse complement strand
CTGTTGCTTCTGTAACATTCGATAATGAATTTGTTATCCATGATATCAAAGTTATCGAAAGTCAAAATGGATTATTTATAGCTATGCCAAGCAGAAAAACTCCAAACGGAGAATTCAAAGATATAGCTCATCCAATCAATGCTGAAACAAGAGAGAAGATTCAAAAAGCAATATTAGATGCTTATGAAGCTCCTGAAACAGAAGAATCAGCAGAATAATAAATTAGCCCCAATAAAGGGGCTTTTTTTTATTTATTTTATTAAATTAAGTAATAACAAGAAAACGTATAAATTTTTTAAAAAACTTGAAAAATAAGCAAAAACAATGTAAAATATATAAGAATAAAAAAGAGAAGGGAAGCAATATGTATTTAATAGTAGGTTTAGGAAACCCAGAGGAAGAATATGGTAAAACAAGACATAATATGGGTTTTGATACAATAAACAAATTAGCAGAAAAATATAACTTAGAAATAAAAAAAATAAAATTCAAAGGACTATATGAAAATACAATAATAGAAGGTCAAAAAGTAATTTTATTAAAACCACAAACTTATATGAATCTAAGTGGAGAAAGTATAAAAGAATGTGTTGATTTTTATAAAATAGATTTAGATAAAATACTTGTAATATATGATGACATGGATGTGAAACCAGGCACAATAAAAATAAGAAAAAAAGGAAGTAGTGCAGGTCATAATGGAATAAAATCAATAATTTCTGAATTAGGAACAGAAGAATTTGCAAGAATAAGAATAGGAATAGGAAAGCCAGAAGAAAAATATGACAAAATAAATTATGTCATAGGCCAAATACCAGAAGAAGAAAACAAACTATTGCAAGAAGGTGTAGAAAAAGCTAAAGATGCCGTAATAGAGATTTTAAAAAATGGCATAGATAAAGCAATGAACAAATTTAATTAAGGAAGGCAAAAAAATGGTAGAAATAATTGTAAACAAAGATAAAGACATAAAAACAATAGCCATTGTAGAAAATGGAAAATTAGTAGAAGAATATGAAGAAAATGAAGAAAGTCAAAAAGCGAGAAATGAAGGAAATATATATTCAGGAATAATAAAAGACATAGTACCTGGAATGCAAGCAGCATTTGTAGACATAGGAACAGAAAAAAACAGTTTTATACATGTAAAAGATCTATTACCACAAGTCGATGAAAAAGTAGAAAAGATAAAAGAAGTAAATGTAAAAGATGTTGCAAAAGTAGGAGAAAATATTCTAGTACAAATTCAAAAAGATAGTAATGACAAAAAAGGAGCAAGGACAACAAAACATATAAAATTAACAGGAAAATATGTAGTATTAATGCCAAATACCAATATTATAACTATTTCACAAAAATTAGTAGATGAAAAAGAAAAAGAAAGATTATTAAAAATTGCTCAAAACAATTTGCCAAAGAATATGGGAGTAATAATAAGAACTGCTGCAGAACAAAAACAAGAAGATGAAATTATAAAAGACATAAAAAAATTGCAAAAAAAATGGAATAAAATTATAGAAAAATTTAAAAAGAGTAACAATAAAGTCGCATTATTATTTAAAAGCCCAAGCATATTAGAGAAAATAATAATAGACATGCCAGAAAATAAAATTGAGAAAATTCAGGTAAATAATAAAGAAGATTATGAAGAAATAAAAGAAAAAATAGAAGAAATGCATGAAAACATAGAAATAGAACTAAATGAAAAAGAAGAACTACTAGAAAAATTTGATTTAAAAAAGCAAATAGAAAAATCAAAGCAAAGAAAAATCTGGCTAAACTGTGGAGGATTTATAACAATAGACCCAACAGAAGCGTTAGTTGCTATTGATGTCAATTCAGGAAAATACACAGGAAAAAGCACATTAGAAGAAACAATATATAAAGTAAATTATGAAGCAACAATAGAAATTGCAAAACAACTAAGATTAAGAGATATAGGTGGAATTATAATAATAGACTATATAGATATGCAAAAAGAAGAAAACAAAGAAAAAATAGAGAAACTATTAAGAGAAGAATTAAAACAAGATAGAGCAAAAACACAAGTAGAAGGATTTACAAAATTAAATTTAATGGAAATGACAAGAAAACATATATGTAGTCATAACAGTTAGGAGACGAAATGAAAGTAGGATTTGTATCATTAGGATGTAGCAAAAATTTAATAGACACAGAAATTGCAATTGGGCATTTTAAAAACAATAATTATGAAATAGTAACAAAGCCAGAAGATGCAGAAATAATTGTTGTAAATACATGTGGATTCATTGAATCTGCAAAAGAAGAAGCAATAAATACAATATTAGAAATGGCAGAATATAAAGAAAAAAAGTGCAAATACTTAATTGCAATGGGATGCTTAGTTCAAAGATATTATGATGAACTAATAAAAGAGTTACCAGAAGTGGATTTATTTATAAAAATAGATGATTATAATAAAATGTGGGAAATGATAGAAAAATTAATACAAGAAAACACAAAAGTATTGAGTGAAACAAAATCTATTACTAAAGCATCAGAAATGAGAGAAATTCCACTTCCAAATTATAATGAATTTTATGAAAGAATAGTAAGTACAGGAAAAAACTTTGCGTATTTAAAAATAGGAGAAGGATGCAGTAATATGTGCACATATTGTGCTATTCCATATATAAGAGGCAAATTCATAAGTAGAAAAATGGAAGAAATTATAGAAGAAGCAAAAA
The DNA here is from genome assembly GCA_934162255.1 of uncultured Clostridia bacterium. Taxonomy (GTDB): domain Bacteria; phylum Bacillota; class Clostridia; order TANB77; family CAG-508; genus CAG-269. Next base: position 13,727 of record CAKPIG010000014.1, on the reverse strand, counting down.
TACTAGCAAAACAGGGAATAAAGGAATTAATAATCATTGCACAAGATACTACTAAATATGGAGTAGATATTTATGGTGAGCCAAAACTTGCAGAATTATTAGAAGAACTTTCAAAAATTCCAGAAATAAAATGGATTAGATTTTTATATTCATATCCTGAAGGAGTGACAGATAAATTAATACAGGTAGTAAAAGAAAATGAAAAAATATGCAAATATTTTGATATACCAATTCAACATATATCAAATTCAGTATTAAAAAGAATGAATAGAAAAACAAATAAAGAACAAATAGCAAACTTAGTAAATAAATTAAGAAGTGAAATACCAAATGTAATATTAAGAACAACACTAATAGTAGGTTTTCCAGGAGAAACAGAAAATGATTTTGAAGAACTATACAAATTTGTAGAACAAACTAAATTTGATAAATTAGGAGTTTTTCAATATTCAAAAGAAGATGGAACACCTGCAGCCAAATTACCAGAACAAATAAATGGAAACACTAAAAAATCAAGATATAATAAAATAATGAAATTACAACAAAAAATATCAAACTTAAATTTGAAAAATAAAATAGGACAAGAAGTAGAAGTCTTAATAGAAGATATATCATTCGATGGGAAATACTTAGTAGGTAGAACAAAACAAGATGTTCCCGAAATTGATGGAATAATATATATAAAAAATGAAGAAAACGAAAATCTTATAAATCGATTTGTAAAAGCAAAAGTAATAAATGTAGGGGAATATGATTTGATAGGAGAACTAATTTAAGGAGGGTAAAAAGTTGGAAAAAACCAATAAAGAAAATAATATATTTGAAATTTTAGCAGCTTTTGAAGATGAATTAAAACAAAAATTAGAAGAGCAAAAAAGCGAAATAGAAAGAGTAAAATACTATGAAAAATTAAAAATACAAGGAATTGATCTTGAAAATGCATTTGTAGTTGAAGAAAAAGATGTAGATGGAAATATAAGTTACAATGTATATTCTGGTGATAGTTCTTCAAAAATAATGACATTTGGTAGTGATGGCAAAATAGAACAAATAAATCCAGAACTAGAAAAATTCACAGGTAAAGACTTTGATTTAAAAGCTATATTAGAAATAAACGAAAAAGAACCAGGAAAATATATAGGAAGTTCTGAAAAGGCTAAATCAAAAGACATTGAGGAGAAACTGCAAGAAAAGGATGAAAAAAATCCAGAGAAACAAATTGAAAAAGATATTATTGATGAAAAAGGTGAAGATTTACAAATTATCAACTATAGGGAAATAAAAGACAATAATTTAAACAAACAAATGAAAGGAAAATTTAAAGGTGCAGAAGAAAAAGGAATAGGATATTCAAAAAAACTTGGTGCGTTTGTTATGTTACAAAAAAATGATGGGAAATTTGAAATGTCAGAAGGATTTGAACCAGCAAAACCTACAATGAAAAGTGTCATTAGTATAAGTGAAGATGGAAAAGAAATTGAAAGAAAAGTGCCGCATGCTTTAATGAAAACAGATGACCCAACAAAAGAAATGTCAATAACAATTGGACAATATGGTTATATAGAAGCAGGAACAATTGATAGATTACCATGTAATGAAAGAATAGAAATGCAACTAAGAGAAGATGGAGAAGGTCAAAAAGGACAAAATACAAAACAAGTACAAGATATAAAAGATAAAGGCGGAAAAGAAGAAGTTCATGAAATAGCACATGCATTTAATGATACTGAAGAAATTATAAAACAAGAAGCTGACAAAGCAAAAGTATCTGTAGATGAATTTAAAAGATATTTAAAAGATGCAGAAGGTGAAACATTAGAAGAAAAAATAGAGAATGTACAAGAGCAAGTTGCAGAAGACTATGGAGCACCTAATAAAACCAAATAAAAAGGAAGTAAAACTATGATAATAGAACAATTGATGTTTATAATAATAGCATTTGTATTATTTGTATACATTTTTTATAAATTAATAAAAGAAAATAACACCACATATGTTCCAATACTTGCAATCCAAGCACTAGGAATTGGAATAAAATTTGTAGATGTATGTATAGGAAAAAAAACAATAAATGTAATAAGTATAATAATTACATATATTTTATCAATAATAATACCTATATTTATAATCACAATGAAAAAAATAGATAACAACATATCTGAAAAAATAGTAGAAATAACTGCAAAAATATATTTAATATTTGGAAATACCAAAAATGCTAAAAACATATTATTAAAATTGGTAGACAAAAATCCAGAAAGTTATATTGGACATAAACTATTAGGACAAATTTATGAAAAAGAAGGTGGCCAAAGAAAAGCTGTTGATGAATATGCACAAGCAATTGATATAAATAAAAAAGATTACAACACATATTATAGAATTGCTAATTTATTAACAGATTTAGATAGAAAAGATGAAGCAGAACAAATGCTAACAAGCCTTTTAAATAAAAAACCGGATTATATAGAAGCAAGTGTTGCATTAGGAGACTTATTGATAGAAAGTGAAAATTATAAAGAAGCAGTAAATATTTATTCAGAGGCACTAAAATATAATCCAACAAGTTATGAATTGAACTATAATTTAGGAATTGTGTACACAATGTTAAATGATTTTCAAGATGCAAAAATATGCTATGAAAAAGCAGCAGAATTAAACTCATTAATATATAATACAAAATATAGTTTAGCTGAAATTGCATTAATATATAAAGAATTAGAAGAAGCGGAAAAATATTTTATGATAGCAACAGAGGATGAAGAATTATGTGCAGATGCATATTTAGAATTAGCTAAAATCAGTATATTAAAAGGAGATAAGGAACAAGCAATACAATATGCAAATACAGCAATACAAGAAGAGCCAAAAAGAATAGTAGAAAGAATAAAAAGAGATCCTACATTTGCAATAATAATAGCAAGATTGTCAATACCATTTAATTTAGAAATAGAAGAAGAAAAGAAAAGAAAGTTAACTAAAAAAGAATTAATCGCAAAACAACATCTTGAAGAAATGGTAGAAATAACAAAGAAAATAGGATATAATGACATAAAATTACCACCAAGAGAAAATAGAGAAAGGCAAGAAAAAAAAGAAATTCAAAAAGAAAGAGAAGAATAACTCATAAAAAACTCTAAAAATAATATACTAATATTATGATAGGAGGTCTTTATGAAACATAAAATAGCTATAATTGGTGGAGATTTAAGAATAATAAAATTAGCTGAGATGTTAGCGAAAGATGGAAATGAAATTTATACTTTTGGCATAAATAATGTGGAAGGAACAATTCAATGTGAAAACATAAAAAAAGCTCTGCAAAATGTAGAAATTGTAATAGGTCCAATTCCATTTTCAAGCAATGGAACAACAATAAATATGCCATTTAGTGATAAAAGTTTAAGTATTAGAGAATTAATGCATGCCGTGAATGCAAAAATATTGATAGCAGGAGGAATAGCACCAGAAGTATATGAACTTGCGAATGATGAATATATAGAAATAATAGATATAATGAAAAGAGAAGAATTAGCAGTTTTAAATACTATAGCAACTGCAGAAGGAACAATACAAGTCGCAATTGAAAACACAAACAAAATACTACATGGAAGTAAAGTTTTAATATTAGGATTTGGAAGAATAGGAAAAGTATTAGCAAGAAAATTATCAGGATTATCAGTACAAGTAACATGTGCTGCAAGAAAAGATGAAGACTTAGCATGGATAGAAGCATATGGACATAAATCCACAAATATAAATAATATAGGAGAAAATCTAAAACAATATGATATAATAATAAACACAGTTCCACACATGGTTTTAACAGAAGAAAGACTACAATATGTCAAAAAAGATGCATTACTTATAGATTTAGCTTCAAATCCGGGAGGAATAGATAAAAAAATTGTAAAAGACTTAAATTTAAAATTTGTCTGGGCATTATCATTACCAGGAAAAGTAGCACCAACAACATCAGCAGAATTTATAAAAGAAACAATATATAATATACTAAAAGAAATATATAAATAAAATACGAAAGGAAGAAAGAAAATGGAAATATACCAAGCAATAATTTTAGGAATAGTTCAAGGGCTAACAGAACTATTACCAATATCAAGTTCAGCCCATCTAACATTAATACCACAAATATTTAATTGGAGTCAAGTGCCAGATAGTTTTGATGTAGCACTACATTTTGGAACATTATTAGCAATAGGAATATTTTTCTTTAAAGATTGGATTAGCCTAATAAAAGGAGGGTTTAATAAAGTATTCAAAAAAGAAGATTCTGTTGAAGGCAGAATGTTCTGGTACATAGTAGTAGCAACAATTCCAGGAGGGGCAATAGGATTTATATTAGATAAATTTGCATCAGACATTTTAACAAAGCCACTAATAATTGCAATTGCATTAATTGTAATGGGAATTGTTTTATATATAGTAGACAAAAGATCAAGTACAAAAACAGAATATGAAAATATGACATTTAAGCAAACATTTTTAATAGGATTATCACAAGCATTAGCATTTATACCTGGAGTGTCTCGTTCAGGAGTTACAATGACAACAGCAAGAGCAATGGGAGTTTCAAGAGAATCAGCAGCTAAATATTCATTCATGTTATCTGCACCAATAGTACTAGCTGCAACAGTATTTAAATTAGGAGATTTTATAGAATATCTTTCAATTGCAAGTAGCACAGGAATAATTGCATTTATATTAGGTGTACTTACAAGTTTTATTGTAGGAATAATAGTAATAAAATTCTTATTAAATTACTTAAAAAAAGGAAGCTTCAAAGTATTTGCAATATATAGAGTAGTAATTGGTTTAGCTGTAATTGCATGGCTAATTTTAAAATAAAAAAAATAGATTGTTCGAAAGAGCAATCTATTTTTTTACAGATTCAACATGAAGAATTCTAAAATCGTCATTTTGTGAATCTTTGCTGAATGAAATTTTAGTATATTCTTTTGGTAGAGCATCTTCAATTAATTCTCCCCATTCGATAAGACTAATACCAGAAGAAAAATACTCATCACCACCTATTGCATAAAATTCATCAACATCAGACAATCTATAAACATCAAAATGATAAATATTAATATCTTTATTTTTATATTCATTAACAATTGTAAAGGTCGGACTTGAAACTTCAGAATCTAAATTAAAAAATTTAAGAAAACCCTCTGTGAATTTTGTTTTACCTGAACCTAAATCTCCAGATAAAACAATAACATCTCCAACTTTTGCTTTACTTGCAAAATTAAAAGCAAATTTTTTTGTTTCATTTTCGCTATGAGAAATAAAATCATAAGTTTCCATAACACTACCTCCGACACTATTTTAAACTAAAAAAATGCATTTGTAAAGTTAAACAAGAAAATTTAACCAAAAATATTGCAAAAAATGCTCATTAATAGTATAATATAAAGAGTGAAAAAATAAAATATAAAAAAATGGGAAAATTAAAATAAAAGAGAGGAAATAAAATGGAGTATTTATATATACTAAAGCAAGTTTTCATGTACGTATTAGTAGTATTTTGGTTTTATCAAATAATAATAAGTGCATGTTCATTAGTTAAACTAAAAGATAAAGAACTAAAAATAAACAAAAATCATAAATTTATGGCAATAATTCCAGCTCATAATGAAGAAGCAGTTGTTGCAAACTTAATAGAGAGTTTAAAAAATCAAACATATGACTCAAAGCTATATGATATATATGTAATTGCAGACAACTGTACAGATAGAACTGCAAAAGTGGCAAAAGATGCTGGAGCAATAGTGTTTGAAAGATTTGATCCAGAACACAAAACAAAAGGATATGCATTACAATGGTTTTTAAAACAAAAAATTGAAGAAAATGCAGATTATGATGCATTCTTTGTATTTGATGCAGACAATATAGTAGATAAAAACTTCATAAAAAGTATGAATCAAAAATTATGTCAAGGAGAAGATGTTGTTCAAGGATATAGAGACATCAAAAATCCAACAGACAACTGGATAACAGCAGGTTATGCATTATTCTACTGGACAATGCATAGATTATACCATTTAGCAAGATACAATATAGGACTATCAACATTACTAAATGGAACAGGATTTATGGTAAGATTTGATTTAATAAAACCTAATGGATGGCAAACAGAAACATTAACAGAAGATATTGAATTCTCATTAAAAACTATAATACAAGGTAAAAAAGTGGGATGGGCAACAGATGCAATCGTATATGATGAACAACCAACATCATTTAAACAATCATGGTCACAAAGAAGTAGATGGACAGTTGGACATATGCAATGTGTAAAAAGATACACAATGGAACTTGCAAATAGTGTAAAAGAACATAAAACACTAACAAGTTTAGATGGATTGTTATATATGATAGGAACAACACCAATGCTAGTATTAACAGTATTACTAATGGTTGTTAATTGTATAATGTATTCTGCAAATGCAATGAATAATGCAGAATTTATAATAAACATTATGAATTATTTAGTACCAACATTATTATTACCAGTAGGAACAGCAATACTTGCTATGATATTAGATAAAAAGCCTATAAAATCAATGATAAAAGGATTGATATGTTATCCACTATTTATGGGATCATGGGTAATAATAAATATAAAATGCTTATTTAAAAGAGAAACAAAATGGGAAAAAATCGATCATGTTAGAGATATAAAAATAGCAGAAGTAAAAGAAGAGATACCAGAAAAGATTTAATAAATTTAAGAACACGATAATCGTGAGACACGCAAAGCGTGTCTTTCTCAAATGTAAGGAGAAAAAGATGTCATTTAATAATATAAAAGTTTATGCATTTGTTGGTCCATCTGGGACAGGTAAAAGTTATAGAGCACAAATGGTAGCAAATGAGAAAAACATTAAATTTATAATAGATGATGGTTTATTAATAAAAGATAATCAAATAGTAGCAGGAGAATCAGCTAAAAAAGCTCCAACTAAAATTGAAACAGTAAAACATGCACTATTTTTAAGTGATGAAGAAAAAAAGACAATAGACAATGCACTAAAAAAATACAAACCATCTAAAATATTAATTTTAGGGACTTCTGATGGAATGGTAAATAAGATTGCTGAAAATTTAGGACTACCAGAAATTTCAGAAACTACATATATTCAAGATGTTGCTACAGAAGAAGAAATGCAAACAGCAAGACATATCCGTGTTACAGAAGGAAAACATGTAATTCCAGTACCTACCTTTGAATTAAAAAAAGATTTTTCAGGATATTTATTAGACCCGTTACAAATATTTAAATCAAAAGGTATAGGACAAAAACCATACATATCGGAAAAAACCATAATAAGGCCAACATTTAGTTACTTAGGAAACTTTACAATATCAGATGCAGTATTTAGGCAAATAATAGAATATTTAGCAGAAAAAATGCCAGAAATATATAGAGTAATAAGAATAAGAGCAACTAACTCTCCAGAAGGACCAAGCATCTACATGGAAATAACAGTTATGTATGGATGCAATATTAGAAAAGTATTAAGTGAATTTAAAAATAAAGCAAGAAAAGAAGTTGAAAAACTAACAGCAATGAATATTGTTTCATTAGATGTAGTTGCAAAAAATGTTTATATACCTGAAAAGAGTAAGGAGGAGTCATAACAATATATGAAAGATTTTTTTAGAAATATATTGAAATCGGTAGTAAAAGGAGCTATATACTTATATTGCAAAATAGTATATAGAATGGAAATTGTAGGTAAAGAAAATATCCCAAAAGAAGGTCAGCTTATAATTTGTGGAAACCATAGAAGCTTTTTAGATCCACCATTAATAGAAGTAACATGTGGAAGAGATGCAAGATTTTTAGCAAAAGAAGAACTAACCAAAAATAAATTCCTTGCTTTTTTAGGTTTTATATTTGATGTTATATTAGTAAAAAGAGATTCTAAAGAAGTAAAAGCATTAAAAGACTCACTGAAAACATTAAAAGAAGGAAAATGTTTAGCATTATTTCCAGAAGGAACACGAAATGGATTAGCCAAAGGAGAAAAAGTAAAAGACGGAGCTGCGTTTTTTGCTGTTAGGACAGGAGCTAAGGTACTTCCAGTAGGGATAAGTGGAGGAGAAAGACCGTTTAAAAAAGTATATATAAAATATGGTAAGCCGCTAGATTATAAAGGAAGAAGTAAAGATGAATTAGATGAAATAACAGAAGAAATTATGGAAAAAATAATAGAATTAACAAAATAGAAGGAGAATAAAAATGAATAACGAAAAAATAAGAAATATAGCAATAATAGCCCATGTAGACCATGGAAAAACAACATTAGTAGATGCTTTGTTAAGACAAAGCCACGTATTTAGAGATAATGAACAAGTTCAAGAAAGAGTAATGGACTCAAATGACCAAGAAAAAGAAAGAGGAATAACAATACTTTCTAAAAATACAGCAGTAATGTATAATGATATAAAAATTAATATAGTAGATACACCTGGACATGCTGACTTTGGTGGAGAAGTAGAAAGAGTATTGAAAACAGTTGATGGAGTACTTTTATTAGTTGATGCATTTGAAGGTGCAATGCCACAAACAAGAGAAGTATTAAAAAAATCATTAGCGCTTAATTTACAACCAATAGTTGTAATAAACAAAATAGATAGACCAGGTGCTACACCTGAGAAAGTTCTAGACCAAGTAATGGAACTATTTATAGAATTAGAAGCAAATGATGATCAATTAGACTTCCCAGTAGTTTATGCATCTGCTAAAAATGGTGTTGCAAAAATGAACTTGTCAGACCCAGATGGTGACTTCTCATGTTTATTTGAAACTATAATAAAAACAATAAAAGCACCAAATTGTGACGAATCAGGAACAATGCAAATGCTAGTTTCAAATATAGATTACGATGATTATGTTGGAAGAATTGCAGTAGGAAGACTTGAAAGAGGAATTGTAAAAGTTGGAATGCCTGTAAGTATATGTGAAAAAGATGATAAAATTTCACAAGGAAAAATAGCAAAAGTATATACTCATATGGGATTAAAAAAGGTTGAAGTAGAAGAAGCTAAAGCAGGAGATATTATAGAAATATCAGGAATTCCAAATATTCATATAGGAGATACTATCTGTGACTTAAACAATCCAGAAAAAATACCATTTGTAAACATTGATGAACCAACAGTATCTATGACATTTAGTGTAAACAACGGTCCATTTGCTGGTAGAGAAGGACAATTTATAACATCAAGACATATAAGAGATAGATTATTTAAAGAATTAGACAGAAATGTAAGTTTAAGAGTAGAAGAAACAGCATCACCAGACTCATTTATAGTATCAGGAAGAGGAGAATTACATTTATCAGTTCTTATTGAAACAATGAGAAGAGAAGGATATGAACTATTAGTTTCTAGACCAAAAGTAATTATAAAAGAAATTGATGGTGTAAAATGTGAACCAATAGAAAGACTTGTTGTAAATGTTCCTGATGACTGTGTTGGAAATGTAATTGAAAAATTAGGAAGAAGAAAAGCTGAAATGGTTAATATGGAACCAGCTGAAGTAGGACATACAAAAATCGAATTTAAAATTCCTGCAAGAGGATTAATTGGATATAGAACAGAATTCCTTACAGATACAAAAGGTGAAGGTGTTATGAATAGCATATTTGATTCATATGAACCATTTAAAGGTGAAGTTGTTGCAAGAGTTAGAGGAACAATTGTAGCATTTGAAAATGGAACATCAATAACATATGGACTATATAATGCACAAGACAAAGGAGACTTATTCATAGGACCAGGTGTAGATGTTTATGAAGGAATGATAGTAGGACTAAATTCAAGAAGTGAAGATTTAGCAATAAATGTATGTAAAGAAAAACATTTAACAAATACAAGAGCATCTGGTTCAGATGAGGCACTTCGTTTAGTACCACCAATTCAAATGAGCTTAGAAAAAGCAATCGAATTTATACAAGATGATGAATTAGTTGAAGTTACACCAAAATCAATAAGATTAAGAAAGAAAATATTAGACAATAAAGAAAGAGAAAGAGCAGCAAGAAATGCAAATAAAGCATAGGTGTTAATATGAATAAAACAGAATTAGAAAAAATAAAACAAAAAGCACTAGAAAAACATATTCCAATAATAATGGATGATACTTTAGAAGTAATAGATAAAATTCTAAAAGATATAAAACCACAAAAAATATTAGAAATAGGAACAGCTGTAGGATATTCTGCAATGTGTTTTTCAGAATATCTTCAAGCTGGAGGAAAAATAGATACTATTGAACGTGATGAGGAAAGAATAAAAGAAGCAAAAATAAATATAAAAAATGTAGGAGTAGAAGAAAAAATAAACATATATGAAGGAGATGCGGTAGAAATACTTCCAACATTAAAAGATAAATATGATGTTGTATTTATAGATGCAGCAAAAGGGAAATATCCATTTTTCCTAAACCAAGCATTAAGAATGATAAATCATAATGGAGTAATATTTGCAGATAATATTTTATATAAGGGATATGTTATGAGTGATTATAATAAACATAAACAACGTACAGCAGTTAGAAATTTAAGGGAATATATAAAAGAAGTAACAGAAAATCCTAATATTGAAACAGAAATCTTAGAAGTTGGAGATGGACTTGCAATTAGTAAAATAAAAATGGCCTATATCAATTAATGATATAGGTCTTTTTAGAATACTTAAGGTACTAGTGTCGATGAAATCCTGCGGTTACAAAATATTTTTGAACGAAAGACACCATCAATGTCTTCATCATCAGATTCATAACCAGTGAAACCAACAATAGAAACTTTTGAAAAATCATCAACTGTAAAAACATCACGGATTTCCTTACTAACAGTGGTTTGCTTATAAAGAAAATGAGATGCAGAACCTTTTACTGCATTAATATGCATATCTTGAGTTCTAAGTTGAATTTCCACTTGTGCACCAGGTAAGATAGAAGAATACATCATAACAGATAATGTAAACTGTAAAGTTTGATAATTATTATCTTTAGGAGATTTTATAAAATCTTTTAAAAATGTAATTTCAAAAGGAATTCCTAAAATTGCATCAAGTCTGGACTTATCAGAATCATTAATATGACTATTTGAATGGAACCAGTTTATAAAATCTCTCCGGATTTTTCTATTAGTATTAGCTATAATACCACTGATACAATCAAAAATCATATAAACATATTGAAGTTCTTCTGAAGAAGAGTTATTCATGACTATTCCTCTAAGACCGAATCTGTCACGAATATTAGAAAAACGATTAAGATTTGCTTTTTCAAGTAATTTTGATAAATCACTCTCTAATGATTTCCTTCTTGCATTTAGATTTATATCAATATGCAAGTTTTTTTCATTATTTAACCAAATAACAATATACATAATAACAAAATTAATATCAATTGTTAAATTAGTTAACTTGAAAGTCTGTTTACGTATTTCTTTAGAACCTCTAACTCCATCTAGGAAAAAATCAAAACATTGATTATCTTCCTCACAAATGTCTGCTACACATAAGATCTCATATAAATTAGTGACAATACCTAAAATATCATGAGACCGAATAACGGCTTCCTGATAGCTATCATGAATAAGTTTTAATGTTTCCTTAGTCATATAATCATATCCTTTCTAAATTTTATATACAAGATTATACCACAATTAATGAGAAAAGTATATAAAAATACTTCCTTTGAAAATTTTCAAAGGAAGTGATTAAATTAGATTAGATTAAAAGGGTCTATACTTTTAAGTAATCCTGAAAGGTCGCTTACTAGATTTCCACCATTATCAAAGCAAATGCCACGAAGATTAATCTTTGAATAGTCAAGGTCAATATTTACACCTTCATACCGTTCAGATTTATGATTTTTATGCATGCTTGAACCAAATTCAGCTCTATTATCCATTTCATATGTGCGAATCTGAATTTCAAATATAAGCTGAGATGGAGTCTTAATACAGCAATGTAAACTTTGATATCCATTTTTCTTTGGCTCTTTTATATAGTCTTTTACCTTATTTTCAAAGCCTGGTAAAATCAAATTAGATTCAGAAGGAATAATAATATCTTCTAGTTCTTCAATATTTCCAGGTTCTAAAATAGGTTCAGCATCCAAGAAAAGACACTTTCGCTTTATAGCAAAAAAGCGAATTGCTTCATTTAAGACTTCATAACAAAGCTTAACAGTTTCTGGAGTATCCTTTTTTGGAGTGAGTAAAACAATTCTAAAACCAATAAGATCATGAATATCATTTGGATTTTTTCCATTTAAGAGAAAAAGCCGAATCTTTGCATTAAAACCAATGAAATCTTTTTTCCTTCTTAAAACAAAAAGTTTTAAGCCATTAGTTTTTGTCCACTCCCTAAGGTGATTTTTAAATTCATGAAATTCATCACTGAGAGCAGGAATCATTTTGTTGATTTCTAAATATTCTAAAAGCTTGTTAGCATAAAGAATATCTTCAATGTTTCCAGTAGCATTTAATAGTTCTATGAAATTAGAACAAACTTCATAAGTTTCACTAGCTCCTAAAAATGCCCGATTAATATCAGGAAAATCTTGAGATGGTACATTATCCATACCTAAAAACTCCTTTCAAATTTAATTTTGTAAAAAAACTATAATATATAATACCATAAAAAAATGAAAAAGTAAAATATATAATTGACATAAATAAAAAAAGAATATATAATATAAGCTGATAAAAAGGAGAAATAAAATGAAAAATGTAGAATTATTAGCCCCAGCAGGCTCATTTGAAAAAGCAAGAATAGCATATTTATATGGAGCAGACGCAGTATATTGTGGAACATCATCATTATCATTAAGAACAAGAGCAGACATGGAAAATGATGATTTAGAAAAAACAATAAAATATGCACATGAAATAGGAAAAAAAGTATATGTAACAATTAATATATTTGCTTGGGATGAAAAATATGAAGAAATAACAGAAATGGCAAAAAAATTAGAAGAATTAAAACCAGATGGAGTAATAATTGCAGATGGAGGAATAATGGAAGTCTTTAAAAAATATGCACCAGATGTTCCTATAAATGTAAGCACACAGGCAAACATAGTAAGCTTGCACGATTGTAATTTTTGGAGAAACAATGGAGCTAAAAGAATGATTTTAGCAAGAGAAATGAATAAAGAACAGCTAAGATATATAATGCAAAATAAACCAGAAGATATGGAAATAGAAATATTCATACATGGTGCAATATGTTTTGCATTTTCAGGAAGATGTTTCTTAAGTGACTTCATGACATGTAGGAGTGCAAACTTAGGAGATTGTGCACAAAGTTGTAGATGGTCATATAACTTATATGCAGAGGAAAAAAATACACCAGGAGAATTAATGCCAATAGAAACAAATGAATATGGAACAAGTATATTTTCATCTAAAGACTTATGCCTCATAAATGAATTACCAGAAATAATAGACATGGGAGTTGATAGCCTAAAAATAGAAGGAAGGCTAAAAACAGAATATTATGTTGCAAGTATAGTAAATGTCTATAGAAATGCAATTGATGATTACATAAATGAACCACAAAAATATGATACAAAAAAATATATGGAAGAAATAGAAAAAATTAAAACCAGAGATTTAACAACATTTTATTTTAATGATAGAAAAAATAAAGACGTACAAGAATATGCAGGACATCAATAC
>CAKPIG010000013.1 GCA_934162255.1 uncultured Clostridia bacterium | reverse complement strand
TATCACTTAAGCTAAGTAATAATAAAACAATAAGACGCCATATTAAGTCAAATGAACTCAAAATGTTCACCTCCTTTCTCAAAGATTTCCTTTGAAAAGGATAAATGCATTATACTCTAAAACTCTTCAAAAAAACAATAATTTTGATTATATATTTTACTTCTTTATTCAATAGTTATCCCTTCTTCTTGACCTTTATTTTGAGGTTGTGATGTGTCATCATTAAAACTTATCCCTAAATTTCTTAAATTCTTATCTAATATTTCTTCCTCTTCGTGTGTTAATTTTCGAATTGGTTTTATAGTTGCTGGAACTATTCCATTAGGGTCAAATATATTCTCCTTGTTCACGTAATTTTCTTTTGCTTCGCTATAGCTTTCTATTATTTTTCTTTTTGTTTCCTCTATATCCTCTATATCTTTTTGATATTTTTCTAATAATGTATTACACCTTTGTAGTGCTATTTCTACATTTGTCATATTTTCTTCTTTATCTGTTTGCTTTATTCTATTTAGAAGTTTTTTTAAGCATAAGCTGGTATTTTCAGTTTCTTCTCCATAAATGTCATCAAATAGTGCTTCATCTTCAAGATTTTCATAAAATCTACTTTCAAGCATTCCTGTTTCTAAATCTTCAAAGTCAATATCTTCTATTTGATTTATGTCTTTTGCTTTTCCATCTTTGTCTGTTATTTTTTCTTTTATAGTTTTTAATCTGCTGTATCTATGTTGTATTTTTTGAATAGTACTGGTTATTTCTTCCTTATAATTTTTTATAACACTATTTTCTCCAAGCATCATTCCGTAAATCACATGGACCATAAGAAAAATCTTCATTTACACTAATAAATTCTATTAATTCGTCAATATCTATATAATATCCACTTGCAACTTGAGGTTTTCTTTTGAAAATTGTTTCTGCTAATGTTGCATATTTTAATTTTTGTAGTTCAGTCAATTCTCTTGATGATATTGTTACTCCTCTATAACCGCAGAATATTCCTTCTTTTAATTTTAGATTTATTTTTTTCATTTTAAATTGTTTTATTATTTCTTCTTCTTTTTCTGTCATAGAATTTCTCCTTTTTTCTTTATTTTATACAACATTTCCTTTTTTTGCAAGCTGTTTTTACTATATTCAAAAAACTTCAGAAATAAAGAAAGTCAAGATAAACCTTCATATCTTGACTTTCTTTATTTTATTTTTTATCCATATTATATTTAATTGTTTAATGATGATTTTAATTTTTCAATTTTTTTCTGTTTTTCTTCTGTAATTTTTTCATAATATTTTATTAATTTATCCAATCTCTCATTCGAAAGATTCGTAATTAAACTAGTATTATCTTCAATTTCTTTTGTAAATTGTTTAAGTCTTAATTCTTTGTTATCAGTACTAACTTTTAAATTTTCAGTAAAGGTATTTATAGTATTATTTTTTACATTAGTAGTAATATTATTATATTCTTCCAAATGTGGCTCTGTTTTGTTTTTATGAAGGAATGTCAATTTAAAAAAATTTTTTAATTTCTGAAAAAATGAAACTTTTTCAATTGGTATTAGACTATTGTTCACCCAAATCAACTCCTTCAATTCCAATTTGACTCTCTAAGTCAGCTATTATCTTATCTTGTTTTTTACTTAAAGCAATTAAATCTTGGGCTTTTTTAATTTTTTGTAATCTTTCAATTTTACTTTGTTTTTCTCTTTGTAAATTTTCCATTTTTTCAATTAATGCATCTAACTCTTCTTCGCTTAAACTCTCAACATCTGTATCATAATTCGTTGTAGGACTTTCTTGTAATTCTGTTGTATCATTTTGAATTGTATCTTGATTAGTTATTTTACTTTCATTAGCTTTTGATTGTTCAAGTATTCCTTTTTCAGCTTCGATAAATAGCGAATAAATATATTTACAATGTTCTTCTATCTCTTTTGCTACAGGAATACCTTCTCCATAAGTATCAAATGTTTTTCCCTTCATACGAGCATAATGATTTTTATGATAATCATCACATGTTTCATATATTGTTGCTAAATCAGTTGGTAGTTCCGTCTTTGGATATATTTCTTCTTCTCTTTCTGATTGAAATTTTCGTATTTTTTCTTCTGGATCTATTTCTTCTCTATATATTTGTGCTCTATTTCCAATTTTATATTCAGGATTATTTCTTATTATTCCTTCAATAACAGGTTGTATACTAATACCTTTTTTTCTTGAAAGTATATCAAAGCTTTCACTTATTTCTTCTGCATTTATAACTGAAACTTTTTGTGTCATACGAATAGGTACATATTTGCCTTCTTCTTCGTACACAGCAGTTAGCCCACCTCTTAAATAATAATCTATTATATCTACCTCTGAATATATGTCATCTTCATCAATAGCAACAGTATATGGATATTTTTCAAGTGTTCCTATAGTATTATCTATAATATTTCCTATCGAAGAAAAAGTAATTCTCTTTGGATTTTTAGAATCTATATTTATTAATATTTCTCCTATTTTAAATTCATTTGGTACTTCACCATTAACCTGTACTTCTTTTAAGTAAGATCTAATTAGCTCAATATTTGTATCTTTATCATCTTTATGATAAGTAATGCCAGAATAAATTTTTCTCAACATTTCATTTCTAATGTCTTTTTCTGTTAATTCATAGCTTCTTTTTTCTCTAGGTTGATAGTTTATATCTATTCCTGTTTCCTTATAAGGACCTCTACCACCAAAGCTATCATTTTGAGCTTGTCTTTTTAATCCTTGAACAATTTTCCATTCATTACTCATATTTTTTCCTCCGTACATAAAATATAATAATCTAATAACATACTATCATTATAAAAATAAAAAATCAATAAAATTGTAAAAAAAGTACCTCACCTCCTGTGAGATACTTTTTTTAACAAACTGCAAATTATTACAGTTTACAATTAGATAAGAATTCATTGAAGAAAGCCTCCTCTCCATTAGTTCCAAAAACATCATAATGTGAAATCTCATGTCGAATTGCATTTTCTACAAATTCGTCATATGGAATACACATATGTTTGTCAACAGTTCCTGCTTTGATATCCATCACTGGATCAGCAATAACTTTATCCCCTTTCTCATCAAAGTAAAGCACACTACAATGATTTCCACCATCTTCTTCAGGTGTTATTGTAAAATAGCATTCAATTCCTGCTTCATGTAATAAAGAAACAAGATACATGCTATAATGCAAGCAACATCCAACATGATTGGTTTCAACATACTTTCTCTCGGTTTCTGGCATTTGGTTTGCTTTGATGCCTGAGTATATGATGCTCATTGTATGTTCTCCTGCCTTGGATAAATCATATCTGTTACCAACTACTACCTTTTCATACTGCTTTCTAATATCTCTCATAAGATATATCCTCCCTTTGTTAATTTATAGTTGATGTTTTGTTACTGCTAACTGAATAAAGCTTTCTTCTCCTTTCTAATTGTTAGCACTTATTTGTCCAATAATAATTGGATTCCGTTTTCCAAAAGAAAAGCCTTCTAATCTTTCCTGTGTAACTTTGATTCCCTCCTTTATATTTTCTTCAAAGTATTTTACTGCTTCTTCAGAAACAATGTAAAGAGTATTATAATTCTTAATTACAGAACCCTCTGCCTTGAAAAAATAATCTCTATCCATTGTAAAAACACTTTGCTCTTTAAAAGTTTTAAGTTGCTTTGTCTGTGTGCATAGTCTATTTAAAACTCTTCCTCCTTTACTTGCATAGACCATATCACTTCCCGTATTTACCCAAAGAGCCTTTTTCTTTTTAGGAAAATTGCATATTGCTGTAATTGACATGCAAGCTTTTTTGGTATCAATTAATTTAGATCTTTCAGCATCCCAAGCAACCAATAACGGTTTCTTCAATGATTCATATCTAAATTCTGAATTATGAGTAATCCAATTAATACGGTCGTATCTTTGTGTCCATACATCATGTAACGTGGAAAGAATCTTATTTGCAACCTCCTCCATTTCCTCTGTCATTGAGATATTAGATTTTACAAAACCTATAAACTGTACATCTTCATTCTCAACTTTCAGATAAACTGCCTTGTCCATTGTTCCTTCTGTCATAATTGTAGTATTCATCGTCGTGTTTTCTCCTTTTTATAGTCATTTTTCAAGGTTACAATATTACACTTGCCTTTCTTCAAGTGCTTATTCTAAATTTACGTTAATACTTATATTTTACCATAAAATGTAGCAAAAGTCAATTTTTATGTAAAGTAAAAAATACAACTATGATTCTTTTATAACAATGTCTTAATATATCATTTGAAAAAAGAAAGCGTCCTCTAAAATTGAAGAATCAAAAGAAAGAAAAATATATATTCCTAGCGTAGATAAATACATGAACTTGAATTTGCCTAATTTCCAAACGAGTTAAGCGAGCATGCCCTACCAAGAACATGTTCGCTTACTATATTCAAGAACTTATTTTTTTTAAATATATGCTTTTTCTTTCATTATCTTCTCTATACCACTGAAGAATTTTTTCTAATCGTTCAGTCGAAAAATTTTCTAATAATTCTGGATTATCTGTTAAATTTTTCATAAATCTCTTTTTTTCAAGTTCTGTTTCTTTTATTCCATGGTTATTACTATCAGCACTAATTTTTAAACTTTCTATTAATTTATTCTGTACAATAGTCTTTTTAAAATTTTCACTAGTATTTTCGATATTTGATGGTATTATTTTATTTTTTTGTTTTCTTTCAAAAAATAACCATTTTATTTTTTGAATAAACTTACCAAAAAAGCTTTCTTTATATTTTTTAGGTAAATTTTCACTCATATTTTTATTCTCCTATATCAATAGTATGTTTAGCATCTTCTATTTGTTTATCTAACTGTAATCCTTTTTGTTGTTCTTGTTTAATTTGCTTAAGTAATTGTTTTCTATATAGTTGAGCTTTTTTCTCATTCTGCTCTTTCAACATTTTTAATTGTTTTTCTAATTGTTCTGTAGATAACTTTTCTTCAGCATTTTTACCATCTACCTGTAATGTTTCTTCTTTAGATGGAGATGTTTCATATAATGTATCTCCTAACTCTTCTTTTTGCATTTCTTTTGCATGATCAACTCTGTCTTTGACTCTATTCATCCAGCTTGATGTATGTCGAATTGGTTTCCATTTTCCAAGACCTTCATCTTCTGTTTCTTTTTCTAATTCTTTTCTAACTTTACTTTTAGCTTCTGCTTCTATCATTTTTAATATTTTATCTTTAGGCAAAATATATGTAGAACTTGCTTTTCCACTTTGTTGATTTGCTAAGTCGTATGATCCATCTGCATAAATTTCAAATAGTCTTTCTACAATAACCATATCAGAATCTTTTATGTCTAATAAAATACTTCCAGAGAAAATACCGGTTTTTGCAAATCTTCCTGTAGGTTCAACATCAAGCTCTCCAATAAGAAATTGTAATCTTTTATCTACTTTTATTTCATCTGGATATTCTTTTAACTCTTTTATTGTTCCATTTCCTTCTTTATGTTTACGTCCTTCGTCACCAAGAGTTTTTTCAAGTTGTTCTACGTTTAAAATCTCAATAGGGAACTCTTTTCCGAACAATTTTGAAATCAATTCTACATATGTACTGTTATCAGTATTTTCTTCCAATTCATCAGCATATTTTTCAACTGTTTCAGCATCAATATCACCATCTTTAAGCAATTCCTGCGTTAATCCCATTAAGCTTATTTGTCTTCTAATTTTCTTTTGAGTTTTAGAATTTTTAGAATTTTCAATTCTTTTTAACATATTAAGTATTTTTTCTTGTTCACTGCTTTCATCTAGTTGTCTTGCAAAATCAATAAACATTTCTTCATATTGTCTTGGAACTTCTTGTTCAACATTTGCTCCTCTTACCCAAGGCTCTATTACATCTATGTATATTTTTTTCATTAACTGTTCTTTTTCTGGGTTTTCTTCATCCATATGTAGGACATTTTTTACTGTATCTGCTACTGCCTTAAAATTATTTTTTCTAACATTATTTCTTATTTGCCAAATCAAATTTGAATCTTTAGAATCTTTTCCCATTTTTAACCTCCGTACCATTATTATTTACATTTATATCATAGAATATAAACTAATTCAATGATTTTAAAAAAATTAAATTTTTATGTTCTTATTATATATAAGCATTGCAACATACAAAATTAGAAAAAACAGAGATAGGATCATTACCTATCTCTGACTATTCGAATTGTTATTTTACATACAATTCATCAATTGAATCTTGAAATTCTTGCCAGAATTTCTCCTTGTTGAGTAATCCCATAGGGATTGTATCATCTTCCAAAATCTTTTTTAGGTCATCAATATTTTCTGCTTTTTGAGCTTCGATTAGGCACTTTTTACATTCGTTCAATGCTTCTTTTCTGAAAAATAGTCCAGAAATGAATACGTCATTTTCACCTGCAGTACACAAAACTTCTTCGATAAATTTTTGACCTAGTTTTGATTTTTCCCGAAGGATGTTTAGAAGTTCAAAATTTTGCCCTTCTTTCATATATTTGTACCTCCTTGTATAAAAATACATTTTTATTATATCATAAATGTATTAATTTTGCAATTATTTACATAATACTTTTAATTTACTTTACTATATTCTTTATACACAATTTTTCCAAATTTCTCCTCATTAAGCTTTTTCTGTGCTTCCATTATGATTACTGGGCAGATTGATATTATTGCACAATAAATCCATTGGATATTAGTTAATGGAACAAGGTCAAACACTTTTGCAACTCCTGGTACTAGTACGATTCCTGTTTGCATTATTGTTCCCAGTATAAATGCTCCAATTAGATATTTATTTTCAAATAGACCGTGTTTTGAAGATTGATTCTTCACTTTTTATATTGAAACTGTGGATAAGTTCCAGCATTCCTAAACAAACAAATGCCATTGTTCTTGCTACTTCTAATCCATATAAATTATTTCCTATATAGAAGGCTAAAATTGTGAGCATTCCTAGCATTGTTCCTTCCACAAATATCTTTCCCCATAGTCCGTCTGAAAATAGTCCTTTTTTTGAATCTCTTGGCTTTTTATTCATTATGTTTTTATCTGGCGGTTCTAGTCCTAGGGCAATTGCTGGAATTGAGTCTGTGACTAGGTTTATCCATAATAGTTGAATTGCTAACAATGGTGATTTTAATCCTAACAATAGTCCTATAAATATTGTTACTATTTCTCCAATATTTGTTGCAATTAAGAAGTGTATGGCTTTTTTTATGTTGTCAAATATATTTCTTCCCTGTTTTACTGCTTCTACTATTGTTACAAAGTTGTCGTCTGCAAGCACCATGTCTGCTGCATTTTTGGCAACGTCTGTTCCGTTTTGTCCCATTGCTATTCCTATGTCTGCACATTTTAATGCTGGTGCATCATTTACTCCATCTCCTGTCATTGCTACTACTGCACCTGTGCTTTGAAATGCTTTTACTATTCTTACTTTATGTTCTGGTGATACTCTTGCAAATACTGAATATCTCATGATATTTCTTTTTAATTCTTCATCACTTATTTTGTCTAACTCTTTGCCTGTTATTGCTAAATCGTTCATTCTTAATATTCCAAGTTCTTTTGCTATTGCTTTTGCTGTAACTATATAGTCTCCTGTTATCATGACTGTTTTGATTCCTGCTTTTCTACATGTTGATACTGCTTCTTTTACTCCTTCTCTTGGAGGATCTATCATTCCTATTAGTCCTGCAAAGATTAAATTTTCTTCTGAATTCCTGCTTCTATAGTTCTCTTCTTTATATGCTACAGCTATAACTCTTAATGCTTTTTCTGCCATTTTTTTGTTTAGTTCTTCTATTTTTATTTTTATACTTTCATTTAGGAACTCTACACTATTGCCATTTTGATATTTTGTACATTTACTTATTATGACATCTGGCGCTCCTTTTGTTATTTCTCTGTATTTCATTCCATTTTTGTGTATTGTTGACATCATTTTTCTTGTTGAATCAAATGGAATGTCTCCTATTCTTGGCATTTGGTTATATAGTCTTTGCTTATCTATGTTGTTGTCTAATGCCGCATTTACTATTGCTATTTCTGTGGGTTCTCCAATTAATACCTGTCTACCTTTTTCTATTTGTATGTTGACATCTGTACACATTGATGCTAATTCTAGAATTTTATTTTTTTCTGAGTTTGTACATTTTTCTAATGCAGTTGTTATTTCAACTACTTTCATCTTGTTTTGAGTTAATGTTCCTGTTTTATCTGAACAGATTACTCTGCTACTACCTAATGTTTCAACTGCTGGCAGTTTTCTTATTATGCTGTTTTTCTTTGCCATTTTTGTTACTCCAATTGATAGCATTATTGTTACTATTGCAGGTAACCCTTCTGGTATTGCTGCTACTGCAAGTCCAACTGATGTCATGAACATTTCGATTATTGAAATCTTTTTTACTATTCCTATTAAGAAGATTAGTATGCATATTGCTATACAACCTATTCCTAATGATTTTCCTACTTCTGCAAGCTTTTTTTGAATTGGTGTTTGTGGTGCTTCATCTGTTATTATCATTTTAGCAATTTTCCCTACTTGTGTATTCATTCCTGTTTCTGTGACTATTGCTTCTCCATGCCCATTTACTACAATTGTTGAAGAAAATACCATATTTATTTTGTCTCCTAATGTTGCATCTTGTTTAAGCCTTATATTTGAATTTTTTAAAACTGGTACTGTTTCTCCTGTAAGGCTTGATTCTTCCACTTTTAGGTTTGACTCATTTATCAATCTTGCATCTGCAGGGACATAATTTCCAGCTTCTAATATTATTAAATCTCCTGGTACTACTTCTTCTCCTTTGATTGTAGTAATTACCCCATTTCTTCTGACTTTAACTACAGGGGCTGTCATTGTCTTTAGTGCCTCTAATGCCTTTTCTGCCTTTTGCTCTTGAATTAACCCCATTATGCTATTAAATACTACTATTGCAATTATTATTACTGAGTCTATGTAATCTCCTGAACCTTCCATTTTTGTTACTACTGCAGAGATTATTGATGCTATTATTAGTATAATTATCATAAAATCATTAAATTGTTTTATAAATTTTACAATTATACTTTCTTTTTTCTTATCAGCTAATTTGTTTTCTCCAAATTTTCCTAATCTTTTTTTTGCTTCTTCTTCAGTTAAACCTGTCTTTTTATTTGTTTTTAGTTCAAATTCAACCTCTGATATTTCCTTGGTGTGCCACATAATACCCTCTCCTTTGTTTTTTATTTATTCATAATGAATACTATTTTACTCCTCCTACCCACTTGCAAAATCCTATTTTATAGTTATTTGTTCCTGTAACCACATATCTCACCATTGCTTTGTCATTAAATATTCCAAAACAATCACATTTTTCTCTTGGATTTAAACTTCCTATTTTTATTGTGCAGTTTGTGTCTGCATATACATTTTCACTTGTACTACCATTTTGATATATTCTCACTGGTTCATCACTCCCACTTTCTATATTTTCATCTGGCTTGGTTTCTTGCATGTACCCTTGCACCATATTTAAGAATCTTTGCCATCCTTCTTTTAATGTTCTGTGTGGACATCCTTTTTTCGGATAAAAATCTTCATGTTTTTTTACTTTGTCTATTCCCCATCCATATTGTTTTAGTAAATATGCTGTATATTCTGCTGCTAATTTTTCTGCTTCATGAAATCTTTCTCCTCCTGATTTTGAATAACAAATTTCTAGTGCTATCCCTTTTCTGTTTCCTGCTCCACTTCCTCCATCTGTAGCATTCCATGTGTTTCTATTAAATGGTATTCCTTGAACAATTCTAATGTCATCAATTGCACAGTGAAATGATACTTTGTTGTTGTTTCCTATCATGTATGCGATTTCATTCATTGCTGATGCATCATTTGCAGTGTTATGAATTATGATAAATTCTGGCGTCATTTCATGTGGACATTTTATCGGGTATTTGTCTTTGGTAACTAACATTTTAACTATTTCCATTTTCTTCATCTCCTATCCCATGTGAATCATCTTCTTCAAATTGATTTTCTTCTATTGCTTTTTTGTATAATTCTTCTGTGTATTCCTTGTTTTCAATTATTATGTTGTCTTCCATTTTTTATCCCTCCTAGTATAATAATGTTAAGTTTTAAGGCTTGTTTTTATTTATTCCTTTGTATTGATTCTATGTCCACTTGCACAAAAAAATACCAAGTTATTCAAAAAAAGAAACACCATTAATTTGATGTTTCTTCTTTGTTTAAAAATTTTACTTCTACATATATTTTATCTGCAACTGCTTGAACTACATTTTTTAATAGATATTGTTCTTCTGTCATTCTTTCGAGTTTAGGAAATTCTTTTTTCATGAATACATGCTTTAAAGATAGTTCTATGTTTGCACAAAATCTGTTGTATGCCTTGCTTATTTCGAAAGATTTTATTGTTAGTGATATTAGTTTTCCAATATCATTTATGCTATATACTTGTTTTAGAATACATATTACAATTAAATATGCTACTTGTGCTCTGTTGTATTTTTTCTTTTCTGGAGGTGGCATTATTCCTTGTTTTACATAGTTGTTTATCATTGTTTTTGTGATTATTTTATCATCTTTTTGTGTTTTGTATATTCCTAAATATTTTTCTATATAATTTACTACTTGGTCAAGATATAAGTCTATTTCTGGTAGCTCATTCCATCTTGGCATATGAAATTTTATTATTTTTTCTACTAGTTCTTCATTTTCTTGCATTTCTCCACTTCCTTTGGAGTTATTATAACAGATTCTTTTGGTTATTTCAATATTCTTAGTGTATTAAATATTGTTATTATTGTAACTCCTACATCTGCGAATACTGCTTGCCACATTCCTGCTATTCCAAGTGCACTTAGGATTAATATTAATAGTTTTACTGATATTGAGAATATCAAGTTTTGTTTTATTATTTTACATGTTTTTTTAGATATTTTTATTGAGTCTATTATTTTGTAAATGTTGTCTGTCATTATTACAACATCTGATGCTTCTATTGCTGATTCAGAACCAACTCCTCCCATTGATATTCCTACATCTGCTCTTGCTAATACTGGTGCATCATTTATTCCATCTCCTACAAATGCTACTTTGTATTTGTCTTGTTCTTTTATTATTGATTCTAATTCATTAAATTTGTCTTGTGGTAACATTTCTGATTTTATGTTTTGTATATGTAATTCTTTTCCTACTTTTTCTGATATTTCTTTGTTGTCTCCTGTGAACATACTTGTTCTTATTCCTAGTTCATTTAATTCTTTTATTGCATTTGCTGTTTCTGGTTTTATTGTGTCTCCTAAAAGGATTGCTCCTATTAATGTGTCATTTTGTTTTACATATATTTTTGTTAATCCTTTATTTGTGTCTGTTTTTTCTACTAATTTAGAGTTTCCTATTAATATTGTATTTCCTTTATATTTATAACTTAGTCCTTTTCCTTTTATTTCTAAAAATTCTTCTATTTGCTCATTTTCTATGTTTTCTTTGCATTCTTTTATTATTGATTTTGCAATTGGATGGTTTGAATATTTTTCTCCTATTGCTGCTAATTTTAGTATTTCTTCTTTTGGTAAATTTGTATATGTTTCTATTTCTTGTATTGAAAATTCTCCTGTTGTTAATGTTCCTGTTTTGTCAAATACGATTTCTCTGATGTCTTTTATTGCATCTATATAGTCACTTCCCTTTATTAGGATTCCTTCTTTTGATGATTTTCCTATTCCTGAAAAGTAACTTAGTGGAACTGATATTGCAATTGAGCATGGACATGATATTACTAGAAATATTAGTGCTCTATATATGCTTCCATTTTGACCAGTGTATCCTATTTTTGTGAATAGTGGTAAGAATATTGCTACTAATGCTGCTAATCCAATTACTATTGGTGTGTAAATTCCTGATGCTTTGTTAACAAATGTTTCTGTTTTGGCTTTTTTGTCTGTTGCATTTTCTACTAGTTCTAATATTCTACTTACAGTTGAATTTTCATATTTTTCTGTTACTTGAATTTCTATTAATCCTTCTTCTACAATACTTCCTGAAAGTACTTTGTCTTCTTTTACTACTTTGCTTAATTTGCTTTCTCCTGTTAGTGATGCTGTGTTTAAATTTGCTTCTCCTTTTGTTATTATACCATCTAATGGTATTCTTTCTCCTTGTTTTACTATTATTATATCTCCTATTTTTACATCGTCAGGTTCTACTTGTTTTATTTCATTTTCTAATTTTATGTTTGCATATTCTGGCTTTATATTCATTAAGTCTGATATTGATTTTCTACTTTTACTTATTGATTTTTCTTCTAGTATTTTTCCTATTTCATAAAGTATTATAACCATAAGTCCCTCTAGATGTTCACCTACTAAATAAGCTCCTATACATGATATTGTTATTAAAAAGTTTTCATTTATTTTTTTGCTTGATATTAGCATTTTCATTGCATTTTTTGCTGTTCTATATAGCAATATTATATATCCTATTATTACTAATGCATTCCCTAAGTTTGTTGGCATTGGTGCAAATATTCCTATAAATGCTATTACTATTCCTATTATTAGTCTTAAGATTTGTGAACTTGTTTGTGGATGCTCTGATTTATATTCTTTTGCATCTATCATTTCTACTTCTGGTTCTTGCTCTATTACTGCTTTTCTGACTTCGTCTACACTTACTTCATCTGTTTCATATGTTAGGCTTAGTTTTGCAAAATTTACATTGATATTATGTATTTGAGGATTTTTTTCTAATTTTTCTTGTATTTCTGTTGCACATGCTGCACAATCTAATCCTTTTAATATAAATTTGTATTTTTTCATTTTACGGCCTCCTATATATGTTCATAACCTTCTTCTATATGTTTTTTAGCTAACTCATACATTTCTGATACATGGTCATCATCTAATGAATAATATACTGTTTTTCCTTCTTTTCTGAATTTTACTAGCTTTGCTTGTTTTAGTACTCTTAGTTGATGTGATATCGCTGATTGTGTTGAGTTTGTTATTTCTGCTATGTCTCCTACACATAGTTCTGCTTCCAACAATGCACTTATTATTTTCATTCTTGTGGTATCTCCGAATACTTTGAATACTTCTGCTATGTCAAATAATAAATCATCACTTGGCATTATTTTTTTTATTTTATTTACTTTTGCTATATCTATTTTTTGTTCTTCCATATTTTCTCCTTTTTGTTACATGAATAGTTGTTCATATGTTTATATTTTCATATTAACATTATAATATGTCTTTGTCAATAGATTTGTTACATTTTCTTTTTTTGCATTTTATAACATATCTTAGCAACAAGATTGCTTGGTGTTATTTTGGCTCCAAGTCTTGCTAATTTTATTTTTAGGCCAGGAACTATATAGAATTTTCCTTTTAGTATATTATCAATTGCATATCTTGCAACATATTCACTTGTTTGCCCTTTTAGTGCAAATTTTACATTTGCTACCTTGTTGAAGTTTGTATTTACAGGTCCTGGGCATAATATGCTTATTTGTACATTTGATTTTTTTATTTTTAATTCTTCTCTTATTGCTTCTGAAAGTTTTACAACATAATTTTTGGTTGAATAATATGTAGCCATCAAAGGTC
Organism: uncultured Clostridia bacterium; assembly: GCA_934162255.1. Taxonomy (GTDB): domain Bacteria; phylum Bacillota; class Clostridia; order TANB77; family CAG-508; genus CAG-269. The sequence goes on along the minus strand of CAKPIG010000013.1, from coordinate 10,713 downwards.
CAGGCATGAATCCTGCGATTGATGCTACATTTAAGATTTTTCCACTATTTTTTTCTGTCATTTCTTTTAAATATAATTTGGTTAATACATGTGTTGCTAGCACATTTGTATTTATCATTTGCACATCTTTTTCAGGGGATGTTTCTGCAAAATATCCACAGTCTCCAAACCCTGCATTATTAATAAGGATATCAATGTCTTTATTTTCTTCATATATTTTTTTACAATTTTCGACATTTGAAATATCAATTGCTATTATTTTTACATTTGTTTTTAATTCTGATTTTAGTTGTTCTAGTTTTTCTTCATCTCTTGCTACTGCAATTAACTCATATCCCTTTTGGCTTAAAATTCTAGCCATATCTCTTCCTATTCCTGAGGAAGCTCCTGTTATTAGTGCTTTCATATATCTACCTTTCTTATATAAATGAATCTTTGAATGTATTTCTTATTGCATCTACAAATACTTTTATAAGTATATTTTCTTCATATATTTTTGTTAGAAATCTTTTTATAAATGGTATTTGTGCGATTAATACAAGTAGTATTATTGTAATTGCTATTGTTACTATTAATTTGAAATATTTTTTTATATCTATTTTTCTTTTATAAGTAACATATTGTGGTCTTGCATTATTATAGTATGTTGGTCTTTGTTGAATTGGCCTTTGAACTTGCCTCTGATATTGTAATTGTTGTCTTAGAATTTCGTTTTCTCTTACAACATTTTGATATGTTTCGGTGCTTATTTCTGATGCTTTTAATGATTCATCATATTGTTGCCTTTTATTTGCATCTGAAAGCACATTATATGCTTCATTTACTTCTTTCATTTTGCTCTCATAACTTATTTTCATTGCTCCTGTTTGTAAGTCTGGATGATATTTTTTGGCTAATGTTTTATATGCTTTTGAAATTACTTCATCTGATGCATTTTTATCTACTTCTAATATTTCATAATAATTTTTTTTCATCAATTTCTCCTATATATCTGCTTCTAGTATTTCACAATTGTTCATTTTTATATTATCTAAATTTTGATCTTCTGGCATTCCATATAAGTGTGCTTTTATTATTTTTGCAACTCCTCCATGTGCTACTATTAGAATTGTTTTGTCTGCATATTTTTCTTTTATTTCTTTTAAAAATTCTAGTATTCTTTTTTCGAATTCTTTTATGCTTTCACCTTCCGGTAATTTTATGTCTGCATTATAATCCCATATTTCTTCTTCACACTCTTTAGTTACTAAATTTCCTTCTAGTTTTCCTAGTTTTCTTTCTCTGATTCTTTCATCATATACTATTGGTACTTTTTTTCCTTCTGTTATTATTTGAGCTGTTTGTTTTGCTCTATTCATTGGTGAACAAATTACTAGGTCATATTTTATATTTTCTAATACTTTTTTGGTTTCTTCTGCTTGCTTTTTCCCTGTTTCATTTAGGTCTTTTTCTGTCTGTCCTCCTTGCATCTTTCCTGCTAAATTCCAATCTGTTTGGCCATGTCTAACATAATAAATTTTCATTTTTACCTCCAATAGTATTATTTTGTTTTATTATACCATTTATGCACTAAATTTCAATATTTTTTAATAAAAAACAGAGTAGAACCATTTAAATCCTACTCTATTTATTTTTATCTTTGTCTATTTTTTCTTATTTTGAAAACTATACATATTGCTGCAAATTCTAGTGTGATAAGTACTGCTGCATATATTAGTATTACTCCTACTTCTAGTCCTGTTCCTATGAATATCAATGATGTTACTTTTCCTATATCATTGCTTGGGTCACTATCTGGATATCCATATGGGTTTGTATTGTTTTGTAATTTTGCAATATTTGTCTTTTCTCCAAAGTTTGTTACATCATTTTTCCATTTTGCTACTACTGTTACTTCTCTTGATTCTCCTGGATTTAATACTACTTCTGCTAAAGTACTATTTTTTATTGTTCCGTTTTCTTCTGTCCAATCTTTGCTATCTTCTTTTGACAATTCTAATCCATTTGGAAGTTCATCTATTATTGTTCCTATTGTCATTGTTGTTTCACCAACATTTGCTACTTTTATGTTATATCTTAATTTCATGTCAACTTTTTTAATTTGTTTACTCTTAATTTCTATTTTTGTTACAGCTCCTGATGGTTCTAATTCTTCTCCGTCTGCAATTACTTTAGCTAATGTTTTTTCTACAAGTGCATCATATTTTAGTTTTCTTATTGGTATTTCTTTCTTTTGTACTTCTTCTGTATCTTCAACTTTTAATGGTACATTATCAATTTCTTTATATCCGTCTGGTGTTTTTATTTTTATTTCGTAATCTCCTACAGGTATACCTTTGATGTAGTATCCATCATCTCTTTCTTCTGGTGTTCCTATTGTTTCTCCTGTTTCTTTATCTATTATCTTGACTTCTATGTCTTTGATATTAGTTTTATCTTCATCTGCTTCATCGTATATTTTTATAAGTACTTGTGTTTTCTTTTGTTCTAATACTTTTTCTTGTGTTCCAGGTAAGTTTTCAATTTTCATTTCTGAAACTGTTGTTACATATCCGTCTTTGTCGTGTTTTTGAATTACTTCATAGTCTCCTACTGGTAGTCCTTCTATTTCTTCTGGATCTTTTGTTGATTCATATTCATATACTGTTTCTCCTGTGTTTTTATCTTTTACTTCTACTTTTACACCTGATACTGGTTCTTTTGTATCTTCGTCAACAATTATTATTGTTACTTTTGTCTTTTCGTTTACCATTGTTATATTCGGATATGTTGTTTGTCCATCTTCTGATAGGATTGTTCCTTTTTCATCTAATTTAAATTTTATATCTGCTGCCGTTACATATCCTACTGCTGTTTTTGTTTCTCTTAATGTATATACCTCATTTACTTTTAATCCTTTTATAACATGCTCTTCTTTTGTTGTTACTATTGTTTCTATGACATTTCCTTGACTATCTAAAAGTTGTAATTCTACTCCTTCTATGTTTTCTCCTGCAGAATTTATTTTTCTTATTGTAATTCCTGTTTTTATATTTATAATTTCAAGATTTATTTTAATTACATCTTCATCTCCATCCACTACTTCTACGTCAATTATTTCGTCATTTAAGATGTATCCTTCTGGTGCTTTTACTTGTTTTATGTAGTAATCACTTATTGGTAAATCTACATTTTTGTCTTTTTTCCATGTTGCTACACCGTTTTCATCTGCTGTAACTGTATATACTAGCTCTCCTGCTGGTATCGTTTGTGTTTCTCCATTTTCATCTGTGTATGTTATATCTTTTTTTGTATATAGTTCGAATACTCCTCCTGGTAGTAGTTCTCCTTCGTCATTTTTATTTGTTAGATTTATTTCTACTAAATGTCTTGCATTTGTATATTCTACACTCCTGTATACAACTGGTGTGTTTTGTCCTTCGTATTCAAAATCAACTTCTTTTTGTTCAAAGTTTATAGAAAATCCTGAAATTGTTTCTGTTTGTTTTATGTAGTATTTTCCTAATGGTATGTTGTCAATTATAAGTTTTCCTTCATCATTTGTTGTTGCTGTTCCTACTACTTCATCTTTTTTGTATATTATTGTTCCTTGGTTATCTTGTGAATATATATCCTCTTTTGCACATATGTTAAATCTTGCTCCTGCTATTGGTCTTTCTTCATATTGGAATGTATATTCTCCTTTTTCGTCTTTTGTGTATCCTTTTAAGAATTCTCCTTTTAGTGTGATATCCAAACTTCCTACTACAGGGTCATTATATTGTGTAACTGTTAGTAGTGGATCTCCTGTTTGTTCTTCATATTCTGTTACTGATCTGTTTGTTATTGTGAATTTCACACTACTTTTTGGTGTTTCTGTAAATACTCCTTGCTCTGATTTTCCTTCTTTACCAGATAGAACATATCCATTTGGTGCAGCAACTTCTTGAAGTTCATAATTTCCTGGTGATAGTGTTGCTGGTGTTGTAAATGTTCCTGTTTCATCTGTTTTGTATGGATTTTCTGCTGTTCCGTAAGTTTGTAGTTTTGGATAAGATATTGTTTGTTCTACATATTCATTTGTATCTGTATTTAGTATTCTATATGATGCATTTGGTTTTAATACTTTTTCAAGTGTTGTTGTATCTGTTTTTACAACTTTTACTTTTGATTTGAATTCTCTATCTAAGAATACTCTTAATTTCTTTGGTGTTCTACTATCATCTTCTATGTTTACTGTGAATGGATTTATAGCTGCTCTTTCTGCTGGCACTGTTGTTTCAACTATTATGTAGTTTCCATATGCTAACTCAGGGCTTGTTAAGAATCCTTCTTCATCTGTAAACATTTCTGGTATATTTTCTCCATCTTTTGTATTTACATATGTTAATGCTGTTTTTTCATTTGTAAAGTCATAGTTTATGAAGTCCTCTGGATTGTATGTTCCATTTTCATTTTTGGTTATTTCTCCATTTTGAACTTTTGATAAACTTGATATTAAGTATGCCTTAAATCCTGCTCCTTCTAATGTTACTAGTTCATCACTTGTTCCTACATCTCCTACTTTTATGATTCTAAATGCTTGTTTTTTTACAACTTGTTCTACTGTTATTGTGTCATATACTTTTAGTGTTGCTTCATCTTTATATGTAAGTTGTGTAGGTGTTTGGGTATTATTTGCTATATATCCCTCTGATGTACTTATTTGTTTTACATAGTAACTTCCTTGTTCCATGTTTTCATATTTTAGTTGTCCATTTGCTACAGTTACTCTTGCAACTTCATCTCCTGGAAAATAGAAGTTGTTGCTTACTCCATCTGGATGCATGATATTTTCTCTTGCATATAGTGCATATACTGCTCCATCTAATAGTGCATCACCTTGTGGACCTGCTTTTGTTTCTGAATCTATAACATTTACTGTTATATCTCCTTTTACTCTTTGATTTTCTATTACTAATTTTACTGTTCCTTTATCACTTATTGTTTGATTTCCATATTTTCCTGTTCTGATTATTTCTTCTATATTTATATCATGTGATACTTTTGTTGTTGTTCCTTCACCTTCCCAATCTCCATAATATCCATATGGTGCTGTATATTCGATAATTCTGAATTTTCCTAAGTTTGTGTCTGTATATGTTAGATAGTTTGGCGTTTCATATGTTCCATCATCTTTACGATTGTTTTTGTCTAGTGTTGTTAGTAATTTTGTGTATCCTCCTGTGCTGCTGTCCCATTCGTAAATATTTATTTTTGTATTTGCATCATCTTGTATTATATTTTTGGTTTCATTGTCTTTTATTGCAATGTTTGCTTTAAGTGCCCATGCTTCCCATTGTGCTGTTATGCTGGCATTTGAATATCCCATTTTGAATTTTTGTCCATTTGTTTGTTGTGTTAATGTGCTTCCTTGATTTGTTGGATTTAATATCCATCCTGTGAAGTTATATCCTGTTCTTGTTGGATTTGATATGTCTTTTTCTGCTTCATATGCTAATGTGAAGTTTTGGTTATTTTTTGAGTTTTCCCATGTTCCTCCATTTGGTATTACTGTTAATGTGTAATTGTTTCTTTTCCAGTTTGCTATTATTGATGCGTTTTCTGTTCCCATTGTGAATGTGTTGTTTCCTGTTCCTGATGTTATTGTACTTCCTGCTCCTGATTCTTTTGTCCATCCTGTGAATGTGAATCCTGGACGTGTTGGGGCAGATATTGATTTTGTATTTCCTGTTACAAGTGTAAAGTTTTGATTATTTTTTGAATTTTCCCATGTTCCTCCATTTGGTTTTACTGTTAATGTATATGTTGCATATTTCCAATTTGCGATTAATGTTGTTTTTCCTGTTGTATTTGTATAATTTCCCCAGTATCCATCATATGTATAATCATCTTTAAAATGTGTATCTCCAAAATCACCATTCCATGTTGCATTTACACAATATTTATATGTATTTCCACTTAAAGTTCCATTAGCTCCTTCAGTTCTTGGGTTCTTTGGGTCTATTGACCATCCTGTAAAAATATATCCTGGTCTTGTTGGTGTTGGTAATGTAATACTTGTCTCATCTTTTCCTGAAAAATTAGTTTGAGATACAGTTCCTCCATTTGGCTTTAATTCCAATGATTCAGTAAATCTTCTCATTGTAATCATTCCTGTTATTGATGATTGATTACTTTTGGTACTCAATCCACAGTTTTTTGAATTACATTGAATTCTTACAGAACTTGTTGTTGTTCCCCCATGACTATGTGAAAGTGTATCTTGTAAAAATTCATTATCATGTGTTGAAAATCTACCACCATTCTTCTTTTGCATATTATACCAAGAATTAGAATCTGGAATTTCCCATGTTGCATAATATCCTGTTGGTTTATTAAATGTACCATTTACAACGATTCCTTCCCATCTGTTATCACTTGCAGTATCACTTTCGATTTTTATTCCTTGAGTTACCCAGTTATCTCCATTTGAAGTTGTTGTTATTGTATAATTTTTAGAACTTACATTTTGAGGAATTCTTGTTACATTTGATACTCTAAATGTTATATTTGTTGTAGCATTTGCTTCTTTTCCTTCTTTTACTATTTTTAAAGTAAATTGTCCACTTCCTGTTGTAGATGTATCATTCCAGTCATCTTCATTCCATGCAAGTGGATTTACACCGTAAACATAATCTGCAAATTCTTGTAATAAATAATCATAATATCTATTGTATCTTGTTACAAAATTAACCTCTGGCCATTCTTCACCATTCTCATCTTTTATGGTATTACCTGTTTCAGTTCCTTCTATTACTGGATTAATTAATGATGTTTTTTTAGATAATAACAATGCCGTTTCTTCTTCATCTAGAGAATATACAAAAACTGCCATTTCTTTATCTGTAGTTGCATTTATTACTTCTACTAATTCTTCATCAGATAAGCTTTTCCAGTCTTCTATATCATTTATTGATACATTTCCACTTGAAATTTGAGCTTCTTCTCCATTTTTTAACTTAATAGTAGTTGAATTAGTTGTCGTTGTAGCAACCTGACTTTCTCCTAATTTTTTTGCATTAAGTTGAAGTGCTAATATTAATATTGAAAATATCATTAACACTGTCAAACTCGTATAAATTACACTTTTAAAAATTTTGCTTTTGTTCATTTGCATTCTCCCTCGCATAAAAAATAATTATTTTCTTAATTATATTATGCGTTTCTTTTCTTGTAAATAGCTGCATTCCTCCATTTTTAACTGCTGTTTTTAGGGCTTTTCAAGTCTTGCCTCTTATATTTCTTTTTCATTACATTTTTGTTACAAAAAAACTCATAATTCCTTATATTTTTTCATCTTTATACTATTTCCCTAGTTTTCTCTGTTTTTATTCTTTTGTAATATTTGAATATTGGGGTAAAAAATAAACTCTAATTACTAAATTTTTTATCTAATAATTAGAGTTTTATTTAATTAAAATATTATTTTTTTCTTGCTATTATATTAAATATATGCCAATGTTTCATTTTTCCAAATGCTGTTGGCTTTTCTTCTTCGATTTCTTCAAACCTTATCATTTCAAATCCTTCAAACAGTTTATATATCTCTTCTTTAGTTAAAAATGTCATTTGTTTTCCTTTTTCTGCCCAGCTATCATTTATTCCGAAAAAATTCCCAACAAAATAACCTCCTTGTAGTATGTTTTCCTTTATAATTTTCCACATATTATTAAAATTCTGTGGATTACAAAAGGATAAGCTATTATTTGCTACAATTAAGTCAGTTGGTGATAATTGTAATTCTTCAAATCTTTGCTTTTTAAATGTAAATTTTTTTGTTCATCAGTATTCAATCTTTTATTTATTCTGTCTTCTACATCTTCTTTATCTATACTTAAAACATCCCATCCATTCTTAATTAAATAGATTGTATCATTTCCAGTTCCACATCCCAATTCTATTGCGGAAGCTGGCTTTTCAGAAATGTTTTGTATAAAATATTTTACATTTTTTCTTGGTTTATCTGATTTTGTGATATCATAGTATCTATTTTGTTTTTTAGTTTCAATTTTTTCTAATGCTAGTTCATACTCTTCTCTTCCAAAGTCAATTGTATGGATAATCTCTTTGTTTTTTAGCATTTCTTCAAACTCATCTATTGTTACCCATTTGAATTCTGTTGCCTCTCCATCAGGAAAAGTTATTTCTTCATCTTTTACATTCTTATAGAATAACCACAAGTCTTTAAAATCAGGAACTACTTTGTCCCTTCTGATTTCTTTTAGAAATATCGCATCTTCCGGCTTAAAGTCAACTCCTAATTCTTCTTTCAATTCTCTTAAAATTCCCTGTAAGCTTGTCTCTCCAGCAAGAATTGAACCTCCATTACATTCCCACATTTCTGGATTCTTTTTGAATTTGGCCCTTTTGCTGATTAAAATTTTGTTTTCATCATTTATAATAATTCCTGTTACTACAATGTGGTATTCTCCCTCACAAAATCTGTAAACATCTCTTTCCGCAAGCCTTCCCGTCTTGTTTTTATTTTTGTCATATATATCCCAAAGTTCTCCCATTGCATTCCTCTTTTCTTTAATATCTGTTTATTTTATGTGTTGGAAATTTTCCTTCTTTTATTATTTTTTTTAGTTCTATTGGTAATAATGAATATTCTTCTAATTTTTCTATTTCAACCCATTCATATTTTAGGTTGTCCTTTCCTTCAACATTTTTTATTGTATCTATGCATTTTTGATCTTCTTCGTTTACAAATTCTATCCTATGTACAAACATTATCTCATGATATTTTTTGCCTTTCATTTCAAAGAAGTTTTCAATTGTTGCTGCATATCCTATTATTTTGACATCTTTTCCTGTTTCTTCTTTGATTTCTCTTTTTATTGTTTCTTCTGAGTTTTCTCCTATTTTGACTCTTCCTCCAATTATTGCATAATGATCAGAATTTATGTCTTTATGCAATAGTATTTTTCCGTCGTGTATTATTACTCCTCCTGCTCTTATGTTTAATTTGTATTCTCCGATTTCAATTGTTAAGTCCATTCTTACCTCCCTTTTATTAATTTTGGAAATTTATATGTTCACCTTTTATTAGTGGATATTTGACTAGTTCAGTTCCCTCCAAATCTTCTTTATTCAAGTCAACTGCTGTAATTTGATGATTATCATAAGTAGTATAGTAATAAATTCCTTTTGTTGCATTACAACATGATGTATAAATTGTAATTTCATACTTCCCATCATCTAATTGACAACATCCTCTTTGCTGCTCAACAGAATTAAGTATATGAAAAAATTGGCTTACACTTTCATTTTCTTCCTCACCAGATACAGAATTCATTTTTACAAATGATGCTCTAATAAATCTTGACTGAGATGACAAATCGCCTGGAAGTCCGATTGCTCCCATTCCTCTACTATATTGTTGTAATTCTAAACTTGTTGCAAATGCATTTTCAGGTGGCTTATTTGACAAACTCATATAATTATTTAATGCAAACAATTGCTTATCAAATGGTGGATTATTTGTTAATACACCAACCGGGTTTTCATATACTTTTATTCCTTCTTGTACTGCTTCTACCGTTATAGATTCATTTTGGTCTGATATAAGCCAATGTAACTGTGCTAATGGCAATTGAGAATTAAATGTTATATTTGTTAAGTTCATTTTTTCTATCAAATTTTTTGCTTCTTTTACTGTAGAACATTGACTTAGTATCCATGGTATAAATTCAAACTGTGCTATATTATCTTTTCCTTGTTGAATATCATTATAATGTGCATTTCCAACAAAATTCAAGCCAGCTATTCCTAGACCTTTTTCATTTACAGCATCATAATATAGTGGATAATTTTCTGCTACATATGCCATTCCAATTATTGCATAATGATTATTTATATCTACATGATTTTTAAAATGAAATTGGTAATTTCTTGGTGTTATTGTGACTTCTTCTTTATATGAAAATTCATAATCCAATGTTCTTCCAAAATAAAAATTTTTTGTTTTATATGTTACAGCTGTACACATATGTTTCCTCCTTCGTTTTCATTGTTAAATTTTAAAATGTTTTTGCTTTTTAATAAGTATGTACATTTTAATTTCTAATTCTAGTTTAAATTTTTTAGTGTTTTTAGGATCATTTTATCGGCTTCTGCGAACTCATATTGTTCTACTTGATTTGCCGTTATCCATTGATATTCTTCATGTTCAATTAATTTTATATTATCACTTAAAAGCTTTGCTTTGTAAAATATTAATTCTATTTCTTTTTCAGGATATTGAAATTTAGTTTTTCCAATATATTTTTCAACTTCTATTTCTGCATCTAGTTCCTCTTCAATCTCTCTTTTCAAGGCTTGTTCATCGTTCTCTCCTTTTTCTACCTTTCCTCCTGGAAATTCCCATAGCCCTCCTTGATCTTTTTTTAGGTTTCTTTTTGCTATTAATATTTTTCCGTTCTTCATTATATATTATTCCTGCTACTACTTTTATCATTTTCCTCTTCTTCCTTTTGGTGTATTATATCATCTTTTTTATTTTTTTGCGAGTTTTTTTGAGTTTTTTATTTTTTGTTTTGTGTATGTTAGTCAATGAAAAGTGACCTTCGGGTTATGAGAATTCAATTAGCCATTTTTGAAGTTTATTGAAATGTTTAGTTTTTATTGAAATATAAGTGTTTATAGCACTTTTCTTTTACTGAACTCTTGTGCGATTTTAGGACATTTTTG
>CAKPIG010000012.1 GCA_934162255.1 uncultured Clostridia bacterium | reverse complement strand
AAACATTTTGTTAAGCATTTGTGGATTTGCTTTTCCTTTTGTTTCTTTCATTGCTTGTCCTACTAAAAATCCTAATGCTCTATCTTTTCCACCTTTAAAATCTGCAACAGATTGTGGATTTGCTTCAATAATTTTTAATACAATTTCTTTTATTGCACCTTCATCAGAAATTTGTATCCATCCTTTTTCTTTTATGATATCTTCAGGGTCTCTAGGATTTTCAAATAATTCTACTAATACTTTTTTACCTATGCTTGAACTAATTGTTCCATTATCAATCAATGTTACTAGCTTAGCTAATTGTTTTGCATCAAAAGGTATTTCAATTGCATCCATTTCTGTTTCGTTTAATATTCTAGATATATCTGAGATTATCCAGTTATTTACTGCCTTATAATTTCCACATATAGCTGAAGCTTGCTCAAATAGGTCTGATAAGTATTTTGAAGATGTTAATATTGTTGCATCTTTTTCTGAAAGCTTGTAATCATTTAAATATCTTTGTTTTCTACTCTCAGGCATTTCTGGCAAACTGTTTTTTATATTTTCAATATATTCTTCTGAAAGTTTTATAGCAACTAAATCTGGTTCTGGGAAATATCTATAATCTTGTGCATCTTCTTTGTCTCTCATCGAAAATGTTTTTCCTGATATTTCATCCCATCTTAATGTTTCTTGTTCAATTTCTCCACCATTATCAATTACATCTACTTGTCTATCAATTTCATAATCAAGAGCTCTTGTGATACTTCTAAATGAATTCATATTTTTCATCTCTGTACGAGTTCCTAATTTTTCTTGCCCTATAGGTCTTATTGAAGTATTAACATCTGCTCTAAATGATCCTTCTTGCATTTTGCAATCTGATACTTCAATATATTCTAATATTGATTTTAATTTTCTTAAATATGCATCAACTTCTTCTATTGACCTAAAATCTGGTTCTGATACAATTTCTATTAGAGGTACTCCTGCTCTATTTAAGTCAACAAGTGCTCCTCCTCCTAAATCATCATGGTTTAATTTACCAGCATCTTCTTCTATATGAATTCTTAAGATTCTGATTTTTTTCTTACCTTTACTTGTTTCTATTTCAATATATCCATGTTCACATAGTGGTTTGTCAAATTGAGATATTTGGTATGCCTTTGGTAAATCTGGGTAGAAATAATTTTTTCTATCATTTTTACTGTTTCTTGATATTGTACAGTTTGTAGCAAGTCCCGCTCTTACTGCATATTCAACGACTTTTTCATTTAATACAGGAAGTGTTCCAGGCATTGCCATACATATTGGACATACATGTGTATTTGGTGCTGCTCCAAATGCTGTAGGGCAACTACAAAATATTTTTGTTTTTGTAGATAATTCTGCATGTACTTCTAATCCCATTACTACTTCATAATCTTCTCTTGCCATTAGTTTGCACCTCCTTTAAATGTTGGTTTGTATTTATCACGGAATTTTTCTTCTTGTTCATAAGCATAAGCTGCTTTTATAATTGTTTCTTCATCAAATTTATTTCCTATTATTTGCATTCCTATTGGAAGACCTTCACTATCAATTCCACATGGTATTGATATTCCTGGAAGTCCTGCAATATTTACAGATACTGTGCATATATCTGCTAAATACATTTCCATTGGATTTGTTGATTTTCCACCAATTTTAAATGCTGTTGTTGGTGAAGTAGGTGTTACTATTACATCATATTTTTCAAAAGCTTTATTAAATTCATTCATTACAAGTGTACGAACTTGTTGGGCTTTTTTGTAATATGCATCATAATATCCTGATGATAATACATATGTTCCTAATATAATTCTTCTCTTAACTTCTGCACCAAATGCTTCACTTCTTGATTTTTTATATATTTCTTTTAATGTTTTTGCTTCAGGACTTCTATATGTGTACCTGATTCCATCATATCTTCCTAAATTCGAACTAGCTTCAGCACATGCTATTATATAATATGTTGCTAATGCATAGTTTGCAATGTCTAATGAAAATTCTTCAACTTCTGCTCCTAGCGCTTTGTATTTTTCAAGTGATTTTTCTAGAGCTTCTTTTACTTCTGCATTTATTCCTTCTCCATAGAATTCTTTTGGAACTCCTATTTTTAGACCTTTTATATTTTTATTTAATGCTTTAGTATAATCTTTCTTTTCAATATTTACTGATGTTGTGTCTTTTTCATCATGTCCTGCAATTACATTTAATAATGTTGCACAATCTTCAACATCTTTTGTAAATACTCCAACTTGATCAAGTGATGATGCAAATGCAACAACACCATATCTTGATACTAATCCATATGTTGGTTTTAATCCTACTACGCCGCATAATGCTGCTGGTTGTCTTATACTTCCTCCTGTGTCTGTTCCTAAAGCCCATGGCACCATATTAGCTGCAACAGCAGCTGCTGAACCACCTGACGAACCTCCTGGTACTCTTGATAAATCCCATGGATTTCTTGTTTTTTTGAAATATGAGTATTCTGTTGAGCCACCCATTGCAAACTCATCCATATTTAATTTTCCTAAATCTATCATCTCTTCAGCATTTATTTTTTCCATTACAGTTGCATCATATGGAGAGATAAAATTCTCCAACATTTTTGATGCACAAGTTGTTCTTACTCCTTTTGTACATATAATGTCTTTTATTCCTATTGGAATTCCTGCTAATTCTCCTACTTTTTCTCCATTATCTATTCTTTCTTGTATTTCTTTTGCTTGTTTTAGCCCTTCTTCTTTTAATTCTGTTATAAATGCTTGTACATCTTTTTCTTTCTCATTCATTCTATCTATATATGCTTGTGTTATTTCTGTTACAGTTAATTCTTTATTTTTTAATTTTTCACGTAATTCATGCACAGTTAATTCTGTTATATCCATTTAGTTCCTCCTCCTTTAACAGTTTATTATTGTATTACTTTAGGTAATTTGAACATGTGTTGATCTTGTGTTGGTGCATTTTGTAATAAACTATCTACATCTTCAAATACTTTTATTTCATCTTTTCTGAATACATTTTTTGCTTCATTTGCTCCTATTGTGATATCAAGTCCATCTACTGGTGCATTGTTTACGATATTAGCAAAATTTAATATATCTTGCAAATGTAACATATATTTTTCAATTTCATCTTCTTTTAATTCTAATTGTGCCAAATTTGCAATATGTAATATTTCTTCTTTACTTACTTGCATTTTTACCTCCTTTTGACATTTTAGTGTCTCTTCATTTTTAATGTGCTTATTATATACCGTTTTTCCATAAAATACAAGTATTTTTGAATATCTATTGACAAAAACGCTAATAATATTGTAAAATATTAGATAAATTTATGATTTTGCGTTCGTACAAAGCAAAGTATTTAGAATTTACTAATCAGAGAATAAGGGTCATTGGCTGAGAGCCCTTTTAGGTTAAACTAAAATATGAAACACTTTGGAGCATTAATTAATTAAAAGAGAGGAAAACTTTATGTTTTCAAGCTGGGTGGTACCGCGGATTATTATTTCGTCCCTGCATAGGCATGGACTTTTTTTGTGTCTATAAATATTTTTTATAAGGAGGAATTTTTTATGAGAAAGTACAAAACTCATACATGTAATGAAATTAGTTTAGGTGATGTTGGAAAAGAAGTTCAAATCGCAGGATTTGTTCAAACAATACGTAATCATGGTGGAGTTGTTTTCTTAGACATTAGAGATATGTATGGAATAACTCAAGTTGTAACTTCTGGTAAAGAAGATGAAGTTGATTTTGCTTCACATATTCCAATTGAATCATCAGTTTCAGTAACAGGTACTGTTAGAAAAAGAAGTGAAGATACTATTAATGAAAAATTAAAAACTGGATTAGTAGAAATATTTATTAAGAAAATCGAGGTTTTAGGAAAAAGAACTAAAAATCTTCCTTTTGAAGTAAATTCAAATCAAGAAATTAGAGAAGATTTAAGACTTCAATATAGATTTTTAGATTTAAGAGGAGATAAATTGAAAAATAATTTAATACTTCGTGCACAAATTCTTCAATATCTAAGAAGCCAAATGATTGAACAAGGATTTTTAGAGGTACAAACACCTATTCTTACAAGTTCATCTCCTGAAGGAGCTAGGGATTATCTTGTTCCAAGTAGATTGCATCCAGGAAAATTCTACGCTTTACCTCAAGCCCCTCAACAATTTAAACAATTGTTAATGGTTTCTGGTATAGATAAATATTTTCAAATTGCTCCTTGCTTTAGAGATGAAGATGCAAGAGCAGATAGAGCTCCAGGTGAATTCTATCAATTAGATATGGAAATGTCTTATGCTTCTCAAGAAGATGTTTTTAGTGTTATGGAGCCAGTTGTTTATAATACTTTTAAGAAGTTTTCAACAAAGAAAATTTCTGAGTATCCTTTTCCAAGAATTTCTTATAAAGAAGCTATGCTAAAATATGGTTCAGATAAACCAGATTTAAGAAATCCTTTAATAATAATTGATGTAACAGACTTTTTCCAAAGATGTACTTTTAAACCTTTTGTCGGTAGAACTGTAAGAGCCATCAAAGTTCATGCAGATATGTCTAAAGGTTTCCATGAAAAAATGCTTGATTTTGCTACATCTATTGGAATGGGCGGACTTGGATATTTAGAGGTTTTAGAGGATAAATCTTATAAAGGACCTATTGATAAATTTATACCTGATGATATGAAAGAAGAGTTAAGAACTTTAGCAAATCTAGAGATTGGAGATACAATTTTCTTTATTGCAGATAATGAAAAAAGAGCTTCAGAATTTGCAGGTCAAATTCGTACAGAACTTGGAAATAGATTAAATCTTATAGATGAAAACATCTTTAGTTTTTGTTGGATAGTTGACTTTCCTATGTTTGAACTTGATGAAAGAGGTCAAATTGCATTTAGTCACAACCCATTTTCTATGCCACAAGGTGGATTGGAAGCTTTAAAAGCAAAAAATCCTTTAGATATTTTAGCTTATCAATATGACATAGTTTGTAATGGTGTTGAACTTTCTTCAGGTGCTGTTAGAAACCATGATATAAACATTATGTTAAAGGCATTTGAACTTGCTGGTTATTCAAAAGAACATGTTGAAGAAAAGTTTGGTGCATTATTTAATGCATTTCAATTTGGTGCTCCACCACATGCTGGAATTGCACCTGGTATAGATAGAATGATTATGCTTATTGCAGGTTGTGATACTATAAGAGATGTCATAGCATTCCCTCTAAACAGTAAAGCTCAAGATTTAATGATGGGAGCTCCTGGTAATGTTACTCATGACCAATTAAGAGATGTTCATATTCAAATCAAGCAATAATAAAAAACACTAGTTTATTCTAGTGTTCTTTTTATTTCTTCCAAATTCTCTTTTATTATGTTACAACTCTTATTAAATTTTTCTTGATCTGCTGGATTTAATTTTAATTTCAACAAATCTTTAACTCCATCTTTATTTATTATTGCTGGAACTCCAATATAAATATTATTTTGCATATATTCATTTTTCAAATATGCTGAAACTGTCAATATTGCATTTTCATCATCAGTTACAGCTTTTACTAGTCTAGCCAGTGCCATTCCGATACCATAATAAGTAGCTTTTTTCTTATCAATTATTTCATATGCTGCTTTCCATACTCCATCATGAATTTTATTCAAATCTTCTATAGAATATCCTTTGTCTTTCATAATATCTTTTACATTCTCGCAGCCAACATAACAGTAATCCCATGGAACTAAAGAACTATCTCCATGTTCTCCTAAAATATATGCATGCACATTTTTACTTGAAACTTGCAAATATTCAGCAATTAAATATCTAAGTCTAGCTGTGTCTAATACTGTACCTGAGCCAATTATTTTACTCTTAGGCATTTTAGATTCTTCTGAAACAATATCTGTCATTATATCAACAGGATTACTTGCAACAATAACTATTCCATCAAATCCACTTTTCATTACATTTTGTGTTATTTCTTTCATTATTTTTGCATTTGTCTTTGCTAACTCTAATCTTGACTGACCTGGTTTTTGTGGTATCCCCGCTGTTATCACAACTATATTCGCATCTTTACAATCATCATATTCTCCTGCTTTAATATACATTTTATGTGGTGCATATGGCATTCCATGCATCAAATCCATTTCTTCACCTTTCGCTTTTTCTTTATCTACATCAATTAAAATTAATTCATCTATAGTTCCTTGATTTAATAAAGCATATGCCATACTCATTCCAACAAAACCAGTTCCCACAAGAACTACCTTTTTTTTACCTTGCATTTGCATTCCTCCTTTTTAATATTTTTACCCAAAATAAAAAGAAGAATGCATTTTTTATGCATTCCCTTCAATTTTTACATTTGCATTTGTTGGACAAATATTTATAAATGTATTTCCATCATTAACTTCTATTGTATTTCCTTTTAAATCTTTATATTCTGTTTGTACATTTCTTGATGATTTCTTACATTTTATCTTAATTGCTTTTCCATCTGTAATATAATATCCATCAAAAGTTCCTATATTATTTAGTCCTTGTCTACCCTTGCCCTCTGAATCTTGTAATGTATAATTATCACAAAATGTTATTATTATATTTTTAGTTGTTACAGGATTTCCTGTTATATAGTCTTTTTGTAGTTTTCCTCTTGCATATCTTGTATATGTTTTTGTCTCATCATTATATTCATATTTTACAGTTTGCAAATTTGAATGTGGAATTGTAACATTTTGAGCATCTAATACATTGCTATTTGTTGATGTTTGTCCTTCTGTAGAAGTTTCTTCACTAGAAGTCTTTTCAGCATATTTACTTTCTAAATCAACTTCATCTACTACATAATTTAATACACTTTTCTGTTCAGATGTTGTTTTATAACCTTTTCTTTCAGCTATTTTTAATATACTTGCTGTACTTGTGAAAAGATTATGTGGTGCAGATTTGTCTTTTACCCTCCAAAAATCAGAAGAACTTTCTTGTATACCATTTATATTATTTACTCCTAATGTTGATATATCACTTTGTGCTTGTGGGCTCCATCCATGATGAACATATATTGCATTATTTTCTAATGCATAATCTAAAAAGTAATGTCTAGAGCTTCTAACTGGGCCTATTTTTTCTAAGTTTTTTCCTTTAAAAACAGCCATAAGTCTTGTTTCTCCGCCTTCAACAATAATTTCATATACTAAATCTGCTAAATTCAAATTAGCTTGTGGCCATGCACCTGAATGGTTGTCTATCATAACTGCAATAGCTCTATCTGTTCCACTAAATGTTTTAGGTTGTTTTTTTGTTACAACAAGAGTTTCATCTTCTTTTTTCTCTCCTGTTGAAGCATCTATAATTTCTCCACTATTGCCTTTTTTATTTTTTAAAATTTTAAATCCAAGCATTCCTCCAGCAATGATTATAAGAATTATTAATATTACTACTAGTATTATTAGATGTTTATTTTTCTTCATTTAATTCATCCCTTCTTATTCCAATGTCATTTAAAACTTTTTCTTCTTTTGGTCTCATAATTATTTTATCAGCTTCTTCTATATGGTCATACCCCATTAAGTGATAAAAACCATGTACTAGCATATATGCAAATTCTCTTTCAAAACTATGTCCATATTCTTTAGCTTGTTCTTCAACTTTTTCTATAGAAATTACTATATCTCCAAGAACATCCTCATGCTCAAAATCATTATTTTTTATTTTATTTTCAATTTCTTCTTTTTCAAACATTGGAAATGATAGTACATCTGTTGCTCTATCCACATTTCTGTATTTTTTGTTTATTTTATGTATATTTTCTGGATTTGTTAGTGTTACACTTATATATAGTTTTGAGTTTTCTAGTCCTTCTTCTTTAAAGCATTGTTTTAAGACTCTTTTTATTATTTCTTCATATTTTTCATTTTCTTTTATATCTAAATATTCTAATTCGTACATTTGCTTCCTCTTTATATATTTATCATTTCTTTTATTCCTATCTCACATTTTGTTCTTTTGAAATTTTCTTCTAGTGTTTTTACTTGTTTGATTTCTCTCATAACTCCATAATCAACTAGTTTTCTCTTGTAATATTTTATTAATTTTGTATAATCTGTTTTCTCTTTTTCTGATTTTACAATATCTTCTCTAATGAACAATATTTCTTTTTGTTTTACATATTCTATAAAGTCTGTTTCCTTCAATTTTTCAATTATCTTATATTTGTCATAAAAGCTTTTAAACTCTTCTCTATCCTTTTGATTTTCCCAATATACTTTTGTTGATAATAGTTTTATGTTATAGTCTTCTATTAAAGTTAGTAACATGTTAAATGCTTTTTCTCTTTTGGCTGCGATTTTTGTATCTTGAACTAAACATCTTGCATCTTTTAGAAGTTTCATATAACATTGTTCTGCAACTACTAGTGGCAAACTATGTGTAAATAAGTTTCTACTAATTCCTAATAATATCATATTTTTTTCGATATTGTCTCTTGCATCTAATTTACCTACAGTAAATTTTTCGTATTTTTCATATTCTTTTGCTATTTTTTCAAGATTTTTATCTTTTAGTTTTAGTGGTAATATATTTTTCAAGTAATCTTCTAATGTATCAAATATTTTTATATATATCCACTCTTTTGATGAATCATATATATTTGTATTATCAGCTAATTTTATTGAATAATTTTTTAATAGTCCTTTATATAATGTATCTTGTTTTGATACATAAAATCTTTGGTATTTCTCAATTACTTTTTCTTTGGCTGTATTCATCACTGTTTCTTTATCTAGTTCTAATAGATATTTTTGTTTTCTGTATTTATATTCTGTATATTCACTTTGTTTTAATTGAACTATTCCATAATATTGAGATAATGCCATACTTTCTAATTTTGAAGCTGTTTCATTTTTTACCTTTTTATATATTGTATCTAATACATATTTATCTAATGCTTCAAGATATGCAGTATATGCATCTTCATATTTTTTCTCAGCATTTTCTTTCTTATTTGTTTCTTCTTCATCTTCTAATTGTTCATATGCTTTTATTAATGCATTTCTTTTCATACTTATACGCATACCATTGATTCCAATTTGTGTTGGTATCAATATTTTGCTTAATGTTTTTGATATTTTATTAAAAAATGTTTTATCTGTTCCTACTACTCTTAAACTTCTTTCTTCCATTGTTTTTCCCTTTCCAAGCTTTGGTAGGCAGGTTTATTGTGTTTCATTTATTTTTTCCTGCATTCCAATATTTTCAACTACTTCATATGTCATATACACTTCTAAATATTCTTCATTTTCTTGTACGTCTACTGATGTTCCGAAGTATATTTTTATCTTTTCCAATTTCTTTTTCTAGTCCTTCTTTCAATTTCTGTGTTCCCTTTTGAGTTAGGTCTTCTCTAGTTATATTTTTTGAATTTTCTTCCAACTCATAATTCGTTATTTTAGTTACGGAAATTGGTAAGTATAAGTTAGAAAATACTTTTAACTTTTTATTTTCTTCTATTGTATCATAAATTTTAAATTTTGAAAGGGTTTTATAAAAATTTATTTGAATTTTATTTATTTTTAACTGATATTTTTCTTCTTTTTTTCCTGTTTTGACATTTTGTTCTTCTTTATAATAAAGTTTTTCAGATTTAGTATATTTTACTATTGCCTCAACTTCTCCTAAACTATGTACATTTCTTATCCCCGTATATTTTCCCTCCATTGTTCCAGATATTAATACTTGACCTTTTTCTACATTGTCGCCTTCTTTTACAATAGCAGTTCCATTCTGTGCTATTATCTTAGTTATTGTCCCACTTTTACTTGCAACTATATTTGTAAACTCATCATTATCTATCAATTCTGGTGCTTGTTTTGCTTTTACTATTTTTACAATAGCATTTGTTCCATTTAGTTTAATTCCAATCCAAGATATATCTTTTCTATCTAATCTTACTTTATTTACTATTTCCTCTATTTTTACATTTCTTTTTTTCATTCCTATATTTAACCCAGCATTATTAAGTTCTTGTTCGATATTTTCCAGTTTTTTATTATCTTCTATCTGTATCTCTATGTTCCATACGTAATTAGCACTTACAAATAACATCATCATTATTATCAGTAATGATAGAAAAAATATTTTTCTTTTTTTGTATTTATGTAATAGGAATGGAATTCCTCTTTTTTTTATGATTTTTACCCTACATTTCAATTTTTTTATAATTTTTATAGCCTCATAAAAATCTTTAATTCCTATATTTAAATATAACTTAACTCCATTTTCCCTTTTCAAATTCCATATTAAAATTTTATTTGTAGTACATATATTTATAAATCTTTCTATATAATAACCTTCTACACATATTCTTACATATCCAACTATGTACTTTGTTAATAACTTAATTAACATCTATACCTCCGTGTTATCTTCTATTCTTTCCAGCTCAATGTCTTCTATTTTTCCTGTTATTTTTATGTCATCATTTGT
Organism: uncultured Clostridia bacterium; assembly: GCA_934162255.1. Taxonomy (GTDB): domain Bacteria; phylum Bacillota; class Clostridia; order TANB77; family CAG-508; genus CAG-269. The sequence goes on along the minus strand of CAKPIG010000012.1, from coordinate 16,990 downwards.
CATTTTTTCTAAGTTCAGATTGTATCCATTGATATTTACAATTCCTATATATGTGCTTATACTAGTAAAAAATTCTTCATATTCTACAATTCCTTTGTAGTTTTCAATTATTATTTCATTAAATCCTGTTATTGTTAATTTCGGAGTATTTGAATATATCTCTTTTGGCAATTCTAGTATTTTATCAATTTTATTTTTCTTTTTCATTTGATCACCCCAATTCATCTAAACTTTTAAATTCATATCCATCACTTTTAGCTTTTTTGATAATCGTATCTAAAACTTCACTATTTGTTTTTGAATTAGAATGTAATAACATTATCTCTCCAGAATGAAAATTATTTTCAATGATTTTTGTTGCTTCATTTATACTTGGCTGTTTTTTCTCATCCCAATCACAATACGCAAAACTCCACATTACAGTTTTATATCCTAATGACGCACATTTTTTTAGGGTTCTTTCATTAAATTCTCCTTTTGGAGGTCTTATATATTTCATTTCATATTCGTATTTTTCATACATAACATGATGAAGTATCATTATCTCTTTTTCAATTTCTTCATCACTAATACTTGGTAAACTTTTATGATTTACTGTATGATTTCCTATTATGTGGCCATCTTGTATCATTCTTTCTACTTTTTCAGAAGCAGTGTTTAAATAATGTGATGTTATAAAAAAAGTTGCTTTAACATCATTTTCTTTTAAAATATCTAATATTTGGTCTGTATATCCAGCTTCATATCCAGAATCAAATGTTAAATATATTTTATTATCTATATCATTGCCTAAGCATATCCCATTATTATTTTCTAGCATTTCTTTGTTTTTAACACCAACATCTGGCTGTTTATGAGCATTGTCTCTTTTTATCCCCCAACTTATTGTTTTATTGTTCATAGTTGCACTTGTTAATACTGTTGAATTAATATTTGCCATAATTACACATACAATAAAAATCGAAACTATACTTATTGATAAAATTACTTTTTTCATACATAACCTTCTTTCTATGTTTAATTTTATGTACAGAATTAAATTTTATTACCTTAGTTTACATATTTATCCATTTATATCAGCCATCAAAAGTCCTCTATCCGTTCGTACTACTTGATTCAGCTGTACTAAGTTTTCTCTGTTTGCATATTGACATTTTGCAAAATTTGTTTTATATTTATATATTATTTTAATAATTTTGTCGAAACAGGAGGAATTTTATGTTAAACATTGTTATTTGCGATGATGAAATTTTTATTTTAGATAAACTTGCTAATATAATTAATAGGTCTATCTTGAAAAATGATTTTAATGCCAATATTACACTAAAGACTACAGAGCCTCAGAAATTGTTTTCTTTTATTTCAGCAAATAAAGTTGATGTTGTTATTTTAGACATTGAATTTAAAAATTCACAATTGTCTGGACTAGATATTGCAAAAAGAGTTAGAGAAATCTCCAAAAACTGCTATATAATTTTTACTACAAGTCATTATGAATATGTTATGCAAGCATATAAATTTAAAACATTTGATTATATTATAAAAAGTGCAATTACTGTGGACTATATGTCTGAAACTTTATCTAGATTATTTGAAGATATTAATTCTAGTAGTAATAATTTTTTAAAGATTGATAACAGAGGCTCTCTTATAGATTTAAATGATGTACAATTTATAGAAAAAGATGGAATGAAAATAATCTTCCACACTTCAGTTTCAAAATGTGAAATATACAGCTCATTTTCTAAGATAGAACCTAAATTGCCACCTAATTTTGTAAGATGTCATAAATCTTTTATTGCTAATATAAATAATATTATTCAAATCAAGTCTGATAATTCTATATTGTTTAGGAATAATTCAATATGCTATATTGGACCAAAATACAAAACTGATTTTATGGAGATGATTAATTATGACACAATTATTAAATAGTATTTGGACCGCTTTAACTACAGAAAATGTTGAACTAGTAAATATATTGTTAATTCCAGCTGGTATTGCGGAAGCTTATATATTAATGAGTTTATTTTTAATACCATTTAATGTTCAAGCAAATAACAAACAAAAAATGACTTACATTACTTGTATGACATTCATAAGTATTCTAGGTCTATATGTTTTATCCACACCTTATAATGTAATTGTAAATTATGGTGCAATGTTAGTTTTGATAAGTTTAATATTTAAATTAGATATATTTAAAAGCTTAGTATCACTAGTAGTTTCTCTATTTATTTTTATACTATCTAATACTATTTTGCAAAAAATATATTTAATATTATTAGGAATAAGTTTTGAAGCATTTAATAATACACCTATTTATAGATTACCATATTTAACATTTTTATATTTATTCTTATTTTTAGCTTGTAACATATTTAATAAAATTAAGAAATCTAATTTTAACTTGAGTTTTTTTGATAATCTTGATAGGCAAACTTTAAAAATTATATATTTAAATGTTTTTATTGGTATTTGTGTAATAATTGTGCATTTAGTAACATCATATTTATATATTGATATTATTCCTTTGAGTATAACTATTTTCAACTTTGCTTTACTAGTTGCATTTTTATCTATAAGTATTTATAGTTTTTCACGTATTATCACACTTGCAAATACTAAAAGAGATTTGCAAAATGCTGAAGAATATAATAGATCTTTAGAAATTTTATATGATAAAGTTAAAGGTTTTAAGCATGACTCTGAAAATATTGTTTCTACAATAGATGGATTTATAGATAATGATGATATGGATGGATTAAAAGTTTATTTTAAAGGTGTAAAAACTGATTATAATATAACTAAAAACTTATCAGTATTAAACCCTAGAACTATAAACAATCCTGGAATTTATAGTTTACTAAATAATAAATATTTCACTGCTACAAATCTTGGAATAACTTTCGATATTCACTATTTTCTAGACTTAAGCGAATTTAATATTAACCTATATGAATTTTCTAGAATTCTTGGTGTACTTCTTGATAATGCAATTGAAGAAGCTGAAAAATGTGATGAAAAAACTATTCATGTTAATTTTATTAAAAGTCATGTTCAAAATAAAGCAATAATAACTGTTGAAAATACTTATACAAACAAAGATGTTGATTTAAATAAAATATTTGAAAAAGGTTATTCTTCAAAAGAAAATCACTATGGTATTGGATTATGGGAGGTTAATAAATATATTTCAAAAACAAAAAATATGACTCTTACTCCAAGTAAAACTGATAAATTCTTCAAGCAAACACTTATTATAGCTTAAGAAAGCTCCTTTTATAGGAGCTTTCTTAATGAATTGAATTTATAATGTTTAGTAAAGGTAAACTTTACCCGGAATTTAGTCCTTCTTGATTAAAGATGTAGGCATTTTAGGTTGATGTCCTATCCAAGCAATTACACAAGCTGTGTTTGTAGATCTTGCATATTTTTCTGCCATTTTTGCTAAAAATTTAATCATTTCGGTTCCCCCTTCTTTTGTAAATTTATATAATACAAAAATACTTCCGGATATTATTTTCGTATTATTACAATTTATGCATTTGCATATACTTCATGTCCATACTTGTTTTTGGTTATCTTATATGCAAATCTAGTTATTGTTAGAGTTTGTATTAAATCTCCAAAAATTATTATGTTAAAAATTACTGAATTATTTACACTAATCGCAATTATTATTTCTAGGGTCATGATTATATATGATATAAATTGTTTTTGTTTTCTCTCTTGTTTTCTAAGAATAGGTAGATTCTCCGTATCTGCTGGTGCATATAATTTTATCATTAACATGCAAAATATCCATGTACTTAATGCTACAATATACTTCATTTCTCCTTGGATGGTAACAAATTTCGCAAACAGGGCCGTTCCTCCATATAAAATAAATGTATATATTATACAACCAATATGTGTTTTCATATGCACTCCACCTGAAAATGTTCTATATGGTGCTATTATTAATAATGATAGTAATGTGATTTTAAAAATTCCGAAAAGATAAGCTAGTATCAGTATTATTATTCCTTTTGGAAATTCACCTATAATATTCTGTAAGCCATACATTATTATCTCTGCACGCTCATTGTCTACTTCAGGCATTTCTTTCTGAATCTTATTGGTTAAAAGTGTACAGATTTTATCTATCACTTTTATCACCTCTCTCTTATCTTGTGTACAATTAAAATTTAACATTTTTCTACTTAATTTTCTCAATTTATTTTATGAAATACCTGTTTTTATATATAAAAACTTTTTATTTTTGTTTTGTATAATATTTTCCCACTTTTCTAAAACACAAAAAAAGAAGCATTTCTGCTCCTTTTAAATTCGTTTTAATAAAAATAATATTGTGATGATGGATTTGTCAAAATATTTTGTCCAACTGACGTAGAAAGCATTCCAAAAATTCCTACACCAACAATTACTAATGATATTATTGCAACTATTGCTATTATCAAAACTAAAATCCATATTTTTGATGTTCCACCTTTTTCTTTTGCTAGTGCTAAAATTTGCTCATCTGTATAATTTTGAACTTTAAAATTATTTAATTTTCTCTTTATATCCCATTTGTATAATGGATAGAATGAAAATCCATATACTATCCATAAAAGAATTGATACAAATCCACTATTTGTTACTTCTATAATTACCATATTAATTATATACGCAACTATTGCTATCAAATACATTTTTCTATATATCATATAAAATACACCAAATAAAAATGCCCAAGGGTTAAATGACGTTTTTTGCATGTTAAGATACATAGTTTCTGCTTTATTACCTATCCACGCTTTATATAGCTGTTCTTCAGTAATCTCGCTTTTTTCTTCTTTTACTTGTTCCTTTACTGTTTCTTGTTTTGTCTCAACTTTTTCAGTATTTTCAACATTTTCTGTTTGCATTGTCTCTTCGATTTTTTCTTTTTTTTCAAATTTCTCATTTTCTTCCATCTTAAGTACCCCCTTTATAAAAAAATAACTACCTATATTATCTCATAAATTCCCTTACTTGTCAATTTTTTTGAGGATACACCATGTTCCATTACTCTCTGGTAAGCTCTTAAATACCATTGTTTCTTTACTTATTGGATGTTGTATTGTAAGTTCATATGCCCATAAAGCTATTTGTTTTCCCTGTCCTCTTGTTCCATATTTTTGGTCTCCAAATATACTATGTCCACTATGAGCAAGTTGTACTCTAATTTGATGATGTCTACCTGAATGAAGATTTATTTCTAGTAGTGTTAGATTTTTTAATTCATTATATGCTAATACTTTATAATCTAGAATTGCTAGTTTAGCATTTTTTTTATTCTTATCTACAACTTTACTAATATTATTTCTTTCATCTTTATATAAATAATCTTCTAGTGTTCCTTGCTCTTGTTCAAGTTTTCCGTCAACCACAGCTAAATACTTCTTCTTAAATATTTTTTCTCTTACTTGATTGCTTAATCTAGATGCTGCTTTTGAAGTCTTTGCAAATACCATTACTCCACCAACTGGTCTATCTAATCTATGTACAAGTCCTACATATACATTTCCTGGTTTATTATATTTTTCTTTTATATATTCTTTTACAAGACTAAGCATATCCATATCTTCTGTTTTATCTTCTTGTGATGGAATATTAGGCTGTTTTTCAACTACTATGATATGATTGTCTTCATATATTACATTTAAGTTCTGCATTTTATTTCTCCCATCTTCCAAAGATTCCACATGGAAGTACTAAATTTGAATCTTCCATAGGAATTCCTACTTCTCCTGAATATACTTTTCCTTTATATTTTTTGTTTATTGTTAAATTTAATATGTTTTCTAGAACTTTACTTGAAATTCCTGTTGTATATGAATTTATTAAAAAGAATAGTGGTTTATCTGATAATACTTTTGAACATAGTTCAACTAAATCATATATATTATTCTCAAATTGCCATACTTCCCCATTTGCTCCCCTTCCATATGAAGGTGGATCCATTATTATTGCATCATATTTATTTTCTCTACGAATTTCTCTGTTAACAAATTTTACTACATCATCTATTATGTATCTAACTGGCCTTTCTTGTAGCCCTGATGAGATTATATTTTCTTTTGCCCATGATACCATTCCTTTTGAACTATCTACATGGCAAACTGAAGCACCTGCTGCACTACAAGCTACAGTTGCTCCACCAGTATATGCAAATAGATTTAATACTTTAATATCTCTTTTTGCATTTCTTATTTTATTCATCATCCAATCCCAGTTTACAGCCTGTTCTGGAAATAAACCTGTATGTTTAAATCCCATTGGTTTTATATTGAATGTTAATTCCTTATATTTTATTTGCCATTTTTCTGGCATTTTTTTATTATATTGCCAAGCACCGCCTCCTGTTTTGCTTCTATGATATATTGCGTTTGCACTTTTCCATTTTTCTGGATATGTTTTTTCTTTCCAAATTATTTGTGGGTCAGGTCTTGATAAAATTACATTTCCCCATTTCTCTAATTTTTGTCCATCTGCCATATCTAATATTTTATAATCATTCCAATTATTTGCTAGTTCCATTTTTCCTCCTTAATTCTACATAAACTATTATACTAAAATTTTCCCACATTTTCAAGCATTTTTAGCTGTTTCTTAGTTTCTTCATATCCCATTTTATATAACATGTTTATTTGTGTAGAATCAAGTAAAGCAACTTTCTTTAAGTTTATATTTATCAAATAATCTATTCCTGCTTTTTCATACATTGATAATTCTCTTCCCTGTAATTCCATTGCTCTTGCAGCTACTTCCACAATATTTTTACAACATTGATTTTTTTCTAAGATTGTATCAAATGATATTCCAAATACTTCATCTGCTCCAATGTCTTTCAATCCTTTCCATGGCAAGTTTTCTCTTGTTCCTCCATCTATTAATTGAATTCCATTGTATTCACATGGTGAAAATACAACAGGAAAACTGCAACTTGCCCTTACTGCTGTTGCAATTGGAATATTTGTAATAAATCTTGTATTATCCAATAAATTTGCTCTCACTTCTTTAGATGTCGCTATGTAAACTGTTCCTTTTTGTAAATCTACCATTGAAATCATTAATGGCATTTTTATTTGATTTATACTATTTACATTAGATTCTTCACATATTTCATCTATAATTTTTTCTATTGCCTTTCCACTATTTAATCCGTCTACAATTAATCTTCTTGTACATAGTAATCCAATTACCAATTTAAATACTTGTTTCCATTCTGCATATTTTATTTTTTTACAGTATTTTTTAAACATTTTCCACATTTCATCACTACTATAACCAAGTGCATACATCGTAGCTATTATGCTTCCTGATGATGCTCCTGATACACAATCAAATTTAATACCATTTTCTTCAAATGCTTTTAACGCTCCTATATGTGCAGCAGCCTTTATACCTCCTCCTGACAATGCTAATCCTCTCATAATTTCCTCCTTTTGACTTATATTTTTATAAATTGTGCCATTTTAATAATTTCATAAATCATAAAAAAGTTTACTCCTGTAAGAATAAAAAAAGAAAATACTGCAAAAGAAAATATCTTATGTCTTTTTAAAAATTTCATATAAAAACCCCCTTATTACTTGTCCATAATAATATATGTGAGAGATTTAAATATATTCTTCAAAAAACATATTTTTCATCGCAGTATTTTACAAATTATTTATTTAATTTTTCTATTATATTTTGTGCCAAGCTTTCATTTATTCCTGTCACTTTTGTTAAGTCTTCTACACTTGCTTCTCTTATTTTTTCAACACTTCCAAATTCTTTTAGAAGTGCTAATTTTTTTGTTGTTCCAATTCCTTTTATTTCATCAAGTTCTGATTTTTTTATTGCCTCATCTCTAAGTTTTCTATGATAAGATATTGCCGTATCATGTACCTCATCTTGAAATTTGGTTATTAAATTTTTTAAGTTTTCAGATATTTCTAACTCTTTTCTATTTTCATCCATTAATGCTCTAGTTTGATGTTTACTGTTTTTTACCATTCCAAACACAGGTATATCTAATTCATATTTTGCAATTGCTGTTTTGGTTGCTCTTATTTGAGTTATTCCTCCATCTGCAAATATTGCATCTGGCAAAGCTCCAAAACCTCCTGAACTACTATTTATTGAATGTCTCAATCTTCTTGTTATTACTTCTTCCATACATCTAGGATCATCTTGGCCAAATACAGTTTTTATTTTAAATCTCCTAGACATATTTCTTTTTATTACTCCATCTACCATAACACACATTCCAGCAACTATATATTCTCCAGAAATATTTGATATATCATATGTCTCTATCTTTCTTGGAAGTTTTTCTAATCCAAGCACTTCCTTTAATTCAACTAGTATTTCACTTCTATCTCTTTCTTTATTATCTAGTGTAATTTTAGCATTATTATCAGCCATTTCTACAAAACGCAATTTTTCCCCTTTTTGTGGAGTTTTTATCTCAACTTTTCTTCCCGCTTCTTTTGTCAACCATTCTTCTATAATTTCTTGATCATCTATTTTTTCTCTTATCATTATTTTATTTGGTAAATTTTTATTTTCCATGTAGTATTGCTTTATAAATCCTGATATTATTTCCTTATCTTCCATCTCTTTTAAGTCTGGGAAAAAGTAATGCTCTCTACCTACCATTTTGCTTCCTCTAACAAAAAATATTTCTACACAGACTTCTATTTCTGATTTGGCAATTCCTATAACATCAATATTATTTTCTGAAATATTTGAAACCTTCTGTTTTGCATTTACTCTCTGAATTGCTAACATTCTATCTCTTATATATGCAGCTTTTTCAAAATTCATGTCTCTTGCTTCTTCCAACATTTGTTTTTCTAAATCTTTTAAAACTTTATCAGTTTTTCCGTCAAGGATATCTATTATTTCATCAATTTGTTTTCTATAGTCTTCCTTAGAAATGTATCCCATACATGGTCCTAAACATCTATTAATATGATAATTTAAACATGCTCTTGTCTCTGATCTGAAATTCTTACATTGCCTTATTTTATATTTTTGTTTTATAAAATCTAGCATTTCTTTTGCTGCTCCTGGGTTTGCATATGGGCCAAAATATTTTGAACCATCATTTATTACTCTTCTTGTTATCGTTACATTTGGGTAATCTGATTTTACATCTATTTTTATATATGGATATGTTTTATCATCTTTTAATAATACATTAAATTTAGGTCTATTCTTTTTTATTAAGTTACACTCTAATATTAATGCTTCTGCTTCATTATCAACTACTATATATTCAAAATGGTCTATTAGTGATACCATTCTTTTTATTCTTTCTGTTTTGTCTGTTTTTCTAAAGTATGACCTTACTCTATTTTTTAGATTAACAGCTTTTCCAACATATATTATTTTGTCATCAGCATCATGCATTATATATACTCCTGGCTTATCTGGCAAAAGTTTTAATTGCTCTTCAATATTAAACATTACTTTCCTCCTTTCTCTTTTTCTTACTCTATTATGATACACTATTCTTACTCTTTTTGCAATAATATTTTTCAAATCTATTGAAACCTTTTTTTATTTGATGTAGTATAATATGGTAGATTGAAATATACAAAATTCATAGAAAGGAGTATTATATTTAAAATATTCAAGCGCCAGAACACATTATTTTTGTGTTGACGAGGTCTAGAGTTATCGAAAATTTCGGCGGATGCTCTAGTGGATTGCTTAGTCCATAGTGTTAAACAAAAATTAGCAGTAATGCTATAACAGAAATTAATACATAAGTTGTATATTTCAATTCCACATTATTATTTTATAAGGAGGTTCTGCTTATGTGTGGAATTATTGGTTACATAGGATACAAAAAAGCTAGTCCTATACTTATTAATGGTCTTTTAAGACTTGAATATAGAGGTTACGATTCAGCAGGAATTTCTACTGTTGAAGAAGGTGGCTTATCTATTATGAAAGACAAAGGTCGTGTTAAAAATTTATATGATTTAGATGGAATTGATTATTTGGAAGGAACTATTGGTATTGCTCATACAAGATGGGCAACTCATGGTAAACCATCAAAAGAGAATTCCCACCCCCATTTAGACAATAGTAAGAATTTTTCTGTTGTTCATAATGGTATTATTGAAAATTATCATGATTTGAAGAATTTTTTGATAAAAAACGGTTATGAATTTTATTCACAAACAGATACTGAGGTTATTCCAAACCTTATACATTATTATTATTCTAAAGATAAGTCTAATGATGATAAAAGAGTTTTACGTGCTGTTCAATCAACTTGTAAAGATTTAAAAGGTAGTTATGCAATTGAGGTTATTTCAAATTATATGCCTGAAAATATGATTGTTGTAAGAAAAGATAGTCCTCTTGTAATTGGTAAAGGAAATAATGAAAACTACATTTCTTCAGACATTCCTGCAATTCTTTCTTTTACTAAAGATTTTTATCTTTTAAATGATAATGAATTTGCTTTACTTTCAAAAGATAAAATTGAATTTTATGATATTGATTTAAATAAAATTGATAAAAAATCAAAAAGTATTGAGTGGAATTCTGGTAGTGCTGAAAAAAATGGTTTTGATGACTATATGTTAAAAGAAATTTATGAACAGCCAAATGCAATTAGAGAAACAATTGGTTCAAGATTACCAACTAATGAACCTTGTAATTTTGAGGATTTGAATTTTTCAAAAGAATTTTTGTCTTCAATAAATAAAATATATGTTATAGCTTGTGGTACAGCTAGTTATGCAGGACGTTCTGCTAAAGTTGCATTAGAAACATTGTGTAAAATTCCTACAACTGTTGATGTAGCATCAGAATTCAGATATAGAAACCCTATTGTAGATAGCAAAACTTTATGTATTTACATTTCTCAATCTGGAGAAACAGCAGATACTATTGCTGCATTAAAACTTGCAAAATCTAAAGGTGCTACTACTATTGCAATTTCTAATGTTATTGGTAGTTCTATTACAAGAGAAGCTGATTATTCTATTTATACTCATGCTGGTCCTGAAATTGCAGTCGCTTCAACAAAGGCATACTCTTCACAAGTTGTATTATTAAATATTTTAGCAATATATTTTGCTGAAATTTTAGAGAGCACATCTGAAAGTGAACTTAACTGCATAAAAAAAGAGATTTTAGAGCTTCCTTCAAAGATTGATGAAACAATAAAGTCTTCAACAATTATAAAAGATTTTGCAAAAAAAATGTATACTGAAAAAGATGTATTTTTCTTAGGAAGAGGTATAGATTATAATACTGCTTTAGAAGGCTCACTAAAATTAAAAGAAGTTTCATATATCCATTCTGAAGCATACCCTTCAGGTGAATTAAAACATGGTCCAATAGCTTTAATTGAAAATGGAATTACTGTTATCAGCATACTTACAGATAGTTCTTTGGTAGAAAAGTCTATTAGTAATATTCAAGAAGTTATTACCCGTGGTGCAAAAACATTGGTTATAACAAACCAAAACTTGCCAAGTAATAATATTGATTTTGTAGTTAATATTCCAAAAACAGATAGACTTTTATCTCCTATCCTTTCTATTATCCCTTTACAATTACTTGCATATTATATTGCAAAAGAAAAAGGATTAGATGTTGATAAGCCTAGAAATTTAGCAAAATCTGTTACAGTTGAATAATAAAAAGGGGATTCGTAAATTGAATCCTCTTTTATTTATATAAATATTGTTGTGGATTTATTGCAGTCCCATTAAGCCTTATTTCTAAATGCAAGTGTGGTCCTGTTGAATTTCCTGTTGAACCTACTGCTGCAATAACATCTCCTGCTTTTACTTGTTGTCCAACAGTTGCATATAATTGGCTACAATGTCCATACCATGTTTCTACATCATTTTCATGTGTAATTTTTATTAAATTCCCATATGAACCATTTCTTTCAGCAAATGTTACTGTTCCATTTGCGACTGCTTTAATTGGCGTTCCATTTGGAGCGGCTATATCTGTTCCTGTATGTGCTCCAGACCTTATGCTACTTATTGCTCCAAATCTTGATGTAATTGACCCACTTACTGGTGTTACTGCTAATAGAATTCCATTGATTATTGGTTTTTTGCTTTTCTCATCTTCTTCTATTAATGCTGCAACTTTCTCTTCAACTTGTGCTTGTGCAACTTGTACAGTTTCTATACTTACATTATCTATATCTTCCGTATAGTTTTCTGTTATTTGTAAATTTAGTTCTATTCCTTTATTTTGGTTGTTTTCTTTTATTGTATTTACAGCTTGCTCAGCTTCTTCAACATTATCTACAAATCCTACAGTTTCATCATTTAAAATTACTGCATAGTATTTATAAATTGTTGTCGCTTTTTGTTCTAACGCAATTAATATTTCATCTTCATTCGTTTTTTGTGTTCTGCTTACTAATTTTAATTCATAACTTGGCATTTCATCTAATGAAACAAAATCAATATTTTTTCCTTCTTTATTTATTATTTCATTTTGTATTTTATCTTGAAATTCTGTTTCACTGTCTACATATCCTATTTCTTTTCCTGATAAAGTTACGATATATGTTGGTTTGTATTTTATTAAAATAATCGCTAATATTAAACCTAATGCTATTGCCATTATGCAAAAAATCTTGCAACTTTCTTTAGTATAGTATTTTATACTATCTTTTAAAATATTACACACTCTCCTTTTTTTGCGCGACCAATATCTATTATACCATAATTATACTCTTTTTGCAACTTTTTATTCATTTTTATCGTTTTTTGTTCTTTTCTTTTCAGATTTTTGTTGAATTAGCACCATTTTTATGTTAATATATACTTATGAAAAAATTAATAGTAACCGATAAATATAATAATAAAAAACTATCAAAGTTCATATTAGATTCTTTCCCTTCACTATCTTCTAATATGCTATATAAAGCACTTAGGCAAAAAGATATAAAAATAAATGGTTCTAGAATTCACAATGATTGTATAGTTAATAGTGATGATGAAATCCAAGTTTATATAAGTGATGACTTTTTATTTTCAAGTCAAAAACTTGATATTATTTTTGAAGATAAAAATATTTTGATTTTAAATAAGCCTAATAATCTAGAAGTTACAGGAGAAAATAGTCTTACATCTATTGTTCATTCTGTATATGAATCATGTTCTTTTTTACCTATGCCTTGCCATAGATTAGACAGAAATACAATAGGTTTAGTTTTATTTGCAAAAAATCAAGAATCTTTAAACATTTTATTAGAAAAATTTAAAAAACATGAAATTGAAAAATCATATATAGCTTTAGTCTATGGTATTCCAAAGGAAAAAATGGCTAGACTTGAAAGCTATCTTTTTAAAGATCATAAAAAATCTATTGTTTATATTTCTGATAATTTTAAGCCTGGTTATCAAAAGATTATTACCAATTATTCTGTGTTAAAAGAATATTCTAATAATTCTTCACTACTAGATATCAATATTGAAACAGGTAAAACTCATCAAATAAGAGCTCATTTAGCCTATATTGGTCATCCAATTATTGGAGATGGAAAGTATGGTATAAATTCTGTTAATAAATCATATGGTTTTAAATATCAACAGCTTAAAGCTTACAAATTACTTTTTAATTTTAAAACTGATTCTGGTAAATTAAATTACTTGAATGGTTTGACATTTTCACTATCAAAAAGTATATAAGACAAAGCTGGTACAATTTGTACCAGCTTTTAGAGATTTTTGAGTTTTTAATCAACACTTTTAAAAATATTTGTTACTTCCCTCTTTGAAAGTATCCCTTTAGTCATTAACTGATTTGCTAATACTTTCAAATATTCTTCTTTTTCCATTAATACATTTTCTGCATATTTGTAAGCCTCCTGCAAAATCAAATCTACTTTTTTATTAATCACTAATTTTTCTTCATCTGTAATTAAATATTTAAGATTTTCTTCTCCATAGACTCTATTATGCATTTCTGGTTCTAAAGAAAGCTTTGTTACCATTGCAATGGCAATATTTGTGGCTTCTCTTAAATCAGATTCAGCGCCATCAGAAATTTCACTTGTATACATTTTTTCTGCAATTCTTCCTGCAAGGCATTCTGCAATTTTCTGAATATAACAATTTCTATTTCCAGAAATTGTTTCATCTGAATTCGCATCAAATACATTTACTCCAAGATAGTTTTCTGTAGGAATAATTGAAATTGCAAGTAATTCATTTACCTTTGCTAATTCAGAAAATTCATGTACAATACAGTGACCAGCTTCATGGTATGCTGTAGCTAATTTTATTTTTGCACTCATTCTCCGAAACTTTTCTGTATTTGTATCAAAATTTCTTAAAATATCTGCTTTAACTACATTTTTTCTATTTTCCATTTCTGCACAAACCATTGTTTTATCCAAAAGATCTAATGTTCTGTCTGGATTTTTTGTTTCGTAATTAAAACAAGATGCTTCAAAGATAACAGAATTTACTAATTTTTTTGAAATAGTTGTATTATGAACTTTTTCTAACTGCTTAATCTGATTTTTAATCATATCATAGACTTCACTGGTTTTAGGTTCTTTTACTACAATTTTCTCAAATCTACGTTTTAATGCTCCATCTTTAGCAAAAAATCTTTCATATTCATTATTAGTTGTAGCACCAATAATACGTGATTCTCCTCTTGCTAACAATGGTTTCAAAACGTTTGCAATGTCAACTCCTCCTTCTCTGCAGGCTCCAGCACCTAATATAAGATGAATTTCATCAATAAACAGGATGCATTCAGGATTTTCATTTAAAAACTTTACAAGATCTTTAAATCTTTCTTCTGCCATCCCTCTATACATAGTTCCTGCTATAATTGAATTAACATCTAATGATAATACAATACAATTTTTAAATTTTTCCGGACAGTTTCCCGAAGAAATCATCCATGCAAATTTTTCAACAATTGCTGTTTTACCAACTCCTGGCTCTCCTACCAAGATTGCATTACGTTTAGTATTTTTCATTAAAATCCTAATTAATGCATCTGTTTCTTTTTCTCTACCACAAATTTTGCACATTTCATTACTATCTTTACTATTCATTATTGTTAAATAATCACTAAGTTCTTCCGATAATGTAAATCCTTCTATTGTTTCTTTGGCAAGCACCTCTATTTCTGTTAAGATATTTTCGCCTTCATATTCAGGATACAAAATTTCTATGCCTTTATAGAAATCACTTTCATAGAATTCTGTCATTACAAGAAGGATTTCATAAAATCCAATTTCATTTTCTTCATTATAATTATTAATTGCTTCTAGTTCTTCAAAAATCTGTGCCATGTTACTGCTAATAATCAATTGTCTCCCTAAGAAATTCATCATAGATCCAGTTTTTATATTAATCCGTTTTTCAGACAAAAACTGTTCTATAATTTTTCCTCTCCGGATATTTATTACTTTTTGCCCTATTCCTTTTGATTTTAACCACTTTTCTAACAAAGTTCCCTCTGTAGTAAAAATTGCACATTCGAAAACTTCTTTTGTTAAAATGTTTTTATCTGATATTGCATAAGTAATTTTTATTGCTTCCATGATGATGTCACTTGCTGATTTTTCAACCTTCATACTCTTTTATTGCCTCCGCTCAATGTGATTAATGTGATTTAGTTACTTTTTAATTAATAAAATAAACTCTCCTCTCTATAAGTTTTTGTGTCTTATATTATATCTCAAGACCAGCATATTTGTCAACATAACTTATTTATTATTTACATATTTATATCATAAGGCTTGAAATCAAAATAAAAACCAATATAAGCATGCATTTTCATATTTAAGAATTCATTTATATCATTATTTGCAATATCTGAAACTTCTTTTATTCTACAAGCTTTATACTGAAGTTGAACTAATGGATTGATATATCTCTGCTTTCCTTTTACGCTAGTACAATATATATCATTATTTGGTATATCACTTTTATAAACTGTATCTCTTGTAGCTTTTTCAAAATTTTTAAATGCTTTTCTTATATAATCATCTTTACAATTTTCAATTAATTGTATCACTTCTTTTTCAGAAAGTTTATATAAATCATCAATTGTAATATATCCTTTTATATTCATTGATTTAATAATATCTGCTAAAAATTGCATACATAATCTATCTTCATCTTCTACCCAACGAGGCCATAATTTTGAGATTTTATGTATAAACTCTTCACATATGTTTATGTCTTTAAATGAAAGTTCTATTATATTATCTTCATTTCTTAAGATAATAATATTTTTATAATATTTCTCAATATCTTTTGTATCAAATACTCTTACTTGATAAAGTCCTCCTGATAAAGTATATTCAAATCTATCTGCACTTAGTTTTGGAGTATCATTATCTGCAATTGGATAAATGTGATAATCTGATACTTCTTCAAGTTTTATATTGTCTCTTTCTAATAAATTCATTATTTCTTTTGAATTTTTTATTATTTGTTCAGTTCTTTCTTCTGTAGATTCTTGATGTTCTGAATCTCCATTCATAAAATCAATACAATGCTTAAACACTGGTGTTGCAATGTCATGAAACAAACCAGATATAGTTTGTTTTTTATCATGTGTAAAATTCCATATAATTAGTGCAACTGCAATGCTATGAGTTAATAAAGAATAAAAGTATTTGTCATTATATACTTTTGTATAATACGTGCCACAAGACATATTTATTTTATTAAGTCTTAACATTTCTGGTGTATTAATATATTCTTTTAACCATTCAGGAAATTCTGGTGATAGTATTTTTAAGTATTCTTTTATTTCTTCATTTAAATTTTCAAAATATTCTTTCATATTTTATTCTCCTATGTGACAGTTTGTATTTAACAACAGTTTACGAACTGAGTTCTCTTTCTAAAAACATTATATAGAAAATTTTCACGAATTTCAATGAAAGTATATAAAGTTTTCAAATTAAATGATATAATTTGTTTAAAATTACAAATAA
>CAKPIG010000011.1 GCA_934162255.1 uncultured Clostridia bacterium | reverse complement strand
TTTAGCTCAGTTGGCCAGAGCACCGCACTTGTAATGCGGGGGTCCTCAGTTCGAATCTGAGAAGTGGCTCCATATAAAGGTCAATAGTTTTGAGATAACTCTTAATTATTGGCTTTTTTATTTGCAAAAAAGGAGAAAAATATGGAAAAAGTAGTATTAGTAACAGGAGCGTCTAGAGGAATTGGAAGAAAAATCGCAATTGACTTATCACAAAAAGGATATAAAGTAATTGCAAATTACAATAAGTCTGAAGAACAAGCTCAAAAACTAAAAGAAGAAAATCCAAACATAGAAATATATAAAGCAGATGTATCTAAAAGAGAAGAAGTAAAGTCAATGATAGAACACATAATAAAAAAATATCAAAAAATAGATATTTTAATAAATAAT
The DNA here is from genome assembly GCA_934162255.1 of uncultured Clostridia bacterium. GTDB lineage: Bacteria > Bacillota > Clostridia > TANB77 > CAG-508 > CAG-269. The sequence goes on along the minus strand of CAKPIG010000011.1, from coordinate 34,189 downwards.
GCAGGAATATCAAAAAGCAATGTATTCACTGATGTTACAGATGAAGAGTGGGATATATTAATAAAAAGTAATCTATATTCAGTATTTTGTGTAACGCAAGAAGTATTGCCATACATGATAAATAAAAAAGAAGGTTGTATAATAAATATTTCTTCTATTTGGGGAATGGTAGGTGCATCATGTGAAACAATTTATTCTGTAACAAAAGGTGGAATTGATGCAATGACAAAGTCATTGGCCAAAGAATTAGGACCATCTAATATAAGAGTAAATTCAATAGCTCCAGGAATTATTGATACGCAAATGAATGAAAATTTAACTAAGCAAGATATAAATGAAATAGAATCAGATATTCCATTAGGAAAAATAGGGAAAACAGCAGATATTTCAAAATGCATAAAATGGTTGATTGAAGATGAATATACAACAGGCCAAGTGATTTCTATAAATGGAGGCTGGATTATAACATAAAAAAGTGGATTTAAAAAATCCACTTTTTATAGTTCATTTGTTGATTTTCTTTTATAATTTCCTGAAATTACTCTAGGTAAATATGTAATGATTTTATATACAGCTAAACGAATTTTTTTGCTCCAGATGTAAGATTTTCTTAATTTACGAGCATTACCAAGAGAAACAGGTTCATCCTCTAAAGCAATCAATTCTAATGGTTGCTTTTCAATTGTAAAAATATAATTTGCACCAGAATTATTATCCCATTCACCTTTTTCATTATAGAAACAAAAATTGAATGAATTACTAGAAATTAAATCAATCTCAGCTTGAAAGCCAAGATCAGTTTTTTCCATAGCTAAATCATTAATATTATCCCAATTATCTCCAAAGCCATAATGAATAGAGACTTCTTTAGAAGAGTCTTGAAAAAATTTACCGGTATATGAAATTTTTATTTTACTATTCTCAATTAACTTATCTGTATTAAAAAATATGTTTTTTGTTAACTCCATTTTTAAAACTCCCTCATCTTTTGTTAGAGACATTATAATATTAAATTTTACAATATTCAAGTATTTTTGTGAAAAAAATGTAAATTTTTTTGCTAAGTAATATAAAAAAATTAAAATCATATATATTAATAAGAAAAAAATTTCAAAAAATGTCAAAAAAATTGCTAAAAAAATTGTCAAAATAGCAATTTTGTGGTATTATGTAATAAGAGGGCAAAGGAGTAAAATATGGTAGAAACAAAAAACGAAAAGAAAATGCAAGAAAAGAGTATTGCAAAAGAAGAAAAAAATGAAGAAATAGTAGAAGAAAAAGAAATCAAAGAAGCTGAAAAAAAGGTAGAAAATGAAGAAAGCAAGACAACAGAGGTTCAAAAAGAAGCAGAATCAAAAAAGCAAGAACTCAAAGAACAAACTGAACCCAAAGAAGAACCAATTGAAGAAAAATCAATCAAAGAAAAAGAAATTGAAGAAAATGTAGAAGAAAAGCCAAAATCAAAAAAAGGGATAATAGCAGTAGTAATAATAGCTATTATCATTATACTAGCAATTGCTTCTACAATATTTGCAGTTTTAAACCTTGGAAGCACTAAAATAATGAAAGGTGTATCAGTAAAAAATATAGATATATCAAATCTTACAAAAGAAGAAGCCACAAACAAGCTTAATGAAATATATGCAAACAAAGGAGAAACACAGATAATTCTAACACATGGTGATTTTGATGGAATGATTACATACAAAGCACTAGAAGTAAATTATCAAATACAAAATGCAATAGATGAAGCATATCTTGTAGGTAGAGATGGAAATATATTTACAAACAACTTCAACATATTAAAAACATGGATACAGGGAAACAATGTTGATTTACATGTAACAATGGATGAAGATATGGTAGAACAAATTTCAAAAAATATTAACAACAATCTAGAAGATGCAGTAGTTCAGCCAAGTTATTACATTGAAGACAACAAACTGATAATAACAACAGGAAAAGAAGGAAAAGAAGTAAATCAAGAACAACTACTAGAAGATATATATAACACAATTGTTTCAGATACAGAAGAAAAACAACTAGAAATACCAGTAGTAACTGTAAAACCAAAAGAAATAGATATAGATAAAATACATGAAGAAGTATATAAAGAAGTTAAAGACGCATATTACACAACAAACCCATTTACAGTATATCCAGAAGAAGAAGGAGTTGACTTTGATGTAGAAAGTGTAAAAACTCTATTACAAGAACCAAAAGATGAATATGAAATTGAATTGAAAATTACTAAACCAACAAAAACTGTTAAAGAAATAGGAACAGAAGCATTTCCTGATTTACTATCAACATTTTCAACGAGATATCAAGCAAGTAATGCAAACAGAACAACAAACCTAAAATTAGCAGTGCAAAAAATAAATGGAACAATTCTACTGCCAGGTCAAGAATTCTCTTATAATAAAACATTAGGAGAAAGAACAATTGCAGCAGGGTACAAAGAGGCAGCAGTATTTTCTAATGGTCAAGTAGTAAATGGACTAGGCGGAGGAATTTGCCAAATATCATCAACACTATATGATGCAGTAGTTAAGGCAAATCTTCAGGTAACAGTAAGAAGAAATCATCAATTTGTAACATCATATTTGCCAGCAGGGCAAGATGCAACAGTAGTATATGGCTCACAAGACTTTAAATTTGTAAACTCAAGGAGTTACCCAATAAGGTTGCAAGCATCAGTGAGCGGAGGAGTAGCAACAATATCAGTATGGGGATTAAAAGAGGATGTTGAATATGACATAACTATTGAAACCAAAAAAGTAGCAACAATAGCATATACAACACAATATATTCAAGATCCAAGCTTACCAGCAGGAAAAGAAGTAGTACAACAAGCTGGAAGCAATGGAAGAAAAGTAGAAGCATACAAAGTTATGAGACTAAATGGTCAAGTTGTTTCAACAACATTACTTTCAAAAGATACATATAATGCAATGAAAAGAATAGTAAGAGTCGGAACAGCAAACTAAAACTTTCAATAAAAGAATGGAGGAAAATATGGAAGGAAAAATGTTAAAAAAATTATTAATGATACTTATGATAATAATGTTAACAGCAACAGATTTCCTAATGCTTGGAACAGGTTTAATAAGTTATGCAGAAAGCGTAGATAGTGCTACAAATAATCAAAACATAACATTTTCAACATATTTCAAAAATGAAAATGGAGAAAGAATAGATAGCATAACAGAAAATGTTAACAAAGAAGATTTAAAAGTTTATGCAGAAATAGAAGTAAAAGAACAAGGTTACTTCAATGGAGAAATAACACTTGGAGAAAGCAATTTTAAATTTAAAAATACAGAATCTAGTTATATAAATAGCATGGGCGAAAATAAAATAGTGTTAAATCAAATAAATGCAGGAAACAAAGTAGAAATAGAAATTCCTGTAACAATAAATGCATCTGAAACAATAAAATTAGATGATTTAAACAAAGTAACAAAATTAGAATTAACAGGAACATATAAACTAGATAAAGCGAAATCAAAAAATATAAAAGGTGAAAAAGAAGTTAAACTAAACTTAGTAGCAGATAGTGAAAACACAAAAGCAGAACTTGAAACAGAAATATTAACAAATAAAGTATATACAATAAATGGTTCTAAAAAAAGAATAGTACAATTATCTGTAAAATCTAATATAACAAACAATAATTACCCTGTAAAACAAACTGTACTAAAAATAAATGTGCCAGAACTATCAAATAAAAAGCCAGAAGAAGTTAAGGTATTAGCTTTATCAACAATGGCAACAAATGGTCTAACAGAAAATATTTCAGCAGACAATTGGAAAAATGAAAACGGAATATTACAAATAACTGTAGACAATAATGAAAACAAAGAAAAAGAAATTTCATGGAAGAAAAATGAAACAGATAGTTTTATAATAACATTTGTATATGCAGAAAATGTAGATGCAAATAAAATAGAAATAAAAACAACATCAGAAATAGAAGTTTATAATTTAACAGATAAACTAACAGCAGAAAGTACATCATTATTAGAAGGAAAAGAATTAAACAATATAATAACAACAAATATAGATATTGATAATGTAGAAACATATAAAGGTCAATTATATGCAAATACAAAATCTGAAAACAAAAAAGAAATTAACTTTAGTACACAAACAGAAATTGCAGTTAGAAACATAGCTACAGCTGATACAATATTAGTAAAAGAACAAAAAGATGTATTTACAACAGAAAACTCAGATATAGCAGCAAAAACAAAATATTTAAAAACATATATAAACAAAGACCAAATGTTAAAAATCTTAGGGAATGAAGGATACTTAATAGTAAAAGGTGAAAACAATGTATATTACAAATTAGGACAAGACAGTACAACAGATGAAGGTGGAAATATTGTAATTACATATAACCAAGAAGTATCAGAATTAGAAATATCAACAAGTAAACCAGTAGCAGAAGGAATAATAAAAATACAACATGAAAAAACAATAATGGCAAATGATTATGATGATAAAACAATAAGAACAATAACAGGATTAAAAGTTCAAAACACAGTAACAGCAACATTAAACGGAGAAAATGTTGTAGAAAATTCTACAGAAAAAGTAAAAGAACTTAAAGAAACATCATCACAAGTAGAACTAACAGTTAATAAAGATAATTTATCTACAATAACAGAAAATAAAGAAGTTACAGTAGGTGTAAAATTATTAACAGACAATACAAAATATGACTTATATAAAAATCCAAAAATAAGAGTTCAATTACCAGAAGCCGTAGAAGAAATAACAATAAATAGTTTTGATAAATTATATGCTGATGAACTTGAAATAGAAAAAGCAGTATATAACAAATCAAATAAAACAATAGAAATAGACTTAAAAGGTGAACAAACTGGATATACTGATAACTCTGCAACACAAGCATATTTACAAATAAATATGAATATGAAATTAAACAAATTAGCAGCAAGCAAAACAGATAAAATAACATTAACATATTCAAATGAAAATGCAATAGAACAAACAAGCACAATAGAAAAAGAAATAGGCATAGTTGCACCAAATGGATTAGTTACAATAAATAATATTGAAAATTACAATGTTGAAGGAATTTCAGGAACAAGTTCAGATAAACAACTAGCAACTGTAAATAAAGCAGAAGCTGGTGGAACAAGTGCAGATATGAAAATAGCATTAATAAACAATACAAAATCAGCAGCAAATAATGTAAAAATACTTGGAAATTTCCCAACAGATGGACAATTTGAAATAGGAAATGAAAAAGTAAAAAATAACTTTACAACAAAAGTAAAAACAGCAATAAATGCACAAAATTCAACAGTATATTATAGTGCAAATGAAGCAGCAACAGCAGATTTATCTGATGCAAATAATGGATGGACAACAAACTTAAAAGATATTGAAAATCCAAAAACATATTTAATAGAAACACAAGACTTAAAACCAGAAGAAACATTTGTTGCTACATATTCAGTAGAATTACCTAAAAAACTAGACTATGATTTAACAGCATATTCTGGATATACAGTAAGCTACAATGAAGAAAACAACAAAGCAGTTCAAGAAGCAGATTCTACACAAGTAGGATTAACAACAGGTGAAGGAATTAAAGTATCAACAACATTAACAGCAACAGTAGGAAACAACACACTAAACAATGGAGATACAGTAAAAGCTGGAGAAGTTATAAAATATAGTGTAACAGCAAAAAATAATGGAACAACAGATTTAAGCAATGTAATAATAAAAGGTGGAGTTCCAACAGGAACAGCACAAGTAGTTCCAGTTGATGACTATGTATATTCTGGTGCAACATATTATAAGGAAACAGATGCAACAGAAGTTACAAATACAGTGTCACTTGCAGCAGGACAAGAATACACAATGAGCTATGAAGTTAGAGTAAAATCAGACATTACAGCAGGTCAAGAGATTGCTAATAAAGCAACAGTTTCATGTGACAACCAAGGTGTTGAAAGCAATGAATTAAAAGCTAAATCAGCTACAGGTAAATTAAGAGTAAGTGTTAAGAGAACAGTTGACTTAAACGAAGCTCTAGTACCAAATACAGGTATGTCATATTACATAATAGTTGAAAATCTTTCAAATGATAAATTAACAAATATCACAATGAAATTATTAACAGAAAACTTAAAAATATATTCTATAGATGATATGACAGATTTATATGTTTCAGGAAAAGATAATATTACAATTGATGAAATCAATGCTAATGAAACTAAAATGTATAGATTTAGAGGTTCAACAGAAACAGGAGATATTACAAGTATTGCAATGACAGTTGAACTAACAGACTCAAATGGAGATAAATACAGATCAAACAAAGATGTACAAACAGTTCAAAAAATTGGAGCAGATATAAAATTAACATCACCTCAAGATGGAGAATACATTAAAATTGGTGACGAAGTTGAATATGATGTAACAGTAAAGAATACTGGAGATAATGAAACAATAAAAATTAGTGGAAATATGTCAGAGTATTTAAAAATAAAAGCAATATATTTAAACGGAAAATTAGAAAAACAAACAACTAATTCTGCAAATACAGACACATATATGGAATCTATAGTAAGCAGTTTTGATTATAATTTAAAAATTTCAGCAGGAGAGACAGCAACATTAAAATATGTAACAGAAGTAATAGAACCAACAGATTGGTTTGAAGTAAAAACATTAAGTGCTTCAGCAAAAGTACTTGTTGCAGGAACTGAAAAAGGAAAAACAGATGAAGTAACACATATATTTAGAAGAAATCTAGATGAAGAAATGAAAAATATTGTTAGTGGTATGGTATGGTTAGATACAAACAAAAATGGAGAAAAAGATAGTGATGAAAGTACATTATCAGGAATAACTGTAAAACTATATGATATCGAAAAATCACAAATTGCAAAAGATAGACTAGGAAATCAATTATTGACACAAACAGATGATAAAGGTGAATATACATTCTCAAAAGTATTAGATGGAAAATATTTAGTATTATTTGATTATGAAGATGATGATTATGAACCAACTTCTTATAAAAAAGAAGGAGTAACAGAAAGTAGAAATTCAAATGTTATAGAAGGAACAGTTAAAATAGATGGACAAGAAACAACATGTGGTGTTACAGATACATTAGAAGTTACAAGTAATATAACAAATGTAAACTTAGGATTGAGACAAAAACAAACATATGATATGCAACTAGAAAAATTTGTAAGTAGAGCAACAGTACAAACATCATCAGGAACGAAAACATACGATTTTAATAATACAGCATTTGCAAAAGTTGAAATAGGAAGAAAGAAAATAAAAGGTTCAACAGTAATTGTTGAATATACAATTAGAGTAAAAAATGCAGGAGATGTAGCAGGATATGTTACAAACATAGTAGATTATTTACCAAATGGATTAGAATTTAGTTCTGAACTAAATAAAGACTGGTACTTATCTGGAGATAAATTATACTCTAAGAGTTTAGCAACAACAAGAATTGAAGCAGGAGAAACAAAAGAAATTAAATTAATATTAACAAAAGCAATGACAGAGAATACAGTAGGTTTAATAAATAATAGAGCAGAAATTGCAGAAGAATACAATGAATATGGAAAAACAGATATAAACTCAACACCAAATAACCAAAAGAATGGAGAAAATGACTTAGGTTCAGCGGACATATTTATTGGAATAAGCACAGGTGGTAGAACAGTAGCTTATACAGTATTAATAATGATTAATACAGCATTAATTGCTTTTGCAGTATACTTAGTATTTATTAAAAATAGGAAAAGAAGATAATGGAAGGAAAGGAGGTTGAAAAATGAATAAGACAATAAAAAAGATAATATTTTCAATGATTATATTATTTATGATATTACTTATAAATACAACTATTGTTAAAGCTGGAATTGGATCAGTCAATCAAGAAGGATCAATTGGAACTAATCATACATTAAGTTTTAGAGATATGTGCTCAACAACTAGTGGTTTATATTGTTTGGAGAGTCATCAAGCCAACTCTGGAAGTGCAACATATAAAGTTTTAGTATATATACATATAGAAGATGGAGTTGCAACAATGTCTGATATAAATGGCGATAATAGAACAGCAGAAGGTGAAGAGAATAAAGTATTAGCACAAATTTTATCTGGAGAATATGGTGGTGGATATGGTACAGCAGCATATAAATATACAGATGCACAATGTGCACTATATGTTTTCTTTGAGGAATGGGCAACTTCTACAGGGTTAGTAAATAACTCATGGTATGGAAATAATAATCCTGATGCAGATACTATTTCAAGAGGACATGCAACTGTAGCAAAAGCAAGAGCTGCTGTTGCAGCAGGAGCAAATCCATCAGCAGATATATATTTGCTAGATGTATTTGATGGACATGATAGTAGTGCTTGGCAAAGATTATTATATGCTATCCCATCAATAAAAGATGAAGAACCAGAACCTGCAAAAGGGAATGGTAAAGTTATAATAAAAGGAAATACATCTGTTGTAGGTGGAGCTGGAAAAGACAGTCAAAGTGCAAAAACTATTCCTGGAGGAAACGATACTGTAAAAGTATGGTGGAAAGCAGAAGAAGGTAAAAGAACATTAGGATATACAGAAATAAAATTAGGAGAATCATATCAGTTTGAATCTGGTATTGATATACAAGACCATTATTATAGACCAAACAAAGATCAAATAACAATGTATAATAACTCATATGTTGAGTTTGAATATAATGGATTAAAGTACACAACAAACGCTTTAACTCAAGATATTTCACTTAATGGTCAATATAATACAGCAAAAGAAAATATAGGATATAGAAATTCAGTTGATGGAAAATATTCATTTGTATCATCAAACCAAAGTGAAATAGCACAAGAACAAAATAATTTGGTAAGAGCAAGCACAAAAGGAATAGTAACAAATTTAATAGAAAAAGTAAAAACTCATGCAAAAGAACAAGGTGGAGCACAAAATGATTGGCTAAAAATAACTCAAACATGGTGTATGAATGGTGATGAAAATACACCAGGAGATTTCTCAAGTTGTGATGAACATAAAAATGAGAGTAATTTTGTTTCAGGAGATTGTTCATCTGACAGTACTGGACCAACTAAACCAAGACATGGAAACCACAAATATTATATGCTAGAATGGGAATATACAGGTGAATTTAATTCTGATGGTACACCTAAAAAAAGCCAAGTACAGAAAGAATATTCGCATGACCCATGTGCAGATGCAGATAAATATAATAGTGTATATGCAATAGGTCCAGATGGAGAAGTGTGGACGCCAGATGTATGGATAATAAACGGAATGAATTTACAACTAATACCAAGAGAAATGGTTGACTTATCAATAGAATCAGATATAAATAATGTAAAAGTAGTGATGAATAATCAAGAATATACATATAAATATGGAAATAGAGGTATTTCAACAGCAAATGTTCCAACAGTAGCTTTTACAACAAATAATCAAACATATTCAAGACCAATAAATCCATCAGATGTAAGAGCAGCGACACTTGCAAACGATGCGGAAAAATTACAGATATATGTAACATATGATATTAATGCTTATAATGAATCAAATACGTTGCAAGGAAAAGTACAAGAAATAGCAAACTATTATGATTATACAAAATATGATTTAGTAACAAAGGATGGATGGGAAGAAAAAAGTAGGCAAGGAGACCAATATCAAAACGATAGGTATAAAGCAATATATTACCAAACAACTGATGAATCATTATATCCTGTATTAAAAAATGGACAAAGTTGGACATCTGCAGGAGGAAAAGTATTACAAGTAACATTCAAAGTTAAATTTGATGTAATAAAAGATTTCTGTAATAAAGGAGTAGAAGAACTATTTAATGTATCAGAAATTGGAGGATTTACACCAATGTATGGAGATCGTACAATATATGCGGAACATCAATCAGGGGGTAGAACAGGAAATACTTATGCATCAGTAGACTATGACTCTAACCCATTAGATGCAAAACCACAATCAAATAATACATGGAACGCAGAAGATGATACAAGTTTTGCACCAATATTTAAAATATTATTTGATGACAATAAAATTGTTACAGGAACAATATGGGAAGATAGAAAAACAGGAAATAATAATGAAAGAAATGGAAATGGCCAAAGAGATGATGGAGAAAATGTTGTAGAAAACGTAAAAATAGAATTGATAAAAATTAATGAAAATGGACAAAATGAAATATCTAAATTGCATAGGCCAAAGAAAAATGGAGATGCATATCAGTGGGAAGATGTAGATGCTGTAGCATATAGTAAAAGCGATGGAACTTATGAATTAGAAGGTGTTTCTGCAGATAATTATATATTAAAATATACTTATGGAAATAATACAATAATAACAGATTCTAATGGAAATAAAATATTAGAGAACCCAACTAAGATAAACGGACATGAAATAAATGCAAGAAATTATAAATCAACAATAGTAACAGAACCAACAATTCAAAGTGTAATGAAAGAAGGCCAAACAAAATTAGATTGGTTAGCTGCAGATAAATGGCATTTAAAATATAAAGAAGGGGAACAAGGTTATGATATAGATTATTCTACAGCAATAGATGACTTAGAAGAACGAAAGGCAATAACAGATTTAGAATATGATAATTTCTATAATCCACAAAATATGACAGCATATTCAGCACCTTTTAAAATACAAGTGGAATATAATACTACTGATAATAAACAAGAATATCAAACAACAAAATCAAATAATGCAGCAGATGATACAAACGGAGAAAGAAATGATCTTGGAAACTTTACATATATTTGGAAAGTGTTTGATTTTGGTATAATTGAAAGAGCAAGAGAAGACATTGTAATAGATAAAACAATTCAAAATCTAAAAATAACATTAGCAAATGGACAAATATTAACAGAAGGAAATCCATATAAAACTACAATAAGCTATGTAAAAGCTATAGGAAATAAAAATATAATAAGTAAAAGAGAAGAAGCTGCAAAAGCAGGAGAAAATCCTAGAAATGTATATATAGAAATCGATTCAGAATTAATACAAGGAGCAACTTTAGATCTAACTTATGCAATAACAGTAACTAATAATAGTGAAGCTGATTATGAATATGATTATACTTATAATTATAGTAATTACATAACAAGAGATGATAGAGCAGATTATTATTATTATGGTAAAAATACAGCCCAAAATCCGTTAATAACACCTACTGTAAATGTAGTTGCAGATTATATGGAAAATGAACTTACATGTGATTTAAATGAGGATACAAATAAGAATTGGAAACAAGCATTAGCTGGTGAAAATGAAGATAAAACAAAACATTTCTTAACATATGATACTAATAAAACAATATCAATTTCTAAAGAAACATATGATAGAATAAATAAAGAATCAGCAAATTATTTAGTATTTGTAACAGATTCATTTAAAGATGTTACAGCAACTGGAGGAAATAAAACAGAATATTTACATGTAAGCAAATTATTAGGAAATCAAGCAACAGATTATACTTATGATAATCATACAGAAATCTTAAAATTAGGTGGAAAAATTGCAAGAACTATAGATTCTGTTGCAAATGATGGAACACAAAATACAAAACAATATAGACCAGGTGATTATGTACCAAATTTAGGAAGAACGAGAAATGAAAGTGTAACATTAGATGATATAGCTAATAATAAGATTACATTAGGAGGAGATAGTGATATAACATATCATCAACAAGATGATGACATGATTACAGTAAGAATAACACCACCAACAGGTTTAACAAATCATACAACATTATACATAATAGTTGGAGGAATAACATTAACAGTATTAGCTGTAGGGGTAATCATTATAAAGAGAAAAGTTTTAGCATAAACTAAAACAAAAATACTAAAAAGAGCTCACAAGTCTTGACAAAGTGAGCTCTTTAGTATTATAATATCAATTGTTAGTAAACAAACCAATATGCGCTATTAGCTCAGCTGGTAGAGCAGCTGACTCTTAATCAGAAGGTCCGCGGTTCGATCCCGCGATGGCGCACCAAATTTAACAACTTATGAACTTAAATGTTTGTAGGTTGTTTTTTTCATAAATATAATTAAAAAGTTTGACATTTAATAATAAATGATTTGAAAATAGTATAAAAAACAAATAAACCTACTAAATTATGAATTGTAATTTAGTAGGTTTATACTTTATATAAAAACTTTCAAACTAAAATTTTACACCCCAACCAACTCTTTCATCATATGGTCTTCAAACACATAATGTTTATTACATAACTGTTTCAATCTTGGTCTATGAGTAACAATAACACAAGTCTTATGGCACAAATACTTATCAATCATATTAGTAATTTTCTCTTCAGTAACTGAATCCAAATTTGAAGTAGGCTCATCAAAAAAGTACAACTCTTTATCAATCAAAATACCCCTAATCAAATTTAATCTTTGTTTTTGACCTGCTGAGAGTTTAATACCACGTTCTCCAACAACTGTCTCCAAACCTTCTGGTAGTTCATTATACCAACTTGTCAAACCAGCTTCATCTAGCAATTCTAAAATCTTTTCATCAGGAATATTTTTGCCTAAGCACAAATTATCTCTTATACTTAAATCAAAAAGGTCAACTTCCTGAGATACAAAAACTAAATCTAACCTACTGTTTTTTACTGTGGAATTATTCACTAATAAATTACCATTTTCTAAAGGATATAATCCTGCTAATATATTCATTACAGTAGTTTTACCTTGGCCTGATTCACCCATTATGCTTATTTTATCGCCTTTTTTCAAAATAAATTCTGGAATCTTTATTTTTGATGAATCTTTAGAATATGAGAAGATTACATTTTTTAGTTTTACATTATCGAAATCTTTTATTAGTTTTATATCTTTGATATTGCTAAAATATGCATCTAATTGCTTTTTAGCAGTTTTAAATCTTTCAGTCATATCTAATAATTTAACTAGGCTATTTAAATTTGAATATAATTTACCCAGTGCAGACATATAGAATAATAAATAAGGTAAACCATCTTGACCATTTTTAACCATCATTATTGTACTTACTAATATAACTAAATAAAGCAAATCCATTAAGCCTGTAAAAACTCCGTTTGACATAGAACGTTTTACTTCATTTTCTTTTGCTGTTTTTAAGTATTCAGCTGAATTTTCATTTATTTTTTTGTTACAAAAATCGCCAATGTTTAATTTCCTAACGGCAATTATATTTTGTATAAAATCTATGAATGTTGCATTATATCTTGATTCTGCTTCATTAGTTTTCTTTTGATATAATTGTTTGCTTTTTATCATTTTATATTTAAAAATTACGGCTAATGCTGAAATAATAATACATATAATTCCTGTTATTATTGACTGTTTGCATACCATTATTAATATTGATGTTCCACCAATTATTAAAGGTATAACACTAATTTCAAATTGCCAAATCACTTCATTAAAATAAGATGACACATTTGTTATTAGTTTGTGGATGTAACCAGTATGTGTGTTTGAAATTTGTTCCATTGTCATTGATTGTAATTTTTTAAAATAATATTTTTGAATTGCAGTTTGTGTTTTTATACTGTTTACATTGTCAATATAAGAGACTATTTTTGCTGTTATTAGCATTATAATGTCTGCAATAAATATGCATAAAGTTAATTTTGTAATTTTATCAAGAGTTAAAGGACTTGTCCCAAAGTGAGATAGTGCAAATGATTCACCATAGTCTGCTAGAGAATATAGTGTATTGACTATAAATGATAATACAAAAAGCCTTTTTGCTACTACTTTTAATAATTCTTTCATTGGTACCTCCAATTTTTATTATAAAAATATTATAGCATATTTTAATAAAAAATGAAAAGTATGCTAGAAAAAATTGAGTAAATCAGTAATGTTAAGATTAGTTGACAAAATTCCACCTAAAGTTGCTTGAAACGACAATGAATAAATAGTATAATATGATTAGAATGAAAGAGGAGGAAGTTTAAAAATGAAATTAGAAGAAAAATTAATGAAATTAAGAAAAAGGAATGCATGGTCTCAAGAAGAATTTGCTGATAAATTAAATGTATCAAGGCAAACAGTTTCAAAATGGGAGCTAGGACAAACCACACCAGATACTGATAATTTGAGTAAAATTGCAACAATATTTGGAGTAACAGTAAATGATTTATTAGATGAAAATATAAATCCAATTGAAGAAAAAACAACCACTATTAATAATAGTGGTAGCAATAATGAAAACAATAGTAGAACAATTAAAATAGCCATATTAATTATTATATTAATAGTAGCTTTTCTAGGAATAGGTACAATAATAATAAATAAAATGTTTAATAAAAATAAAACAGAAGAGCAAGCAACATCTATTATTAATACAGTGAAAGATAATATAATACCTGATATCTTTAATAAAGTATCTGAAAAAATAGATGAGTCAGATAAAGAGTCAGACAACTCAAATAAGGAATTATTTAATCATGAATTTAAGTCATTATATTTTGGAAGTGTAGACGGATTCTTTATGAATAATTTTATAGATGCTGTTATAAAATCAAATGAAGAAAATCCAAACAATATTATTGCTGTTAATTTTGAAGAGTTAGAAACTAGTGATGCAAGTGAACTTAGAGAGATGAAGAAAAAATTTAATAAAACTACAACATATGAAATTTCTTATGAATATGATGATAATGGTCTTATAAAAAAAGCAAAAATTGAAGATTTTGGAGGGGAAAATGGATACCATAATATTGATAATTCTCATTTTAATAGTTTTAGTGATCATTTCAATAATAGCCAAGTACAACAAAATAATTAAACTACAAAATAGAGTAAAAGGTTCTGAGTCAGGAATTGATGTTTATTTAAATCAAAGATTTGATTTAATTCCTAATTTAGTTGAATGTGTTAAAGGATATGCAAAACATGAAAAAGAACTTTTAGAAAAAATCGTAAAACAGAGAACAGCATATTCTCAAAGTAAAAATTTGAAAAATGCAAGTGAATTAAATAATAATATGAATAGGATTATAGCTGTGGCTGAAAATTATCCTGAATTAAAAGCAAGTGAACAATTTTTGAATTTACAAAATAATCTTGTAAAAATGGAAAGTCAATTACAGGCTGCTAGAAGAATCTATAATATAGATGTGCAAAGATATAATTCAACAATTCAAACAGTTCCCAATAATATAATTGCTAAAATGTTTGGATTTAAAGAAAAAGAATTTTTTCAAATTGAAGAATATAAAAGAGAAAATATTACAATTAATGGAGATAAATTATAATGAAATATGAAGCTTTTAATGAATTCTTTTCAAGTATAGATGCTGATAATAATGAAGTAATATTTAAATGGGAAGAATTAAGTAAAAAGAAACGAAAAGTATCAATAATTGTGGTTATAATCATACTTATAATAGACGCACTTATATTATATAAAATTAGAACATTTTCATTATTTGTTATAATGCCAATATTTATTATAGATATTTTTATATACATCATAAGTCAAATTGCAACAAATGGTGAAGATATTGAACAATTTAATAATGATTATAAAGAAAAATTTGTTAACAAAATGTTAGAAAATTTTATAGAAGATTTAGATTATATTCCGTTAAAAGGCTTGTCAAGAAATGTTTTTGATGAAGCAAAATATGGAGGAAGCTATAATAAGTATTATTCTGATGATTATTTTGAGGGAAAAATAAATAATCAAAAAATAGTGATGGCTGATTTAAATGTGCAAGAAGAAATTAAGAAAAAAGATAAAGATGGTAATGAAACAACAGAAACTACGACTATATTTAATGGCTTATTTGGAAAAATAAATCTTAGTAAATCAATTAATACTACTATATATGTTACAAGGGCGTATGGATTTTTTAATGAACAAAAACTTGAAATGGATTCTTATGAATTTGAAAAAGCCTTTAGTGTATATGCAGAAAATAAAATTACTGCTATGCAATTGTTAACATCTGATGTTCAAGAAGATATTTTAGAATTATATAATAAATATAAGATTGATTTTAATATAATTATTAGAAATGATAAAATGTATGTTTTATTTGAAACAGGAAGTATGTTTGAAATATTTTCAACAAGAAACAATCCAAATGAGGTCTTGGAAGAATATTTTGAAATAATGAAATTTATATATAAATTAGTAGATAAAATACTTAAAACAATTGATAGTACGCAAATTTAAAATTAATTTGCAAAAAAACTCTTGCAAAAATCAATAAAATGTGATATTTAATTTTAAGCAGAAAAGTTAAAAATAGGAGGAAATAGAAATGGAATTAAAAGGATCAAAAACTGAAAAAAATTTAATGGAAGCATTTGCAGGAGAATCACAAGCAAGAAATAAATATACTTATTTTGCAAGTAAAGCAAAAAAAGAAGGATATGAACAAATTGCTGCAATATTTCAAGAAACAGCAGATAATGAAAAAGAACATGCTAAATTATGGTTTAAATTATTAAATGGTGGAGAAATTTCAACAACTGCAGACAACTTACTTGCAGCTGCTGAAGGTGAAAATTATGAATGGACAGATATGTATGAAAGAATGGCTAAAGAAGCAAAAGAAGAAGGATTTGACCGTATTGCATATTTATTCACAGAAGTTGGTAAAATAGAAAAAGAACATGAAGAAAGATATAAAAAATTATTAGAAAATGTAAAAGATGGAAAAGTTTTTGAAGCAGGAGAAGTTAAGATTTGGAAATGCAGAAATTGTGGACACATTGTAGTTGGAACAAAGGCTCCAGAAGTTTGCCCAGTATGCTCACATCCAAAATCATTTTTTGAAATTAAAGCTGAAAACTATTAATAAAAAAACAAGATATATTACAAAATAGTATATCTTGTTTTTTATTTTGCAATAAATTAAATAATGAATAAAATTTAATAAAATAGGAAAAATAAGCATATATATGTATAAAACATGGAGGTGTAGAATGAAAGTTATAGATACAATTGCTCTAGTATTAATAATTATAGGTGCTATAAATTGGGGATTGATAGGATTCTTTAAATTTGACTTAGTAGCAACTATATTTGGACAAATGACAGCAATAACTAGAATTATATACGGATTAGTAGGTATTTCTGGATTATGGGGAATAAAACTATTATTTGATAGAGACTAATAATAAAAAGCGATTTTAAAATCGCTTTTTAAAATGTAATATTTTCTCCCATTGTTTTTCGTATTTTTGTCAATTCTGTCTTTAATGTATTTATAGTTGATTGACCTAAAGATGTATCTGAGATTGATTTTTCAATATCTAAAATACAATATTTTTTTAATCTTACAGCTGAAGATTTATACATATAAATTGGAGTATATGAAACAGAATTTATAACTGTTTTATCTGTTTGTCCACTTTTAGTTAAGCTTATATCTAATATTACTGAATTACGAGTGTTTGCCTTGTTTTGCCCTGACATAAAATTACCCAAAGAATAGATTACAAAACAATCTTTTGTTGAGCCATCTTCAAGAGTAACAGTCTTTTTCTCCATTGGTTGTAAAACATGAGGATGACTTCCTAAAATTATATCAACACCATTATTAAATAATAAATCTGCTAATTTTTCTTGTTCTTTATTTTGTTTTGTTTGATATTCAATTCCCCAATGCATGCTTACACAGATTAAATCAGGATTTTGTTCTTTAGCAAGATTAAGTTGTTTAATGATAAAATCTTCATCAATTAAATTTATACAATAATCTTTTCCTGATGGAACTGGAATACCATTAGTACCATATGTAAATGCTAAAAATGCGATTTTAATTCCATTTACATCTTTTACAAGAATTTTATTTTGCTCCTCAGCAGAAGAATATGTTCCTGTATGAGAAATTCCTGCTTCGTCTAAAAATTTTAAAGTACTTTCAAGTCCAGAATAGCCTTTATCTAAGCTATGGTTGTTGGCTGTAGTAAGAACGTCAATTCCCATATCTTTCAAATTAGTTGCTAATTGTTCTGGTGTATTAAATGTAGGATAATTACTATATCCTCTGGCTTTTCCTGCAAATGTTGTTTCTAAGTTGCCTACAGCGATATCTGCAGAAGAAATGTAATTTTGAATATCTTTAAAAACATATGAAAAATCGTAAGTATCTTGACTTGATAAATATGCGTCTTTGTATTGAGAATCATGACACATAATATCTCCAATAACGCTCATATTTATATTAATGTCTTTTTTTACAGGAGTTTCTTCCTTAACAAAATCTTCTTCTGAAAGTCCAGTTTCAATAGTTTTTGGACTTGATTTTTTTGTTATAAGAAAGACGATTGTTGCACAAAGTGCAATTAAAATAATTATTGAACAAGTAAAACGAAATTTGTTCACAATTTTTAATTTTTTCATAACATCACCCAAATATAAAATAGCATAATTCGACCAAATTTTCAACAGATTATTGAAATTTCAAAACCTATTGTAAAAAAAGGAAAAATGTGTTATAGTATATAGGCAATAAAAGAGAAGAGGGAAATTCCCGAAGGGAGGAAAATATGCTAACAGCAAATGGAGTAACAGTTCGATTTGGAAAAAGAGTGTTATTTGAAGATGTAAATATTAAATTTGGAAAAGGTAATTGTTATGGAATTATAGGAGCAAATGGTGCAGGAAAATCAACATTTTTAAAAGTTTTATCAGGAGAGATAGAGCCAAGTAAAGGTGAGGTTTCACTTGAAAAAGGAGAAAGATTATCTGTATTAAAACAAGACCACTTTGCATTTGAAGAATATAGTGTAATAGATACAGTAATGATGGGAAACAAAGAATTATATGACATTATGAAAGAAAAAGAAGCAATATATATGAAGCCTGATTTTTCTGAAGAAGATGGAATGAAAGCAGCAAAATTAGAAGAAAGATTTGCTGAACTTGATGGATGGAATGCAGAATCAGATGCAGCAATGCTTTTAAATGATTTAGGAATAATTCCTGAAAATCATTATAAAATGATGAGTGAGATAGAAGCAAGAGATAAAGTAAAAGTATTATTAGCACAAGCATTATTTGGAAATCCAGATGTATTGTTACTAGATGAGCCTACAAACGACTTAGATTTAAAGAGTATAAACTGGTTACAAGAATTCCTAATTAATTTTGAGAATACAGTTATTGTAGTATCACATGATAGATATTTCTTAAATAAAGTATGTACACATATTGCTGATGTTGATTTTGGAAAAATAAAAGTATATCCAGGAAATTATGATTTCTGGTATGAATCAAGCCAATTAGCATTAAAACAAATGAAAGAACAAAATAAGAAGAAAGAAGAAAAAATCAAGGAATTACAAGATTTCATTGCAAGATTTAGTGCTAATGCTTCAAAATCAAAGCAAGCAACATCAAGAAAGAAAACACTTGAAAAAATAGAATTAGATGAAATAAAACCATCAAACAGAAAATATCCATATGTTGACTTTAAGCCAGATAGAGAACCAGGAAAAGAAATATTACAGGTTAAAAATATTTCAAAAACAATAAATGGAGAAAAAATACTAGATAATATATCATTTACAGTAAAATCTGGAGACAAAATTGCATTTTTAGCAGATAATGAAAATGCCAAAACAGTGTTATTTCAAATAATTGCAGGAGAGATGGAACCAGATGAAGGAGAACTTATTTGGGGAACAACAATAACAAAATCATATTTTCCAAAAGATAATAATTATTTATTTGATGTTGATGAAAATATAACAGAATGGCTTAGAAAATATTCAAAAGACCCTGATGAGACATTTGTTAGAGGATTTTTAGGAAGAATGCTATTCTCAGGAGATGAAGCATTAAAACAAGCAAGAGTGTTGTCAGGAGGAGAAAAAGTTAGATGTGTTCTTGCAAAAATGATGCTTTCTGGAGCAAATTTCTTGATATTTGATGAACCAACAAACCATCTAGATATGGAAAGTATAACATCTGTAAATGATGGAATGAGCAAATTTAAAGGAAATATATTATTTACATCACATGACCATCAATTAACACAAACAGTAGCAAATAGGATAATTGATATAAAACCTGATAAGGTTATTGATAGAGAAGTAACATATAATGAATATTTAGGTGTAGAATAAACATAAAAAAACAGTTCTTAAAAATAAAGAACTGTTTTTTTATAATGCTGGAAAGATAGTAATAATGCCAATAATTCCAAACAAAATAAAAATAGTATTTGATAAGATTTCAATTGTGTTATCTGAAATTCTTGTGCCTAGCCATTTCCCTAAAAAGATTGCAATAGAATCACTTGAAACCATTCCACAAATTGAGCCACATATTAAAGAAAATTTATACATGGGGTATTGTAAGCCTAAACCTATTGAGGCAAGAAATGTTTTATCTCCAAGTTCACCGATTGCAATAGTTGTTGCAACTAAAAAAATTGCATTTTGAGTTAGGGAATATATGCATTTGAGTAATGTAGATTTTGCAATAGATTTTTTTTCTACATCTTTTTGAGAGAATTTTAGTTTTGCAAACCCAACAGTTCCAAAGATTAAAAATGTAATATATGTAACAAGTTTTAAATAAATAATAAAATTCTCACCACTAATTGAACCTATTTTACTGCCAAAAGCAATGGCTAATCCATGACTTAGAAAAGTTCCTAGAGCAACTCCTAATAAAATGTGAGTTGCTTTATTTTTTGCAGAAAAAGAGATTACAAGAAGTTGAGTCTTATCACCTAATTCAGAAAAAAATATAAAAATAAAAGAGATAAAAAACGGATAAATATATTGCATAAAAATGGCCTTTCTAAATAATTTATTTAAAGATATGCAAAAAAAATGGAAATATGATATCCATAAAATACGTATTTCCCTAAAGAAATGTGAAATTTGCGTGAAATTTATTTACAATATAATTTGTAAATGTTAATATTAACAAGTAAGAAAAAGGTTAGGAGGAAAAATTCGTGATTCAAGTTGAAAATGTAACAAAAAAATACGGTAGTTTTATTGCTGTAAACAACATCAATTTTGAAATAGAAGAGGGAGAAATTGTTGGATTTTTAGGACCAAATGGTGCGGGAAAAAGCACTACGATGAATATGATAACAGGATTTATAGAACCATCATCAGGAAGAATTATTGTAGATGGTTATGATATTTCTAAAAAGCCTAAAAAAGCAAAAAAACAAATTGGATATATGCCAGAAGGAGTGCCATTATATAGTGATTTAACAGTAAAAGAATTTGTAACATATATGGCAGAAATTAAAGGCGTAGATAGAAAAGAAAAGAAAAATAAAGTCCAAGAAGTTTTAGAAAAAACAGGTTTATTAGATGTGCAAAACAAACTAACAAAAAATTTGTCAAGAGGATATAAGCAGAGAGTAAGTATGGCTGGAGCCTTAGTTGGAAATCCAAAAGTTATAATACTTGATGAGCCAACAGTTGGGCTAGATCCAAAACAAGTAACAGAAATAAGAGCATTGATAAAAGAATTAGGAAAAGAACATACTGTAATATTAAGTTCACACATATTATCAGAAGTCAGCCAAATATGTAATAGAGTAATAATTATAAATAAAGGAGAAATAATTGCAATAGACACTCCAGAAAACTTAGAAAATAAAGTTATTCAAGAAAATTCAATTTATGTAACAGTTGAAGATAATAACGGCAAAATGGAGAACATAAAAGAAAAATTGGAAAATGTAAAAGAAATTAAATTAGTAACACAAAATGAAGACAATACTAAGAAATACATTATAACAGGCGAAAAAGATATAGATTTAAGAAAAAATATCTTTGATACATTTGCAAAAGAAGGAATAACAATATTTGAAATGAAAAAAGCTGATGCAACATTAGAGGATGCATTTATAAAATTAATAGAAACAGCTAAGGATGAAGAAGGAGGAAAAGAATAGTGTTAGCAGTATTTAAAAAAGAATTTAAAAGTTACTTTCTATCTCCAGTAGGATATGTAGTGATAGGAATTTTCTTGTTGGTATTTAGTTTATTTTTCTATTTAACAGCAATACCAAGTTCAGGGACAATAGATTTAGGAACATTGTATTTTTATACAGCATTATATGGACTAATAATTGTAGCACCAATATTAACAATGAGAATGTTTGCAGAAGAAAGAAAATCAGGAACAGAGCAATTAATAATGACTTCACCAGTAAGTATGTTTGGAGTTGTAATGGGAAAATTTTTAGCAGCGATGTCTGTTGTCGCAATAACATTAGTAATATCTTTAATGTATTTTGCAATAGTTAGCTTTTTTGGAGCACCAAATATAAAAGTAACATTAGTTGCAATGTTAGGATTTATTTTGATAAGTGCAGCAGCAATATCAATAGGAATGTTTGCATCAAGCATAACAGAAAATCAAATAATAGCAGGAATATTAACAATTGCATTTTTAATAATATCATTATTTATTGAACAATTAAGTAGTGTATTTTCAAATATTGCAATAATAAACTTTTATCAAAAATTCCCATCAGGAGTAATCTCATTAACTGAAGTGGTAGGGTTAATATCATTTACATTAATGTTTATAGCATTTACTATCATGGTAATGCAAAGAAGAAAGCTAGTAAAATAGATAGGAGAGAGAATAAGTGAAAAAGTTTTTAGAAAAAATAAAGAATAAATGGCTAATAAAAGGAACAACTACATTATTACTTGTGGCAATCATAATTGCTTGTTATGTTCTATTAAATTGGGGCGTAAAGAAGATTAATGTAGAAGATTTAGACTTTACAGAGAAAAAATTGTATACATTGTCAACTGAAACAAAGGATAAACTAAAAGATTTAAAAGATGATATAACAATTCAATTAATAAATATGAAAGATTATTCTTATATAACTGAATATGCGGAAAAATATGAAAAAATAAGTGATAAAGTAAAAATAGAAAATGTTGATGATTTATCTGCAAGAGCAGATTTGATGACAAAATATAATCTTGGAGATACAGATAGTTTAGTAGTTGTAAAAACTGGAGATAAGGAAACAACAATAACATTAAATGATATGTATACATATGATTATTCATCAGGAGAAGGAGTATATATAGTAGAAGAGGCTTTGACAAATGCAATTGTAGGATTAACATTAGAAGAAAAACCAAAAATATATATTCTTTCAGGCAATACTTATTATGACCCAACACAATTTTTATCAACTTTAACACAAAAACTAAAAGACGAATCAAATGAAGTTGAATATTTAGATATAATGACAAAGGGAGAAATTCCATCAGATTGTAGTTGTTTAATTATAACAACTTTGAATTCTGATTTGATGGATTTAGAAAAAGATAAAATAATTGAGTATATAAAAAATGGTGGAAAAATCATGATGCTTACATCACAAAACTTGTTTAATAAAGAGATGCCAAATCTTAATAAAGTTCTAGCAGAATATGGAGTAAAAATGGGATATGGAATAGTATTTGAACAAGATACTGATAAGATGTTATATAATTCACCTGAATTAGTTATAGCAGATGTAAAAGCAAGCTTTATGTCTGATATGGGAATGCAATTAAAAGCATGTCTTTTAGATGCAGGAAAAATTGAGTTTGAAGATGAGGATAAATTGTCAGATTTAGGAGTAATGTATGAAGCTTTAATATCAACTAGTGATAAAGCATTTGTAAGAACAAATATAAATTCAAGCTCAGCTTCTAAAACTTCAGAGGATAGTGAGGAAGGCTCAAGTATAATAGGAGCTTTAGTAACAAAAACTATTGATGAAGATAAAAAATCAGAATTGATTATTTATGCAAATGAAATATTTGCAACAGATATGCCTTTACAAATAATGCAGTATAGTGATATTGCAATAAATTTAAGAAATAATGAAGATATAATATTAAATTCAATTTCTCATTTAACAAAGAGAACAGATACTATAACAATTAGAAAAACAGGAGAAAATGAAAAATATACAGTTACTGAAAAACAAGATAAAATAATTAAAGCAATAATATTTGCTGTTCCATTGATAATCATAGCTATTGGAATCATTGTATGGCAAATTAGAAGAAGAAGCGGAAATACAAAAAAAGTAGAAAGAGATAGAGATTAATCTATCTCTTTTGTAATATAGATGTAATAGAAAAGTAATAAAAATGTAATATTACAGTAAAAAAGCTGAAACCCTTGGGAGAGTATATATATATATATATATATATATCGGGTGATTTTATGTAATGTTGAAAATAAGTGAAAAGTATATTATAATTAATATGAAGGAGTAACTTTAAATGAAAAAGTTAAGAAAAAGAAAAAATATTCTCGATATATTTCCTTTTTTCTTTATGTTCATGATTATGATACTCGCAACAGCTTTTGCGAGTATTGATAATATAACAGGAACTATTGAAGTTCAGGCAGAAAGCCCGTTACAAGAGGGGGTTTTTATAAGTGATGCAGAATATTATTCAAATGTTTCTGCAGATACGCTAAATTCTAAAATAAATACTTATAGTAAAAGAATGTTAAGTACAAAGGTAGTATTATCAACTTCTGATGCTAGTTCTAGTATAACATATAAAGTAAAATTATATAACAATACAAATTATATATATACATTTGAGGGAATAAAATATGATACTGATTTCTATGATAATACTGGAATACAAGTAGAAGTATCAAATGAAGGAACTAAAATAGGAGGATATATTGAACAGAAAAAAGAGGTCACAGTATATGTAACATTTAAATATACATCAGGACAAGTGGCCAGCAGCAATATACTTAATTCATATATAAATTTTGAAATTGGAATACCAGGACCAACTAGACCTGTTTTAACTAATTCAAGTTATCAAACAAGTGCACTTGACCCGGTTGGAGCAATTGATCATGCTGAAAGTTCAATAAAATGGCAAAGGTCTACAAGTGTATCAGTATCTTCATCAACATATGATGATAGAACAAGTATAAGTAGAATAGAGTTTAGTTATGATAAATTAAACTGGTCAACTTGGAGTGGAACTCTTGATAGAGTAGGAAATTCAATATCAATATCTGCTACATGGAATTCAAATTATAATACAAGATTATATGTAAGAGCAGTTGATAATTTGGGAAATGTAAGTGCAGTTTCATCAACATATTTAAAGGTTGATACATCAGCACCAACAATATCAATATCTGCAAGTGCAGCTTCAACAGAAGCAAATATATCATTTAATATATCAACACAAGATAACTTAAGTGGAATACAGAGAATTGAATGGTATTACAAAGTATCATCTGCAAGTTCATATAGTGGTGATAGTGAAACATATTCTACCATAAATGGAACTACGGTAGGTTCAAGTTCAAAAACAAAAAGTGGAACACTGGGGTTAAGCCCATCAACTACTTATAATATATTTGCACAGGTATATGATGTGGCAGGAAATAGAAGTCAATCAAATGTTGTTACTTGCACGACACCAAATACAATATATGTAACATTATATACAGATGGAACACTTGCATTTAACAATGTTCCAGGAACAATTTCAGGAAAAACAGTAAGGGCAGGAACATGGAATATAACAGGACAAAAATATCACCCTGCAGCAGATTCACAAACAGCAAACAATGTACCATGGTTGGGATATGCTTCAAGTGTAACAAGTACACAAGTTGTAAATACAATAATACCAGATAGTATGGGAATGTGGTTTTATAATTGCACAAATTTAACAAATGTAAGTACAACAATTAGAACATCAATAAATACTACAAATGTTCAAAGTATAGGATATATGTATTATGGTTGTTCATCATTGACAACAGCTCAGCTTCCAAATTTGACGAGTAGTACACTTGCATATATGCCATATGTTTTTGCAGGATGTAGAAGATTAACTAATATAGCATATGATTCATCAACATTAAATACGAGTTCAGTAACACAAATGAGAGGTATGTTCCAGAGTTGTTCAAGCTTAACGAGTTTGAATTTTATTACAAAATTTTCAAATACATCAAATGTTAGATATTTTGAGATGATGTTTGATGGATGTTCAGGTTTAACAACAATTAATTTGAGTAGTTTTAATACAAGTAATGCAATTTGGATGCAAGCAATGTTTAGAGGATGTTCAAAGTTAACAACACCTACAAACATAAAAACATTTAAAACTAATAATGTAACAAATATGCAAGAAATGTTTAGTGGATGTTCTAGTTTAAAAAGCTTAAATTGTTATAATAATTATGACAGTAGTTGTTGGAACACAAAAAATGTAACAAACATGAATTATATGTTCCAAAACTGTTCAAATTTAGCAACAATAAATAGAAGAGCAGGAAATTGGTCAACTAAAGCTTCAACAACAGGAATGTTTAGCGGATGTAAAGCAACAGGATTTACAAACAAATAATAATTATTATAGGATCAAATGTGAAGATACATTTGGTTCTATTTTTCTTACCTAAAAATATATTTTTATAAGAGGTAATATGAAAGAAATATTTTTGATTACATTTGTAATAATAGGAGCATTAATAGGTGCTGGTTTTGCATCAGGTCAAGAAATATATTCATTTTTCTTTGTGTTTGGGAAAAATGGAATTTTTGGAATAATATTAACATGTTTGATGATTTCAATACTTATATATAAAACTTTAAAAATTATATATAAATATAATATTGAGAATTATAGTCAATTACAATCAAAATTCATACAAAATAAAAAGATAATAGCAATCATAAATTCAATATTAAACATATTATTATTAATTTCGTTTTATATAATGATTGCTGGGTTTGGAGCGTATTTTGAACAAGAACTAGGAATAAACAAACTAATAGGAAGTACAATCTTAGCTATAATATGTATGATAATATTTTTTACAAATGTTAAAGGTGTGCTAAAAGTAAGTGAATTTGTTGTTCCTACATTAATATTGTCAATAATCATAATTGGAACGAAGAATATAATAGAAATTCAAGATTGGCATATAGAAGAAGTAACCTCGCAGGGGAATTGGCTTGTTAGTTCAATAATATATTTAAGTTATAACATGATATTATTAATACCAGTATTGATTTCTTTAAGAAAAACGATAACTAGTCAAAAGAGTATAAAATTTATTGCAATATTTACTGGGATAATAATGTTAATAACAACAATGATGATATATTTACTATTAATAAGAGTTGATGTGACTATTAAACCAGAAATGCCAATTGTGTATGTAGTTAGTAAATTCTATAATCAATTTAAAAAAATATATGCTTTTATAATACTTGCATCAATTTTTACAACAGCAATATCAATAGGAACAGGATTTTTGCAAAATACAAGCAAAAATCAAAGAAGTTATACACAATTAGTGCTTATTATGTGTATAACTAGTCTAATAATTTCAAATTTTGGTTTTTCAAAATTAGTGAATAATGCATATCCGATTTTTGGATATTTGGGAATTGTACAAATTTTTTATCTGTTAAAAATAAAGTAAAAATATTTGCAAAAAATAAAGCTTATGATATAATAGTGGCAAAATCAAAAGACAAGGAGAAGAAAATGAAAAATTTTTGGGCTGAAGAGTTTCAAAATCAAAGAAAAGCTAATATTAGAAAATTAATAATATTTCTTTGTTTCTTAGCAGTCATATTAGCAATAGTAGTCCTAATATTTGTATATATGTATAATTTGAGGTTTAGAACATGGTGTGACAATCATATTTTAATAAAAAATATTTCAGAAGATAGTACTAAAACAATTGATATAGAAGAGGATGAAAATGTACAAATATATGCATATGATAAATACCTTTGCATACTTAGAAAAAAGGTTTTAGAATTTTATAATAAAACAGGAAGTAAAGTAGGAAGCATTGAATTAGATATAAACAAAGTTGAATTTGCATCAGCAGGAAGTTATCTAGCAATAAGCGAAGATGGCGGACAGAAATTTTATTTGATAAATGGAAGAGAAAAGGTATTTGAAAATCAGGTTGAAGGAACAATAAATCAAATAAATGTAAGTGAAGCAGGATATGTATCAATAGTAATGTCAAATTCAAACTATAAATCAATTATTGATGTATATGATAGGTCTGGAACAGAGATATTTAAAACAAATTTGGTATCTTCAAGAGTAGTTGATGTAAGCATTTCACAAGATAGCAAATATCTGGCAATTGCTGAAGTAAATATATCAGGAGTAGTTATACAATCAAATATACAAGTTGTATCAATAGAATTAGCAAAAAGTGATCCTAAAAATGCGATATTATATAAGTATGATGCACCAAAAGATAAGTTGATTCTTAGCGTAAGATACCAAAAAAATGATAATCTTATATGTATGTATAATGATTCAATAGAGATATTAAAAGATGAGCAAAGTTCACAGATATTAGATGCTAAAAATAAGAGTATATCATTTATGACAATTGATATGAAAGATAAAGTAGTATCATTAGAAGAAAAATCAACAGGAGATTATAATTCTGAAACTTGTGTAAATATAATAAATCCAGCAAACTTGAAAGTAAGACAATATGTTACAAATGATGTTGCAAAATCAATAAAAACTAGTGAAGACAAAATTGCAATTAATTTTGGAACAGAGTTACATATAATTAATAAAAATGGAATTTTACTAAAAAAATATATATCAAATTCAGAAGTAAATGATATAGTTATGACAAAAAATATTGTAGGAATTATCTATAGAGATAGAATACAGATTATAAAAATATAGGAGGAAAATGATGATAGGGATTATATTTGATGTAATTTTAATAGCTATAATTTTATTAAATATTTTTATTGGATACAAAAAAGGATTAGTTAAAGTGGCAGTTGGTTTAATTGCAGTATTAGCAGCTGTAATATTATCAATTATACTATATAAACCAGTATCTAATATGATAATTAAAAATACAGAAATGGACGATAAAATAGAAAGCTCTATAATAGAAAATTTTACAAATAAAGAAGGAACAACAGAAGAACAGAGTGATGAAAAAGATAAAGATTTTACAAAATATATTGCAAAATATGTTGATGATTCAGTAAACAAAACTAAAAATGAAATTGTAATAGAAGCTGCACCTGTTATTGCAAATAAAGTAATAAATGTATGTGTTATAGTTGCAATATTTATAATAGTAAGATTATTACTAATTCTACTTACTTTTGTAGCTGATATTATAACAAGTTTACCTTTAATAAAACAATTTAATGAAGCTGGAGGAGTGCTATATGGTATTATAAAGGCATTGCTAATCATATATGTGATACTTGCGATATTATTCTTTATTGTTTATACTACTGGTAATTCAACTATAGCTGATGCAATAGCAAATTCATATGTAACTAAGATTTTTTATAATCATAATTTATTATTAAATATATTATTTAGAAAATAGAATTTTAAATAGAGCATTGAAAAAAGTGCTCTATTTTTATACGATTTTTATTAAGAAATTGTGAAGATTTTGTAAATTAATAGAAAAAAAGACAATAAATGTTGAAAAAAATTACTAAATCTGTTATAGTAAAAAAGTATAAATTTAAATTTTAGGAGTGAGTAGATTGTCCAAAAAGAACAAAAACAAAGAAAAAAAATCAGGAGTATTAAAAAAGATATTATTAATATTACTAATTATACTAATAGTTTTAATAGGAGTAATGGCATATAAAATAAAGAAAAATGGTGGAGGTATGCAAGGTTTATTATCAACACTTGTAGGACATAATGAAGAAACACTTAAAGACTTAGATAAATTGCAAGTATTGGTAATGGGAGTTAGTACAGACAATGGTGGTAAATTGACAGACACAATAATTGTAGGTACATATGACCCAAAAACACAAAAAGCCTCACTACTATCAGTACCAAGAGATTCTTTTGTTGGAAAAAGTGAGGCAACAGCAAGTGCATATGATAAAATAAATGCATTATATCAAAAGAATCCTGAAAAAACACTAGAAGCAGTAAATAACTTAACTGGGTTAGATATAAAATACTATGTTGTAGTAGATAATCAAGCTTTAATAAAATTAGTAGATGTTATAGGTGGAGTAGAATTTGACGTTCCTTATGTACCAGGAGGAATGGTATATGATGACCCATCACAAGACTTACACATTAATTTACAATCAGGATTACAGAAAATTGATGGAGAAAAAGCAGAGCAACTATTAAGATATAGACATGGAAATCCAGATAAAAATGGTAAAATGACAACATACCCAGAAGAGTATGGTGGAAATGACATTGGAAGAATGAAAACACAAAGAAATTTTATAATGGCAACAATAAAACAAACAATACAAGCCAAAAATATATTTAAAATAAAAGACATAATAGATATTGCATATGAATACATCGAAACAAATTTACCAATATCAGTAATAAAAGACTATGTGCCATATGCTGTAAATATAAATGCAGATGAAATTGAAAGTGCATCATTGCCAGGAACACCAAAACAAATAGGTCCACAAAGATTATGGTTTTACTTAGTAGATAAAAAACAAACTGCAGAATTAATAAAAGAGCTATACTCTGATGATGAACAAACAACAAATGAAACAGAAAACAATACAAATACAAGCTCAAGTTCAACTAATACAAGTAATGCAGAAAATACAACAACAAGCAATTCAGGAAATGAAACAACTGAAAATATAGATAAAAAAGAAGCTTCAAAGATTAAGATTGAAATTATAAATGGATCAGGTTCTGAAAGCAAACTAACAGCCGCAAAAAAAGCACTAACAGCTAAAGGATATACTGTTTCAAAAACTGGTTCAACAACAGCGACATCAAAAACAACAATAATAAATAAAACAAATGTAAAAGAAAATATTGAAAATAATATAAAAGAAATATTAGGTGTTGGTAATATATCAACAAGTTCAGTAAGTTCAAGTAAAGTAGATATTACAATAATAATCGGAAAAGATTATAAATAAAAATTAGTGGAAGCTATTTTGCTTCCACTAAGATTATAATTTAAATTTATAAATTGAATTGGAATTCTTAGATTTTTTATTCTTATTTTTACCCTTAAAAGATAGTAATTTCACTAATATAAGTAAAACTAATATTGCTAAAATGATTTGTCCAATTAAAATTAATAAGTTGGATTTTTCAACATCATGACTTGCAATTAAATCAGATGAATAAACTTCACCATCAATATTATATGTTATTTTACCAAGAACCGTATCTTTAGCAATTGGAGCAGTAATATTTTCATTTAATTCTATAGAAGGACTTATTGATTCAGTAGAAATATCTGAAGGCATTAATGCGTTAATATTATCTTTTGATAGCAATTCCAAATTTTTAGTATCTTTAGTTGCATTTTGCACAATTATTTCTTTTTGAACAGTATTAGAAGAACAGATTTGTTCGATTTTATAATTAGAAAATCCATAATTGAAAAGATTTACGGAATCTAAATATCTTTCACTCTCTCCTGCTGAAGTTGTACCTGCACTAAGTACAACAGCAATTAATTCAAGACCATCTTTAGAACTTGCAGAAATTAGGCAATTCCTAGCTTGTTTAGTATATCCTGTTTTAATTCCTATTGCATAAGGATAGTAATATTTACTCTTTTGACGAATTAAGTCATTTGTATTTACAAAATATCTTTCTTCATATTTATCTGTTGCAGCAATTCTACAAGATTCTTTTGATACAATATCTCTAAAATTAGAATTTTTCATGCAATATTTTGCTATAAGAGCCATATCATATGCTGTTGAATAATGATTTTCATCATGAATTCCACTAGGATTAGTAAAATGTGTATTCAAACAGCCTAATTCAGAAACTTTTTTGTTCATCAAGTCTGCAAAATTATTAATGTTACCAGAAACACCTTCTGCTAAAATGAATCCTGCTTCATTAGCTGAATGTATTAAAAATAAATCAAGTAAGTCTGCAACTGATAAGGATTCTCCAACTTGAATTGCAGCATTTGAATATCCTGATGGAATTGACATGACTGCAGAATAGCTTGCAGTTAATTTATCAGATAATTGTAAATTTTCAAGAGCTAAAATAGCAGTCAGAATTTTTGTTGTACTTGCTGGGTACATTTTTTCATTTGCATTTTTACTTACTAAAATTTTTCCTGTGTTAGAATCTATTAATATTGCAGCTTCAGAATATAACTCAGAATCGAAACTTTGAGCATAAGACGGATGCTGATATATAAGTATACTAAAGATAGTAATAATTATAATTAATAGTAATTTATTTTTTATTTTCATGAAATATCTCCTTGTAAACATTGTGTAAATATAATATATCATTTGTACAATATTTGCAAGAAGAATATTAAAATTTTAAGGAGGTTAGAATGGAATTTATAAAACAGAACAAAAAAATAGTGATTATAGTAGTAACAATAATTTTTATAATAGGAGGAATAATTGCTGAAAAGATTTGGAAATCTAGCACAGAAGAAATCTTAAGTGAAGACACAGCAAATATTATAGAGGAGGAAAAAAGTGAAGAAGCTAAACAAACAGAAATAAAAGAAAATTCGGTAGAAGAGATGAAAGAGGATGTAGATGAAAAAACAAAAATATATGTATATGTAACAGGAGAAGTAAATGTTAGGGGGGTTGTAATTTTAGATGAAGGCAGTAGAATTTCAGATGCAATAGAAGCAAGTGGCGGGATTACAGAAAATGCAGATATATCAAAGATAAATTTGGTATATGTTTTAAGTGATGGAATGAAAGTAACAATTCCAAACAAAAATCAAGTAGAAGAAGATACTAATTTTAATTATATAATAACAGAGGCTGGAGAAAATGAAACAACAGAAATATCAAAACAAAAAAATAGCTCAACTTCTAAGCCAAATGCAAAAATAAATATAAATACAGCTTCTCAAACAGAGCTTGAAACTTTACCAGGAGTTGGACCGTCAATAGCATTAAGTATTATAAATTACAGAAAAGAAAACGGAAAATTTAATAATATAGAGGATGTTCAAAATGTAAGTGGAATAGGTGAAAGTAAATTTAATAAAATTAAAGAATATATAACAATATAATTTACATAATACTTTACAAAAGCTATAATATGTGTTAAAATATTCTTGTTCATAAGTTGAGATTCTTCAACTTTAGATTAATGCATATAAGATTATGTATGCATTATCTTCTACTACTAAAATTCAAAAAAGAGAACAGGAGGAAAATAATGAATTACATTGACTTGGAGGATAATGTAATAACGCGGATGGAAAAACGTGCAAGATCAGAAAGGCTCTATTTGAAAACTAATAAAGTTTTCATGACGGGAGTCATGAAGGATGAACTGAAATATAGCCACACTGTGGTTTTTGAAAAGTTTTTCCAGGGAGAGATAATAGTTAAAAGAAATAGTGGAACGAATGATATAATTCCATTTGTTGTTTCTGAACTTCTACTAGATAAAGTATCACTCAAAGAAAAGGTGATACAAATAGCAGGACAGTACAGGGCTTACAATGTTTTAGGGGATGATGGAAAGAGCCATCTGATACTGAAATTATTTGTAACAGAGCTTGATTGGTATTATTCCGAAGATGAATTGGAAGAAGCTCCTAATTCTAACTTGATATATCTTGATGGATATATCTGTAAACAAGTTAGATTAGGAAAGACTTTTTCTGCAAAAAAAGACATTGCTAACTTGTTAATTGCAGTTAGCAGAAATTACGGAAGAAGTGATTATATTCCATGTATTGCATGGGGGAGAAATGCTAGGTGGACAAGTTTCTTAAACGTAGGAGATAGAGTACAGCTTTTTGGAAGAATTCAAAGTAGGGAATATATCCAGAAATCTGATGAAATGGAAAATGTAGTCCATACAGCCTATGAAGTTTCAATAATGGAAATAGGCTTAGTAGAGTAAGAAAAAATTGAAAAATAGGTAGTAGAAGAACTAGGAGGAGGTAATAATTTTGCCTCCTCTTTAAAAATTTTATAAAAATTATTGACAAAACATATAGAAAAGTTGTATAATTAAAACACGTTCAGAAATATCGCGGGGTGGAGCAGTTGGCAGCTCGTCGGGCTCATAACCCGAAGGTCGTAAGTTCGAGTCTTACCCCCGC
>CAKPIG010000010.1 GCA_934162255.1 uncultured Clostridia bacterium | reverse complement strand
TAGGGCTCGAACCTATGACCCTCTGCTTGTAAGGCAGATGCTCTCCCAGCTGAGCTAAGCGACCATGTCTTTCGACAATGCTTAGTATACTATGTTTTTTTAATATTGTCAACACTTTTTTCAAAATTTATTAAAATTTTATTGATTTTTTTATTTTTAATTTATTGTTGTATTTGTTTTTCCAGTTCCTACTACATTTTCCTGTAATGATCTCCATGTATTGCAACCTATTATTCCATCAACACTTAATCCTCTTGAAGCTTGATATCTTCTCACAGCATTATTAGTTCTTGTTCCAAATATTCCATCTAGTCCTCCTGTTGTATATCCTAATGTATTCAAGTCATCTTGTGCTATGCAAACATAGTTTCCTTTTGAACCTTGTCTTATTAATGGAAATCCTCCTGATGAACAAGCTGGTGTTCCAAATCTCCTATCGAAATGTACCCAAGTTGGAGATAATGATGCAGGTTCCACATATGTCCATACTCCTGATTTCACTGCACTATTTCTTAACACAGTTCTTTGAGCATTTGTTAATCCCTGACCAACATCAAATGCTGTACCTGCATAGTGTTGACTCTGATTTCCATGACCACCTTCATATGGTCTTTTAAATGCAAATCCTACATTTATTGGTTTTCCATAAATATATCTCTGACTATTCCATGCTTGCATTGTTCTTTTATCAGTCCATAAAATATTAGATTTACTTGAACCTCTAAACTCCTTTACTTTTAAGGTTCTACCTGTATTATATGGCATCGCCTCATTTTCTCCTCTTACATATGTCTCCATTCTATTAGTATCTTGATTATACACAATAATTTTTGTCATAAAAAAACCTCCTTCATAGTTTATTCTATGAAAAAGGTTTTATTTTTGCTATACTTTTTCTCTACATTTTACTATAACTCTTTGAGAACTATCATCTGTACATGTAATTAATGTAACTTCTCTCTTTCCATTTGTTTTTTGTGTTGTGTCATCAACATTATCTGGTATTACAGTATGAATATCATAGATTTCATATTGAACTGTTTTTTTACTTAAATCTGTAACTTCTACAATATCTCCTATATCCAAATCTGGTACATCACTGAAAAATACCCCTTTTCTTCTATAATTATGACCTACTATGCATAAGTTTCCAACTTCATTTGGATTTCCTCCATGAAATCTACATGTTGATACTTTTAATAATTGTATTGAACATTCTGATAATATTGGATAGCTTATATTTATTTTAGGAATTGACACTATTCCTATATAATCATATTTTTTTCCATTTGAAGCAGTATATGTTGATGTTGCAGTTACATTTCGTTCCTCTTCATTATTTGCTGCTGCAACTTTATTTTCTTCTCTTGTTATTAGTACTATTAAAGGATTTTCTTTTGAATCAATTTCTTCATCATTTTCTACATCTAATTGAGATAGTATTGTCTTTGATATGCTCTCTTCTTTATTTCTATCATATTCTGCATATATATATACTGAAAATAAAGCTATTATTGAAAATATTGATAGCATAAATAACACTCTATATATTTTCTTTTTTCTTCTTAATTCTGGTGTTACATAGACTTTTTCAGTCACTAAAATTTGATTCATATTTCCTCCTTATCTTTTATTATTTTTCTGTTATTGTTATTGTATCTATAAGTTTACTTGTGTCATTATCCTTATAGTTTATAACAACATCGTATTTTGCTTTGTCTTTTATTCTTGCCACTATTTGATTTACTAATTCTTCGTTTTTTACACCTTGTTCAATTTTTAATTTAGCCTCAATCTTTATATCTTCTTCTCTAACATTTTCTTGATCTCTATTAAGTTCTATTAATTGTGCACTATTTAAGTTTTCTTTTACAACTTCTAGCAAATTCTTTACATTTTCAGCAGATACATTTTCTCCTGTATACCATTCAAATTTAGCATTAAATTTGTTTATTTCTTGTTGTGACATTTCTTCATTTCCTGGTTCCTCTGGTTGTTCTGTTGAGTCAATCTTTAAGGCAGACTTTAATAAATTTAATCTTGTCTTAATTTTTTCTGGAACTTGCTCTTTTAATAATTTTATTACAGATGTCCTTGTTTCATCATTTAATTTATTTAATGTTACATTATTTGTATTATCTAATTTCGTTTTATTGTCTATTTCATTTAAAATGTCTGTATTATCTTTTATTCTAACAGTTATACTTTTTATATTTTCTGAATATTTTATTTCTGCATTTGAACTTAATTGATTTCCACTTTTTTCTGTATCATTGCTTATTTCTATTTTCTTCTTGTCATCTCCATTAATTATCTCTAAAGTAATGTCATAGCTTTCTTCGCTTGAAGAATTTACTTTATTTATTGTTATTGCTTGGCTATTTTCAGTATCTGAACTTAGTATATTACTTTGAATATTTACTGTTGTCTGGTTTTCTGTGTTTATATTATCTATTGTTATCTTATTTTTCGCAAATTCAATTAAAGTTCTTACAAGTTTGCCATCTCTTTCATATACAATAACTTTTAATTCGTAATATTCTGCTCTATCAGTCGTGTCTTCAATTATTTTGTTTATTTCTTCTGAGAATTTATCATATATATTTAACTTTTGCATTTTATCTTTAATAATATCATCTGAACTTATTGCATTTAATATTTCTAATACGAAACTTCTTGTTTGCTCTTTTGTAAAATTAGCTATATATGCATTTGTTTGTATTGTTTGACTATTTACAGTTATTACTGCTTTTTTCATATTTGTATATGTTGCTTTATCTAGATTATTTTTTATTATTGATAAATATCTATTTTTTATAGTATTAATTTCTTCCTTAGTTATAAATTCTTCAAACAATGACTTATTTTCCCAGATTAGGTTCATATAATTTTCTATATCACTTGTATTTATTCCAAAATCTTTTGCTACATCTTCAATACTTTCTGTATTATCAATACTTACAAATTGTTTTACTGCATCTAAAAGTCTGACTCCATATATTTCAGAATCTCTTATAACTTCTCCTTGAAGATATTCTTCATCTTGTAAATAAATTTGTCCATTTTTATAAATATATTCATTTGTATTATCTTTTTGAGTTTTTAAGTTAATTTTTAAGTTATTAAATGGATTTGAAACTTCTCCTCCTTCTGAATAACTTACTGTAAGGTTTGTATCTGATTCATATGTTCCTTGTTGTTGTAAAGTTTTATATGCATCAATTGCTGTAGATTTTTTTAAATTTTCTATTGTTTCTGAATTTTGTAATATATATTTTCCAAATAATTCTTTATTACTTTTAAATATATCTGTTGCTAAAGCTAAATATCCTAATGCAGCACCAGCTATAGCTAGCACTAAAATTATTACTATTACTATAATAACTAATATTTTTTTACTTCTCATTTTTATCCTCCAAAAAATTTATTTTAATCTTTGTTTAACTGCTTCATATACTACTATACCTGTAGATACTGCTGCATTTAGGGATTGAATTTTTCCTTTCATAGGAATTTTTACTGTGAAGTCACAATTCTTTTTAACTTTATCACTTATTCCATTTCCTTCATTTCCTATTACTATTCCTAATGGTCCTGTCAAGTCTTGGTTATAATAATATTTATTTGTATTTACATCTGTTCCACATATCCATAATCCTGATCTTTTCAATTTTTCAATTGTTTCTGAAATGTTTGTCACTCTAGCAATTGGCATATGTTCAACAGCTCCTGCTGATGCCTTATTTACAGTACTATTTACTGCCGCAGCACGTCTCTTTGGAATTATTATTCCATGAACTCCTGCTGTTTCAGCTGTTCTAATTATTGATCCTAAATTATGTGGGTCTTCTATTCCATCTAATATTAGTATAAATGGTTCCTCATTTTTTTCTTCTGCAATTTTTAATATATCATCAACTTCCACATATTCAAATGGTGGAACTATTGCTATTACTCCTTGATAATTTTCTTGTTGTGCCATTTCATCCATTTGTTTTTTATCTTTTTCAACTATTATTATTTTTCTTTCTTTTGCTATTGCAATTATTTTATTTATTGAACCATGTTTTTCTCCTCTTGTCACAAATATTTTATTTATATCTCGTCCACTTTCTAATAATTCTAATACTGAATTTCTTCCTTCAACTTGGTCATCAAATTTTTTCTCGTTCATTTTTTCTCCTTTTATTCATCATCTAATTTTAGTACTGATAAAAATGCTTCTTGTGGCATTTCCACATTACCTATTTGTCTCATTCTTTTCTTTCCTCTTTTTTGCTTTTCAAGCAATTTCTTCTTTCTTGTAATATCTCCTCCATAACATTTTGCCAATACATCTTTTCTCATTGCAGATATAGTTTCTCTTGCAATAATAGTTCCTCCAATTACTGCTTGTAAAGGAATTGCAAACAGGTGTCTTGGTATTACTTCTTTTAGTTTTTCAACCATTTTCTTTCCTCTTGCATAAGCATTGTCTTTAAATACAATAAATGATAATGCATCAACAGGTTCTCCATTTACATGTATGTCTAATTTTACTAGTTTTGATTCTCTATATTCTTTGAATTCATAATCAAATGATGCATATCCTTTTGTTCTTGATTTTAGATTATCAAAAAAGTCATATATTATTTCATTTAATGGCATATCATAAATTAACTGAACTCTATTTTCATCAAGATATTTCATGTCAATAAATATTCCTCTGCGATTTTGACATATATCCATTATATTTCCAACATATTCTTTTGGCGTAAATATATTAGCTGTTACTATTGGTTCTTCCATATAATCTATTTCTGTGGTTGGAGGTAAGTCTGCTGGATTATATACATCTAAAATTTCACCCGTTGTTTTATGTACTTTATAAATTACAGATGGTGCTGTAGTTATTAATCCTAAGTCAAATTCTCTATCAAGTCTTTCTTCAATAATTTCCAAATGTAATAGTCCTAAAAATCCACATCTGAAACCAAATCCTAATGCTACTGATGTTTCTGGTTCATATTCTAATGCTGAATCATTTAATTTTAATTTTTCTAGTGCAATTTTTAAATTTTCATATTCACTTCCATCTACAGGATATAACCCACAATATACCATTGGTGTTACTTTCTTATATCCTGGTAATGGTTCTTCTGTTGGATCATTTTTTAGTGTTATTGTGTCACCTACATGTATATCTGTTAAACTTTTTATACTTGCAGATACATATCCTACTTCTCCTGCCTTTATTTCTTGTGTTTGTACATATTGACCTGGTGCAAAATATCCTACTTCTGATACAACATATGTTTTTCCTGTTGCCATTAGTTTTATTTCATCGCCAACCTTAATTTTTCCATCTACAACTCTTACATAAGCAACTGCTCCTTTATAATTATCATATAAAGAATCAAATATCAAACATTTTGTTTTAGCATTTTCATCTCCTTTTGGAGCAGGTAAGTCAATAACAATTCTTTCTAAAACTTCTTCTACATTTAACCCTGATTTAGCTGATATACATGGTGCATTCATTGCTGGAATTCCTATAATTTCTTCTATTTCTTTTTTTACTTCATCAGGTCTTGCATTTGGTAAATCTATTTTATTTATTACTGGTAAAATTTCAAGGTCATTTTCTATTGCTAAATATACATTTGCAAGAGTTTGTGCTTCAACACCTTGGCTACTATCTACAACAAGAATTGCTCCATCACATGCTGCTAAACTTCTAGATACTTCGTAATTAAAATCTACATGCCCTGGTGTATCAATTAAATTAAATGTGTATTCTTTTCCGTCTTTAGCTTTATATCTCATTCTTACTGCTTGTGATTTTATTGTTATTCCTCTTTCTCTTTCTATGTCCATGTTGTCTAAAACTTGTTCTTCCATCTCTCTTTGAGATAATACTCCTGTTTTTTCAATAAGTCTATCTGCAAGTGTAGATTTTCCATGGTCTATATGTGCTATTATACTAAAGTTTCTTATTTGTTCTTGGTTCATTTTTCCTCCTGTTTTTTCTCATATTTCTTGGCTATTTTATTATACCATGTTTCTATATTTTTTTCATCATTTTTTTATAATTTTTTGTAAAAAATAAAGTGAACTTGTATATAGTCCACTTTATATATTCTGTATTATTCAACTACTTGTACTGGTAAGTATTTTACTCCCCATGCTAATGCTTCTGCATGTGAATTCATGTAAACATCTATTTTGTTTCCTTTTATTGCTCCGCCTCTATCTTCTACTACATATTCTTGACCATTTATTAATAATTTTGTTCCAAATGAGAATTGCCCTGATGCAGCAACTGTACGTCCTGCTGTTGCTTTTGTTCCTGATGATGTATATCCTGAAGCATGAGCACCACAGCATTTAGCACATGAACAATATGCCGTTACTTTATATATTTTTGTTGTTCCTGTTACTTCTGTAGTTGTTGCTTTTGCCGTTGTTATTCCCGATCTTGATGTTACATTTCTTTGTATTTGTACAATTTTGTTTACAGGTTCTTTTATTATTTCTTCTGATAATTTTATTCTTTCAATTTCTTCTTCATTTTGATATTTTATTTTATATGTTATTTCTTTAATTCCTTCTTGACCTTGTTGTATGATTTTATTTTTTGTGTCTGTTGTTCCATTTGAACTATCTTTTGTTATTGTTTCAAATGGTATGTTTTCTTGTTCTACAACTATTTTTTCAATTATTGGTGAATAACTTTTTAATATTTCATCTAGTGTTGTTTCTATCCCACTTTCTGATATTTTTGCTATTTGTACTTCTCTTTCTGATTTGTTTGTAATTTTAATTTTGTTGTTTTCTGTTAGTTCTTTATCTAAATCAGGTGTTACCCTTTCATTTTCTTCTATAACAATATTATTATCTGCCAATATTTCTGCTACATTTGTTTTTGTTGTAACTACTGTCATTTTATATCCATTAGCCATTGTTATCTCAACACTTCTAATATCTATTTCCGTAGCCATTACACTTACTCCAAATATTAGTATAAATATTAAACTTACACCAATGATTTTCATAATAGAGATAGATGCTCTATCTTTTTTATTCATAAAAATCATAAATCCTCCTTTTTTAACGACAATCTTATTATACTATTTTTTTATTTTTTTGTCAAATTTTTGTGCTTTTTGTTGCAAGTTTCCGTAAGCCTTGGTATAACTTGGTATATAAATATTATATGTTGCTTGTACAAAAAAAATTACAAATTTATTGTAAAAATATTTCTGATATGTTATCATATATATGATAATAATAATGCAAAGGAGGTTTTTTTATGTGGATTGCATTAATAGTTATTTTATTACTAGTCATCTGGATTATAGCTATATATAATGGTTTAGTATCATCAAGACAAAAAGTTAATAATGCTTGGAGTCAAATTGATGTTCAATTACAAAGAAGATTTGATTTAATCCCAAACTTTGTTGAAACTGTTAAAGGCTATATGAATCATGAATCTGAGACATTTGAAAAAATTGCTAGTTTGAGAACTTCATGGGCGAATACTTCTTCAGTTGGGGAAAAAGCAAAATTAGATGGTGAACTTTCTGGAGCTTTAAAAACAATTATGGCAGTTTCTGAAAATTATCCAGAATTAAAAGCAAATGAAAACTTTTTAGCTTTATCTGAAGAATTAAGAAATACAGAAAACAAAATTTCTTTTTCTAGACAATTCTATAATGATAGTGTAACTATGTATAACACTAAATTAGAAGTCTTCCCTTCAAATATTATTGCAAATATGTTTGGTTTTAAATCAAAAGAATTATTTGCAGCAGAAAGTGAAGAAGCTAGAAAAAATGTAAAAGTTAATTTTGACAAATAATTTAATCTGGGATGGAATTAGCTATAATTCTATCCCTTACTTTTTAGGAGGTATTATGTTTGAAGATATTAAAAGAAATAAAATAAAATCTGGAATAATTGTTTTTGCTTTTCTAATTTTAGTTACATTACTTATTTATTATATATGCTATGCTCTTGATTTAGGGCCATACTCAATTGTAATAGCTATAGCATTTTCAATTATTTCAACTATTGGTTCTTACTATTATAGTGATAAAATTGTTTTACGCCTTAATAAAGCAAGGCCAGCTACAAAAGAAGAAGATTTAAAATTAGTTAATATTCTAGATTCTTTAGTTGTTGCTTCAGGTTTACCTTGTAAACCAAGATTATATGTTATTGAAGATGCTCAACCAAATGCATTTGCTACTGGTAGAAATCCTCAAAATGCCGTAATTTGCGTTACTTCTGGATTATTAGAAAAATTAGAATATTATGAATTAGAAGGTGTATTAGCACATGAAATGGCTCATATAAAAAATTATGATATAAGACTTTCCGCAATCGTTTCAGTAATGGTAGGTTTTGTAGTAATCCTTTCTGATTGGTTTACTAGAATTTCATTTTATGGTGGAAGAAGAAGCCGTGATAATGATAATAAAAGTTCTGGCCTTATAATGTTAGTTGGTCTAATTTTCTTAGTACTTTCTCCAATATTTGGTCAGCTTATGCAACTTGCTCTTTCTAGGAAAAGAGAATTTTTAGCAGATGCCACTGCAGTTGAGTTTACTAGAAACCCTGATGGTTTAATTTCTGCTTTGCAAAAAATTTCCAGTGACCCTAATCAGTTAAATGTAGCTAATAATGCTACTGAAAATATGTATATTGTTAATCCATTTAGAGGAAAGAAATCTACTTCAAGCTTATGGTCAACACATCCAAGTACTGAAGATAGAATTTCAGCTT
This sequence comes from uncultured Clostridia bacterium, assembly GCA_934162255.1. Taxonomy (GTDB): domain Bacteria; phylum Bacillota; class Clostridia; order TANB77; family CAG-508; genus CAG-269. Next base: position 29,176 of record CAKPIG010000010.1, on the reverse strand, counting down.
TACAAAATTTAAAATAATTTTGTTCCTTTCTGTCTTAAAAAATCATATTATATCCAAACGAGGTGATATAATATGATTTTTAATTGTTTATTTTTAGCATTGTCTGTAAGTATTGATTCCCTAGGAATAGGTCTTACATATGGTATTAAAAAAATCAAAATAACTTTTATAAGTAATGTCATTATTTTTCTAATATCTTTTTGCTTAACTTGTGGCTCAATTTTTATTGGCCACTATATTTCTATTATTTTCTCTCCAATTTTTTCAAAAATTTTAGGAGCAAGTTTTTTAATGCTTTTAGGTGGATATAATATCTATAAAACTTTTCACTCTCCTCCAACAAATTATGATATTGATGATTCTAATTATATTGATTCTAAAGAGGCTCTATTTCTCGGATTAGCTTTATCTGCTGATACTGTATGTGTGGGATTAGGTTCAGGCATTATTGGGTCTGGTAACATAATATTACCAATTCTAGTTGCTTGTTTTCAGTTATTTTTCCTTAATTGTGGTTCTACTATTTCTAAAGTAATTGTAGAAAGAATTAATATTTCTGAAAATGGTTTGTCTATATTTTCGTCAATAATATTAATCTTAATTGGTATTTTGAAAATCATATAAATGAGTACATTTTGTCAATATTGCTCATATTATATCTTAGTGAGGTGTATAAATATGATTTTTAGTTGCATTCTACTTGCACTATCAGTTAGTATAGATGCTCTAAGTTTGGGAATTACATATGGAATAAAAAATGCAAAAATAACAAAAACTAGTAACTTCATAATATTTGCAATTGCATTTTGTTCTACATCTATATCTATATTTTTAGGACATTATATTTCAATTTTGTTTTCTCCCAAAATATCAGCTTATTTAGGTTCAATACTTTTAGTTATATTAGGAACATATACTATTTTAAAGAGTACTAATTATGAACCTTCAGACTATGATTTTGATAATTCGAATACTATAGAAAAAAAGGAGGCATTACTTCTTGCTTTAGCTGTTTCTATGGATGCAAGTTGTGTTGGACTTAGTTGTGGGATAATGGGGATAAATAGTCTTTTATATCCCCTATTAGCAGCTGTTTTCCACATGTTCTTTATAAATTGTGGAAATAATATTGCAAGAATCATTTGTTCTAAGTTTACTGTTTCTAGGCAAAAACTCACTTTGATTTCTGGCAGTATTTTAATTTTAATTGGTATTATAAAAGTAATAAATTAAAAGGGGCTGTAAAAAAGCCCCTTTATTTTAATTTCATTGATAATAATTTTGATATTCCCTTTTCCTCCATAGTTACTCCATAAACAGTATCTGCAACTTCCATTGTTCCTTTTCTATGAGTAATAATTAAGAATTGCGTTTCTTTAGAGAATTTCTTTAGATATTCAGCATATCTATAAACATTTACATCATCTAAGGCCGCTTCTATTTCATCTAAGACACAGAAGGGTGATGGATTTATTTTTAATATTGCAAATAATAATGCTATTGCCGTAAATGCTTTTTCTCCTCCTGATAATAAAGTCATACTTTGCAATTTCTTTCCTGGCGGCTGAACAGTTATATCTATTCCACACTCTAGTATATTACTCTCATCAGTAAGCTTAACTTCTGCACTTCCTCCTCCAAACAATTCTTTAAATACTTCTCCAAAATTCTTATTTATAATTTCAAATTTTTCTTTAAATTGCTTTTGCATTATTTCCATCATCTCTTGAATTACTTTTCTTAGTTTTGACATAGAATCTTCCAAGTCAACTCTTTGTTCACACATAAAATCATATCTTTCTTTGACTTTTTTATATTCTTCTATAGAGTCAATATTTACGCTTCCTAATTCTCTTATTTCTATTCTTAAGTTATTTACCCTTTTTTGAGTTAAAGAAACATTTTCAGGCTTCTTATATTCTCCTGCATTATTAGGTGTTAGCTGATATTCTTCCCACATTTTATTAATAATATCTGTTATATCTTCTTCTAATCTTGTTTTCTTTACTTCTAATTTTACGATTTGTGATTTTAATCCTTCTATAACATTAAATTCAGAAGCTTGTTCATCTTCTTTTGTTTTTAATTTTTCATTTTTAGCTATTCTATCTTGTTTAAGTTTTTCTACAGTAGTGCCACTATTTTGAACCAGAGTCTTCACTTTTTCTATTTCTTGTCTTGTTTTTTCTATATTTGCTTCTAATTCGTCATTTTCTTTATTTGCATTTTCTATTTGATTTTTTTTATTTTCCTGATTCTTTTTGTTTAACTCAATTTCATTATTTATCATATCTGTCATTTCTTTAATTGATATTTCACTTTCATAAAATGAAGATACTGATATTTTTAAATTTGTTATATCTAAGTTTAAATCATCAATATATTGTTGACTATCTTTATTTGATTCAGAAAACTTATTAACTTCTTCTTGTAATTTTGCATTTTGAGTAGTAAGTTCTTCAACTACTTTCTCATTGTTTGTTTTATCTGTTATAGTTTTTTCCTTATCATCATTTATTTTTGTTTCTTCTTGTTTTAAATTAACTATTCTCTTTTGGAGTTTTTCAATATTTTCATCAATTGATAATACTTTTTGCCTCTCTGTAGCATATGTTATTTCTATATCTTGTAACTCTCTTTCTAATCCATCAATTTCTTCTGTTGTATTATCATTTGAAGATATGTATTCATCTTTTTCCTTTTCTATTTTCTTTATCTTTTCCTCTATTTTTTGTATGTCTTGTTGTAAACTTTCAATTTCTCTACTTCTTCCTAATATATTTACTGTTTTCTTTGCAACAGAGCCTCCTGTTATAGCTCCTGATGGATTTATAACATCTCCTTCTAATGTTACAATTCTAAATGTATAATTATTTTCTTTTGCGATTTTTATTGCATTTTGTATATTATTTACAACAACTGTTCTTCCAAGTAAATTTAATATAATTTGTTCATATTTTTTTCCATATATAACTAAGTCTGATGCAATTCCTATAAATCCTTCTTTTTTGCCTTTTATATTTTCTAATTTCTTACCTTTTACAGATGTTATTGGCAAAAATGATGCTCTTCCTAAATTATTTGTTCTTAAATATTCTACAAGTTTTTTTGCATCATCTTCTGTTTCTGTTACTACATTTTGTAAGCTTGCTCCTAAACACATTTCAATTGCAATTTCATGTTCTTTTGGAACTGAAATTATATTTGCCAATACTCCATGCATTCCTTTACCTAGCTCTTGAATTTTTTCACAGTCAACTAATAATGATTTTACACTTTTGGTATATCCTTCTTTTTCTTTTTCTGTTTCAACTAAAAAATCATGTCTTGATTTTTTCATTCTCATTTCATTTGTAAGATTTACAAGTTGTATATCAAACTCTTTGACTTTTCTATTTACTTCCTCTTTTTTAGTATTTATTTCTTCTAAATTTTTTAATATCTTGTTTCTTCTTGATTCTGTTTCATTAAATCCTTTTGCTATATCTTCTTTTGCCATTTTGGTTCTATCTAGTTCTAATATGTTGTTCCCTATTTCTTGTTTTATTTGTTGCTGTCTTTTAGTTATATTTTCAATATTGGCATTTTGAGAACTTATAGTAGAATGTAATTCATATTTTTTGTCCGTATTTTCTTCTATTTGTTTTTTTATGTTTTCGATTTCTATTTCTTTCTTACTTAATTTTTCTGTTAATTTTTCTAGTTCAGCTTCTTTTTCTTTTAATTCATTTTCAAATTTTATTTTGTTTTGTTGTAAATTTCCTTTTTTATTCTCCTTTTGTTTTATTTCCTCTGTCAATGATTCAATTTTTTCTTTTATTTCATTTATCTCATTTTCATATCTTATTATGTTTTCTTTATTATTTTCAATTTTAGTTTGTGCGACATTAATATTTGAATTTAATTGTTCTATTTCTCTTTGACTTTCAAACCCAATGTTTTGCATACTTTCAATCTTAGATGTAATTTCATCTATTTCTTCTTTTAGTTCTTCTTTTGAAATTTTAATTTTTTCAAGTTTTCCTTCTTCTTGGTTTAAACTTGAATTCATTGTTTCTTCATCTTTTGTTAATTCTTCTAAATTTGCTTTATATTTTTCAATATTATATATGAATAATCCAACTTCTATATTTTTTAATTCTTCACGTAAATTCAAATATTTTTTTGCTTTATCTGATTGTTGCTCTAATGGCTCTAAATTGCCTTCTATTTCAGCTAATATATCATTTATTCTTAACAAATTTAATTTTGTTTGTTCTAACTTCTTTTCTGTTTCTTCTTTTCTGGCTCTATATTTTACAATTCCTGCTGCTTCTTCAAATATATGTCTTCTATCTTCTGATTTGTTGCTTAATATTTCATCAATTTTTCCTTGCCCTATTATTGAGTATCCATCTCTTCCAATTCCAGTATCCATAAATAATTCTACAACATCTTTTAATCTACATGGAACTTTATTTATATAATATCCTGTTTCTCCGCTTCTATATATTTTTCTTGTAATTGTTACTTCTGAATATTCTATTGGTAATGTTCCATCTGTATTATCAAATACAAGTGAGGCTTCAGCAAAACCTAATGATTTCCTATTTTGTGTTCCTGCAAATATTATATCTTGTGTTTTTGCACCTCTTAATGATTTCATACTTTGTTCCCCTAGTATCCATCTTATTGCATCTGCTATATTGCTCTTTCCTGAACCATTTGGTCCAATTACACTTGTTATTCCTGGCATAAATTCTAATACTGTTTTATCTGCAAATGATTTAAATCCTTGCATTTCTAGTCTTTTTAAATACATATTTCTCACCTTTGTTTTTGTTTTTTCTTGTTGTATTTTATCTTAATTTGCTTAAAATATCAAGTATTTTGCAAAAAACGAGTATGACATTTTTCATACCCGTTTTACTTTTATTTTATTTCTTTCAAGTTTTTATATTTCTTTATTGAAAAAATCATAACAATTATTAGTGAAGCTAATATTAAGATTATTCCTCTTTTTTCTCCTGCTTTTGGTAATATTTTTGTTGCTTTTGTATTATCTATCTCATCTTTTGTATCTTTGTTATTGCTATTTATTTGTTCATCATCTGTTTTATTATCATTATTATCATTACCATTATTGTCTTTTATTTCATTATCCTTTACTTCTGAGTTTTGAGCTTTTATTTCTTTTGTATCACTAATATTTCCTGCATTATCTATTGCTCTAAAATACAAGTTGTTTTTCAATGTATTAAGAAGTTGTATTGAAATTTCTGATGTTCCAACATGATATGTTCCATCTGTAACTGTAAATTCCTTTTCTATATTATTATCTAAACAATCATTCCATGTATTTTTATCATAACTAAACTCTAATTTTTTTATTCCTGACTCTAAATCTTTTACACTAAATTTTATTATTTTTTCATTAGTATTATTGATTTCTATTTCTGGTTTTAATTTATCTATGTTATCTATTTTTATTTCTTTTTTTATGGCATTTCCTTTGTTATCTTCAATTTCAATTATGTATGTTCCATTTTCTTGAACATCAAATTTATATTCATTTTCTGTTCTCTGTACTAATTCTCCATTAATTTTTAAAGATTTTATTCCTCCACTATTTTCCGATATTTTAATTGTAATGTTATTTGATGTCCATTCTTCTTGATTTTCTATGATTATATTAGGTTTTATAACTATATTATCATCTTCATTCTGCTTAACTTTCCACTTGATATATAATGTCATATCTTCTTTTGGTTTTATTATTTCATTTTCCATATAATCAATTCCAGTTCCATCTGGTTTTGTATTCCAAAACATAGGAATTTCATTTTCCTTCGTTGCTTGTATTGAAGGAATAGTTATTTCTTCTTCTGTTTCTTCGTAAATATTTTTACTATTGACTCTTTGTTTTGAAATTATATCTTCTAATTTTGTATCTGATATTCCTCCATTAAAGTTAAATTTTATTGTTACTGACTTTGAATATATTGCATAATATGTTACATCATTTATTATATTAGTTATTTTCTCTCCTTCATCAGCATCTTTTTTTGAAGTTGCATCTTCTCCTTTAGTCCAATATTCTGCCTTCCATCCCTTATATTCACTAATTTGTGGTGTTATTGTATCTCCTTGTGTCTGTTTATTATAAAGAGTTACTATATTAGTTGTTATTCCTTTATATTCAGTAAATGTCACTTTTACATTTCTCTTGAAAATAGCATATAATGTAACATCATTTTTTGGCATTTCTAAAGATGTTAATCCTGTTGTTGCATTTTTATTTGTGTTCCACCCTATAAATTCATAGTCTTTTTTATTTGCAGATACAGTTAAATCTATTTGTTCTCCTTCTATTTTATTATCTATTTCTTTACTCGCAAATGTTCCTCCATTTTCAAAATAATTATAATTTACTACCCCTTTATATTTTGCCTCTTCTTCATTAATAAAAAATTCTTTTGACACTTCTGTTTTCATATTTCCTGCATTATCAACTGCTTTTACCCATAAGCACCATGTTCCAGTATCTGTAATATTGTTTTTACTTACTTCATCTTCTGTATTTTTTAATACATTCCATGTTGATGGTTCTGCTGCATTTGACTTAGCCCATGCGTATTCTATTTTGTTAATTCCACTTCCACCTGTATCTTTACACGCTATTTTTGTTTTTAATTCTATGCTTTCGTTTTCTTTAATCGTAAAATTTCCTCCATTAGGCTCAAATGTTATTGTTGGTGGTATTTTTTCAATATTTGTTATTGGGATTTCTGTGCTTTTTCCTACATTTACTCCATCAGATAATCGTATATATACTTTTCCATTTTCAGTAATTTGAATAGAATTTGCTGTTTCCCAATTCTGATTATCTTTACTTATTTGTGTAAAAAATTTATTATCATTATGATCACTAAAGTTTGACTCCACTGTTAATGTTACATTTTGATTAGTCCATCCTTCTTTGTCTAGTTTTACCTTTCCATTAAATTGTGGTACTTCTGGAATTTCTACTTCTGTTTCTTTTGTAGCCATATTTCCTGCAGCATCATATACCTCTATTTTTATATTATATTTTCCTGTTTTTAAATTCTTAATTTCTCCACTAGATGATACCTCTAGAGGACCAGTTACATCATACTCATTTTTATTATTATAGAATATAGTATAATCCCCACTATCTTTAGCATTTTTATAATACATTTTAATTGTATCTATTCCTGATTTATCATCACTTGCATTAGCATTTATATTTATACTATTAGTTGTTGTTTCTTGTTTTATATCTATATTAGGTTCTAGGGTATCTATACAATTTACAGTTATAAAAAAGTCTTCCTCCTTTGTTATTTCTCTACTTATAGCATTTCCTTGTGCATCTCTATATATACATGTCCATTTTCCAGATAATTCAATATAATTTTTTCCATTTTCATTAACAATTATACTGTTTCCTCTTTTTCTGCAATTTCCGTCAATTCTTAAAACATTCCATCCAGAAGACCTAATTGGATATGGATTTCCATTGTCATCAGAAAATGTTCCAATAATTGGAATTTGATCTACATAAACAATCGCTGGTGAATTAATCCAATGGTTAGAATAATTTTTTGATTCTTCGACCACCCAAAATATGTTTTGCTCTCTTTCTATTTCAATTCCAATATTTTCATTTTCAACACTTGCCGCATTTTGATTTATTTCACTATTAAAATTATATTTTTGTACAACAGATTTTCTAAATATTATAATAAATGCAATTATAATAGCGATAATTATTAGTCCTATAAAACCAATAACTTTTCTCTTTCTTTTTTTCATAATCTATCCCCTTATACTATATTTTTTCACATTATATCATATCGTTTGTTGTTTTAATAGTTTTTAAAGTTTCGATATATATACTCTCTCAAGGTTTTTAAACATTTTTCATATTTATATTACATTTATATTACATTTCCATTACAAAAATATTACGCGAAAAACACCTTGATTTTCTCAAAGTGTTTTTTTTGCTAAATCTATTTCAAAATAAAATTCTACCCCATTATTTTTATTTATCACTCCATAATTATTACCATAATTATTCATTATTGCTCTTACAATAGAAAGACCTATACCAGTTCCACCATCTTCTCTATTTCTTGCTTCATCAGCCTTAAAAAATCTATTCCATATTCTAGTCAAATTTTCTTCAGATATATTTTCTCCTGTGTTAAATACTGTTACTCTTACTTTGTCATCAATTATTTCATTAGTAATTTTGATATATTTTTCACCATTAATTTCTTTTACATGTTTTATTGCATTTGTTAAATAATTAGTAATTATCTGACTTATATAGAAATCATCTGCATAAACATTTATAAAATCATCTGTTTCAAATTTTACTTCTACATTTTTTTCTTCTATAATTACTTTAGATGTTCTCACAATTTCTTTTTCTAGCTCAACTATATTAAATTCCACATTATTAAATTCTCTTTGTTCATATTCAAGTTTAGTAAGTTCTAGCAATTGTTTTACAAGTTTGTCCATTTTGTTTGACTCATCTAGTATTACTTCTGCATAGAATTTTCTACTTTCTTCATCAGTATTTACATTTTCTAAAAGTCCCTCACTATACCCTTGTATTAATGCAATTGGTGTTTTTAATTCATGTGATACATCTGAAATAAAACTTTTCCTCATCTCATCAATTTTAGATTTTCTTTCTATGTCTCTTTCTAGTTCTATATTAGTTTTTCTTAATTGATTTATTGTTCCTTCAAGCTTGTTTGACATGGTATTTATACTCTGACCTAATTCATTTATTTCATCATCATCTGTTACCACATATTTATGGCTAAAATCTAAATTAGACATCTTTTTAGCAATCTGATTTATTTCTGAAATTGGGTTACTAAATTGCTTTGATATATATGTAATTGCAATTCCTCCAACTATAATAACTATACCAGCTATCAAATATAAGAATCTATTTGATATTCTTACACTTTCTTGTATTGAAGATAAAGGCAATCTTATATATACTCCATATCCATTGTCTAGTTTTCCTGTTAACAAAATATAATTCATTCTAGTATCAGTATCTCTGATATTCATAATATCAATATTTTCTGATTCTTCTATCACTTGATATTCTTGTTTTTTATTTATTCCCCAAAAATCTATTATTCTTCTAATGTTTGATAGAAAATCTTTATTTGATAAATATACAACTATGTTTTGGTCATTTTTTATTATTATGTCAAAGTTATTACTTACTGATATTTTATCTAATTCATCATTTATATCATCAATTTGGATATCTCCATTGTAATATGAATTTATTTGATTATATACTGATTTTAGTGCATTACTTTTCATATATTGATAATATTTTTCAAGTACAAATTTATTGACTAATATTAAAAATATTATTATTGATGCAACTACAACACAAAGTGTTAAAAATAATTTTCCTCTTACAGTTTTTATCTGTTTTTTTAAACTTCCCATTTTCCACCTATTTTTTTATTTCAAATTTATATCCTATTCCTCTAATTGTTTCAATATATTTTCCTTTTTTACCTAGTTTGTGTCTTATCTTTTTTATATGGCTATCAATTGTTCTTGAATCTCCATAATAATCATAGTTCCATACATTATTTAGTATTTTATCTCTTGATAATGCGATATTTTCATTATCTAATAAGTATTTTAATAATTCATATTCTCTTAAGCTTAAATCAATTTGTTTTCCATCTACTTTTACAGTTCTTCCTTCTTGATCTATTGTTATTCCATCATAGTCTTTTATTTCTTTCACATCTCCATATACTCTTTTTATTATTGCATCTACTCTTGCAACAAGTATTTTGGGACTAAATGGTTTTGATATATATTCATCTACACCTAGTTCAAATCCAAATAATTCATCTTGTTCTTCTCCTCTTGCAGTTAGCATTATTACTGGGACTTTTGAACTTTGACGTATTTTTCTTAATACAGACCATCCATCAAGTTTAGGCATCATTACATCTAATAATATTAGTTTTATTTTGTTTTTATTTTCTTCAAATTTTTCAAGTGCTTCTTCTCCATCTTGTGCTTCTATTATTTTATATCCTTTGACAGATAAGAAATCTTTTAGTAATTTTCTCATTCTTGATTCATCATCAACTACTAATATATACATATCTTCCATAACATACCTCCATGTGATTCTTACATGTATTATTATACAATTCTTCTATGTCTATTTTGTGAAATTTTATAAAAAAATGAGCCTTTGTGACTCATTCTTTTGTGATTAATTCATATAATCTCTTAATTTTTTGCTTCTACTTGGATGTCTTAATTTTCTAAGTGCTTTTGCTTCAATTTGACGAATTCTTTCTCTTGTTACATCAAATTCTTTCCCGACTTCTTCTAGTGTTCTAGCTTTACCATCTTCTAGTCCAAATCTTAATTTTAATACTTTCGCTTCTCTTGGTGTTAGTGTATTCATTACTTCTTCAAGTTGCTCTCTTAATAAAGTATATGATGCTGCATCATGTGGTGCTGGAGAATCTTCATCTTGAATAAAGTCTCCTAAGTGACTGTCATCTTCTTCTCCTATTGGTGTCTCTAATGAAACTGGGTCTTGGGCTATTTTTTGAATTTCCATGACCTTTTCAACAGGTATTTCCATCTCTTGTGCAATTTCTTCTGGCGTTGGTTCTCTACCTAATTGTTGTAATAAATGTCTTGACGTACGAATTAATCTATTTATTGTTTCTACCATGTGTACAGGAATTCTTATAGTTCTAGCTTGATCTGCTATTGCTCTTGTTATAGCTTGTCTTATCCACCATGTTGCATACGTACTAAATTTAAAACCTTTTGTATAGTCAAATTTTTCTACTGCTTTTATTAATCCCATATTCCCTTCTTGAATCAAATCTAAAAATAGCATTCCTCTTCCTACATATTTTTTTGCAATACTTACTACTAATCTTAAATTTGCTTCTGCTAATTCTTGTTTTGCTTCTTCATCATTTTCTAATATTCTTTTTGCTAATTCTAATTCTTTTTCATATGATAATAATGGAATTTTTCCTATTTCTCTTAAATACATTCTAACAGGGTCATCTACACTAATTCCCTCAAATGTATTATTAGTTATTTGATCTAATTTTAAATCTTCTACTTCTTTTAAATCTTCAATATCAGGTTCTTCTTCAAAATCATCATTTAGTAAATTAACTCCCATTTCTTCAAATGCATCAAATACTTTGTCTATTTGTTCTGGGTTTGTGTCTTCCAATTCTTTTGCTAATTCACCATATGTCATTTTTCCATTTTCTTTTGCTTTTTTTACTAGGTTTTTTACTTTATCTTCTGTATTTTCTGTTTCAGGTTTTACATCTTTTTTTTCTACTACTTCACCTATTTCTACTTGATTTTCATCTTTCTTTTTCCCCACGAAATTTCACCCCTACTTAATTTTAGCTAATGTAATTATAATATTACTTAGCTCTTTACCTAATTCTATTTTTTTCTCTTCATCTTGAACTTTATCTAGTTCTTTTAAAATCTCTTGCTTTCTTGCATTTAATTTTTCTCTTTCATATTTTGATAGTATATCATCAATGGCTTTGTCCACTTTTTCTATTTCATAATCTGTAGCCATTACCATTGTTATATGACTTTGTGTATTTTCGTCAAATTCACTTATTAATGAGTTTATATTACACTCATCTTTTTCTAGTTCTTGATAAAGCACCTCTGCTATTTTTCTATTAGTTTCATCTTTAAAGTCTTCTGGTTTTATTTTTTCTTTTATTTTTAAATATGTCTGTTTATCAGCATCTAATAATAAGGCTATTATAGTATTTTCTCTTTTTTTTAGGTCTTGATTTATTATTTCCGTTTCTTTTTCTTGTACTTTAGCCTTGTTTACTTCTTTTAGTTCTAGCTTTTTATCTTCTTTTGTTCCTGAGTATATTAGCTTGTTTACTTCTGCATATATAGCCTCTTGAGATATATTATATCCTTTTGATATTTTTTCTATGTATATTTCTCTTTCCATTATGTTGTCTACTTTTGCTAATATTTTTGATATTTCTTTTAAAAACTTTATTTTATCCCCTGTATTTTCAATGTTTAATTCTTTTTTTAAATTTTTTACTTTGAATTCTACTAATGATATGGCATTATCCATTGCTAGTTTAAATCTTCCTTCTCCATATTTTAGGATATATTCATCAGGGTCTTTTGCCCCTTCTATTTGTAATACTCTCATGTCACATCCCATATTCTGTAGTATTTCCATTGATCTTGCAATTGCAGTTTGTCCAGCACCATCAGCATCAAATCCTAATATTACTTGTTCTGTTGTTTTTCTTAATAACCAACCTTGTTGTTCTGTTAATGCTGTTCCTAATGCTGCTACTACATTTCTTATTCCTCTTTGGTGTAATGATATAACATCCATATAGCCTTCTACTATTAAAATTCGTTTATTTGATTCTTTTTTTGCTACATTTAAACCAAATAAATGTCTTCCTTTACTATACACAATGTTTTCTGGTGAATTTATATATTTAGGCTTAGAATCATCTAATACTCTTCCTCCAAATGCTATTACTTTACCTCTTGCATCACATATAGGAAACATTAGCCTATTTCTATACCTATCTATATATGTTCCATTATCATTTTTATTTACCAATCCTGATTCTAGTATCTCTTTTTCCTCAAATCCTTGTGCTTTTAGTGCTCTATATAGTTCATCAAATTTACCTGAAAAACCTATTTTATATGCTTGTAATGTTTCTTGATTTAATTTTCTTTTTTTAACATATTCTTGTGCTGTTTTAGCTGTTGGTTTGTACAAATTTTGATGATAAAATTCAGCTGTAAATTCATTTACTTTATACACTTTAGATTTTAATTCTTCTTTAAAACTATCTATACTATTTTCTGTTTTTGGTAATTGTATATTTGCTCTTTCTGCCAATTGCTCTAATGCTTCTACAAAAGTTATCCCCTCTATTTTCATTAGAAATGTATATACATTTCCTCCAACACCACATCCGAAACAGTGAAATATTTGTCTATCTGGTGATACTGAGAATGAAGGCGATTTTTCATTATGGAATGGGCATAATCCGAAATAGTTTCTGCCTTTTCTGGTTAAGTGTACATATTGTGAAATTATATCTACTATATCATTATTTTGTCTTACTTCTTCTATAATTTCTTCACTATATCTTGCCATTGCCTCCACTCCTATAAAAATAAATATACATAATTATATTATTCGACTAATTTTACATAATTCCCTCTTTTTTGAACAAAAAAATCTTTACTTCATTGACATCATTTACATAAAATGTTATAATATATTCTATATATTTATTATATTTTTTTATAATAAGGAGGAATATCTTTATGAAAATTATATTTTCAAGTGACGTAAAAGCTATGAAAGAAATAATTACAATTAAAAGTGATTTATCTGGAATTCAGTATGTTCGGTTTAAAGGAAATTCAATATTAAAGGATTTTTATCCTTTTGAAAAAGTTTCTTCTTCTGCATTGTTAGAAGAAAGGTTATCTCATACTCCATGTCTTATTTTAAAAAATGGAAAAGAACTATATTTAGCACATATTAACAAAAATATAAAATTGGTAACATGTTCATCAATTCATCTTTGTGCAAACTGTAAACATTTATCTTCTCTTCCAACAAATTTGGGAGGCTGTGAAAAAGTTCGTGATGTATTGCCAGAACAAGTTATTATGAAAGCTACAAATCCTCTTTTGGAAATAAAGACATCAAAAAGAATTGAAAAATATAATTTTATAAATTTTGGAGTTGAGACTTTTAATACCACTCATAATGCTTTTATTGTTTTTAAATGCAATAATTTTCAAAAGTGTTTTAAGAATTAATTTCAACTTATTATTAGTAAAAAAGCAGAGTTCTAAACTAGAGCTCTGCTTCTACTTTTTTTACTATTTGCCTTGTATTATTTCTGCTAATATACTTGCTGTTCTTTCTACACCATATGTATCTACATTCATTGCCAAATTATAATTATTTAAATCTTTCCATTCTCTTTGAGTATAATAATTATAATGTTTTTCTCTTGCTTTATTTATTTTGTTTATTTCTTTTAAAGCATTCTTTTGGTCTATTCCATAATATGTAACTGCTCTTTTAACTTTATTTTCATCATCACTATATAAGAAAATATTAAATACATTTTCTGTGTCTCTTAATATATAATTTGAACATCTACCAACTATAACACATGAACCTTTGCTTGCAACTTCTTTTACTGCTTTACTTTCAGCAATAAATAAATTATCATCATTTGATAAATTATCTCCATATTGTGTATTAAAACTTGATAATAGATTTCCATGTATATTTTGTTCATTCTCTTCAATATAAGATGTATTTAGTCCACTTTCTTTTGATGTAATTTGTACTAAGTCTTTATCATAGAATTTTATTCCAAGTTTATCTGCTAATAATTTTCCTACATATCTTCCACCTGAACCATATTCTCTTGCTATCGTTATAATAATATTGTTTCCTGGATTTAATACTTTTTCATCATCTTTCATTGTATAACTCTTGTCTTTATCTTTTCCAAGATTCTTCATCTCTATTATTAGTAATGTCGCTGCTATTATGAATGCTAATCCATCAGCTACTGGTCCTGCATATAAAACTCCCTTTATGTTGAAAAATTTTGATAATATTATAGCAGCTGGTGAAAAGAATAGTATTTGTCTAGATAATGTTAAAAATGCTGACTTTGTTGGTTTTCCTATAGCTTGGAAGAATATACCTGATGAAATTTGAATTCCATTAAATATTGTAAGCATTAGAAATGTTCTAAATGTTATACATGCAAATTCATTATATAATTCATCTCCTGAACCAAATATTCCTATTAGTTTTTCAGGTATTGATTGAAATAATATAAATGCTACTAATGAAACACTAAAGCTTAATGCTAATACTATTGTTAAAGTCTTTTTAACTCTATCTAATTTTCTAGCCCCGTAATTATATCCTATTATTGGTTGACTTCCTGCTGCAATTCCTATTATTATGCTACTTAATATTTGGTTTATTTTCATTACTATTCCTAATACTGTAATAGGAATGTCTGATCCGAATTTACTTGCATCTCCATATGCTTTAAATAATGAATTTTGAACTGTTATTACAACTACAATTGCCATTTGTGTTATAAATGATGATATTCCTAATGTTGCAACTGCCTTAACTATTTTTAGTTCAAATTTAAAACTTTCTTTGCTTAATTTTATTGTTTTAAATCTTTTTATATATATAATATTTATTAAAAATGTAACAAATTGACTGATTACTGTTGCAATAGCTGCACCAGCTACACCTAAGTTTAGTCCCCAACTAAATATAAATATAGGGTCTAATACGATATTTAATATAGCTCCTGCAACCATTGATATCATTGCATATTTGGGTGAACCATCTGCTCTTATTATTGAATTTAATGTTGAACCTATCATTACAAATGGTATTCCACATGCAATCACATATCCATAGCTTAAAGCATAACTTCTTAAAGCATCAGTACAACCAAATAAATTTAATAGTGCAGGTAAGAATATCAATACTATTGCACATAAAATTAATGATACAATAATTGATGCTAATATTCCATTTGCAACTCCTTTTTCTGCTTCTTTTTCTTTCTTTTCTCCTAATTTTAAGCTTAGAAATGCTGATGTTCCATCTCCAAACATAAATGCAAATGCTAAGCATATTACTGTTATCGGAAATACGACATTTGTAGCTCCATTTCCTAAATAATTAACTCCCCATCCTATAAATATTTGGTCTACTATATTGTATAATGCATTTACTACTAATGAAATTATACAAGGTATAGCAAATTTTTTTAATAATTTTCCTATTTTTTCTGTTCCTAAATCTAATTCTTTCATTTTTTCCCCTTTCTTTTTATTAATTAAACAATTTAAAAACAACACATGTAAATGTGTTGTTCGTTATTCATTATTTACTAATAATGTACGTTTCCATAGAGTTATATTTCTCTCACAATTATTAATTGTAGCATTTTTTTGCTTTTCTGTCAAGCGATAGATGGATTTATCTTCCATAATAGCTATCTAGTAGAATTTGTTTTATTTCACTTACTAATGGAACTCTTGGATTAACTGTTGTGCATTGATCTTCAAATGCTCTATCTGCAAGCAAGTCTACTTTAGCTAAAAATTCATCTTCATTTACACCCGCTTCTTTAAATGATTTAGGTATATTCAATGCATTATTTAAATCCTTTATTCCTTGTATTAGTGAATTAACACCTTCTTCTACTGTATCAGCCTTTAATCCAATTCTTTTAGCAATATCTGCATATTTTTGGTCTGCAATATAATATTCATATTTTGGCCAAGATACAAATTTTGTTGGTTTACTCGCATTATATCTAACTACATATGGTAAAAGTATTGCATTTATTCTTCCATGTGGAAGATGGAACTCTGCACCTATTTTATGTGCCATTGAATGGCATACTCCTAAGAATGCATTTGTAAATGCCATTCCTGCAATTGTACTTGCATTATGCATTTTCTCTCTTGCAATTTTATTATCTCCATGTTCATATGCTTCTTTTATATTTTTAAATACTAATTCTGCTGCTTTTTCTGCTAGACCATCAGTATAATCTGATGCCATTACAGATACATATGCTTCAAGTGCATGTGTTAATACATCCATTCCTGTATCAGCTGTAACTGTTTTTGGAAGACTCATTACTAAATCTGGATCTATTATTGCAACATCTGGTGTTAATTCATAATCAGCTAATGGATATTTCTTATTTCTTTTCTTATCTGTTATTACAGCAAATGATGTAACTTCTGAACCTGTTCCAGATGTAGTCGGTATTGCTACCATTTTTGCTTTTTTACCCATATCTGGGAATTTATATGCTCTTTTACGAATATCCATAAATTTTAGTTTTAGACCTTCGGGGTCAGCATCAGGATTTTCATAAAATAACCACATTCCTTTTGCAGCATCTATTGGACTTCCTCCTCCAAGTGCAATTATTGTATCTGGATTAAAGTTTCTCATTGCTGCAACACCTTTATTTATAGTGTCAAAAGATGGGTCAGATTCTACTTCATTAAATATCTCACAGTGTACATCGTTTTCTCTTTTTCTAAGATGATATAAAATTCTATCTACATATCCTAATTTGTCCATTCCTTCATCTGTTACTATAAATACTCTTTCAACATTTCTCATTTTTTCTAAGTATGATATTGAACCAGCTTCAAAATATATTTTTTCTGGTACTTTAAACCATTGCATATTTACTCTCCTCTTTGCTACTCTTTTTATATTTAATAAGTTTACACTTGATACATTTGCTGTTGTTGAGTTTCCTCCAAATGAACCACAGCCAAGAGTTAGTGAAGGCATATTTGTATTATAAATATCTCCAATTGCACCATGTGTTGATGGAGAATTTACAATAATTCTTCCTGCTTTCATTCTTTCTGAGAATTTCAATATCGTATCTTTATTTTCTGAATGTATAACTGCTGAATGTCCTAATCCTCCAAATTCAAGTAATTTTTCAGATTTATCAAGTCCTTCTTCTTCACCATTTACAATATAATATGTTAATACAGGGCTTAATTTTTCTTTTGAAAATGGATATTCTGGTCCAATTCCTTCTTCATAAACTACTATTACTTTTGTTTCTTCTGGTATTTCAAATCCAGCTTCTCTTGCTATTTGTGCTGGACTTTTTCCAGGAACATGTGATTTTAATTTATATCCATCTATGTTTTTATCAAACATACTATTTTTTAACTTTTCTTTTTCTTCAGGGCTTACAAAATAGCATCCTGCTTTTCTCATTAATCTCTCAAATTCTTGATATACGTCTTTGTCGACAATAACTGCTTGCTCAGAAGCACAAATCATGCCATTATCAAATGATTTTGACATTACTATATCATTTACAGATGTTTCTAACTTGGCTGTTTTATCAACATAACAAGGAACATTTCCAGGACCTACTCCAAGTGCTGGTTTTCCACATGAATAAGCTGATTTTACCATTCCTGTACCACCTGTTGCTAATATTAAATTTACATCAGGATGGTTCATTAACATTTTTGTTGCTAATATTGATGGTTCTTCTATCCATAAAATTGAATCTTCTGGTGCCCCAGCTTTTATTGCTGCTTCTCTCATTATTGCTGCTGCAGACATACTTGAATGTTGTGCAGATGGATGAAATCCAAAAACTATTACATTTCTTGTTTTTGCAGCAATTATTGATTTAAACATAACTGTTGATGTTGGGTTCGTAACTGGTGTAACACCTGCTATTATGCCTATAGGTTCTGCTATTTCTGCATAATCATCTTCATCATTTTCATTTATTACTCCAACTGTTTTTTCATGTTTTATACTATGATATACATATTCTGTTGCAAACATGTTTTTTGTAATTTTATCTTCATATATTCCTCTTCCAGTTTCTTCAACTGCAAGTTTTGCTAACCACATGTGATGTTCAAGCCCTGCCATTGACATTGCTCTAGTTATTTTATCTACTGTTTCTTGATCTAATTTCAAATATTCTTGTGATGCAATTTTAGCTCTTCTTATAAGTTCATCTATCATTTGCTTTACTCTTGCTTCTTCAGGATTTTGATTTTCCATTTTTTCTATCATTCCTTTCTAAGCTACAATTTAATAGCTTATTTCTTTAGTTTACTCATTCTATTATAACTTATCAGATTTTTTTGTCAATAACTTTTTCGAAATCAATTCTTCTTAGTAATTTATTTGCTTCAATAACTCTTATTCTTATTTTATCTCCTATTTTATATACCTTTCCAGACCTTTCTCCAATTGCTTGTCTTAGTTCTTCATTATAGATAAAATATTCATCTCCTAATTTTTCATATCTTATTAGTCCCTCAATTGTATTATCTAATTCTACAAATATTCCAAAATTAGTTATCGAAGAAATGATTCCATCATATTCATTTCCAATTTTATCTTCCATAAATTCTGCTTTTTTAATATCTTCTGCTTCTCTTTCCACTTTTGTTGCGGTTCTCTCTCTTTCAGAACAATTGTCAGCTCTTTTAGCTGCTCTTTTTTCGTATTTTTTTATCCAAAATTCATTTACCAAATAATCATTTTCCAAGTATTTTGAAATTATCCTGTGTATAAACAAATCTGGATATCTTCTTATTGGAGAAGTAAAATGGCAATAATATTTACTTGCTATTCCAAAATGTCCTTTATTCTCTGCTTCATATTTTGCTACTCTTAGTGTTCTTAATATTATATTTGCAACAACTTTTTCTTCTTCTTTTCCCTTTACATCATCTAATATTTTTGCAAATTCATTTGGATAAATAATATCCTCTTTTGATATTTTTATTTTATATCCAAAATTGAATAACATTTTATTTAATTCTTTCACTTTATCTAAATCTGGAGCTTCATGATTTCTATATATAAATGGTGCTTGTAACCAATAGAATTTTTCTGCAACAGTTTCATTTGCAATTAGCATAAATTGTTCTATTATTTCATTTGCAAAATAAGTCTCATATTTTTTTACATCTATTGCATAACCATTTTCATCTAATATTATTTTACTTTCAGGAATGTCTAAATTTAAATATCCATTTTCTCTTCTTTTATTTTTTAAGATTGTTGCAAGTTCTGACATTAAATCAAAATGATTAATATATTTTTCATATCTCTTTAAAACTTTTTCATCAGATCTATCCAATATTTTTTGTACATCTGTATAAGACATTCTTTCTGTTACATTTATTACTCCTTTATATATCTCAGAAGAGATTATTTTGGCTTTCGGAGTAATTTCCATTGAGCAAGATAAAGTTAATCTATCTTCACCTGCATTTAAGCTACAAATGCCATTTGAAAGTTCTCTCGGTAGCATTGGGATTACTCTGCCTAACATATATATACTTGTTCCTCGTAAATATGCTTCTTTATCTAACTCTGTTTTTTCTCTTACATAATTGCTTACATCTGCAATATGAACATCTAGTTTATAATTTCCATTTTCTAATTTTTCAACATGTATTGCATCATCTAAATCTTTTGCATCTTCCCCATCTATTGTAAAAATAATATCTTTTCTACAGTCTTTTCGATTTTTTAAATCTTCTAGTCTTATTTTAGTTCCAAATGCTTTTGCTTCTTGCACAACTTCTTCTGAAAATTTGTATGGCAATTCATATTGTTTTATTAATGATAGCATATCAACACCTGCTTCATTAACTCCACCTATTACTTCAATTACTTGTCCTTCTGCATTTTTACCCTTTTCAGGATATTTAAGTATTTTTACTAATACTTTATGATTATTTCTAGCTTTACCCCAATTTGCTTTTGATATAAATATATCTGTTCCAAAGTTTTTATCATCTGGAACTACAAATCCAAAATTTCTACTCTTTTGAAATGTTCCAACTACAGTATCTTTATCATGTCTGATTATTTTTGTAATTCTCCCTTCGGCTTTTTTATCTCCTATTTTTTCAGTCAATAACTTTATTTCAACTGCATCTCCATTTAATGCATTTAAAGAGTTTTCTTTTGATATATATATTTCTTTTTCTTCGTTTTCTATTTTTACAAATCCAAATCCTTTTTGATTTTTTCTATATATTCCTTCTAACCTCATTTTTCCTCCTTATTATAAAAAAAGAGCAGTTCAAAAAACTGCCCCTATTTATTTACGCTATGTATACTATTGAAAGTGCAATTGAAACAATTGCAAATAATATTGCTGTTATGATTGTCCATTTTTTTAGTTTTCCTTCTTTAGTTCTGCCTTTATTTTTTTCAAAAAAATTATTTGTTGATGAACCTGTAATTGTTGATGATAATCCAGCATCATCTTTCGATTGAATCATTGTTAAAATAGTGATGGCTATACATATTATAAATTCTAGTACTAATAATATCGTTTTTATTACTTGCATTTAGTATTCCTCCTAACAGTTTTTTCGTTTAATACTAGATAATTTTACCACATATCCACTAAAAAATCAATGCTAGAACACTAAAAATTATAAGTTTTATCATTATTTTAATAAATATGTTTGCATTTGTTCCTTTTATACATTGTCTATTTATGTTCTTAAATCCTATAACCATTTTTTCAATTTCTTCCTGTGTTGAAATTTTCTGTTCTTCCATATACTCTTTTGCTAAATATTCTGCTCTTATCATTGCATCATTTTCTAAGTATATTTTTACTACATAATATATAAAGCTTAATATTAAAAATATATTGGCTAGTAACATTTTATCAGTAACTTTTTTCAATACTAAAAATCCAATACTTACAAAGTAAAATAATAAATATATATTTGAAAATACAAAATTAAAAATTAACATTCTCTTATTTTGAATTGAATGTAAACATTCATGTGCCATAGTTTGTATTCTTGTAAAACTTTTATGTGTATCTCCAATAATTATTTTATTTTGTAATGCTAAATATATAGTAGCGTCAGAATTTTTTGATTCTTCTATTTTAATTTCTGTATCATTTATTTTCTTTAAAATTGTTTTACATATTTCTTCATTACTTGGATATTTTTCAGCTATTTTATTTAAATTTTCATCTAATGCTATTTTCTTCAATTTTTTAGCATTAATTCCCATCATTATTTGTATTACTATTATAGATATTACTGAAATTATTATTATTAGTTGCATATTTTGCTCCTTTTAATTTGATTTCTTTCTACCTACATTATAAATTCATTTAACTATTTTAAAAGCCCTTGTACAGCTTCTCCTATTATTTTATTTATATCTGCTATCATTACATTAAATTTTACTTCTGCATCAAAATATTTGCTTGCTTCTTCATTTTGTATCAATTTACCATACAATTCTTGTACATGTCTTAATTTTTCCTCATCATCTTTTCCTGTTTGCAAAGCTAATATTTGAGCTTCATATCTTGCCTTTTCAAATTCATCTATTTGACTTTTCAATTCGTAATTTAAATTTATAGCTTCTTTTGCCATTTTATATGTTACATATTCTTCTGATTCTTTTATCTCCTGTGCTAATCTATTTGCCGTATCATATACCATTTTTTATCTCCTCCTATTTTATGCATATGCTTGACGTTTTTTGAAAGATAATATATTTGTAATTTCTTTTTCTGTTCCTTTTGTTTTTTTAGCCTTTTGAGCATTTTCTTGTTCAATTTGTTTTCTTTGTCTTTCTGCCATTGTTTCACATATTGCTTTTTGATATGTAAAATGTGTATCTTGTGCAATTTTAGTCCAATTATAGTCATTTTTAACTTTTTGTTTTGCTTTTTTTACTATATTTGCATATAGTTCTGGATTATATAATAATTCTAATATTGAATCTGCAATTGAATTTGGATTTCCACAATAACTTTTCATTCCTGTTTCTCTATGTTGTACTATTTCTGCTAAACCACCTGCATCTGAAACAACAATTGGTCTTTCTGAAAGCATTCCTTCCAATGCTACTATTCCAAATGGTTCATATGTACTTGGAAATACTAATACATCTGCAGCCTTATACATTTTTTCAACATCTTTTCCACCTAAGTATCCTGCAAAATATACCTTATTTCCTAGTCCTAATGCTTCAGCTTCTGCTTTTAATTCATCTAACATTCCACCTTTTCCTGCTACTACTAGTTTAGCATCATTATATCCTGCTAGTATTTTTGGCATTGCAGCTATTAAATGTTGAACTCCTTTTTCATTTACTAGTCTTCCCATAAATAATATTATTTTTTCATTATCCATTGCATATCTTCTTCTAAATGAATAATCTCTATCTATTCCTGTGAATTTATTTAAATTTACTCCATTTGCTACAACATTTATTTTTTCAAAAGGTAATCCAAATAATCTTTGTACTTCACCTTTCATATAATTACTATTTACAATTACTTCTGTTGCTTCATATGTAAGCATCCATTCAGTATCATTTATATATTTTTGTGTTTCATCATGAATTCCACTGTTTCTACCAGCTTCTGTTGCATGTATTGTTGCCACAATTGGAATATTATATGAATTTTTTATAGTTTTAGCAGCATATGTAACTAACCAATCATGTGCATGTATTACATCAAAACTTCCTTCTTCTGCAATTAATTGATTTGCTTTTGCTATCATATTAAAATTCATTTGCATAATCCAATCAATAAAGTTGTTTGGATTAATCATATAGTTATCAATTCTATGTACTTTTACTCCTTTATCATCTTCGTAATAAGGGGCATCTCCTTCTCTATAAGTTATTACTGTTACGTCATGTCCATCTTTTATTAGTCTATGTGATAAATCATATACTACTCTTGCAATACCTCCTACTATTCTTGGTGGGTATTCCCATGTTAACATCAATATTTTCATTGATTTTCCCCTTTCTTAAGTTCAATTTTCTTTAGTTAAAATCTTACACTTTATATATTTTATACAAATTATTTATTTTTGTAAACATTTTTCTACAAAAAATTTTACTTTTTTGCCAAAAAAAACTACTAGATTTTCTAGTAGCTTATGTTTATCTTTCTCTTCCATCAATATCATCTTTAATTTGTTCATTTTTTGATTCTATTACTTGCATTTTTGGAATTACTTTTTTAATTTCATTTTTTCTATTAACCTTTGTTTTTCTTTCTTCTTTTTCGCTGTATCCTGTCCATTTAATACCATTTGCTGTTTCAAGAAGTAATTTCGCATCTTGTGAACTAAGATTTGACATACTTATTGCTTCTTCTAATGATTCATTTTGCATTGCAGGATTTAACCACATTTTTAAATATTCTTTTATTTTTCCCATAGTTTTTCCTATTTTTAGGATACACCCCTTTTCTTTATAAAATACATTATTATTATACCATATTTATATAGTCAAATCAAGTGTTTTTCTGCACTTTTTATAAAGCAAAAAACTTTTCTATTATTTTTTTACATCTGATTGATGCAATTTTTAAATATTCTTCAAATGTTATTTCGTTTTTTCCATTTGGTTTATCAGATATGCTTCTTATTACAATAAATGGTATATTATCTAGCTTACAAACTTGTGCTATTGCAGCACCTTCCATTTCTATTGCATCAGCACTAAACTTTGAATGTATTTTTTCTCTCATCTCTGATTTTGTACAAAATATATCTCCTGAAGCAATTGTTCCTAATTTTATTTTAAAATCTTCATTAGCAATTTCTGATATTATATTTTCCATCTTTTTTATTAATTTAGAATCACTTTCCACATATTGTCCAACATTGCTAATATATCCTTTTTCATGTCCAAATGCCGTTATATCAAAATCATGTTGCACTAGTCTTTTTCCTATTACAATATCTCCTATATCTAATTCATCATTTCCACTACCAGCAGAACCTACATTAATTATCGCTTTTGGCTTAAATTTATCTATCAATATTTGCGTTGTTCTTGCTGCATTTACTTTTCCAACTCCAGATTCAACTAAAACTACTTGATGATTATTAATATTTCCTTTAAAAAAATTTAATTCATTTATTTTTACTTCTTCAATATTTTTCATTATTTCTTTTATTTCTTGCATTTCTTCTTGCATTGCTGCTATTATACCATACATAACATTCCCTCCATTAATTTTTATTAGTATATATCTATTTGGGGGTAATGTCAATATTGCAAGAAAAAAGCACTATTTCTAGTGCCTTTTAATATATTATTGTAATTCTACAACAGCTCCAACTTCTTCAAGTTTAGCTTTTAATTCTTCAGCTTCTGCTTTAGATGCATTTTCTTTTAATGTTTTAGGTGCTCCATCAACTAATTCTTTAGCTTCTTTTAATCCTAATCCTAATGCATTTTTAACAGCTGTTATAACTTTTATTTTTTGATCTCCTGCTGCTGATAAAACAACATTGAATGATGTTTTTTCTTCAGCTGCTGCAGCTCCAGCTGCTGCTGGTGCAGCTGCTGCTACTGCAGATACTCCAAATTCTTCTTCTATAGCTTTTACTAAATCAGCTAATTCTACAACAGTCATTGCTTTAACTGCTTCTATTATTTCTTCTTTACTCATTTTAAAATCCTCCTAAATTTTTATTATAATTTTTTATTTTATATTTAGCGATATAAGCTCGCAACTCTAATATTTCTCAAATTAAGCATTTTCTTTTTGTGCTTTAACTTCATTAAGTGCAACTGCAAGTTTTGAAATATTTCCAAGTAATGCACCTGCAAGCATTGATAATAATGTTTCTTTTGATGGTAATTTTGCTAAAGTTATTATTTCTTCAGCTGTCATTACTTTACCTTCAATTACTCCACCTTTAATCTTATAGAATTCATGATCTTTTGAGAATTCATATATTGCTTTTGCTGTATCTAAATAATCTTCATTGTTCATTACAACTACTGTTGGTCCTTCTAATAATGAAGCATCTACTTCTAATCCAGCTTCTGCAAATGCTCTTCTTGTAATATTGTTTTTAATAACTCTGTATTCTGAGTTTGCTTTTCTTAAATTTGCTCTTAATTCTGTTACTTCTGCTACATTGATTCCTCTGTAGTCTGCTAAAAGTATTATTTTAGCTTCTTTCATTTTTTCAGCTAATTTTGATACTTCTTCTTTCTTTTGATTAATGATTTTTTCACTTGCCATTTAATTTTTCACCTCCTGATGATTTTTTATATTTAAAAATTAAAAACGCAATTTTTGCCACGAGGCATAAATATTGCGTTTACAATTTCTATACCTCGGTAGGACTTAATTTGCCTACTGTCTTTGGCTATTATTTATCTATTTTTGGTTAATATAAAGTCCTGGTCCCATTGTTGTTGATACAGAAACACTCTTAATATATTGACCTTTTGCTGCTGCTGGTTTTGCTTTTATTATAGCATTCATAACTACATCATAGTTTTCAGCTAATTTATCAGCACCAAATGAAACTTTTCCAAAACCTAAGTGAATAATATTTGTTTTATCTAATCTATATTCAACTTTACCAGATTTGATTTCATTTATTGCTTTTGTTACATCCATTGTAACTGTTCCAGATTTAGGGTTTGGCATTAATCCTTTTGGTCCTAATACTTTACCTAATCTACCAACAACACCCATCATATCTGGTGTTGCAACGATTACATCATAATCGAACCAGTTATCATTTTGAATTCTTGGTATTAATTCTTCTGCTCCAACAAAATCAGCTCCTGCTTTTTCAGCTTCTTCTGCTTTTGGTCCTTTAGCAAATACTAATACTTTTTGTGTTTTACCTGTACCATTTGGAAGTACAACAGTTCCTCTTACTTGTTGATCAGCATGTTTTGAATCTACACCTAATTTAACATGTAGTTCAACTGTTTCATCAAATTTTGCTTTTGGCATTTTTTCAATTATATCTAAAGCTTCTTTGATATCATATTCTTTATTTTTTTCAATTAGTTTTGCACTTTCTGCATATCTTTTTGACATTTTAAATCCTCCTTTGGTTTTAGCGAGTTATATACTCTCCCATTTTATTTTTTATAATTAGTCTATAACAACTACACCCATACTTCTAGCTGTTCCTTCTACCATTCTCATTGCTGCTTCTATATTAGCTGCATTTAAGTCAGGCATTTTTTGTTCAGCAATAGCTTGAACTTGAGCTTTTGTTATTTTAGCAACTTTATCTTTGTTTGGTTTTCCTGAACCTTTTTCAATTTTTATTGCTTTTTTGATTAATACAGCAACTGGTGGTACTTTTGTTATAAATGTAAATGTTTTATCTTTATATACAGTTATAACTACTGGGATTATAAATCCTGCTTGGCTTGCTGTTCTATCATTAAATTCTTTAACGAATTGCATAATATTTACACCACTACCACCTAATGCTGGTCCAACTGGTGGAGCTGGAGTTGCCTTTCCTGCTTCAATTTGCAATTTTATTATGTTTGAAATTTCCTTTTCTGCCATTGTAAAATTTCGCCTCCTCTTAAATTAATCTACTTTTTGTATTTGTGAAAATTCTAATTCTACTGGAGTTTCTCTTCCAAACATAGATATTAAAACTTTTACTTTATGTTTTTCTTTATTTATTTCTTGAACTGAACCTATATAATCTTTAAACGCTCCATTTAATATTTTAACAGAATCATTTAAATCATAATCTACATTTATCGATGTTTCAAATCCCATAGCTCGTATTTCATCATCCGTTAATGGAATAGGATCTGTTCCAGACCCAACAAATCCAGTAACTCCTCTTGTGTTTCTAACGATATACCATGTTTCTTCTGTTACAATCATTTTTATTAACACATATCCTGGAAATACCTTTTTAAGATTTGCTTTTCTTTTTCCATCTTTAATTTCGATTTGTTCTTCCATAGGTACTATTATTTCGAAGAAATATTCTTCTAATTCTCTATTTTTTACTGTTTTTTCAAGGTCAGTTTTAACTTTATTTTCATAGCCTGAATATGTATGAACTACATACCATCTTGGTTCCATATCATAATCTTTTTGTGACATTTTTGACCTCCTTTATTGTTCTGGATTTGTTTCTCCACCTTCACTAGGTGTTGATTCTTCTGAAGTAGCTTCTGTGCTTTCTCCGTCTTCTCCATTACTATTTTTATTTTCTGTTTCTGTTGTAGTATTTTCATCACTTGAATTATAAGTTTCATTTACAACATTTTGTAAATGACTTATTCCATATTTATTTCCTATATCAAATACTACATCTAATACAAAAACTATAGCAGCAGTTATTAATACTATTGTTATTACTGCAACAGTATTATTAACTAATTGCTTTGGTGTTGGCCAAATTACTTTTTTTAATTCTGCCTTAAAATCTTTGAAAAAATGCTTTTTTACTTTATTATCATTTTTGCCATCTTTTTTAGCCATTTTACTTCCTCCTTAAAATAGCTTATAACTATTTAGTTTCTTTGTGTGTTGTACGTTTTTTGCAGAATTTACAATATTTAACGATTTCTAATCTGTCAGTATTATTTCTTTTATTTTTTGATGTTATGTAATTTCTGTTTTTGCATTCTGTACATTCTAATGTTATATTTTCTCTTGGTCCTTTAGCTGCCATTTAAATACACCTCCGACTTTTTTAACCTTACTTTTTTGAAACGATGTGAACATATGTAAACTTACATATGCTTGACTATTTTATCACTTTTTTCCTTATATGTCAATGAAATTTGGCTACTTTTTCCTCTTTTTTTTATTTTTTTGAACTGAAAATCCAAACCTTCCTATTTTTTTACCTAAATTATAGTAATTTCCATTTGAATATGCTATTAAATCACATTTTGATATATCAAAAGCTCCTTTTTCATCTATGTATTTTTCGTCTGCATTTATTGCCAATACATCAGCTATAAACATATGATGACTTCCAAGTTCTTTGATTTCTCTAACCTTACATTCAACTGAAACTGGGCTTTCTTTTATCATTGGACATTTAACAAAATTTGCTTTTTCTTTAGTTAAATTCATTTCTTTGAACTTATCAACTTTTGCGCCTGTTTTAACACCGCACCAATCTGTTGCATAAGCTAAATTTTTATTTGTCAAATTTATAACAAATTCTCCACTTTCTTTTATTAAATTATATGAATATCTTGTTGGTCTAACTGATATATATACCATTGCTGGATTAGTATTAATAATTCCAGTCCATGCTACAGTTATTATATTAGATTTTTCCATTGTACCACAAGATACCATTACAGCTGGTAATGGATATAAAAAAGTACCTGATTTCCATGTTACTTTTGACATTTAATTCACTCCTATTCACATCTATTATAATAAAAGCATAAATTAAAATTACTTATAGTAGTTCTAATTTATGCTTTCATATGTAAAAATAAAAAAACTGGCAACAACCTATTTTCCCAGCAGGGTAACCCGCAAGTATTTTTGGCACATTGGAGCTTGACTTCTGTGTTCGGGATGGGAACAGGTATTTCCTCCATGTAATCGTCACCAGAAAATTATATGTGATAAGCACACTCAAAAATACATAGATGAAATATTTTTAGGATTTTTTAATAAAATTATAGTTAAGCCCTCGATTT
>CAKPIG010000009.1 GCA_934162255.1 uncultured Clostridia bacterium | reverse complement strand
TTTGCTGGTAAAATAGTAGACTATGATGGAGAAAAAGCCATTGTAGATATAAGAAATAGGTTAGCCATAGGAGATACAATAGAAATACTAGTTCCAAAACAATTAAAACCAGTAGAATTCAAAATAGAAAAATTATGGGATATAGATACAAATCAAGAGATTGAATCAGTAAGCCCAGGAAAACAAAATCAAAAAGTAAAAATGGCCTTACCAATAAAATGTCAAAAAGATTGGATATTAAGAAGGAGAAAATAAATTGAAAAATATAAAAGACTACAATTTAGATGCATTAAAAGAAGAATTTATTCAAATGGGAGAAAAGCCTTTTAGAGCTGAACAAGTATTTAAATGGTTGTATGAAATTAAAGTAAAAGATTTTGACGAAATGACTAATATTTCATTAGAACTAAGAGAAAAATTAAAAGAAAATTATACAATATGTAATTTTAAAATAATAAAAAAATTAGAATCAAAAGATGGAACTAAAAAATATTTATTTGATTTACTAGATGGAAATGCAATTGAAACAGTTCTAATGAGTTATCATCATGGATACAGTATTTGTGTATCATCACAGGTTGGATGTAAAATGGGTTGTAAATTCTGTGCATCAACAGGAATACCATTTATAAGAAGCTTAACATCTGGAGAAATAGTTGAACAAATCTTAGCTGTGGAACAAGATAATAACATAAGAATTTCTAATGTAGTATTTATGGGAATAGGAGAACCATTAAATAACTATAACAATGTAGTAAATGCTATTAGAATAATAAATAATCCAAAGGGAATAAATATAGGGGCAAGACATATAAGTGTATCAACCAGTGGATTAGTTCCAGCAATATATAGACTAGCAGAAGAAAACATTCAATGCACATTATCAATATCATTACATGCAACAACAAATGAACAAAGAAGTAACATGATGCCTGTAAATAATGCATTTCCAATAGAAGAATTATTACAAGCTTGTAAAGATTATATTGCAAAAACCAATAGAAGAATATCTTTTGAATATGCATTAGCAAAAGACAACAATGACAACTTAGAAGATGCTAAAAGATTAGTACATCTTTTAAAAGGAATGCTTTGTCATGTTAATTTAATACCAATAAACAAAATCGAAAGTGGAGCATATACAAAAAGCTCAAATGAAAATATAATAAAATTTAGAGATTATTTAAATGAACATGGCATTGTAGCAACAATAAGAAGAGAGCTAGGATCAGATATTGATGCGGCTTGTGGCCAACTAAGAAGACAAAATTTAAATTGACAAAAAATATATTATATGATATAACAAGACATGTAAAGAAAGATACGAGGTGGAAGAATGATAATAGCTTATGCGAAATCAGATGTAGGAAAAGCTAGAGACATGAATCAAGATTCATACTATATATCGGATTCTTTAAGTGAAGTAAAAATATACTTGTTAGCAGACGGAATGGGAGGATACAAAGGAGGAGAAATAGCAAGTAGTTTAGCAATAAAATGTACAAAAAATTATATAGAAAACAATTTTAAAGAAACACCTAAAGATAGAGAAAGCCTAATACAATTAGTAGCAAGCAGTATGGAATATGCAAACATGGTAGTATATGAAAAATCAAAAGAAGACAAGGAACTTGAAGGAATGGGTACTACTTTAGAAGTTTGCTTAATATATAATAATAAGGCATATATTGGCCATGTGGGAGATAGCAGAATATATAGAATAAGAAAAGACTTTATTCGCAAATTAACACAAGACCATAGTTATGTTCAAAAACTAGTAAAAGATGGAACAATAACAAAAGAAGAGGCAGAAAACCATCCAAAGAAAAATATGCTAATGAAAGCATTAGGATGTAATGCCTTTGTTGAACCAGATGTATTAGTTCGTGGATTTTTAAGAGATGATATATTATTAATGTGTTCAGACGGATTAACAAATATGGTAAAACAAGAAGATATATTTGAAAATGCAAAAGGAAATATTGAAAAAGCACCTATAAAACTTGTAGATTTAGCAAATGAAAATGGTGGGTTAGATAACATAACAGTTGTAGTAATCAAAAACATATAACCTATAAGGGGAGAGAAAAAATGGATTTAAAAGGTAGATTGTTAGGAAATAGATATGAAATCATTGAAAAAATAGGCAGTGGAGGAATGGCAACTGTCTATAAGGCAAAATGTCATGTATTAAATAGATATGTAGCAATCAAAATACTAAGAGATGAATTCACAACAGATGAAGAATTTATAAAAAGATTTGAGGTAGAAGCACAATCAGCTGCTAGTATTACTCATCCTAATATAGTATCAGTTTATGATGTAGGAGTTGATGGAAATCTTTACTATATTGTAATGGAATTGATAAAAGGAAAAACGTTAAAAGAGATAATAGTAGAAGAAAAAGGTCCATTACCATGGAAATGGTCAGTGAATATAGCAATACAAATTGCATCAGCACTAGAAGTTGCTCATAAAAATCATATAATTCATAGAGATATAAAACCACATAATATTATAATAACAGAAGATGGAGTTGCAAAAGTTACAGACTTTGGAATTGCTAAAGCAGTATCAAATTCAACAATAACAGCATTTGGAACAACAATAGGTTCTGTACATTATTTTTCACCAGAACATGCAAGAGGAGGATTTACAGATGAAAAATCTGATTTATACTCTCTTGGAGTAGTAATGTACGAAATGTTAACAGGCAGAGTCCCATTTGATGCAGATACACCTGTATCAGTAGCATTAAAACATTTGCAAGAAGAACCAATAGCTGCAATAGATGTAAATCCAAATATTCCAACAGCAGTTAATGACATAATAATGAAAGCACTAAAAAAAGATGTAAGTTTAAGATATCAAAGTGCAACAGAAATGCTAATTGATTTAAGAAGAGCACTAAAAGACCCTGATGGAGATTTTGTTGATAGAAATGACTACAGAGGAGATTTTCCAACTCAAAGAATATCTACACTTGGAGAAGAAAATGATAGAAATCCTAAAGCAACTCAAAAAGGAAAAAAGAAAGAGAGTAAATTAAAAACATTTATAAAACAACATAAAGTACTATCAGTAATAATAGGGTTAATAATATTATTTGTACTTAGTTTATCATTAACTATAGGAATTTCAAATGCTACAAGACCAAAAGAAGTTGCAATTCCAGATTTAGTAGGAAAAACAATTGATGAAGCAAAAGAAATTCTAAAACAAAACAAATTAAATTATGTAGAAGATGGTCAAGAATATAACACAGAATACGAAGCAGGTAAAATAATATCACAAACTCCAACATTTGTAGATGGAAGAAAAATTAAACAAAAAACAGATGTTAAAGTTGTAATAAGTTTAGGAACAGAAACAACAAAAGTACCATTATTAAAAGGAAAAACAAAACAAGAAGCAGAAGATGCCGCTAAAGAAGCAAAAATAAAAATTGAATATGTTGATGAAGTTAGTAAAACAGTAGAACAAGGAATAATCATCAAGCAAGAAGTTGAAGAAGGAACAACAATAAATGCAGGAGAAACAGTAAAAGTATATATAAGCATTGGAACAGGCATAAAGCAAGTAACAGTATCATCAGTATTATATAAAGAAGAAGCTGAAGCAAGAAAAATACTAGAACAAGCAGGTTTAACAGTTGTAGTTGAATATGGAGAAGATTCATCAAGAGGAAATGGCGTTGTAATGAACCAAAGTATAAAATCAGGAGAAAAAGTTGATGAAGGAACATCTATAACAATTACTGTAAATAAACTAGAAGAAGTAAAAACTATACCAATCACAGTAAATGTAAAATCTTTACTAAAGGATAATATCTATGAAACTCCTACAGAAGGTGAAGAAACAACTGACAAAAAAGTAAAAGAAGTTAAGCTAGAAGTTAAAGTTGGTAGCGACACAATATATTCACAAAAAGTAAAAGCATCAGAAACAGCAGTTTCAGTTGGAAATGCAAAGGGAACTGGAACCACAACTGTTAAAGTGTATATAGACGGAGTTCTAAAAAATGATGGTGGATATACATTAATTTATAATAATGTAAATTCTTATACAGCAGAATAGAAAATAGAAAGTTAATAAAAACCTCTATATAAAGGTACAATAACCAATATATAGAGGTTTTGTTTTGATTGATTAATAGAAAAAATTAGTGTATAAAATTAATACCTATAGATAAGCTATCAAATTTATCATCAATGTTATCAAGTCTTTCATCTATATCATCAAATTTTTCTTCAATTCTTCTAAAATCATTTTTTAATTCAAATAAAAGTTTATCAAACTTATAATTAACGACTTTAAATTGAGTGCTAAAATCATCCAATTTAGAGCTATGCTCTTCTAAAGTAGTATTAATTTCAGCCAACATAGAAGAATGCTCATCTAATTTAGAACTATGCTCTTCTAAAGTAGTATTAATCTCAGCCAACATAGAAGAATGTTCGTCCAATTTAGAACTATGCTCTTCTAAAGTAGTATTGATTTCAGCCAATATAGAAGAATGTTTGTCCAATTTAGAGCTATGCTCTTCTAAAGTAGTATTAATTTCAGTTAACATAGTAGAATGTTCATCTAATTTAGAACTATGCTCTTCTAAAGTAGTATTAATCTCAGCCAACATAGAAGAATGTTCATCTAATTTAGAACTATGTTCTTCTAAAGTGGTATTAATCTCAGCTAGCATAGAAGAATGTTCATCCAATTTAGAACTATGCTCTTCTAAAGTAGTATTGATTTCAGCCAATATAGAAGAATGTTCGTCCAATTTAGAGCTATGCTCGTCCAAAGTAGAATTAATCTCAGCCAACATAGAAGAATGCTCATCTAATTTAGAACTATGTTCATCTAACTTGTGATTAATTTCGTCAATTTGGTCAAGTTTCAAAAGTTTATTTAAAATTAAATCCAATTTCTCATCAACACCCATAAAATCACCTCCTTTCATATGAAAATTAGTACATGGTGTACAAAATAAAGAATAAAAATAATTGATAAAAATTTATTGAAAAAATACACTATAAGTATACATTCAGATAGAGCAAATTGTCAATATAAAAGATTGTTTTTTATAAAAAAATATGTTATAGTATAAAAGAATGAAGAAAGGAAAGATATGCAAGGAAAAATAATAGGAAATATATCAAATATATATAAAATAAAAGTAGATAATGAAATATATGATTCATATGCAAGAGGAAAATTAAAAAACATAGAAATGTCTCCTATAGTTGGAGACAATGTAGAAATAGAAATAACAGATAAAACAAAAAAATTAGCAATTATAGAACAAATAAATCCAAGAAACAATCAAATGAAAAGACCTAAAATTGCCAATATAGATCAAGTTATTTTTATAATATCAACAAAAAATCCAAAGCCAGATTTATTAATGTTAGATAAACAGCTAGCATATGCGGAAAGTCTGAAAATAGAGCCAATAATAGTAATAAACAAAATAGATTTAGATGAATCTTATAAAACAATTCAAAAAACATATCAAAATATAGGTTATAAAGTTATTACAATAAGTGCAAAAGAAAATGTTGGAATAGAAGAACTAAAAAAAGTTTTAAAAGAGAAGACAAGTGTATTTTCAGGAAACTCAGGAGTGGGAAAATCAAGTACGATAAATGCACTATTTGGAACAGAAAAAACAGAAGAAGGAGAAATAAGCAAAAAGAACAAAAAAGGAAAAAACACAACAACAGAAACAAGATTGTATGAACTAGAAAAAAATACATATATTGCAGATACGCCAGGGTTTTCAAACTTTGAAATAACAGAAATTGAAAGCAAAGATTTAGATGAAAATTTTAGAGAATTTAGATCAGAAATAGAAAACTGTGAATTTATAGGTTGCACACATATAAAAGAAGAAAATTGTGGAATCAAACAAGCAATAAAAGAAAAAAGAATATCAGAGAAAAGATATGAAAGATACTGCAAAATATATCAAGAACTAAAGGAAAAAGAAAAATATAAATGGTAAAAAGAAACTGCTGAAAAAGCAGTTTTTTTGTGTCGAAAAGTTTTATAGATTCGACAAAACTAGTCAGTATTTACTCTTGGAAAAAAATGTAAATGAATGTATAATAAAAAACAAGTAAATAATACAAGGAGGGAAACATGGAAAGTGAATACAAAAAAGAAGAAAAGGCACTAATATTCAAACTAAATGAAGATATAGATGAATATTGTGTACAAAAAATAAGGAGGAAATTAGACAATGAAATTGAAAGATATATGCCTAAAGAAATTATATTTGATTTTTGTAATGTTTCTTTTATGGATAGTGCGGGAATAGGAATGTTGATAGGTAGATATAAACTAGCCAACATGTTAGGAGGACAAGTCAAAGTAGCAAATATAAATGAAACAATAAGAAAAATATTTGAAATGAGTGGTATCTTGAGAATAATGCCAGAAATAAAACATTCAAAAAAGGAGGTACAATATGAATAACTTATATGATAATGAAATGAAATTAGAATTCTTAAGCAAATCAAATAATGAGGCATTTGCAAGAATATCAGTGGCTGCATTTGTGGCACAATTAGACCCAACACTAGAAGAATTAGCAGATATAAAAACATCAGTATCTGAAGCAGTAACAAACGCAATAATTCATGGATATGAAGAAAATATTGGAATAGTAAAATTAATATGTAGAATAATAGAAAATGAAGTAATTATAGAAATATCAGACACAGGAAAAGGAATAGAAGATATAGACATGGCAAAAGAACCACTATTCACAACAAAAGCAAACTTAGAAAGATCAGGGATGGGATTTACAATAATGGAAAGCTTTATGGATACAGTTGATATTGAATCTGCCTTAGGAGTAGGAACAAAAGTTACAATGAAGAAAAAAATAAAATGCGACTGTAAAAAAGGTGAACTAGTAGTTGCATTAAGGGGAGAAGAATAGTGTATGAAAATATGAAAATCATAGAAAGAGCTCAAAATGGAAATCAAGAAGACATGACAAAATTAATAATTGATAATAATGGACTAATTTGGAGTATTGTTAGAAGATTTTCAGGTAGAGGTTATGACATAGAAGACTTATATCAGATAGGAAGCATAGGATTCATTAAAGCAATACAAAGATTTGATACAAGCTTTGAAGTAAAACTTTCTACATATGCAGTGCCATACATACTAGGAGAAATAAAAAGATATATAAGAGATGATGGACCAATAAAAGTAAGTAGAAGCATAAAAGAACTAAATGTAAAAATATTAGAAATACAAAAAGAATACAATAATAAATATGGAAGAGATATCACATTAGAAGAAATATCAAAAGAACTCAAAATTTCAAAAGAAGAAATAACAATGGCATTAGAATCAACAAAACCAGTGGATTCAATAGAAAATGCACAATACAGAGATAATAAAACAGATAAGACAATAAGCATTTTAGAAAAAATTTCAACAGGAAAAGACGAGCAAACAGAAATTGCAAATAGGCTAACAATAAAAAATTTAATAAACGAGCTAGACGAAAAAGAAAAAGAAATAATAATGCTTAGATATTATAGTCAAAAAACACAAATGCAAGTTTCTAAAATTTTAGGGATAACACAAGTACAAGTCTCACGAATAGAAAGAAAAATACTAGACAAAATGAAAAAGAAACTAATTGTATAAGAGGTAACTAATATGAAAAAAATAATAATATATATATTAGGATTTATATTTCTTTTTTTTATATTTCCAGCAATATGCACCATAGGACCAGAAAAAACGCAAATAGAACCAACAATAGCAAATGAGGAAAATACAGAACAAACAAATACAGAAGAAAAACAATATAATTATGAAAAATATAAAACAATAAAATTACTACATAACAATACACAAGAAGTAGAAGAACTAGAAATAGACCAATATTTATATGGAGTAGTAGCAAGTGAAATGCCAGCAAATTATGAAACAGAAGCACTAAAGGCACAAGCAATAGTAGCGAGAACATACACCATATATCAAATAATAAACAATTCTCAAAAACATGAAAATGCAGATATATGTGATAGCTATGCGTGTTGCCAAGCATGGATGAGCAAAGAAGAAAGAATTTCAAAATGGAATGCAGAAGAAGCAGAAACAAACTGGAACAAAATAGTAGAAGCGGTAGACTCAACAAAAGGAAAAATTGTTACATATGATGGAAAACCAATAAATGCATTTTTCCATTCAAACAGTGGAGGAATAACTGAAAGTTCGTTAAATATATGGGGAGGAATTGACTATCCATACTTGAAATCTGTAGAAACATCAGGAGAAGAAGGATATTCACAATATAGTTCAGATATAAGCCTTACAAAAGCAGAACTAGAAGAAAAAATGAAAAATAAATACAATGACTTTTCAATAGACTACACTTTAGAAGACGCAATAAAAATACTAGAATACACATCAAGTAACAGAGTAAAAACAATAAAAATAGGAAACAAAGAAATAGCAGGAACAGAAGCAAGAACGATATTAGGACTAAAATCAACAAACTTTACATTCAAAATAGATGGAGATAAAATAACATTTTCAGTCATAGGATATGGTCATGGTGTAGGAATGAGTCAAACAGGAGCAGATAAGTTAGCAAAAGATGGTCAAAATTGTGAAGAAATAATTAAACATTTTTATACAGGAGTTGAAATTGTTGAAGTAAATTCTCTTTAAATGAATAATCTTTGTAAAAAGGTAAATACTTGTATTAATAACAAAACAAGGAGGAATTTATGAAAAGAGAAAGAAGAATTTTTGAGAATGAAAACATATTCATATATATAGGAACAGCAATATTTTTCGTATTGGCAATATCAGTAGGAATAATCATATATATGACAAATAAGACAAGCAATGTTCCTGTAGAGGAAATATCAAAAGTTGAGGAACAGGAAACTAAAAACATACAACCAGAAGAACAAAATGAAACTAAAAGTGCAAGTACAGAAATAGGAAAAACAGTAGAAGAACAAACAGAGCAGACAGAAACTACAGTAAAACCTGAAGTAAAAGAAGGAAACAAAGAAGCAAAACAAAACACAAATACAGAGCAAAAACAACAAGAAACAAAACCAGAAGTACAACAAGAAGAATCTAAAATAACAGAAACAAAAAAAGAAATAACATTTACAAAACCTGTAGAAGGAGACGTTATATGTGAATATGCAAAAGAAAACTTAATCTATTCAGAAACATTAAAAGAATGGATAACACACACAGGAATAGATATAAAAGCAGACAAAACAAGTGTAGTAAAAGCTGCAGCAGATGGAATCATAAAAACAATTGTAAATGACCCAAGATATGGGCTAACAATTGTAATAGAGCATGATGACGGATATCAAACAGTATACTCTAATCTACTAACAGCAGAATTCGTTGTAGAAGGAGAAGAAGTAACTCAAGGACAAACAATAGGAACTGTAGGAAATACAGCAGCATTTGAAAGTGAGATGGAATCACATATACATTTTGAGTTAATGAAAAATGGAGAATACTTAGATCCCAATATTTATCTAAAATAATAAAAATAAAAAATATCATAAGCAAAATTATGATATTTTTTTTGCAATTAATTGCAAACAGATATTTTATTTGATATAATTTAAGCACAAATAAATGAGGTGAGACAAAACATGGAAGAAAATATAATAATAAGCCCTGAGTTAGAAAATAAGCAAGAAGAAAACTTAGAAAATACACTAAGACCACAAAAATTAGAAGACTATATAGGGCAAACAAAAGTAAAAGAAAATATGAGAATATATATAGAAGCGGCAA
This sequence comes from uncultured Clostridia bacterium, assembly GCA_934162255.1. Taxonomy (GTDB): domain Bacteria; phylum Bacillota; class Clostridia; order TANB77; family CAG-508; genus CAG-269. The sequence goes on along the minus strand of CAKPIG010000009.1, from coordinate 29,291 downwards.
AAAAAAGAGGAGAAGCACTAGACCACTGTTTATTCTATGGACCACCAGGACTTGGAAAAACAACAATAGCAAACATAATAGCAAATGAAATGAAATCAAACATAAAAGTAACATCAGGACCTGCAATAGAAAAGCCAGGAGACTTAGCAGCAATACTAACAAGTCTATCAGAACATGATGTACTATTCATAGATGAAATTCACAGATTAAGTAAAAATGTAGAAGAAATCTTATATCCAGCGTTAGAAGACTATACACTAGACATAGTAATAGGAACAGGACCAAGTGCAAAATCAATAAGAATAGATTTACCCAAATTTACACTAATAGGAGCAACAACAAAAGCAGGCTCACTTACAACACCATTAAGAGACAGATTTGGAATAGTACACAGACTAGAATTGTATACACCAGAAGAACTAAGCATCATAGTAAAGCGTTCAGCAAAAATTCTAGGAGTAAAAATAGATGATGAATCCACAATGGAAATAGCAAGAAGATCAAGAGGAACACCAAGAATAGCAAACAGATTATTAAAAAGAGTAAGAGACTATGCAATGGTTTTAGGAGATGGAAAAATCACATTAAAGATAACAAAACATGCACTAAACCAATTAGAAATAGACGAAATAGGATTAGATGAAATAGACAGAAGAATACTAGACACAATGATAAACCAATACCAAGGAAGAGCAGTAGGTCTTGAAACAATAGCAGTTTCAATAGGAGAAGAAATAGACACAATAGAAGACGTATATGAACCATTTCTAATACAAAAAGGATTCATAACAAGAACACCAAGAGGAAGGATAGTAATGCCATCAGCATATGAACACTTAGGATATCCATATTTAGGAAACTTATAATATAAAAACAAATGGAGGAATTATATGAAACTATTATTACATACATGTTGTGCACCTTGTAGTGTATATTGCATAAAAAGTTTAAGAAGTGAAAACATAGAACCAACAGTGTATTGGTACAATCCTAATATACATCCATATATAGAATATAAAACAAGAAGAGACACACTAAAAGAATACACAAAAACAATTGGAATAAAAGCCATATTTGAAGAAGACTATGGTTTAAGAGAATTTTGCAAAAATGTCGTAAACGACTTAGAAAAAAGATGTGTAAAATATTGTTATAGAGTTAGACTTGAACAAACAGCAAAATATGCAAAAGAAAATGGATATGACACATTTTCAACAACACTATTAATTAGTCCATATCAAAACCATGAAGCATTGAAAGAAATTGGACAAGAAATGGCAGAAAAATACGGTATTAAATTTTTGTATAGAGATTTTAGACCAGGCTTTAGAGAAGGCCAAACAGAAGCCAGAGAATTAGGATTATATATGCAAAAATATTGTGGATGTGTATTTTCAGAGGAAGATAGATATAGTAAGCAAATTATGAGGGATAAAGAAAATAGTAACTTATAGTTCGCGAAAATTACAAAGCCTATATTAGGGGGAGAAATATATGAAATTTAATTTTGACATAAAAAATAAAAAAGCTGGATTTGAAGCAGATGTTGAAAAAATAGTTGAAAAAGGCATGGATCAACATGAAAAAAGTTGGTTTTCAAAGTTTAATCTAAAACGTGAAAAAAAGAAAGAAATGCTAGAATTAAAACATAAACAAAGAATTGAAATTGAAAATGAAAAACAGAAAAGAAAGAATTGGTTTGAAAAAAGAGAAGAAGCGAAAATTAAGAAAAAATATTTAGAACAAAAATTAAATAAAAAACAAGAAGCTGAAGATTTTAAACGAGTTATTAAATATATGATTTTAATGTTTTTTATAATAATTTTTATAATAATTATTTGTTCACTCGGAGAAAAAGGTATTTTGTAATAACATATAAATATAATGAAATTGTCGCTCCAACGGTGACACAAATTAAAAGGAGGTAGATATCATGCAAATGTGCCCAAATTGTAATAAAGTTTATGACGAATCTGAATATAGCACATGCCCATACTGTTCTAGAGAATTAGAAAATGATACGAGCGAAAGATACTTTAAGAAATGTCCTAATTGTGGAGGAATCATGTATTGGGATGAATATTGGGAATGTTCTGATTGTGATTGTAGAATCGATACTGATGAAGATGATAATGATGGTATTATAGAAGGATAACTAAGTAATTATAAGAAAAATAAGGAGAATAATATATACATGATACATAAAATGAAATTAAACGAGAGTCCATTTGAAAGAATAAAAAACGGAACAAAAACAATAGAATTCAGACTATATGATGAAAAAAGGCAACAAATAAAAATAGGAGATAAAATAGAATTTTCAAAACTACCAGATATGCAAGAAAAACTATTAGTAGATGTTATCGATTTGTATAGAGAAAACACTTTTGAAAAATTATTTAGAAAGTTATGTTTTGACGAAAATGAGATAAAAAGAAAATCAAAATCAATGGAACAATATTACTCACATGATAAAGAAAAAGAATATGGAGTTCTAGGAATCAAAGTAAAAATAAATACAGATAATTTAAAAGAAGATATTGAAAAATTTAAATTATACAATGAACAAGAAGAAAATGATAAAAATATTAATGGCATATCACAAAATATATGATTCATGGGCATGGGTAGGAGGACATAGTGATGGAAATAGTGATGTGAAATTGGTTCCAATCATTGAAGAAAATTAATAAATAAAGCCTTCTAGTCATAGGAGGTTTTTATTTATAAAAATTAATATAAAATATAGTCAAAAACAAAAATATATGATATATTTACATAGAAAAGAAAAAAATGGAAAAATTAAATAAAAGAGAGGAAAAATGGTAAAACAAGAAAAAATACAATCTAGCAGTGATGGATTAAAAATAGAAATAGCATACACAGAGCCTGAAGGAGAAGCAAAAGGAATAGTACAACTATCACATGGAATGTCTGAACACAAAGAAAGATACTTCAAATTCATGGAATACCTATCAAGCAATGGATATATATGTATAATAAATGACCATAGAGGTCATGGAAAAAGTATAAAAAACAAAAGTGATTTAGGATACTTTTATACAGAAGATGTAAACTTCATAATAGATGACTTACATGATGTTACATCATATACAAAAAATAAATATCCAAACAAAAAAATATATCTATTTAGTCATAGCATGGGAACACTGGTGGCGAGAGGATATATACAAAAATATGACAATGAAATAGAAAAAATCATATTGTGTGGACCACCAACGAAAAATCCATTCACCACTTTTGCAATAGCAATGTCATACATTTTCAAATTCATAGGAATGGGTAAAAAGCCAAATAAAATATTAAATAATTTAACATTTAAAAGCTATAACAAGAACTACCAAAATGAGAATGAATGGTTATCAAAAAATCCAGAAAATATAACAATATATAATGATGATGAATTATGTGGCTTTACATTCACAACAAATGGTTTCATAAACTTATATAAGCTATTAAAAAGAGCATTTGATAAGAACTTGTACAAAGTTCAGAATAAAGATCTTAAAATATTATTAATAGCTGGAGATAAAGATCCTGTTATACAAAGTAACAAAAATTTCAAACAATTAGAAGAATTTTTAAAACAGATAGGTTATAAAAATACACGAAGCAAATTATATCCAGATTTAAGGCATGAAATATTAAATGAAAAAGAATATGAAGCAATATATAAAGATATATTAGAATTTATAGAAGAAAAATAAAAGATGGAAAAACAAATGTTAAAAAAATATAAAAGATTTTTAATTTCACCATTAATAGTAATAGGAATACTATTAATAATTTATGCAATAAAAGGAATATATCCTTTTGGAAACTTAACAATAGCAAATGGAGACATGGGGCAATCATATATGCCATTTTACTATTTTTTATATGATATTGTTCATAATGGAAAAACTATGCTATATGACTACATATTAGGAATGGGGTCAAATATGTATGGAGGATTTGTAATAGACGGACTATTTGCACCTTCAGCATTTATAATACTATTAAATAGCAGAGCAAATATACCATATATGTTTTCATTTGTAATGATGGCAAAAATGGCATTTATAGCATTAACAAGTTACATTTTATTTAATAAACTAAACAAAGAAAATAATTTCTATAACATAATATTTAGCGTATTATATGCACTATCAGGATATTCATTAATGTATAACACAAACTTAATGTGGCTTGATGTAGTAGGATTATTTCCACTATTTATCCTAGCAACAAAATACATGTTTGAAACAAATAAAACTCACTGGTATGCAATAGTTTTAGCACTAATGCTTATATTTAATTATAATTTAGCATACATGGTTCTTATGTTCATAATATTTGTAATTCCAATATACATAAGATTTGGAATTGAAAAAGAAAATAGGAAAAAAGCTGTATATAATGTAATAATAGGAACAATACTATCTGTAGGGCTTTCTGCATTCGCATTCATACCAGCATTCATACAAACAATGACATCATACAGAATGGCAGGAACTGTACAAAATACAGTAACAAACATAAATTTAGCATATAAAGTTATAGTATTCTTATTTTATGCATTACCTGCATATGGATATTTTAGATGGGCTGAATATGAAAAAGAAGACAAAAAAGCATTTAAAATAATAGGAATATCACTAATATTTTCAGCAGTATTACCAATCATATTTGAAAGAATAAACCTATTATGGCATACAGGAAGTTATCAAATGTTTCCATTTAGATATGGATTCATACCAACACTTTTATTATACATGGGAGCATTAAGATATTTTGGGAAATTTGTCAAAAATACGGAAACTGATAAAAAATCATGGAAAATAGTATCAATAATATTTATTGTATTTACAGCAATAATTGGAATTTTTTCAGCACAAATAATAAACAATAGTACACCTGCATTTTTCATGACAGTTAAAATGTATGTAGCAATACTAGACTGCTTAATAGCAGCACTTGTAGTAACAGTTGTAGCACATTTTATAAATGAAGAAAAGACAAGAAAAATCTTAATAAGTATAATAACAATTATTCAAGTTGCAACATATACATATGCCTATATAGGGGTAAAAAATAACGCTGAAAAAGGAATAGAATGGTCTGATAAGCAAATATTCACATCAAATAAAATATATGAAAAAATGCAATCAGAACAAGGAACAAACTATAAAATAAAAGACTTAACAGCATCAACAACAGAAAACTGTTCATTAGTATATAACATACCATCAATGTCAACATTCTTGCACATAATACCAACAGAGCAAGTATTAAATTATAGACAATTAGGATATTCTGGAAGAAAAACACAATTAAATGATTTTGGTGGAACACTAATATCTGATGCAATATATGGTGTTAAATATATTCTATCAAAAGAAGAACTACCTGAGCAAATTTATACATTTATAGAAAATGTAGATGATAACATAAAATTATATGAATACAAACAAACATTACCGATAGGAATTTTATATAACAGTAAAGAAACAGCCATATCAACAGAAATAAAGGATTTTGATGCACAAAATTATTTGTATAAAAAGATGTTTAATAAAGCAGAAAACATTATAGATATAGTTAGTGAAAATCAATTAGAAAAAATAGAAGAAGGAAAATACAAATACACAATTCAAACATCTGGTACAAAAGAATTGTACATCAATTCAAAAAATGAATTAAAAAATATAAAAGTAAATGGAAAAGAGATTGTAATACCAATAATAAATGACCAAAATAACACTACATATCCAACAGCATATTGTAATGGAATATTAGATTTAGGATATTTTGAAGATAGCACAACTGTAGAGATTGAATTTGAAAGCCAAGAAGAAAAGTTAGAAAATATTCAAATAGGAATGCTTGATATTGAAAAATATAATCAGATGTTTAAAGAAAATCAAAATGATATAAATGTTGAAATAAAAGGAAACAAGATAAAAATAAATGGAAATGTAGATAGCCAAACAAAGTTATTCCTTCCAATCAATTACAGCAAAGGTTGGAGAACAATAAAAGGAGAAGCACAAATAGAAAAAGCTTATAATACATTAATAGGAATAAGTTTACAAGAAGGAAACAATGAAATTGAATTAGAATTTAGGCCAGAACTATTTGATATTTCTGTTAAAATATCATTAGCAACAATCTTAATAATGATAATTGCATATTTTGTAAACAAAAAATTTGATATAAGAAATGTAAAAGCAGTAATGATAATATTCTGGGCATTAGGAATTGTAATTTACATAGTAGCTGTATTTAAAGTATATATTATGAGTATAGTTCAAACAATAATTTCATTTTTCTAAATAAAATATGATAGGAGAAGAAAATTGGATAAATTAGTATTAATTGACGGTAATAGCATAATGAATAGAGCATTTTATGGAATCATGGGAAGTAAAATGCTTACAACTGAAGATGGCAAATATACAAATGCAATATATGGATTTCTTGCAATATTATTCAATATAATGGATGATATAAAACCACAATATATTGCAGTAGCATTTGACTTAAAAGGAAAATTGAAAAGAAAAGAAATATATGAAGGATATAAAGCCAATAGACATGGAATGCCAGAAGAATTAGCAGAACAAATGCCAGTAATAAAAGAAGTCTTAAAAGCAATGAACATAGACATTATAGAAAAAGAAGGCTATGAAGGAGACGATATTTTAGGAACACTGGCTAAATATGGAGAAAAACAAGGCTTAGATGTAACAATATTATCAGGAGATAGAGATACATTCCAATTAGCAAGTGATCATATAACAATCAGAATTCCAAGAACTAAAGCAGGAAAAACTGAAACAGAAAATTATAACAGATCTAAAATATTAGAGGAATATGGAATAGAGCCAGAACAATTAATTGAAGTAAAAGCACTACAAGGAGACGCTTCTGACAATATTCCAGGAATTCCTGGAATTGGCCCTAAAACAGCGGTATCATTAATACAAAAATACCATTCAGTTGAAGAACTATACAAAAAAATAGAACTAGGAGAAGATGATTTAAAAGGAAAGCAAAAAGAAAATATAGTAGCAAATAAAGAAATGGCAGAACTTTCAAAAGTATTAGGAAAAATAGACACAGAAGTACCGTTAGAAGACACTTTAGAAAATCTAAAAGTAGAAGATTGTGATAATGAAAAAGTTCTAGAATTATTTGAAAAACTAAGATTTAATAGATATATAGAGAAATTTGGTCTAAGAAATGGACAAACTCAAATTGAAAATAAATCAAAAGAAATAGATAAGCTTGAAATAATAGAAACAGAAGAAATACCTGAACTAGGGAATAAAATGTTTTATTATTTAGATGTAGTTCAAAATCAAAATGAAACAGATATAATAAAAAAAGACATAGTAGGAATAAGTATATATTCAGAAAATAAAATATATTATATAGAAAAAACAGATAAATTCTTAGTACAAATAAAAAAGATATTTGAAGATGAGAAAATAGGAAAATATAGTTACAATATTTCAGAAGATTATATAATATTAAAACAATTAGGAATAACAATGCAAAACATAATATATGATGCAAAAGTTGCTGCATATGTTTTAAATCCAACAAGCAAATATGAATTAGACATAATAGTAAGAGATTATTTAGAAATAGATAATGAAGAATACTTAAGAAGCCAAGGAATAGAAGAAAAATCAGAGCAAACAAGCCTATTTGATACAGAGGAAAAAGAAAACAATATAAATAAAATAAAAACAGGGCTATATGCAAAAGAAATATATCAACTTTCAGAAATAACAACAAAAAAATTAGAAGAACAAGGCGAATTAGAATTATTTAATAATATTGACATGCCAACAGTAGAAGTCTTAGCACAAATGCAATGGAATGGAATGTATGTAGATGTGCAAGAACTTGAAGAATATGGAGAAACATTAAAACAACGATTAGAAATATTAACTCAAGAAATACATGAACTATGTGGAACAGAATTCAACATAAATTCACCTAAACAATTAGGAGAAGTATTATTTGAGCAAATGAAATTGCCAGTAATCAAAAAAACAAAAAGCGGATATTCTACAGATGGAGACGTATTAGAAAAACTAAGAGAAGAACATCCTGTAATAGAAAAATTATTAGAATATAGGCAATTAACAAAATTAAATTCAACATATGTTGAAGGAATGAAACCATATATAAATCCAAAAACAAAAAGAATTCATTCATTCTTTCATCAAACAATAACAGCAACAGGAAGGATAAGTTCAACAGAACCAAACCTTCAAAATATACCAACCAGATTTGACTTAGGAAAGCAATTAAGAAAAGTATTTAAACCAGAAGAAGGTTATTTATATATAGATGCAGACTATTCACAAATAGAATTAAGAGTGCTTGCACATATATCAAATGATGAAAATATGGTAGAAGCATTCAAACAAGGAAAAGATATTCATAAACAAGCTGCATCAAAAGTATTTAATACTCCACTAGACGAGGTAACAAAAGAACAAAGAAGTGCAGCAAAAGCAGTAAACTTTGGAATAGTTTATGGAATAAGTGACTTTGGACTAGGAGAACAATTAGGAATATCAAGAAAAAAAGCAAAACAATATATAGAGCAATATCTAGAACTATATTCAGGAATAAAAAAATTCATGGATGAAGTCGTAGAAAAAGCAAAAGAAACAGGATATGTAGAAACATTATTTAAAAGAAGAAGATATATACAAGAGTTAAAATCAAAAAATTACATGGTTAGACAGTTCGGCCAAAGAGCTGCAATGAACACACCAATTCAAGGAACAGCTGCAGACATAATGAAAATTGCAATGATAAAAGTTTTAAAAGAATTGCAAAAAAGAAAAATGAAATCAAAAATAGTACTTCAAGTACATGATGAGATGATGATAGAAGCCGCATTAGACGAAGTAGATGAAGTTACAAATATTTTAAAAGAATCAATGGAAACAGCAGCAAAACTAAATGTTCCATTAATAGCAGAAGTTTCAGAAGCAGCAAATTGGTATGATTGCAAATAAGGAGAAAAAATTTGATAAAAAAATACATTAAATTAATAGTAGCTATCGCACTAATAATAATTATAGTGATAGCTACTCCAATGGTAAATGATTTTATAATTAAATTAAGATACAAAAAACTATATTCAGAATATGTTAATAAATATGCTGAAGAATATGGAGTTGATGCAAACTTAGTATATGCTATAATCAAAGCAGAAAGCAATTTTAAAGAAAAAGCAATATCTGCAAGTAATGCAAAAGGGCTAATGCAATTAATGTATTTAACAGCTAAAGATGTTGCAAAAAAAATTGGTATAGATTTGAATGAAGAAAATATACTAGAACCTGAAATAAACATAAATATAGGAACAAAATATATATCAACACTAATTCAAAAATACAACTGTATTGAAGTAGCATTAGCTGCATACAATGCAGGAAGTGGAAATGTAGATAAATGGATAGAACAAGGAATCATAAAAAATGATGGTTCAGATATAGAAAATATACCATATAAAGAAACAAATACATATGTAAGAAAAATAGTAAGAGATTATAAAATCTATAATGATATTGACAAAAATTAGGCATACTGTTAATATATAGATAAATATAGGAGGACTACAATGATATTATACCCAAATGCACATTTTAATAATGTAAGAGAAATAACAGTAGAATTTCTAAAAGAAAACAAAATAAAAGCATTAATATTAGATGTAGATAATACACTAATAGACTATGATAGGAATCTAGAAGAAGAAACAATAAAATGGGCAGAAAACTTAAAAGAAAAAGGGATAAAACTATATATATTATCAAATTCAAATAAAAAAGAAAAAGTACAAAAAGTTGCAGAAAGAATGAAATTGGGATATGACTACTTTGCAAAAAAACCGTTAAAAAAAGGATTTAAAAAGGTTCAAAAATTATTAGAAGAAGAACCACAAAATATAGGAGTAGTAGGAGACCAAATATTCACAGATGTGGTAGGAGGAAATGCAAGTAAAATGTTTACAATATTAGTAGAACCGATTGCAGAAAAAGACATCTGGATAACAATGCTAAAAAGACCACTAGAAAATGCAATAAAAAGAAGATATGAAAAACAAAGGAAGGAAAAATAAAAAATGTTATACATAAATGAAACACACATAGGATTTTATATTTTGGCAGCAATAGTAGGATTATTTGTGGGAGAATTCATAGACTGGATGAACCAGAGATTGCCTGAATATAAAAAAGTATTCACAAAAGAACTATTTGCTAAAAACAGAGTAGACTTTAAGCCAAACTATATATTAATGATAATAACATCAATAATATACATATTATTATTGTATAGATATGGTATACAAGACACATTTATAGGAAATCTTGCACTTATAAAATATTTAATATTAACACCAATGCTAATATCAGCATTTGTAATAGACTATAGGCTACAAATCATACCAAACAGACTAAACTTAACAATGGCAGAGATAGGAATGGTAATAGCATTCTTATATGGAATTTCAAATGTTGCAATAACAATAGATATGTTATTAGGAATGCTTGTAGGAGCAGGAATATTCTTACTTATAACTGCAATAGGCGCATTAATATATGGTAAAGAAGCACTTGGGCTTGGAGACGTAAAACTAATGGGAGCATTAGGACTATACTTTGGATTTTCAAATATTATAATAATTGCAATGATATCATTCCTAATTGGAGCAATAATGGGAATAATATTAATTGTAGGAAAAATAAAAAAATCAGATGAATATATACCATTTGGACCATTTATTGTAATAGCAACATTCATAAGTATGTTTGTACCATTCAATATATTAGTTTCAATATTAATGACAATATTTACATTAGGAATGTATAAAGGATAGGGGAGAATAGTAATGAATCAAAAAATGCAATGGCTTAGAAATAAAATGTCTGGATTAAATTTGCAAGGAATGATAGTAACAAACCCTGTAAATATAAGATATTTAACAAATATTCAAGCTGAAGGAATTCTATTAGTAACAAGAAAAGAAAATATATTTTTAACAGATGGCAGATACATTGAAGAAGTTCACAATGTATTAACAATATTTGATGAAATAGTTGTATATGATATGAGAGGATTATCATTAGAAGACTATGAAAACTTCTTTATGTTCTGTGAAAACGTTGGATTTGAAGAAGCATATGTAACATATGCAAAATATAAAGAATACATGCATAAATTCAAAATAAATAATCTAGTTGAAACAGAAAAAATGATAGAAAAACAAAGAGAAATAAAAGACGAAGATGAAATAGAATCAATAAAAAAAGCATGTAAAATTACAGATGAATGTTATGAATATATATTAAATTACATAAAACCAGGAATGACAGAAAAGCAAATAGCAAGAGAAATTGACAATTATTATTATGAAAATGCAGAAGGAACATCATTTGAAACAATTGTAGCATCAGGAGAAAATTCTTCTAAGCCACATGCAGTACCAACTGAAAGAAAAATTCAAGAAAAAGACATCATAACAATAGACATGGGATGCAGAATAAATGGATATTGTTCAGACATGACAAGAACCCTTTTTGTAGGAGAAGTACCAGAACAAGTAAAACATGTATATGAACTTGTATTAAAAAATCAAGAACAAGTTTTACAAGATCTAAAAGAAGGTGCAAACACTAAACAAATAAGTAAAATGGTAGAAAATGATTTCAGATTAAACAACTATGATTTAATACATGCACTTGGCCATGGAGTTGGACTAGACATACATGAAGAACCAGTCATAAGTTCACGAATAGAAAACTTATTAAAAGAAAATATGGTTGTAACAGACGAACCAGGAATATACATTGCAGGTCAATTTGGAGTAAGAATTGAAGACACAGTACTAATAACTAAAGGAGGATGTGAAACATTAACCAAATCTCCTAAAAAATATACAATAATAAAATAAAAATCCACTTTGCAGTGGATTTTTTATATGTCAAAATTAAAAAAATATAAAGAATTTATCAATAAAAAAGTATAAAAAGAAGCAAAGCAAGCTTGTAAAATCTTCCCTAAAATATAAGGTTTTATAGACAAATCAGTCTTTGAAATAGTACTCCAAACTTGTAATAAAACAGAAATGCCACCAAAACCTAAAAGAAAAGAAGCAATAATGATATTGTAAGACAACTTCCTTTCATGTAAACCACAAATTATATTTAAGCCATTTGTAAGTTCAATAATACCAGAAATAAAACCAGTTGAAAAACTTTCAGGAATATTACAAAAAGCAAAAATAGGACTTAAAAAAGTAGAAGCAACAGAAAGTAAATTGCTATTTTGTAATATAGAAATAACAACTGAAAAAATAACGACAAATCCTCCAATCAACAAAATGGTATTAATAGAAGAAGTAATACTATTCCCAATAATTCCTCCTAATTCAGATATTCTTAAATTAGAATTATAAGAATTAGAAAAAGAATTACTACAATTAAAATTTATATCTTTTTTATATTTCCAAAATCTAAAAATAATTCCCACAGTTATGCAAGACAAAACATGAGTAAAAAGCAACAAAAAACCTATAGCAGAATTACCAAACATAGTAATACCAACAGTACCAATAATAAACAAAGGCCCTGAATTATTAGTAAAACTAAGTAAACGTTCACACTCTTCTTTAGAACAAAGATTATTTTTTCTAAAATTAGCAGCAATTTTAGCACCCATAGGATATCCACTAAGAATACCCATAATAAAAGCAAAACTACCTTCACCTCTAACATTAAATAAAGGCTTCATGAGATTGTTAAAAAATTTGCCTAAAAAATACACAAAATTAGTTTGTGAAAGTAAATCAGTAGCCACAAAAAAAGGAAATAATGTAGGAACAATAGAATTTGCCCATAAAGAAATACCATTTTTAGCAGCATACAAATTAGAATTAGAAAATAGCACAAGACAAATAGTAAACAAAACTAATACAATAGGCAACAAAAAATGTTTTAATCTTATAACATAAAAACGAGTTTTTAACATAACACACCTCAGTAAAATATATTAAAAACCGCTGAAAAATATACTTACAAAATAACACAAAAAAATGTTCGAAAATTTTCGAAAAAGTATTGACAAAATGAAAAATTGGATATAAAATAAGGACAACAAAAGCGAACAAATATTCAAAAAAGGAGAGATATAAAAATGAGTATATTTGGAAGAAAAGAAAGAATAATAACATATACAGTAAACAAAGCTGCAAACACAGATATGTATATAACAGTACAAAATGGAGAAGTAATAGTAAATGCACCATGGTATTTCACACAAAATAGAATACAAGAAGCTGTAATGGAAAAGAAAAACTGGATTTTAAAACAAATGAAACAATATAACACAGAATTTCTTCCAGGTATGAAATCAGTAAAAATATTAGGAAAAAACTATGACATAATAGTAGAATACAAAAATATAAAAATGCCTGAACTAACAGTAGAAAAAAATTCAGAAATAATAATAATATTACCAACAAAATACAAAAAAATCAGTAATGAAGAAATTTTAAAAATATCAATAGAGAAAATGTATGAACAAATAGCAAATAATGAAATAGACATAATAATGGAAAAAGCGAGAATTACTTTAGGTATTGCCCCAGAAGAATACAAAATCCAAAAAATGAAAAACACATTAGGAAAATGTACAGAAAATAAAACAATAATAATAAATCCAGAATTAATGAAATACAAAAGAGAAATAGTAGAATATATAATAATCCACGAATTCTGCCACTTAAAATACAAATCACATGGAAAAAGATTTTATGAAATGATAGAAAAATACGTACCTGAATACACAAAATATGAAAAAGCACTTGAAGAATACGAATATTAAAATAAAAATCAATGATACAAAAGAAAACTGTTTTAAAAAACTTGCAGTTTTCTTTTTATTGTGATAATATAAATACATTAAAAATAAATTGGGGCATCGCCAAGCGGTAAGGCATCGGACTCTGACTCCGACATTCCTGTGTTCGAATCACAGTGCCCCAGCCATTGATTGAGAATCTGCTAATGTTAAATTATTTGAGAAAACATTTGCAGATTTATCTTTAAATGAAATCCATTTGAATTAAAAGAAAGATAGCAAAAAAGTTTCACTTTTACTAAATCTTATGATATAATAGATATCGAAAATTATAAAACAGATTGAAAGGAAGCAAAAAATGAAAATAGGAATAGTAGGATTACCAAATGTAGGAAAAAGTACAATGTTTAATAGTATAACAAAAGCAGGAGCAGAATGTGCAAACTATCCATTTTGCACAATAGAACCAAATGTTGGAATAGTTGCAGTTCCAGATGAAAGAATTGATAAACTAGCAGAAATGTATAAACCACAAAAAGTAACAAAAGCTGTTGTAGAATTTGTAGATATTGCAGGGTTAGTAAAAGGAGCAAGTAAAGGAGAAGGACTTGGAAATAAATTCTTATCACATATAAGAGAAGTAGATGCAATATGTCAAGTTGTAAGATGTTTCGAAGACTCAAATGTAATACATGTAGATGGAAGTGTTAATCCATTAAGAGATATAGAAACAATAAATTTAGAATTAATATTTGCTGATATGGAAACACTAGAAAAAAGACTTGAAAAAGCAAAAAAAGGATTAAAAGCAGACAAAAAATATCAATCAGAAATTGATTTGATAGAAAAAATAAAAGATAAACTAGAAAAAGGAATTCCAGCTAGAGCAATTGAATTTAACGAAGATGAACAAGAGATAGTAAAAGATATGTTTTTATTAACAGCAAAACCAATAATTTATATAGCAAATATATCAGAAGACCAAATTTTAAATGCTGAAGAAGATGAAAAAGTTAAAGAAGTAAAAGAATATGCTGCAAAAGAAAATGCGGAAGTAATTCCTTTATGTGTAAAAATAGAAGAAGAACTATCTGGACTAGAAGAACAAGATAAAAAAGAAATGTTAGAAGCATTAGGGCTAAAAGAATCAGGATTAGATAAACTAATTAAAAAAAGTTATGATTTATTAGGATTAATGTCATTTATAACTGCAGGAGAACCAGAAGTAAGAGCCTGGACAATAAAAAAAGGAACAAAAGCACCAAAAGCTGCAGGAAAAATTCATTCAGATATAGAAAGAGGATTTATAAAAGCAGAGATAGTTTCATATGAAGACCTAATAAAAGAAGGCTCAATGCTTGCTGCAAAAGAAAAAGGACTAGTAAGACAAGAAGGAAAAGAATACATAATGCAAGATGGAGATATAGTATTATTTAAATTTAATGTATAAAAAATCGACAAATTTACAAAAAAGTATTGAAAATTTGTAAAAAATGTAGTATAAATATATATGAGGATTTAATACTATAGATAAAATAGAAAGAGGTATGAAAATGAAAAGAGAAAATTTATTAAAAATAATGTTAGTTATATTAATGGGAATTATAATGTTAGTAATGGCAACAGATGCATATGCTTTAACAGATTCTAATAATTATATTGATTTAACAAATTCAGTAAACACTAATACAAACACTAATACAAATATTGATTTAAATACAAACACTAATACCAATACAAATACGAACAAGAATATAACAACAGACACAAATAATAAAAATACAAATTATAATACAAATTTACCAAAAGCTGGTTTGGAAGAAAATACAATGATGGGTGTAGCTGTAGTTGTATTAGGAATTGTTGCAATATTTGCATATAAAAAAGTAAAATATTATAAAGGTGTATAAGAGAAAAGTAAAATAAAGGTTGTCAACAGAGAAAATTAATCAGAGGTTGAGAATTAATTTAGATAAACATATTTGAAAACTAACTCTTCAAATTTCTAGTGAATAAACTAGACGTACAGATGCGTTAAATCAAATTAAGAAAAAATTAGGATGGAACCGTGCAAAGCACTCCTATAGATGAAAATCTATAGAGAGTGTTTTTGTTTTTTATAAGGAGGAATATACTATGATAAAAGTAATAGAAAAAAATGGACAAATAAAATCAATTGATGAAAGAAAATTTTGGGATGAGGAAGAAAACAGAAAAACATATTGGCACACAACATCACATGTACTAGCACAAGCTGTAAAAAGATTATTCCCAAATACAAAATTAGGAATAGGACCAGCAATTGAAAATGGATTTTATTATGATTTTGGTGTAGAAAAACCATTAACAGAAGAAGATTTAAATAAAATAGAAGAAGAAATGAAAAAAATAATAAAAGAAAATCTAGAACTAGAAAGAAGTACATTATCTAGAGAAGAAGCTATAAAATTAATGAAAGATAAAAATGAAAAATACAAAGTGCAATTAATAGAAGAATTACCAGAAGGAGAAGAAATATCATTTTTCAAACAAGGAGAATTCATCGATTTATGTGCAGGACCACATATAGAAAGCACAGGAAGAATAAAAGCAATAAAATTACTATCAACTTCAGCAGCATATTGGAAAGGAAATCAAGAAAATGATTCAATGCAAAGAATCTATGGAATTTCATTCCAAAAAGCAAGTTTACTAGAAGAATATCTAAAATTGTTAGAAGAAGCAAAAGAAAGAGATCATAGAAGGATAGGAAAAGACTTAGAATTATTCATGACACATGAACTTGTAGGTTCAGGATTACCAATGTATTTGCCAAATGGTGCAACAATAAGAAGAACACTAGAGAGATATATTCAAGACAAAGAAATAGATTTAGGATATAGCCATGTATATACACCATCACTTGCAAATGTTGAACTATACAAAACAAGTGGACACTGGGATCACTATAAAGATGACATGTTCCCAGCAATGAAAATGGACAATGAAGAAATGGTATTAAGACCAATGAACTGTCCTCATCATATGCTAATATTCAAAAGTAAAACTCGTTCATATAGAGATTTGCCAATAAGAATAGGTGAACTTGCAAATGACTTCAGATATGAAAATAGTGGAGCCGTATGTGGATTAGAGAGAGTAAGACAAATGTGTCAAAATGATGCACATTTATTTGTAAGACCAGACCAAATAAAAGAAGAAGTTGGAAATGTATTAAAACTAATAAAAGAAGTATATCAAAAAGATTTTGGATTCTCACCAGAATCATTTAAATATAGATTATCATTAAGAGACAAAAATAATAAAGCAAAATATATTGATAATGATGAAATGTGGGAAACAGCAGAAGCTCAATTAAGAGAAATTCTAAAAGAAATGAACATAGAATTCTATGAAGCAGAAGGAGAAGCAGCATTCTACGGACCAAAGATAGATATTCAAATAAAAACAGCATTAAACCATGATGTAACAATTCCAACATGTCAATTAGATTTTGCATTACCAGAAAGATTTGATTTAAGCTATATTGGAGAAGATAATAAAGAACATAGACCTGTAGTAATCCATAGAGCAATATTAGGTTCTTCAGATAGATTTATGTCATTCTTAATTGAAGAAACAAAAGGAGCATTCCCAACATGGTTAGCACCAATTCAAACAAAAATATTACCAATATCAGATAATCAACTAGAATATGCTGAAAATATTGCAAGAAAATTAAGAACTAAAAAAATAAGAATAGAAATTGACGAATCAAATGAAAAAATAGGGTACAAAATTAGAAAAGCACAACTAGAAAAAGTTCCATATATGATTGTAATTGGAGGAAAAGAACAAGAAGCAAAACTTGTTGCAGTAAGATCAAGAAAAGATGGAGATATGGGACAAATGTCAGTAGAAGAATTTATAGAAAAAATTCAAAAAGAAATAGAAGAAAAACAATAAAATAAGAGGCAAGAATTTCTTGCTTCTTTATTTTTTAAATGATATAATAAAAATGAAAGGAAGAAAAATATGGAACAAAATACAGACATTATTTATCTGCTAAAAAAGGCATACTTTGAAGAAACATATCCCAAAGAAATACCACTAATAAGAATAAAAGGCATTGATATGTTAAGCAGAGAAAAATATTATGTAGAATTATCTAAAAACTTGAAGATTTCAAATGGAAAAGACCTATTTTCAGGATATAAAATGTATGAATATTTAGACAAAAATATAGTTGTTATAGACAAGGTATTTGATGAGATAAAGGGAGATCAAAAAGTTCCAGGAAAAACATATATATTTCCAAGCAATTTGAAAATTGACTTAGAAAAATTGGCAAAAAACCATATAATGAATGAAATTAATACTAATAAAACTATACAAATTCAAAATCATTGTGGCAATTATTATGAAAACATTAAAGAAAAGATGGAAAGAGCAGAACTAGAAGGATTATTAATTGAAGAAAGAGAATTAAGTAAAGGAGAATAATGAATTGGAAGATAATAGATGGATGATAGTTAGAAAAGAAAAAATGTCAACCAAAATAAAAAATTACTTCAAAAAATTCTTTTCAAAGATTAAAAAGAATAAGAAAAAACAGGATACAAAAATTGTTATTGAATATAAAAATACAATAGATAAAAAAACAGAAAACTCATTAAAACCTGTAAAAATGAATATTTTTAAATTAATATTAACAAAATTAAAACTTTCAACAGGGAAAATTGCTGTTAATGATGTGAAATCAAGCGAATTAGAATCATTAATAGACTTGTATAAGAATAGAAATAAAGAATTAAGAAAGCATAATTAATACAAAAAAATAAGACTCAGAAATGAGTCTTTTATAATATAGCACCTAAAACTAATATTCCTAAATTATCTTGATATATCTTTTTAAACTGAGTCATAGGAAGTGGATTTGTACCAAGACCTACTTCAATAGTAAAACCAGGTCTAGAGTAATTTTGAATAAACCAATCCTTGTAACCTGCAAAACTAGAATTATAAGGCGTAGGTTCAAGAGAATATCCACTAACATTTGAAAATTGAGTTCCAATTGAAAAAGCATCAGGAGGAGTATAATTCTGGAATTGCCAATAAATAACTTCTCCTTGAGAATGATAAATAAGAATAAGTCTGAAATTATGTTGTAAAGTAAAATTATAAACTGCTAAAGATTCAGGTTCAGTAAGTGGACCATATCCAACGAAATCACGAGGAGCGGGACCGTGTAAAACCCTGTTCATACTTTATTTCACGAGCTTTTTGCCATTCTGCTGGAAATTGTAAATTTAAATCCACACCTCTAATGTTAGCTTTCCAACCATCGGGAAATGGAATTGTTGCAAAACCATAGGCGATTTTTTCTGCTTGTTTGTAAGAAGGCGATGACTTTGGCAAAAAACCTGTTACTAAATCAACACCATCAGGATTAACCAAAGGAACAAAATAAATTGAAACAGAATCAAACAAACGTCTAGCATCGAAATTCCATATAGAAGAATTTGTCTGAATAGCATTACAATAATCATACATGAATTCCAAAAGAACTAGAGAAGTAATCCACTCATTAGCGTGATAGCTTGCTGAATAAAAAACTTCTTTTTGCCCACGGCCAACTCTAACAAAAGGAATATCTTTGCCCATTATACTTTTTCCAATACTACCAGTCTGAATAAAAGGATAAGACTGCTTTAAAATACGTAAATTTTCATATAACAAATTAGAATTAAATACAAAATCGTCCATAATAACCTCATTTCTTTAATGATTATTATATGAAAAAGAAATAAATTTGTGAGTCTTTAAATGCAAAACAAGCCTACTCTTTTTTAAGAATAGGCTGTTTTGTGGATATTATTAATTGTTATAAATAGTTTTGGTACGCTTCCAGAATCCATGAGCAAACAATATTTGGTTTTACTCTGGAACCTTGTTCGTCTTTTCCCGTCAGTATGAAACAAATATATGTTTCACATGGGAAGTCATAGCACTCACCGTCATTGAGAGGCGGAAGTTGAAGTAACACTTCTGCAAGATTATCATTTGCTTCTGCCATAAGTGTTCCTAAAGAGCTCTCTGGGCCATAATTAAATCCATAGTCCACATATTCTCCAACCTCAATTTCTTCTACTTTAGAAAATAAATGGTTGTTGAGTTCAGTTTTAAACAGATCCCTTACTTCATCCGACACATCTTTGTGGTCGAACACGGACATTGTAGAAATCAAAAAACCATCAAGATTTTTTTTGGATTTCTTTTCTACAGTAATCCGAATGCTGAGTTTAGACGCGATAGCATTTAATAATTTCTCCATATAAATCCTCCTACATTATATAATGTTTTTTAATATTAGTGTCATATACCAGTTGGTATATTTGGAGTTTATACAATATCCATACTATTTATATTAACATATTTTACATAAAAATGCAAATTAATCTTATGGTGGAGATGAGGGGAGTCGAACCCCTGTCCATAACACTTTCCTCTTAAACTTCTCCGAGTGCAGTTTGTTATTTAAATTCATTTAATAATCGTAAACAAACATACTAAAATTAAATATATCTACTAATTACCCACTGCAGACGTAGAAAATGCAGTCTTGTTTCCCACTATAATGACACCAAATTAAAATATGTGGGGATATTTTAACAGGCGTTGCCGCAAACTAAGCAGCAAATGCTAATTCGTTATTATCAGCGTTTATATTTAAATTTCTCGTTTGTTAAAGTGGCTAACGAGAATCCACTACTCGCTATTTAAGATTCTGGTGTAATGTCGAAACCATTACATCCCCATATACAATAATATTATAATATATTTTTTCAAAAAATTCAACAAAATAAAAAATGTATATTTTTTTCCTTTTTTGTCATAATAAGAATAGATAAAAAACAAAAGGAGGAAAAATAATGAAAGCAACTGGAGTTGTAAGAAGAATAGATGATTTAGGAAGAGTTGTAATTCCGAAAGAAATAAGAAAAACATTAAGAATAAAAGAAGGAGAACCATTGGAAATATTTACAGATAGAGAAGGGCAAGTAATATTAAAAAAATATTCACCAATAGGCGAACTATCAGAATTTGCAACTGGTTATGCAGATACATTATCCAAAACAACAGGACATATTGCATGCATAACAGATAAAGATACAGTAATAGCTGTATCAGGAGGATCTAAAAAGGAATATTTAGAACAAAACATAAGTGATGAGTTAGAACAATTAATGGAAGACAAAGAAATCTATACAAGCAAAGAAAATAGTGATGTTGCAGTTCCAATTATAAAAAATGATACGAATGAAAAGAAATATAATGCACAAGTTGTTTATCCAATAATTTCAAATGGAGATACAATAGGAACAGTAATACTTTTATCAAAAGAAGCAAATACAAAAATGAATGATGTTGAAAAAAAGGTTGCTCAATCTGCTGCTACTTTCTTAGGTTCTCAGATGGAAATTTAATTAAAATGGGATTTTTCCAAACAAAAAGGAAAATCCTGTTTTTTTATTGACAAAATATGTTAAAAAACGTATAATAATTATATTAATTTCAATTTATTTGATACACTTAATTTATTTCAAAAAACATTAAATCAAAAATTTTATATCCAAAAAAGAGCAAGATAATAATTGTTATTTAATAAAGGAGGTACATTTATGAGTGAAGAAGCAGTTGTTCAAATTTTAAAAGCTATAAATGATTTTAGAGAAGAAAATAATAAGCGTTGGGAACAAAACGAGAAACGCTGGGAGGAAAACGATAGGTGTTGGAAACAAAATGAAGAAGAACATAAACAAATGAAAAGAGCAAGAGCGAATGATAAAGAAGAACTTAAAGACATTTTGTGGAAATTCCAATGTTCAATAGAAAAAATGTATGAAAACCATGAAAGTAGAATAAGAAAAATGGAAACGAAATTAAAAATAAGTTAGTCAATAAAAAATTTTAATATACAAGTGTATCAAAAAATAAATTAATAAATCCAAAAGACCTCCAATAAGAGGTCTTAGTTAATATTATTTTAAATTTAATTCAACAACTGTAACTCCCATTTCACCTTCTCCAAAAGTTCCGAGCCTAAAAGAAGCAACATGTTTATTTGTTTTCAAAAATTTATGAATGCCATTTCTTAATGCACCAGTACCTTTACCATGTACAATTCTAATAGGAGAAAGCTTTGCAATAAAGCAGTCATCTAAATACTTATCAACAAGTGGAACTGCTTCATCAACAGTTAGACCTAAAATATTAAGTTCAGGACTAACGGATTGCGTTTTAAAAGAAGAACTTGGTGTATGTTGTACATTATCATTATTTGTAGAAGAATTTTTAGGCCTTTGTAAAAATTTAATATTAACTTTTACTTTCATAATTCCAACTTGAACTTGAACAGTATCATCTTTAGAAATATTAGATAAAACAATACCATCTGAATTCAAAGTTGAAACAAATACGTGAGAATTTGGCTTAATGAGTTCTCTTGCAATAGATTCAGAAGAAAATTCTGTAGCTTCAGGCTTTAGACCATTTATTTTTTCATTAAGTTTATTACGCAATTTATTTGCTTGAGAAGAACTACTAGAAGAGTTAAGTTCCTTTATTATTAAATTAGCAGTTTCTTTAGCCTCAACAAGAATACCTTTGGCTTCTTGTTTTGCATTAGCAATTAAATCTTTTTCCTTAGATAAAACCTCATCATTTTGATGAAGTAAATTTTTCTTAATTTCTTCAACTTCTTTTAATTTTAAATCAAGTTTTTCTCGTTCATTTTCCAATTGAATTTTTTCATCATAAACACTTTTTAAAACATCTTCAAAGTCTGTGGTATCAGAATCAATCATATTAGAAGCTCTGGAAATTATAGATTCTGATAATCCAAGTTTTCTGCTTATAGCAAAAGCATTACTTTTGCCAGGAACACCAATTAAAAGTCTATATGTAGGTTTTAAACTCTCTACATCAAATTCAACACTAGCATTTTTGAAATTCTGAGTAATAAGAGCATATTTCTTCAACTCTTGATAATGAGAGGTAGAAACAGTAATAGCTCCAAGCTCAGAAAAATATTGTAAAATGCTAATTGCAAGATGAGAACCTTCAAGAGGGTCTGTACCAGAACCTAATTCATCAACAAGAATAAGACTATCCTTTGTTGCCAAATTAGTTATATCAACAATATTTCTAATATGTGAAGAAAAAGTACTCAAAGAAGCGGCTATACTCTGTTCATCACCAATATCAGCAAAAATATAATCAAAAACATATATACTAGAATGTTCATCTGCAGGGATATCTAAACCACTACAAGCCATTGCAGTCAAAAGACCTACAGTTTTTAAAGAAACAGTTTTTCCTCCTGTATTAGGACCAGTAATAATCAAAACCGAAAAATCCTTTCCAATCTCTAAAGAAATAGGCACGACTTGCTCTTGAGGTATTAATGGGTGTCTTGCATTAATTAGCTTTATTAATTTTGAATCATTAATTTCAGGTGTAGTACATTTAAAAGTTAATGAAAATTTTGCTTTTGCAAAAATAAAATCAAGCATTCCAATTATATTAACATTATTTTGCAATTCATTAGTATAAGGAAAAAGTAAGCCGCTTAAATTTTGCAAAATTCTTTCAATCTCTAGATTTTCTTCAACTACTAAATTAGAAAGTTCATTATTTAAATCAAAAACAACAATAGGTTCAACAAAAACAGTAGAACCACTACTAGAAATATCATGCACAAACCCCTTAATTTGACTACGATATTCATCCTTTACAGGAATGACAAAACGGTCATTACGTATTGTTATAATGTTTTCTTGAATATATTTAGAATATGTAGGTGAATGTATAAAATTATTAAGTTTTGAACGAATGTCTTGTTCAACATTTCTTTTCCTTCTACGAATATCCTGTAATTTTGCAGATGCAGAATCAGCAATCGTTTCTTCATCAATAATTGATTTTGAAAAAATAGAAACAATGCTTGGATTAACATATAAATCATAAAAATAATGTCTTAAACATTCAAAATCTTCACAATCCAAAAAATCTTTATCAAAATATTCTTTCAAATTAGCAGACATTACTAGAATATTTTTAATTTCAAGTAAAGCTTTAATTCCAAGATATCCACAGCTCTCTAATGCTTTTAAAGAAACAGTAATATCAGAAATATCATCAATAGGAGGAGTACTATTTCTTTGAATAAGAATCACTCCTTGGTTTGTTTCCTTTAACATCAATAAAACATCAGATTTATTATGAGAAGGCCTAAGCTCAGCAACATATTTCTTACCAATATAAGTCTTACAGTAAGAAGAAACTATATCTAAAATTTTATCATATTCTAATTTTAATAAATTTTTATTCATGTGTAACCTCCTTAAACATATATATTATGCCACAAAAAAGGCCAAATTTCAATTAAAAATAAATTTTTGAGCAATAAATATAGAAAAAAATAAGAGAATGTGATATAATCCAAAACATGGGAGTGATAATTATGACGGAGAAAGAAACAAAAATATTTGCAATAAATTACATAAACCAAAAACTAGAACAAGCTGAAAATGAGAACTTCATAAGATATACTTTTTTTGAATTAAGAGTAAAAAACAATCTATCAGAGGAGGAAGTAGATGGAGTACTAAGAATAAGTAGAGACTATTTTCAAAACAAAGGATATGAAGTTTATTTTACAGGAGCAAAATTTACATACAGAAATACAGAAATGGTAGTAGAACCAAATGAATTAATGATAGCAGTGAGAGAAAATAACTAATAAAAATACAAAAAAATAAAAATAGTGGTAAAAACTTGCCAAAAAAGATAAATAAAGTTATAA
The DNA here is from genome assembly GCA_934162255.1 of uncultured Clostridia bacterium. Lineage (GTDB taxonomy): Bacteria > Bacillota > Clostridia > TANB77 > CAG-508 > CAG-269. The sequence goes on along the minus strand of CAKPIG010000009.1, from coordinate 4,549 downwards.
TATAAATATAGAACAAAAAATGAGAGGAGCGATTTTTATGGAAATAAAAATAACAGGAAAGGAACTAAAGATAACAGATGCAATAAATGACTACGTAGAAAGAAAGCTAGAAAGAATTGACAAATACTTTGAAAACTCAACAGCAGATGTAACAGTAAGAACAGAAAGAAATGCACAAATAGCAGAAATAGCTATAACAACAGCAAATGGAGAAAAATACAGAGCTGTTACAGAAGACAAAGACCTATATGCATCAATAGATAAAGATATAGATATATTAGAAGGACAAATAAGAAAAGCAAAAACAAAAAAAGAAAGAATGTTAAAAGATTCAACACTAAAAGTATTAGAAGTAGAACCTACAAAACATGAAATTGAAGATGAAATATTAAAAATAGAATATTATGAAATAAAACCAATAACACCAGAAGATGCAAAACTAATATTAGAAGAAAGACCAACACAACAATTCTTGACATTCGTAAATGTTGAAACAGGAAAAGTAAATGTAATACATAAATTAAAAGATGGCAAAAATTTTGGGTTAATAGAACCAGAAGCATAAATAAAAAAGAACTTTCCGGAAAAAGGAAGGTTCTTTTTTATTTATGGGCAAAAATTTCCTGCATAAAACTACAAAAAACTACAAAAAAAGTATTGCATATTTTATTTACTAACGATATAATGAAGAGGATATGAACAATAAAAAAATAATAGATATAGCAAAAATAATGCTAATACTTATTTGGATGGCTGTAGTATTTGGATTCTCTAATGAAAACGGCGGAAAATCAACAAGCACAAGCAGAAAAGTAACAACAACAGTAGTACAAGCAGTGTCAAATAAAAGTGAAGAAGAAAAAGAAACAATAATAGAAAAAGCAGACAAAATCGTAAGAAAAATAGCCCACTATACGATTTACACTATAGGTGGTGCTTTAATAATAAATTATGCATATACAACAGACAAAAAAATGAAAACAAAAATAATTGGAAGTATAGCTTTTGGTGGAAGCTATGCGATGGCAGACGAAATACATCAATTTTTTGTGTCAGAAAGGAGTGCAAGAATCTTTGATGTAGGAATAGACACATTAGGAGTAATCACAGGAATATGTATATATTTATTAATAAGAAAAATTATAAACAAACTTAAGACTAGACAAAAAGAAAGTACTATAACGGATAAATAAAGGAGGACACAGAAGTGAATATAGATATGACAAATGAAAATGTTGTAGATAATATTTCTATTTTAAAATTACCTGTAAAAGGTTATAACAAAATTTTAAAAAGCAATATGCCATTTAAAATTGTAAAAAGAACTATAGATGTGACTTTATCATCAATAGCAATGGTATTACTAATGCCATTATTTGCAATCATAGCAATAGCAATAAAATTAGAATCTAAGGGACCAGTTTTATTTAAACATACAAGAATAGGGAAAGATGGAAAAATAATTAAAATATATAAGTTTAGATCCATGGTAGACAATGCAGAAGATTTAATAAAAAAATTTACACCAGAACAAATGGAAGAATACAAGAAAAATTATAAACTTTCAAATGATCCAAGAGTAACAAAAGTAGGAAAATTTTTAAGAAAAACAAGCTTAGATGAATTACCACAACTTATAAACATAATAAAAGGAGACCTATCAATAATAGGACCAAGACCAGTTGTTGCAGAAGAATTAAAGAAATATGGTGAAAATGCTTCAAAGTTTTTAAGCGTAACACCAGGACTAACAGGATATTGGGCAGCTAATGGCAGAAGTTGTACAAGCTATGAACAACGTATGCAGATGGAAATGTATTACATAGATAATTTATCATTTAAAATGGATGCAAAAGTGTTTTTTAAAACAATTGAAGCTGTGATAAAAAGAGAAGGAGCAATTTAAATGAAAAAAATATTACATATAGTAGAATCATTTGGTAGTGGAGTTTTTTCATTTTTAGTTGATTTGGTGAATAATACTGACAAAGAATTTGATATAACGATTGCATATGGAGTAAGAGATGAAACATTATCTGACTTTGAAAAATACTTTTCAAAAAGAGTAAAATTTATTAAAGTTAAGAATTTTGAAAGAAGTATAAATATTGTAAAAGATATGAAAGCTTTTTTTGAAATAAAAAAAATAATAAAAGAAGTTGATCCTGAAATTGTTCACTTGCATTCATCAAAAGCAGGATTTTTAGGAAGATTCGCAGTTAATTGCAAAAAAAGAAAAGTTTTATATAATCCACATGGCTTTTCATTTTTAATGCAAAACAATTCAGGTTTGAAAAGAAAAATTTATTGGATACTAGAAAAATCTGCAGCATGTAGAAATGCTACAATTATAGGATGCTCAGAAGGAGAATATAAAGAGGCATTAAAATTAACAAAAAATTCAATATGTATAAATAATGGTATTGATATAGATAAAATAGAAAAAGAAACCCAAAATCTAAAAAAAGAAAAAATTGATTTAAAAAATCCTAAAATATGTACAGTTGGAAGAATTGGTTATCAAAAAAATCCAGAGTTATTTAATAAAATTGCAAGTAATTTTCCAAATATAAAATTCACATGGATTGGAGATGGGGAATTAAGAGATTTATTGACTAGTCCAAATATAAATATTACAGGATGGAAAACAAGAGAACAAGTGCTAGAAATATTAAATGAAAATGATATCTTTATACTTACATCTTTATGGGAAGGGTTACCAATTTCTTTACTTGAAGCAATGTATATGGAAAAATTATGTATAGTAAGTGATTGTATAGGAAATAGAGATGTTATAAAAAATGAAGAAAATGGGTTTATTGCAAAAGATCTAAACGAAAATATAAAAGTTATAAATAATATTGCTTTTTTTGCTAAGAATAATGAAAAAATGCTAAAAAATGCTAAAAATGATATAAAAAATAAATTTAATATAGAAGAGATGGTAAAAAAATATTCAGACATATATAATGAAAGGAGAATATGATAATCATCATATAATAGAAAATGATAAAAAAAAATAATATAGCTGCCATTATAGTAACATATAACATAAAAAAAGATGAACTGATAAAAAATTTTAACACTTATATAGAATATGTAGATAAAGTTATAATTGTTGATAATTCAGATATTAAAAACGATTTAGTTCAATTAAAAAATGAGAAAATAGAATATATTAACTTAAATGGAAATCAAGGGATTGGAAAAGGCTTGAATGAAGGAATAAAATGTGCAATAAAATTGCGGGTATAAATATGTATTAACAATGGATCAAGATAGTAAATGTGCAAACAATATAATAGATATATATATGCAAAATGAAAGAGAGGATGTTATAATTTATTCTCCTAAATATCTTATAGAGAGAAAAAAAGAAAAAAAATATAAAAAAGATACAATAGAAATGTATTGGACAATGACAAGTGGGAATTTATTAAATTTAGAAATGTACCAAAAAGTTGGGGAATTTAAAGAAGAACTTTTTATAGATGCTGTAGATTATGAATATTGTTTAAGAGCAAGAAGAAAAAAATTTAAAATTTTACAGTGCAATGAAGCATTACTTATACACAATCCTGGAATAACAAAAGAAAAAAAGATATTAGGATTAAAATATAAATATGGATTTATGAGTGAACAAAGAATGTATTATCAAGTAAGAAACTTAATGTACATTGGTTATGAATATAAAAGTATTAGAGCATTAATTATTGTTTTGGTAAAATATTTAAAAATAGTATTACTATTTGAAAATAAAAAAAATTATTTTAAAGCCTTTCATAAAGGAATTAAAGATTATAAAAAAAATATAAAAGGGAAATATATACAAGAAAATGGATAAAATATCAGTTATAATGGGGATTTATAATCCTAGAGATATTGAAATGTTAAAAAAGTCAATAGAATCAATATTAACTCAAACTTATGAGAATTTTGAGTTTATTATTTGTGATGATTTTTCAAATTTAGAAATTCAAAAAATATTGTTAGAATATAAAGAAAAAGATAAAAGGATTATAGTGATTAGAAATAGTAGAAATATGGGGCTCGCTGCATCATTAAATAATTGCTTAGAAAAAGCAACAGGAAAATATATAGCAAGACAAGATGATGATGATATTTCTAAGAATGATAGATTTGAAAAGGAAATAGAATTTTTGAAAAAGAATAAGGAATATGATTTTGTTGGTTGTAACCTTGAATTATTTGATAAGAATGGTGTTTGGGGATACAGAAAACATAAAGAAAAACCACAAAAAGAGGATTTTTTATATGGAAATCAATTTCCTCATCCTGCTATGATTCTAACAAAAAAATGTATGGATGAAGTAAATGGGTATAGAGCCAAAAAGAAAACAAGAAGAACAGAAGATTATGATTTGTTCATGAGATTATATGCAAAAGGATATAGAGGTTATAATATACAAGAAAATTTATATCTGTACAATGAAGATATATATGGATATAGCAAAAGAAAATTTAGATATAGGATAGATGAATTTTGGTTAAGGTTAGAAGATTTTAAAGAATTAAAACTTATGCCAAA
>CAKPIG010000008.1 GCA_934162255.1 uncultured Clostridia bacterium | reverse complement strand
CCACAATTCTATTTCAGAACAACAGACGTAACAGGTGTTATTGAATTACCTGCTGGAACAGAAATGGTTATGCCAGGGGACAACGTATCAATGACAATTGAATTAATCACACCAATCGCTATCGAAAAAGGATTAAGATTCGCTATTCGTGAAGGTGGTAGAACAGTTGGTTCAGGTGTTGTTGCTGACATACTTGAATAATCTTAAAAATATAAAAAATAGTAGGTTTCTACATTTGTAGAGCTTGCTATTTTTTTGTTACAAAAATGTTACAAATTGATTAAAAAAATATTACATTTACATAAAAATTGACAAAAAATCCAAATAGTTGTATAATAGTGTTATATGAGTGTATAAAAGGAGGATTTTATATGGAAAATAAAAAAGAAAAATGGGAAGAAATATATGAGATATATGCAAGTGGAGCATTAGATAAAGAGTTAGCTAATATTGATGAAGAATCAAAAAAATTACCAACAGTTAAAGAACATATAAAAACAATAGAAAAAATTAAAGCAAATCTTCCAAAAGTAGCACATTTAATTGAGTTAAAAGATGAATTGAATGAACTAAAAGATTTAATAGAAGATGAATTAGTTATTAGAAAAAAAGCAAATGAAAGTTCTAAAAGTATGAGCAAAATAGAAAAAGATAAAGAATTATTAGATAAGGAAAGTGAAGCATTACTTAAAGAGATAGAAGTTGCTAAACAAAAATTGAAAGACAAGAATTTAACACCAAGTGAAAGAAAAAAATTAACAGAACAAATAGGAAAAGATACAGAAAAATTAAATAAAAATAATAACAAATTTATGGAATTAAATTCAAAAGCTAAAGAAATAAAAGTTGAGCCCAATGAAGAAAAAAGTGAGCTTTCTCAAATGAGTGAAGTGGATTTAAAGAAAAATTATAGAAAGATATGTAAAAAATTATCAAGAAATAATTTTTATGCTAAAAGATTAATAAGGGGTAATGATTTAGGGGAAATAGAAAGTGAAGATAAAAATATAAAATGGAATAAAAATAACTATAATCCAGATATGAAAAAGTTAATGGCAAAAGGAAAAAATCTAGAGAAAATAAAAGAATTACAGAAAGAAGCGAAAGAAGAAAATGAAATTTCTAAAGCACCAAATTTACCTAAAAAAGACAAATCATCTGCTAAACAAGTAAATATAATTGGAAAACAAAAAACAGAACAAGAAAAACATGAAGTAGAACAAGAAAATTCATTAATAGAGGTAAGTGAATTTGATAAAAAACATCCTAGACTTGCAAAAATCAAACAATTCTTTAATAACATTAAAAACAAAATCTCTACAAGTAAAAGTAATGAAAATAATAAAGTTGAACTTGAAGAAGATAAAAAAGAAGAAAAATCCATAGAAAATAAACACTTATCATTTGAAAGAAGAATTAAAAATATGGACTTATATGATATTTCAGAAATTGCCGAAAAAGGTATAGATGAATTAGAAAAGGAAAGGATAAATGATAAGAAGAAACAGCTATTAGAAAAGAAACAAAAATCAGCAGAGAAATCAAAAGCAGAGTATGAACAAGGAATGAATGACTTTTATAAGAATCACGGTATAAATAAAACAAAAACTGATCATACTGTATATTATGAACCATCAAAAGATGGAAGAGAATTATAAATATTTTAAAAGAGTACTAGAAATAGTATTCTTTTTTTATTCAAATTATTCAAAACTATTGCAATTTTAATAAAACAATAATAAAATAGACACATCATGAATAATCATGTGATAGGAGGAGCAGAAATGAACATATTACTAGACGCAATGGGTGGAGACAATGCACCAGATGCAAACATAAAAGGAGCATTAAAAGCGATAAATCAAGTAAAAGCTACAGTAACATTGATTGGAAAAGAAGAAATTATAAGAGACAAAATAAAAGAATTTACAGGAAAAGAAGTAGAAGAAATATCTGATAGATTAAAAATAAAAAATGCAACAGAAACAATAGAAATGGAAGACCAACCAACAGTCGCAATAAAGCATAAAAAAGATTCATCAATGGTAGTAGGATTTAGAATGCTAAAAGAAGATGAAGGAGATGTATTTATTTCTGCTGGAAATTCTGGAGCATTACTAGCTGGAGCAACATTAATAGTTGGAAGAATAAAAGGAATAGACAGACCTGCTTTAGGAGGAATATTGCCAGCATACAATAGTCAATTATTATTAATGGACTGTGGATCAAATACAAATTGTAAGCCTATAAATTTATTGCAATTTGCTCAAATGTCAACAATATATTTAAGAAATACTTATGGAATAGATAGACCTGCAATAGGATTATTAAATATAGGAACAGAAGAAACAAAAGGAAATGAATTAGTAAAAGAAAGCTATAAATTAATCAGTGAAAAGGCAGAAGAATTAAATATAAACTTTATAGGAAATGTTGAAGGAAGAGACGCATTTTCAGGAAAAGTAGATGCCATAATTGCTGATGGATTTACTGGAAATGTATTCTTAAAAACAACAGAAGGATTAGGCAAATTAGTAAAAAGAACATTAAAAGAAAGCTTATTAAAAAACTTTATGTCTAAGTTGGCTGTAATACCATCATTACCTGCAATAAATAGATTTTCAAATACAATGGATTATAAAAGATATGGAGGAGCATTATTCTTAGGAGTAAAAAAACCAGTAGTAAAAGCACATGGAAGTAGTGATGAAAAGCTATTTGAGTATACAATAAAGCAGGCAGAAAAGTTTGTTGAGAACAAAGCAGTTGATAGATTAATTGAAGAATTTAACAAAAATAAAGAAAATTAGAACGGGTAGTATAAAATAAAAAAATATTATAAATAAGCTTGACAAAAATGATAACATATAATATAAATGTTACAGATAAATTGAAATTATAAAGTGAAAATATCATTTTTTTAAATGACAAACTTGAGAGGAGGTGAACTTGTTATGAGTTCAGAAGAAGTTTTTGAAAAGGTAAAAGGAATAATTGTAGAGCAATTAGGAGTTGCAGATACAGCTGTTACAATGGAAGCATCTTTCATAGATGACCTTGGAGCAGATTCATTAGATATAGTAGAATTAGTAATGGCATTAGAAGAAGAATTTGATATAGAAATTCCAGATGCTGACGCAGAAAAAGTAGTTTCTGTAGGAGATGTAGTTGACTATATAAAAGAAAATGTATAAATTTTAGGGGGCTAAAAAAGAGCTTCCTTTTTTATTGCAAAAAAGAATAAAATAGTATATAATATACGCATAGAAAAAGAGGTGAAAAAATGGAAAATTTAGAAGAATTAGAAAAACAAATAGGATATACATTTAAAAACAAAGAACTACTAAAAAAAGCACTAACACATACATCTTATGCATATGAACATGGAATAGAAAGTAATGAAAAACTAGAATTTTTAGGAGATAGTATATTAGAATTTTTATCAAGTATATATTTATTTGAAAATTATCCAAAATTAAAAGAAGGAGAAATGACTAAAGTTAGAGCAAGTGTAGTATGTGAAAAAAGTTTATATAAAGTAGCTAAAAAGCATAATTTTAGTGATTTCTTATATTTGGGAAAATCAGAAAGGCAATCACCAGGAGAAACAAGGCCAGCAATATTGGCAGATAGTGTTGAAGCAGTTATTGCTGCAATGTACTTAGATGGTGGATTAGAACATTCAAACAAATTTATAATAAATAATCTTAAAGATGAAATTGAAATAGCAAGCAAAAATGTAGGTCAAAAAGATTATAAAACAGTATTACAAGAAAAACTTCAAAAACATGGAGAAGTAAAAATAGAATATGTAATAATAAAAGAACATGGACCAGATCATAATAAAACATTTGAAGCAGAAGTTAAATGTAATTCAAAATCATTAGCTAAGGGAATAGGAAAATCAAAAAAATTAGCAGAAATGGAAGCTGCAAGAAAAGCTTTAGAACAAATAAAGAGGTGAGAATATGAAAAAACATTATATTATACCAATATTTGTACCACATTTGGGCTGTCCAAATGATTGTATATTTTGCAATCAAAAATCAATAAGTGGACAACAAAAGATGATAACTAAAGAAGATGTAAAAGAAACGATTGAATTTTATCTGAAAAATATTAAAGATAAAGAAGCACAAAAAGAAGTCGCATTCTTTGGAGGCAGCTTTACAGGAATTGACCCTGAAAAACAAGAAGAATTTTTAAAAACAGCATATGAATATATAAAACAAGGAAAAGTAACAAGTATAAGAATTTCTACAAGACCAGATTATATAGATAGAACTGTTTTAAAAAAGTTAAAAAAATATAAAGTAGAAACAATAGAACTTGGTGTGCAATCTGCAAATGATTATATTCTAAAAAGAAGTAATAGAGGTCATACATTTGAAGATGTAAAAAAAGCATCAAAACTAATTAGATGGTATGGATTTAAACTTGGACATCAAATGATGGTAGGCTTACCAGAAAGCACAAGAATTGATGAAATTAATACAGCAAAAGAATTAATAAAATTAAAACCTAAAATGGTGAGAATATATCCTGTTCTTGTAATAAAAAACACAAAATTAGAAAAAGAATGTAAGAGTGGAGAATATACACCTTTAACAGTAACACAAGCTGTAGAAACATGTAAAGAATTAGTAGCAATGTTTAATAAAAAAGGAATAGAAGTAATTAGAATAGGTTTGCAAAATACAAATGAAATAACAGACCCAGAAATAGAAGGAAGCGAAGTTGTTGCTGGCCCATATCATCCAGCATTTAGGCAATTAGTGGAATCTGGTTTATGGTATGATGCAATAGTTGAAAAAATTAAAAAATTAAATGTAAAAGTTAAAAAAGTAGAAGTTAGGGTAAATCCTCAAGATGTAAATAATGTAGTTGGACATAAAAGAGAAAATATCCAAAAACTTAAAGATTTATATACATTAGATTTAATAGTAAAACAAGATGAAAATGTTAAACAAGGAAAAATGGAACTTAGCATAATAGAGAAATATCCAGAATTTTTAGAAGATTATAAATAAAAGGGGTTTTGTTATGGAAAAGAAAAAAGCAATAAATGTATTATTAATTATTATACCAATATTAGTGATTATAGCATGTGTAATGGCATATTTATATTTTACAAAAATGAAAGTAGAAGAAAAAACTAGCAATGAACCAATATTCACACTACAAAATTATCCAAGAATAGATGGTTCAACAGCAACATTGCCACTAGCACAAGCTTTTAAGGCAGGATTTACAGGCAAAAACATAGAAGAAACAGAAGTAACTCATTCAAAAACACATAATGCATATGTAAATTTAATAAATGGAGATACAGATTTAATATTAGTTACATATCCATCAGAAGATGAGCAAAAACTTGCTCAAGAAAAAAATGTGGAATTAGAAATTGTTCCAATTGTAAAAGAAGCATTTGTATTTTTTGTAAATAAAGAAAATCAAATAGATAATTTGAGCTTAGAACAAATAAAACAAATATATTCAGGAAAAATAACTAATTGGAAAGAAGTTGGAGGACCTGATGCTAAAATAACAGCCTATCAAAGACCTGCAAATTCAGGAAGCCAATCAGGAATGTTAGAATTAGTAATGAAAAATACTAAAATAATGGAAGCTCCTAAAGAAAATATTGCTTCAGGAATGGCAGATATTATTGATGTAATATCTGATTATAATAATAAAGATACAGCAATAGGATATTCTTACTATTATTATGCAACAAAAATGTACACAAGTGATACAATAAAATTATTATCTATAGATGGTGTAAAACCAACATATGATAATATAAAAGACGGATTATATAATATTCAAACAGCTTATTATGCAGTAATTAGAAAGAGTGAAGCAGAAGATAGTCCAGCAAGAAAATTATTAAATGCAATGAAGTCAAGCAATGGTCAAAATATTGCAAAGGAGGCTGGATATGTTCAAAACTACTAAAAGAAAAGTGATTTTTGTAGTAGTATTTTCTATTATATGTGTAATAACAACAATTTTACTAATAATGTATAATAAAATAGAAATAAAACAAGACATAGAAGAAGAACCTACAAAAGATGAAACAAAAACTGCAATAAAAGGAATTGACCTTAAAGGAACATATAATCAAAATGACCTTAAAATTGAAGAACAAAAATATAATTCGGACAAAATTGAAATAGGATATGTAAAAATATCAGGATTGAAAGATAAAGAAATTGAAAATAAAATAAATGAAGAGATAGAACATGTTTCATTAAATTTCTATAAAGAAAAAGTAAAAGATATAAATGATTTTGAGAAGATAACTATATCTACTTGGGTATTAGGAAACTTTCAAAACACACTGTCAATAAAATCGTACTATTTTGCAAGAAAATCAGACGAAACAGATGACTTTGTCGAAGGTGAAACATCTTTAAATTATAATCTAATAAATGGAGAAAAAATAACAGTAAAAGAATTATTTACAGAAGATGCTCCAATAGAAAATATTTTAAGAACAGAAGCATATTATAGTTTTGCAGGATATTTAGCAAAGGAAACATTAAATGGAGACTTTACTATTGAAGATTATGGAGATATAGAAGATAAAGTTTTTGAATTTATAAATGATTATAAACAAGGCAGAGTAAATAATTTTTACTTTTCGCCAAGAGAGATAACTATAATGTATGATAATATGCAAATATCAATAGAAATGCAGAAATATGCTGATTATATAGCAATATATAATAGATGTAAAACAGACAAAAATATATATGAAAATAATACTGTTGGTGTAAAAAATTTATATACATGTGTAGAAATGTACAATTCTGCATATAAATATATAAATCATCAAAAAGGAAGTAATTATTATATAGAAATTACATTACAAAATTGGCCGCTAGATTCAGAAGTAGCAAAAGTTGAAGATAAAATTATAAATGATAAAGTTGCAAAAATAGAAGAACAAATAGAAAGAACAAAAAATATAGCTGCTCAAAATACAAATAATTTCTATATATTAAATTATTCAATTGTAGTTTCAGATATAGATGATAGGCAAACAGGAAGAAGATATATTTATAGTCAAGAAGATGGAAATGCATATGAAGTTACAGTACATGATTTTGAAGAAAATTTAGAACCTATTATAATGGAATATGGTAGAAGAGAACCAGCAGGAGAACTTCCGAGTTATGTGTATGACTTTAGCAAGGTATTAAAAATAGAACCACAAACAACATCAGAATACTATGATATTGAAACAGGAGAGAAAGTAGTTATATAAGTATAAAATCACCTTTTATTACAAATAATTGTAATAAGGGTGATTTTTAATGAATAAAATAAAAGATTATATGGGAACTATTGTAGGAGCTGCAATTATGGCTTTTGGAATATCTTCGTTTTTACTTCCAAACCAATTATCATCAGGTGGATTTTCTGGAATAGCAACAATAACATATTATCTTTTCAATATTCCAATGGGAATAATGATATTTGTATTAAATATTCCATTATTTTTATTTGCAGGATATAAAATAGGAAAAGAATTTTTTGTAAAATCAATAGTTGGAACAACCAGTTTATCAATATTTATAGATGTTTTTGATAAATATCCACCAATTACAGAAGATAGGTTTTTAGCATGTATATATGGTGGAGTGATAATAGGTTTAGGAACAGCAGTAATATTAAAGGTAAATTCATCAACAGGTGGAACAGAAATAATTACAAATATTATAAAGGCATATAATCCACATATATCAATGAGTAGATATTTAACAATAATAGATATTTTTGTGGTGGGATTAAATATGATATTTTTTAAAGAAATTGAAATAGGTTTATATTCTGCAATAGCAATTTACTTATATGGGAAACTAATTGATATTGTTTTTGAAGGAGTGTATTATACAAAATTATTATTTATAATTTCAGATAAAAATGAAGAGATATCTGATGCAATAAAAGAAGAAGCCAAAAAAGGAGTAACAGGATTATATGGAAAGGGAATGTATAGTAATACTCAAAAAATGGTTTTAATATGTGCTGCTTCAAGAGGAGATATAGTTAAAATCAAAAATATTGCAAAAACCATAGATGAAAGATGTTTCATAATAGTATCAAATGCAAGAGAAGTATTAGGAAAAGGATTCAAAGAATAAAAAGTTGCTAAAAATAACAACTTTTTATTCTTTATTAAGTTCTAGTAAGAAGAATAGGAGAGATTGAATTAATATTTACAGAAACATTAAATTTTGCATCTTTAAATTTTTCGTTCCAATTAAAATTTTCCCAATCTTGTATTGTTAAAAAATGAGATAAAGCACGAGTTGAAAAATGATCGATATCTATAGAATATTCTTTAGACATTTTATTAAAATAATTATTAAACTCATTTTCTAGATATTCTTTAGCAGCAGATGAATAACTATCTAAAACTTCTTGTGATGAATAATCAACATTGCTTTCTAAACTAAGAATATTGGCTGATAAGCAAAGTTCTACAGAAATAATAGGAATATCATTTTCAATAGAGACATTTACATTAGAAGATTTTTCAGGGATAAGACTAATGGAAGATTGTCTATCTGGAGAAAGAGGATTATCTATTAAAACGACACAAGATTTAAGGCTATTTATAAGTAACAGGTGACAAATAGATTCAGTTGCGGTAAGAGTACCACACATTTTGTCATTATCAAAAACAGCTAAACCTAAATTTTCTGTCCCACGTTTTCCTTGAACAGAGCTAGTCCCCGCAACTAAATCATCAGGATTTATAATAATATCTTCTTCCGTAGAATCATCTTTGATTTCACCTGATTCTTCAGAGTCAGAACTTTCTGTAGAATCAGAATCTTTATTTCTAGAAGTCATATTTAATCCACCTAAAATTGCAACACTGCCACAATATTTAGAAGATAATTCATTAAAAAAATAACCTATTGAGATATCTGCAAAATATCCTGTAAACTTATTTGCAATAGAAAATGTATCATAATATTGAACAGTTAATTTTTCAAAATTCGGTTTTACATTATTTAAATACTCATAAGCTTTACAAGTGCTAATAATCACATCTACAGAAGGTCTAATTTCTTCATTATTAATTAAACTGTAAATTTCTGAAGATATTCCTTCTCGTCCAATTTCTTCAGAAAAAACAACAACATTACAATGAGAAATATTTATTTCTTTTCCAATATAAGTGTTAAGTAAATTAAGAGCATTAAAGATAGAATCAGCTTCTGCTGAAATTAAAATGACCTCATTGCTTTCATTTGAACTGCCTCCACCAGAGCTTGGAGAAATATCTGAGAATTGTGCAGATACTTTAATAGAAGATTTTTCTCCAACATCTATACCTAATGCTAGTAAATATGCTAAATTACTAATGTTATGGGATGTATAAGATGCAGAAAAACCATTTATAAAAAATATTAATAATAATGCAATAACAACAATATTTACTAAGTTTTTATTAATTTAAACCACTTCCTTACATGCTTTTTTAAAACAGAAGCCAATAATATCAAAAGAGAAATACCTATAATGAGGATAAAAAAGGCATATTTATACACAATATCTGCAAAAAATGTGGAAACAGCATAGTTTTTTTGCCATATTGATGCAGAAAATAAAGCAACACCAAATAATAAACTGAAAAATGAGTTACTTTTTACATAAGTAAGCTTTTTTAAGATATTAATTGAAAATTTAATTGTGATGCCCAAATAACTCATAAATGATATAACCCATATTAAAACAATAATGGAATCCATTTTTCTAAAAAAAGGTCCAAATTCAATATATTTTGCAGCAGAATATAAAGGCATTAACTCATCAGCACTTGCTAGACTGTGGAACATTAAGCAAATTGTTGCAATTCCAAGTACGAGAAAAAATGTAGACCATATAATAGAAAAAACAGTAATTTTTTTTATTTGATTGGGTTCTTTTAACATAGGAGGCATAAAATAAATATAGGCAAGACTTTGAAATGCAAACATATTAGAAATTCCTCCTATAAAAGTAGTGTAAAATCCATTACCTAAAATAGGATAAATCCCCATAGTATTAAAATAATTTATATTTGCAACAAATATAAAAAATATGTTAAACACTAAAAAAGGAAAAATGATAAATGTACTCTTAAAAACAGCATTATTTTTTAAATTACAAACAATTACAGAGCCTATTACAAAAACTAAAATTATATAAAAAAGCTTTGTTAAAGGAAAATATATAGTTTGCAGACAAGTTGAAAACATATTTAATAAAACTCCAGAAAAGAATATGAAATATGCAATAAAACTAATACCAGTAATCCACTTTAAAACATTTCCGCCAAGATATTTAGAAATGTCTAAAATATCCCAAGTAGGAAATTTGTTTAAAAGATTACAAACTAGACAAGCAAAAAAGATAGTAAGAATGCTTAAATAAAGAATATTTAATAATGAAGCTGATTTTGTATAGCCAATAATAATTTTTGAAATATTTAAAATAATTAGGTTAAAAGTAATTGTTGCAAGTAGTGTAATAGCTTCTCTAGTACCAATTTTCGTGTTATCCATAACAATCCTTTCCATAAATAATTTTATATAGTATTTACAAAAATAGAGAAAATATACAAGTTGACAAGGAAAATTAAATAATATATAATTTTCGAAAAAGGGGGGAGAAAATGGGACTAAAAATAATATATGGAAGAGCGGGAACAGGTAAAAGTGAATATTGCTATCAAGAAATAAAATCAAAAATACAATTTGAAAAAATCTTAATAATAACACCAGAGCAATTTTCTTTTACTGCAGAAAAAAAGTTAATGAATATACTTGAGCAAAAAGCAGTATTAAATGCTGAAGTGGTAACATTTTCTCGTATGGCATATAGAGTAAAAAACGAAATTGGAGGAACTACAACAGTAGATCTTAGTAAATGTGGCAAATCAATGCTAATATATTCAATACTTAACAATTACAAAAAAGAACTGAAATTTTTAGGAAAAACAGATGAAAATGTAGAAGTTATGCAAAATGCAATAACAGAATTGAAAAAACATGGTATAAGAATAGGAACAATAAAACAGGAGATTGAAAATCAAAAAGATATATATTTAAAAAATAAATTAAAAGATATAGAATTAGTATATGAAAAATTTCAGAATCAAATAAATGATAAATACATAGATGAAACAGATCTTTTAACACTTTTAGCAGAAAACATAGACAAAACAGATATGTTCAAAAATATGCAAGTATATATAGATGAATTTTCAGGATTTACGAGTCAAGAATATGAAATAATAAAGAAATTAATAAAAATAGCTAAAAATGTAACAATAACAATCTGTATAGATGAAATAGGACAAGTGAAAAATCCAGATACAGATATTTTTTATCCTAATAAATTAACATTAGAAAAAATAATAAAAGTAGCAAAAGATACGAATACAGAAGTAGAAAAAATATTTCTAGAAGAAGCACATAGATACAAAAGACCAGAACTTAAATTTTTAGAAAGAAATTTGTATGAAAACAAATATCAAAAATATGAAAAAGAGCCAGAAGCAATAAAATTATTTCTTGCAAAAAACTATTTTTCAGAAATAGAAGAAGTAGCTCAAAATATATTAAAGCTAACAAGAGATGAAAAAATAAGATATAAAGATATTTCAATAATTACTAAAAATATAGATACATATGCAAGCATTACAAGAGCAATATTTGAAAAATATAAAATTCCTATATTTATTGATGAAAACAGAGAATTAAGTCAAAATATCGTTATACAATATGTGTTAGCAATATTAGAAATTTTTAATAGACAATGGTCATATGAATCTGTTTTTAATTATGTAAAAACAGGATTTTTAAATATAGATGAGGATGACATATTTAAGTTAGAAAAATATTGCATAAAATGGGGAATAAAGCAAAATAAATGGAAAAAAGAATTTACATATGGAATTCAAGAAGAAAAAGATTCAAGTGAAATAAAAAGATTAGAAGAAATCAGAAAACAAATAGTAAATCCATTAAATGAATTAAAAAAACAAATAGATAAAAATAAAACTGCAGAAAACATATCAAAGCAAATATATCAATTTTTAAAAAAACAAAATATAGAAGAAAAAATAAATGAAAAAATCGAAGAATTAACAGAGCTTGGAAAAATAGACTTAGCAAATGAATATATAAGAAGTATGCAAATAATAATAGAAATCCTTGATGAAATTGTGCTAATATTCAAAGATGACAAAATGACACTTGAAAAATATGCACAAATATTAAAATTAGGATTTAAAAATAGTGGGCTAACAAAAATACCAGGAACACAAGACCAAGTGACAATGGGAGATGTTGAAAGATCAAGAACACACAAAGTAAAAGCAGTTTTTATAATAGGTTTAAATGATGGAGTTTTCCCAAGTGTGCATAAAGATGAAGGTTTTTTAAATGACAAAGATAGAGAAATGTTAAAAGATGAAGGAATAGAACTTGCAAAAGGAACAATAGACAATTTATATGAAGACAAATTTAACATATATAAAGCATTTACAGTATCAGAAGAAAAACTATTTCTATCATATTCATCTGCAGATATGCAAGGAAAAGCTCTAAGACCATCAATGTTAATAAATAGAATAAAAAATATCTACAAAAACATAGATGAAAAAAGTGATGTACTAGAAAATAAAACAGAAATATTAAATATAAACTCTACATATGAAGACTTATCACAAAACATATCAAAATTAAAAGAACAATTAAAAAATATGAATATTCCAGAACAAATAAAAAAAGAGAATATTGATAAATTATATGGAAATACTTTAGTAACAAGTATTTCAAAATTAGAAAGATATAGAAGTTGCCCATTTTCATATTATTTACAATATGGCTTAAAAATAAAACCACAAGAAGAACTAAAAATTCAGACATTAAACACAGGAACATTCATACATGAAGTCATTGATGAATTCTTTAATTATATAAAAGATGAAAAAATAAAATTAGAAGAAATAGAAGAAGAACAACTTAGTAAAATAATTGACAATATAGTAGAAGACAAATTAGGACAAGTTAAAAACTATATATTTAATTCGACTGCAAAATATAGATTATTAGTAATACGTTTAAAAAGAATAATAAAAAAAGCACTTAAATATATTATAGAAACAATAGTGCAAAGCAGGTTTGAAGTATTAGGAACAGAATTAGAATTTGGAGAAAAAGGCAAGTATAAGCCTATAAAATTAACATTAGATAATGGAAAAAGAGTAGAAATTATAGGAAAAATTGATAGAATCGACACTGCTCAAAACGAAGATGGAAAATATTTAAGAATAATAGATTACAAATCATCAATAAAAAATATAGATTTAAATGAAGTATATGCAGGACTACAAATACAATTGTTAACTTACTTAGATGCAGCATGCAAAGAAGAAGATTTAATGCCAGCTGGAATACTATATTTTAGCATGTTGGAGCAAATGATAAAATCCGATAAAAAATTGAAAGAAGAAGAAATAGAAGAAAAGATAAGAGCAAATTTCAAAATGAAAGGATTAATATTAGCAGATGTAAAAGTAGTAAGACTTCATGATAAAAATCTTAAAAATGGAAGTTCAAGCATTGTGCCAGCATATATAGATAAAGAAGGAAACTTAAGTGAGAAAAAAACAAGTGGTGTAACAAAAGAACAATTTGCAGATTTACAAAAATACATGTATAAAATAATTAGAGAAATTTCAGCAGAAATATTAGAAGGTAGAATAGATTTAAAACCATATTATAAAGACAAAAAAACGCCTTGCAAATACTGTGAATACAAAAGCATATGTGGGTTTAATATGGGAGGCTGTGAGAACAAATATAATTATATTGATAAAAAGACAAAAGAAGAGATACTTGCTAAAATAAGAAATGGTTAAAAGGAGACCAATATGAAAGATTTATCAAATGAAAATATTATTCATATAAAAAAAGATGGAATAGAATATTTACAATTTAGAAAACTTTTAGAATATCAAGATATATTAAAACATGCATATTGCATAGGTTTAGATAAGAATTTTAGAACTACTGATACAAATAATATATCAAGTCCATCATATGAAAAATTAGGAAAAGCATTAAATATAAAAGTTGAAAATATTGTAAAGCCAGAACAAGCACACACAGACCAAGTAAGAAAAATAGATAAAATAGAAGATATAAAACAATATGGTAAAATAGATGGATTAATAACAGATCAAAAAAATATAGCAATTTCTACAACAAATGCAGATTGTATATTATTACTTTTCTTTGATCCTATAAAAAAAGTAATAGCAAATACACATTCAGGCTGGAGAGGAACTGTTCAAAGAATATCAGTAGAAACTGTAAGAAAAATGAAAGAAATATATAATTCAAGACCTGAAGATATAATCTGTTGCATGTGTCCAAGTATCAGAAAATGTCATTTTGATGTAAGAGAAGATGTTGAAGAAATATTTGAAGAAGAGTTTAGAGACCTACAAAATATGAATTTAATAATAGAAAAGCAAATAAATACAGACAAATGGAAAATTGATACAATAGAAATAAACAAAAATATTTTAGAAGCGGAAGGACTAAAAAAAGAAAATATAATAGATAGTAAAATATGTAGTGTATGTAATAGTGATTTAATTCATTCTTTTAGGACAGAAAAACTAGGATATGGATTAAATACTGCAATAATAGAACTAATATAAGAGGTGAAAAAATGATTATTCCACAAAAAATACAAAAAGGTGATGTAATTGGAGTTGTTGCACCATCATCACCAATAATAGGAGAAAATATAGAAGAGCTTGAAAAAGCAAAACAAATAATAGAAAATCTAGGGTATAAAGTAAAATATTCAAAAAATCTATTTTCAAATACAAATAAATACAGTAGTTCTCCTCAAGAAAAGGCAGAAGACATAAATGAAATGTTTCGAGATAAACAAGTAAAAATGGTATGGTGTGCAAAAGGCGGAGAAAATAGTAATACAACATTTGAATACTTAGATTATGAACTTATAAAGCAAAATCCTAAAATAATATGTGGATATAGTGATATAACATCAATAATAAATATAATAAGTGAAAAAACAGGACTAGTAACATTTAGTGGAACAAATTTTAAAACAATATCAACAGATGAAACTGATTATAGTTTAAAAGAAGCAATGAAAAGATTTGAAAAATGCAGTTTGGAATTAGGAACAAATGAAGATGAATATTATACAATAATAAGCGGAAAAACAGAAGGAAGACTGATAGGAGGAAATTTAAGTTTAATAAGAGGATTAGTTACAGGCAAATACAGTGTAGATTTTACAGACAAAATATTATTTTTAGAGGAACTAGGATTTGAAACAGGACCAGAACTAGCAAGTAATTTCTTATATTACATGAAACAAAATGAAGTATTTGAAAAAATAAAAGGGATATGGATAGGAAATTATACACATGAAAGTGGAATAACCCTAGAACAAATTTTATTAGATGTGATAGGAAATGAATTTAAAGGACCTATTATAAAATCAGAGAATTTTGGGCATATAGAAAGGAAAACAGTAATACCTATAGGAACAATGGCTCAAATAGACACAAATCAGCCACAAAAGATAAAACTAATTGAAAAATGTTGTGATAAAGTATTGCAATTTTCTGAAAATGTGATATAATATTGAGCGTAAAAAACACATAAAGCTAGTTTATGGGGAAGTGCCTCATAAGAGGTCCTAAATAAATGGTGAAACTTTATGGAAGTAATAACAAAAAGGGAGGAAAAAGAAAATGGCAGTAGTTGCAATGAAACAATTACTAGAAGCAGGTGTTCATTTTGGACATCAAACAAGAAGATGGAACCCTAGAATGGCAGAATACATATTCCAAGCTAGAAATGGTATCCATATAATTGATTTACAAAAAGCTTCAAAAAAAATCGATGAAGCATATGAATTCATCAAAGAACAAGTAGAAGAAGGAAAAACAGTTCTATTTGTAGGAACAAAAAAACAAGCTCAAGAATGCATGAAAGAAGCAGCAATCAAGAGTGGAATGTACTATGTAGATCAAAGATGGTTAGGAGGAATGCTAACAAACTTTGATACAATTCAAAAAAGAATTCAAAGATTAAAAGATCTTGAAACAATGCAAGAAGATGGTACATTTGATGTATTACCTAAAAAAGAAGTAATAATCTTAAAGAAAGAAATGGAAAAACTAGAAAAAAATCTTGGCGGAATCAAAAACATGGACAAATTACCAGGAGTAATATTCTTAGTAGATCCTAAAAAAGAAAGAATAGCAATATTAGAAGCTAAAAAACTAAACATACCAGTTGTAGGAATTGTAGATACAAACTGTGATCCAGAAGATTTAGATTATCCAATTCCAGGAAATGATGATGCAATAAGAGCTGTTAAATTAATAGCAGATGTTATGGCAAATGCAATCATAGAAGGAAAACAAGGAGAAAGCTTCGAACCAGCAGCAGAAGTTGAAGAAGAAGCAACATCTATGGAAGAAGTTGTAGCACAAGAAGCTAAAAGCGAAGAATAATAAGAAAATAAAGAGTGGGGCTTATTCTGCTCGACTCTTTTTTATAATAAAAGAGGAGGAATAAAAAATGATTACAGCATCACTTGTAAAAGAATTAAGAGAAAAAACAGGTGCAGGAATGATGGACTGCAAAAAAGTTCTAACAGAAACAGATGGAGACTTAGAAAAAGCATCTGAACTATTAAGAGAAAGAGGAATCACAAAAGCTGCTAAAAAATCAGGAAGAATTGCAGCTGAAGGATTAGTTGATGCATACATCTCAGAAGACGGAAAAGTAGGAGCAGTAGTAGAAGTAAATGCTGAGACAGACTTTGTTGCAAAAAATGAAGAATTTAAATCATTTGTTGCAGATGTTGCAAAACAAGTTGTTGAAAAAAATCCAGCAACAGTAGAAGAACTATTAGCACAACCTTCAATATCAGAAGAAGGAAAAACAGTAAGCGAAGTTTTAGTTGACAAAATTGCAAAAATCGGAGAAAACATGACAATAAGAAGATTTGCAAGATTTGAATCTGAAGGATTAGTTGAAAAATACATCCATGCAAATGGAAAAATTGCAGTATTAATAAACATGAAAAACGGAAATCAAGAAATTGCAAAAGATGTTTGCATGCAAATAGCAGCTGCAAGACCTGAATTTGTAAATAGAACACAAGTACCAGCAGAAAGATTAGAAAAAGAAAAAGAAATCTTAATGGCACAAACAATGAATGAAGGAAAACCAGAAGCAATAGCAGAAAAAATCGTTATAGGAAGATTAAACAAATTCTATGAAGAAATATGCTTAGTTGACCAAGAATTCGTTAAAGATCCAAGCAAAAAAGTATCAGACATATTAAATGGTGCTGAAGTTGTAGAATTTGCAAGATTCGAAAAAGGTGAAGGAATCGAAAAGAAAGAAGAAAACTTTGCAGAAGAAGTTATGAAACAATTAAAATAATTTTTTATAAGGGACCAGAAATGGTCCTATTTTATTTGCTTTTAATATGGAAAAATGTTATAATGTGAATATATAAAGGAGACCAATATATGAAACTAATATCATGGAACGTAAATGGAATAAGAGCATGTGTAAATAAAGGATTTACAGAATTTTTTAAAGAAATAAATGCAGACATATTTTGCATACAAGAAACAAAATGTCAACCAGGACAAATAGAATTAGAATTTGATGGATATAAATCATACTGGAATAGTGCAGAGAAAAAAGGATATTCAGGAACAGCAGTATTCACAAAAAAAGAACCATTAAATGTAACATATGGAATAGGAATAGAAGAACATGACAAAGAAGGAAGAATAATAACATTAGAATTTGAAAAATTTTATCTAATAACAAATTATACACCAAATGCCAAAAGAGAACTAGAAAGATTAGATTATAGAATGATTTGGGAAGATGAAATACGAAAGTATTTGTTAGAATTAAATAAAACAAAACCAGTAATAATGTGTGGAGACTTAAATGTAGCACATGAAGAAATAGACTTAAAAAATCCTAAAACTAATAGAGGAAATGCAGGTTTTACAGATGAAGAAAGAGGAAAAATGACAGAACTATTAAATGCAGGATTTGTAGATAGTTTTAGATACTTATATCCTGAAAAAACAGATAGTTATAGTTGGTGGTCATATATGGGAAGAGCCAGAGAAAAAAACGTAGGATGGAGAATTGATTATTTTATAACATCAAAAGATATAAAAGACAAAATAAAAGAAGCAACAATTTATCCAGAAGTATTTGGAAGTGACCATTGTCCAGTAGGATTGGAAATAGAGGAGGAATAGTATGAATGAAGTAAAAAAGAACTTTTCTAAGTGGTTATATTGGTTTATATTAGCAGTAGCAATAATAGCAGTATATAAATTTTTTGATAATTTTACTGCGATAGGGAATTCAATAAGTCATTTCTTTGATATAGTAACACCATTCTTATCAGGAGCCTTAATTGCATATTTGTTATATATACCAGCTTCTAGAATTGAAAAAGGATTGCTAAAATCAAAAAATAAAATAATAAGAAAAAGAGCTAGAGGACTAAGTGTATTTCTTACAATAGTAATAGTAGCTGTAATCTTAATAATAATAGTAAATGTAATATTACCTGTTGTAACTAAAAGTGTAGTAGAATTAGTAAATAACCTACAAAACTACTGGAATAAGACGATAGAAAAAATAAATCAATTACCAGAAGATTCAATATTAAAAAGTGAAAGAGTAAAAGAAGTAGTAAAAACAATAGGAGACAATATACAAAGTATAGATTTTACTCAATATGTAAGTGCTGACAAAATTACAGAATATATAAAAGGAGCTGTAGGAGTTGCAAGTGGAATATTTGATATATTTGTAACAATAGTAGTATCTGTATACATACTATTAGGAAGGACAAGTATTCAAAAATTCTTTGAAAAATTAGGAACAGCTATATTTAATCAAGAAACATGTAACAAAATAGGACAATACTTAGATAAAAGTAATCATATATTCTTTAAATTTATAAGTAGCCAATTAATAGATGCTGTAATAGTTGGAGTATTAGTAACAATTGCTATGAGAATTATTGGAGTAAAATATGCAATATTATTAGGATTTATAATAGGACTATTTAATATAATACCATATTTTGGAGCAATAATAGCTGTAGCAATAAGTATATTAATAACATTGATAACAGGAGGATTCACACAAGCACTAATAATGGCAATTGTAGTAATTATTTTACAACAAATAGATGCGAACATAATAAATCCTAAAATAATAGGAAATTCATTAGAAATAAGTCCATTACTTGTAATATTTGCAGTAACTGTTGGAGGAGCATATTTTGGAGTGTTAGGAATGTTCTTAGCAGTACCTGTAATAGCAATTCTAAAAATAGCAATAAATGATTATATAGAATTAAAAATAAGCATGAAAAAAGAACATATCTCTGAATAAGAGATGTGCTCTTTTTTTACTATTTATTTTTTCTTTTTTTAATAACAATTGTTGCAACTATTATGACAATTAAAATTCCAATAATTGCTGCTAAACCAGCCCAACCAAAAATTGAAACAAGTTTGCTACCAAAAGACATTATAATTCCTGCAAGTAAAACACCTAATGTAATAGAAACTACACTAGTTTTAAAATCTATATTTAAAAAACTTGCAGCAAGAGTTCCAGTCCAAGCACCTGTGCCAGGAAGAGGAATTCCAACGAAAATTAATAAAGCAAAAAATAAGCCTTTATTACCAGCAGATTGTTTTAATTTTTCTCCGCCTTTTTCACCTTTCTCTAAACACCAAGTAAAAAACTTACCAATTATTTTTTTATCTTTTCCCCATTCAAGAACTTTTCTTGCAAATAAATAAATAATTGGAACAGGTAGCATATTTCCAATTATTGCTACAGGATAATAAATAAATATATTTAATCCAAGACTTTCAGCGATAGGGATAGCTCCTCTAAGTTCAATGATGGGAACCATACTAACAAAAAAAGTTATTAAATATTTTACGAATATAGGTAAACTTGCCATGTAAAATCCTCCTTAAAATTAACTTATATTATTTTACTATAACATAAAAAAAAGTCAATAATATAAAATAAAAAATGTAATAATTTTGTAATAAAAATGTAACAAACCTCTGAAAACCTTGGGAGAGTATATATATATATATATATCGAAGCTCTTACGAGCTATTGAAAATTAAATATATTATGATATAATTCAAGCTGGGAGAGAGTATAAATGAGAAAATCAAGAAAAAGTATTTCAAATATATTTCCTTTTTTTCTTATGTTTATGGTAGTTTTAATAGGAACAGCGTTTGCAAGTATAGGAAATATCACAGGAACAATAGAAGTACAAGCAGAGAGCCCTCTGCAAGATGGAGTATTTATAAGTGATGCAGAAGTATATCAATCAAATAGTGCAGAAGCAATAATAAATACATATAGTAAGAGGATGTTAAATACAAAAGTAACATTAGATGCATCAGAATCAGAAGTAATAATGAAAATAAAATTGTATAATAACACGAATTACTTATATGAATATAGAGGAATTAGCTATGATGAGGATTTTTATGATAATGCAAATATAGAAACAACAGTATATACAGAAGCAGGAACACAAATAGGAGAAGATATTCCTTCTAAAACAGAGGTTATAGTATATATAAAAATTAATTATAAAAATGGAACAATTGCAGAAAATACAGTATTAAATGCATATATTAATTTTGAAATAGGAATACCAGGTCCAAATAAACCAATATTAGATAATCCAAGTAATGAAGAATGGACTAATGAAGCAGTACCTGTAACAGCTACTACCTCAACAAGAGATGACAGAACACAAATAGAGCAAATAAAATATAGTTTTAATAATTCATCTTGGATGGATTGGGATGGAGAACTAAATAGAGTAGGAAGTTATGTTTCGACATCTACTATATATAAGATAAGTATGGATGAGACATTATATGTTAAAGCTATTGATAATTTAGGGCAAGAAAGTGAAGTTGCATCAACTAAATTAAAAATAGACCTAACTAAACCTAGTATATCATTTGGAACAAATGGAAGTACAAAATGGGCAAAAAGCCATAGTACAACAGTAACTGTATCTGATACTTATTCTGGTGTAGATGCAGATTCATTAAAATATGTATGGACACAAAATACATCAGAACCAGCAGATAGTGCATTTAGCAAATCTTTTGCAAATGGTGGAAGTATAGCAATATCAACAGGAACAGGTAACAATTGGTATCTATGGATTTGGGCAAAAGATATAGCAGGAAATTCAATAAAAACAAAAAGTAGTGCATTCTATTTAGATAATACAGCACCAAGCACAGCGACAATATCATCAGGAGGAATATCAGGAAAAAGAATTAAATATACGGCAACAGGAGCTGATGCGAATTCTGGAGTAGCTACATATAAATTTTATGTAGGAGGAAGCTTGAAAACAACAGTAACAACATCATCAGGAAGTGCAACATATACATTTTCAAGAACAACATTTGGAAATACATATAGTGCATATGTAGTAGTAACAGATGCTGCAGGAAACACAAAAACATCAAGCACTGTATCAAATACAGATTACACAATAAAAACAGATGCAGAACTATCAACATTGGCAGCAAAAGTAAATGGGGGAACAACATATAGTGGAATAACAATAACACAATTAAATTCTATAATACTAAGAGGAAATTGGACTCCAATAGGATATGATGGAACAGATGCACATGCATTTGCAGGTACATATAATGGTGGAGGATACACTATTTCAGGTTTAACAATTACAAACGGAACTCGTAAAGAAAATGCGTTATTTGGCAAAAATAGTGGAACAATAAAAAATCTAACGATAAGTTCACCTAGTATTACTACAACATCGGGAGATTACTCAACAACAGCTGCATGCGTAGGAACAAATTTAGGAACAATAGAATATGTAAATATTACAAGAGGGACAATTGCAGGAAATACAGTATATATTGGTGGAATTACTGCATATTCATCAGGAGGAAAAATTAGATATTGCACAAATAGTGCAACTGTAAAATGTAGTGATTCTGTAACGGCTTCAACGGCTCAAGGAGTATATGTTGGAGCAATGGCAGGAATAAATAAAAGTAATGGAGTTATAGAGTACTGTATTAATACTGGAAATATAAAAGGAAAACGTGTAGGAGGCATGGTTGGAGAACTTAGTACAGGATATGTAACTTGTTGTGGAAACAGAGGAAATATATATACAATAGATTATACTAGTTCAGGAGCTTACGCCGGAGGTATTGCTGGTTCTGGAGGAGCTGCTATAATTAGATGGTCATATAATAATGCTAGAATAGTGGTAACAGGTGGTGCAGGTGGAATAATAGGAGCCGCAGTACCAAGCTCAACAAATTCAATACAGATAGTAAGTTCATACAATGCAGGAACACTTTCAGGAACATTTAGCACAGGTGGTATTGTGGCGTATCAGACTGGTTCAGGAACAATAAGCTTAACAAATAATTATTGGAGGTCAGATTGTGGGGCAAAATATGGAAATGCTTCTAAATCAAGTGATTCTGGAGCACAGTCACGATATGCAAGTGACTTAAAGAAATTTACATCAACATTAAATGGTTCAGGTTCATATTTTAAAGCAGATAGTAGCAATAAAAATGGAGGATATCCAATATTGTCATTTGAATAAAAATTTAATAGAATATAAATATTCCAGACAGTATTTATATTCTATTTTTTTGTATTGTAATTGAAATGTAATAAAAAAGTAATATAAATGTAACAATATAATGTTATAATAAAAACAAGGAGAAAATATAGATGAAAAAGATAAAAAAGAAAAAGACCATTTCAAATATATTCCCCATTTTTCTTATGTTTATGGCAGTTTTTATAGGAACAGCATTTGCAAACATAGATAACATAACAGGTACAATAGAAGCACATGCAGAAAGTCCGTTACAAGATGGAGTCTTTATAAGTGATATAACAGAAGCTTATTCTTCTGGATTAGAAGGTACACAAATAAATACTTATAGTAAAAGAATGATAAGTTCAAAAATAATATTGAACTCAGAAGATACTACTTCAGAAGTAGTATATAACGTAAAACTTTATAATAATACAGATTATATATACAAAGTTACAGGAATAAGCTATGATGAAAAATTTTATGATAACACAAATATTGTTGTAGGGACACAGGAAGGAACAATTTTACAACCTAAACAAGAAACAACAATAGATCTTATCTTTGCATGGGTGGATGGAAAAATGTCAAGTGATAATGAGTTAAACTCATATATTAACATTGATGTAAAACTATTAGACCCTGAAGTTACAATAGAATCAAATGCAGCGTCATACTGCCAAAGTACAGATTTAAAAATAACAGTAACAGATAAATCATTAGTAGGTTTAGCGAGTACAAATAGTTATCAATATTACTTATCAAGTAGTTCGAATACATTAGAAGGTGGAGAATGGACTGATTATGAAAGTGGAGTTACACAAAGAATTGGTGAAGGATTAAATGGAGAATATTGTTTGTTTATAAGACAAATATATGATACACAAGGAAATGCAGGTGTGGCAACTGGAAAGCAGGTTGTTGATGCATCTGATGGTTCAGGTAAATGCTATTGGTTTGGACCATATTGGTTTGATAACAAAGTTGCAAAACCAACAGTAGAAACATATTTTTCAAAAACAAGTGATAGTACATCAAGTTATACTGCAGGAACTTGGACAAATAAGACTGTATATGGAGAAGTTACAGGAGTAGAAGAAAGTGATTTTTCAGGAATTGCAAAATATCAAATATCAACAGATAATAAAACATGGATAGATTATTCATGGGATTCTTCAGTAGAACCTTATAAGATTTCAACAGCAGGAACAACATATAGATATTATAGAGCTGTAGACAATGTAGGAAATGTAAGTGAAGTTGTAACAAAAACATTTAAAATTGATACATCAGTTCCAACAATAGCTGTTTCAGGCTCAGTATCAGCAACAATTGCAACAGCAGCAACAATGACAGTATCATCAGCAGCAGACACAGGAGGAAGTGGAATTGCAAAAATAATTTGGTATTGGAAATTATCAACTGAAACTTCATATAAAACATTAAGAACAAATTCATATCATGATATGAATACAACAGATGCAAGTACAACAACATCAGTATCAAGTATGTCTAATGCATTATCATTATCGCCATCAACAACCTATAATTTAAGGGCAGATGTATATGATGTTGCTGGAAATGTGAAATCTGCAACAACAAGTATTACACTAAAGGCAGCTATAGCACAATATGGTTCTACAAAATATACAAGCATTGCAAATGCATTAAATGCAACAAATAGTGGTACTATAACAGTACTTGCAAATACAACAGAATCATTTACAGTATCATCAGCAAAATCAATTACACTTAATTTAAATGGAAAAACAGTAACAAGTAAAACATCATCTATAGTAAATCAAGGAACTTTAGTTATAGAGGGAAATGGTAGTATATATGGTCAAGTTCCATCAGGACATGCAAT
This sequence comes from uncultured Clostridia bacterium, assembly GCA_934162255.1. GTDB lineage: Bacteria > Bacillota > Clostridia > TANB77 > CAG-508 > CAG-269. The sequence continues at coordinate 20,142 of CAKPIG010000008.1, read as the reverse complement.
ATCAAATCCAGGTACATTAACATTAAAAAATGGAACAATACAATCTAATACAAGAGGAGCTATTTGGAATGCTAATAAATTTAATATGTCAGGTGGTACGGTAGCATATTATGGCTCAGATGCAAACTGGGCTGCAGTTGATAGCAGAGGAACAAGTAACTATGTAAGTATAACAGGAGGAACAGTAAAAGCAACAAGTGCAGGTAGAGCAATATTTCTTCAAAACGGTTCAGGACAACATTGGATTTCAAATACAACAATTTCTGCAAACACAGGATGGGCTTTGTATACAACAGATACTGCAAAAGCATCTGTAACAGGATGTACATTTACTGGAACATATGGAATATATAGACAATACTATGGAAATAATACATCAATAGGAAATGCAAATACAAGCTACAATGGAGCAGAGGATTTAGTCGTAATGAATTGCTCAATTCCAAGTGCAACTAAAATTAGAGGTTATGTAATGGAAGTAGTAGCAATTGGTGGAGGATATCAAACAAGAATGTATGATTCAATAAACAGTACTCCATCTGCAAAATTTTATACTTGGACAAGTACTAATGGACAAGATGATATGAAAGTATATAACGGAACTAAAATGACATTACATGATTCAATTGTATTTGCTTGTAATACACTTAAATCACAACATAATAATGAATCAGGGGTATATAATACACATATTTACACTGAAAGTGCCGATAGCTCAGGAGGAGGAAGTGGAAACTTCTACTTCTTTGGAGGACATCAATATACGTTATAAAAGAAGAATGCATCTCTAAAACAGAGGTGTATTTTTTTGTCGTAAAAAGTAAATAATTTACAAATAATATTGATATTTTTTTTGTGGTATGTAATAATAATTACAGAGGGGATGTTTATGAAAAAAATAGTAAAATTATTTGTGATTTTTATATTCAGTTTTTTTGTATTAAGCATAGGAAAATATGCACAAGCAAATTCAATTGATAAAATATCAATGGATATTTATATTGAAGAAAATGGAGATGCAAAAGTCACAGAAACATGGAAATGTTACACTAATCAAGGAACAGAAGTGTATCATCCATATTACAATTTAGGCAATTCTCAAATACAAAACTTAGAAGTAAGAGAAGGAAGTAGAAAATATGATACATTAGATCGTTGGAACACATCAGCAAGCTTTGAAACAAAAGCATATAAATGTGGAATAAACAAAGTATCAAATGGAGTGGAACTTTGTTGGGGGATAAGTAGTACAGGTAATCATGTTTACACAGTAGAATATGAGATCACAAATTTTGTATCTGAACTAACAGATTCACAAATGGTATATTGGACATTAATACCAAAAGAATTTTCTAATTCAATAGGAACAGCATACATAAAAATACATGCGGATCAATATTTTCCTGATGATATAGATGTATGGGGATATGGCAACTATGGAGGAACGGCATATGTTTATGATGGATATATAGAAATGCAGTCAGATGGAAGATTGGCAACAGATGAATATATGACAATTTTAGTAAAATTTCCACAAGGAACGTTTAATACAACAAATTACTTAAATAATGATTTTTCATATTATTATAATATGTCACAAGAAGGGGCAACAACATACACAGATGATGATTCTTCAGCTGAAAATCTCTTTGTAATATTTATTACAATAATTCTACCTTTCGCACTAACAATTACGATTGTAGTTTTAGCAGTTACATTTTTCTTTAAAAAAGAAAAAATGGAATATGAAAATGGTGGAAAAAAGATAGCAAAAGATATACCATATTTTAGAGATATACCTTGTAACAAAGATATTCTTAGAGCATATTACATTGCAACTAAATACTATCTATTAAAAAACAAAACAGATTTATTAGGAGCAATAATATTAAAATGGATTAAAGATTCATTAATAAGATTAGAAATAAGAGAACAAGGAAAGGTATTTAAAAAGGATGGAGTTGTTCTAATATTAAATGAAACAAATTCAGAACAAATAACAAATTCAAAAGAGAAAAAATTGTTTGATATGATGTATCAGGCAAGTAAAGATGGAGTGTTGGAAAATAAAGAGTTTGAATCATGGTGTAAAATTCATTATGAAAGAATATTAAGATGGTTTGAAGAAATAATTTCAGAAGAAGAGAAAAAATTAATAGAAGAAGGCAATATAAAACAAGAAAGAAGAAAAGTATTTATATTTAGTTCAAACTTAAAAATACTTTCAAGTGAAATGAGAAAAGAAGCAGAAGAATTAGCTGGATTAAAAAGATTCTTGCTAGAATATACATTAATTCCAAATAGGGAAGCAGTTGAAGTTACATTATTTGAGGAATATATGGTATTTGCTCAAATGCTTGGAATAGCAAAAGAAGTATCTAAAGAGTTTAAAGAATTATATCCAGAAGTAATAGAACAATCAAACTTTAGTTCTTATGACAATATTATATTTATAAATGCATGTGCTTCAAGAGGAATAAGTTCAGCACAAATAGCAAAATCAAGAGCTGAAAGTTACTCATCTGGAGGAGGTGGATTCTCTTCTGGAGGCGGAGGAGGAGGCTCTTTCGGTGGAGGTGGCGGAGGCCGGAGGTTTCCGTTAAAAAATAGAAATTAATTATAAACCCAAATATTAGACAAAAAGTGTAATATTTGGGCTATTTTTATTCTAAAATCAATTGACAAATAGACATGATTTGTGATAAAATATTATCCGTACGATTTTACGGAAATATAGATTCCAAACATTAATTCAAACGAAATTTAGAAAAATAAGAATTTAACATATAGAAATAAGAAAAAAGGAATTTGCAGAGCAGGCAAATCACCAAATCTTACGGAAATATGTATAAAGAGGGGATTTTTCTAAAATAAAATTCATTCTGCTTAAAATTATTTAAGGAGTGATTTATTTGAAAATCAAAGAAATTAAGTACGAGAAAACAACTCGTAAAGATTTTTCAAAAGTTGGAGACTATATCGAAATGCCAAACCTAATCAAAGTACAAAAAGATTCATATGACTGGTTTGTAGAAGAAGGATTAGGAGAAGTATTAAGAGATATATCACCAATAGTTGACTACACAGGAAATTTAGTTCTAGAATTTTTCGATTATTATATGGAAGATAAAACTAAATACACATTAGAAGAAGCCAAAGAAAGAGATGCTACATATTCAACAAGATTACATGTTAAAGTAAGACTAATAAACAGAGAATCTGGAGAAATAAAAGAGCAAGAAATTTACTTAGGTGACTTCCCACTTATGACAGATAGTGGAACATTCATAATAAATGGTGCAGAAAGAGTTGTAGTAAGCCAATTAGTTCGTTCACCAGGATGCTACTATGATGAAGTTTTTGATACAAAAACAGGAAAGAAAACTTATACATCAACAGTAATGCCACTTCGTGGAGCTTGGATTGAATATGAAACAGATGGAAATGACATGTTCTGGGTAAGAGTTGATAGAACAAGAAAAATCCCTGTAACAACATTATTAAGAGCAATTGGACTAGTAACAGATGACCAAATAAGAGCATTATTTGGAGATGAAACATTACTAGAAACAACAATTCAAAAAGATCCAATAAAAACAAACGAAGAAGCTTTAATTGAAATTTACAAAAAATTAAGACCAGGAGAATTACCAACAGTTGAAGCTGCAAGAAGTTTATTTAATGGATTATTTTTCGACAATAGAAGATATGACTTAGCAAAAGTAGGAAGATTCAAATTCAACCAAAAACTAAGTATTGCAAATAGAATAAAAAATCAAATTGCATTTGATGACATAATGGATAAAGAAACAGGAGAAGTATTTGTTACAGCAGGAGAAGTTATCACACCAGAAGTAGCAGAAGAAATACAAAATGCAGGAATAAATATTGTAGATATCAAATTACAAGATAAAAAAGTAAGAATAATTGGAAATGGAACAGTAAATATTCACAAAGTATTACCAAATGTTGATTTAAGCAAATTACATTTCAAAGAAAATGTAAATTATGAAGTTTTGAAGAACATTATGGAAAACACAAGTGAAGAAGAACTTGTTAAAACAATAGAAGAAAGATATCATGAATTAATTCCAAAACACATAACAACAGAAGATATGATTGCATCAGTAAATTACCTATTAAACTTATCACATGGTTTAGGTAAAAAAGACGACATAGATCACCTAGCAAATCGTAGAATCAGATGTGTTGGAGAATTGTTACAAAATCAATTCAGAATTGGTTTAACAAGACTAGAAAGAGTAGTTCGTGAAAGAATGACAATTCAAGATCTAGATGTTATAACACCACAAACATTAATAAACACAAAACCAATAACATCATCAATAAGAGAATTCTTTGGAAGTTCTCAATTATCACAATTCATGGACCAAACAAACCCACTTTCAGAATTAACACATAAAAGAAGAATCTCAGCATTAGGTCCTGGAGGACTTTCAAGAGAAAGAGCTGGATTCGAAGTACGTGATATTCACTATACGCATTATGGTAGATTATGTCCAATAGAATCTCCAGAAGGACCAAACATTGGATTAATATCAGCATTATCATCATTTGCAAATATAAATGAATATGGATTTATTGAAACACCATATAGAAAAATAGATCCAGAAACACATAAAGTAACAGACATAGTTGAATATATGAGTGCAGATGTTGAAGATAATTACACAATAGCACAAGCATCTGAACCAATGACTAAAGATGGAGAATTTGTTAATGACCGTGTACGTGTAAGACGTAAAAATGAAATTATTGAAGTTGACAAAAATGAAGTTCAATATATAGATGTATCACCAAAACAATTAGTATCAATTGCTGCTGCAATGATACCATTCTTGGAAAATGATGATGCAAAGAGATCATTGATGGGTTCAAACATGCAACGTCAAGCAGTTCCATTAATGACTACAGAAGCTCCAATTGTAGCAACAGGTATAGAATACAGAGCTGCAAAAGATTCAGGAATATTAATATTAGCTGAAGAAGATGGAGTTGTAGAAAAAGTTACAAGTGATACGATCACAATGAAATATAAGAGTGGAAAAACAGTTGTACATAAATTACGTAAGTTCAAGAGAACAAATGGAGGAACATGTATTAACCAAAGACCTATTGTTGTAAAAGGTGAGAAAGTTAAAGCAGGAGATGCATTAGCAGATGGACCTGCAACAAAAAATGGAGAAATGGCACTTGGTAAAAATATGTTAGTTGCTTTCTCAACATGGGAAGGTTACAACTATGAGGATGCTATTCTTTTAAATGAAAGATTGGTTCAAGAAGATGTATTTACATCAATCCACATTGAAGAATATGATTGTGAATGCCGTGATACAAAATTAGGTGCAGAAGAAATCACAAGAGACATACCAAATGTTGGTGATGATGCATTAAAAGACCTAGATGAAAATGGAATTATAAGAATAGGTGCAGAAGTAAGACCTGGAGATATACTAGTTGGTAAAGTTACTCCAAAAGGAGAAACAGAATTAACAGCTGAAGAAAGATTGTTAAGAGCAATCTTTGGAGAAAAAGCTAGAGAAGTAAGAGATACATCACTTCGTGTACCACATGGAGAAGCAGGAACAATAGTAGATGTAAAAATATTTACAAGAGACAATTCAGAAGAATTAGGCCCTGGAGTAAATCAAGTAATTAGATGTTATATAGCAACAAAGAGAAAAATATCAGTAGGAGATAAAATGGCTGGACGTCATGGTAACAAAGGTGTTATCTCAAGAATATTACCTTCAGAAGATATGCCATTTTTACCAGATGGAACACCAATAGACATTTTATTAAACCCATTAGGTATACCATCTCGTATGAATTTAGGACAAATACTTGAAGTTCACTTAGGAGCTGCTGCAAGAATGCTAGGATGGAAAGTTTCAACACCAGTATTTGATGGCGCAACAGACAAAGAAATTGAAGAATTATTACAAGAAGCTGGATTATCACCAGATGGAAAACAAACATTATATGATGGAAGAACTGGAGAACCATTTGCAAGTCCAATTACAGTTGGGGTAATGTATATGTTAAAACTACATCACCTAGTAGATGACAAAATACATGCTCGTTCAACTGGACCATACTCATTGGTAACACAACAACCACTTGGAGGTAAAGCTCAATTTGGTGGACAACGTTTTGGAGAGATGGAAGTTTGGGCACTTGAAGCATATGGAGCTGCTTATACATTACAAGAAATACTAACAGTAAAATCTGACGATGTTGTAGGACGTGTAAAAGCATATGAAGCAATTGTTAAAGGTGAAAATATACCTGAACCAGGAATTCCAGAAAGCTTTAAAGTTCTTGTAAAAGAATTACAAGCATTAGGATTAGATATAAAATTATTCTCAGAAAATAATGAAGAACTAGAATTAAAAGAACATATTGAAGATGGAATCGAATTCAATGAAAATGAAGACACAAAGGCATTACAAAATGGCGAAGACGTTCTAGTTAGTGAAGATTTAGATGATGGATATTATGAAGAAGACGAAATGATTGATGATGAAGAAGATAGTGATGAACTATTTAATGAAGAAGACATAGATGATGATGAAAGCATATATGGAGACGATGATATAATTGAATAGAATTTTAAAAACTGCGGAGGCGACGGAAAAGTTTGCAAGAGCGGGGGATAGCCTCCAATGTTGTTTAAAATACCCAAATAAAATTTAAGAAGGGGGACATCTAATAAAGATGGATGAATTAGAGATATTCAACAAAATTAAAATAGGAATAGCATCAGATGAAAAAATAAGAGAGTGGTCAAAAGGTGAAGTAAAAAAGCCTGAAACTATAAATTATAGAACTTTAAAACCAGAAAAAGATGGTCTGTTTTGTGAAAAAATATTTGGACCAACAAAAGACTGGGAATGCCACTGTGGAAAATACAAGAGAGTAAGATATAAAGGAATAGTTTGTGATAGATGTGGTGTAGAAGTTACAAAATCTAAAGTAAGAAGAGAAAGAATGGGACATATTGAACTTGCAGCACCAGTAGCACATATATGGTATTTCAAAGGAATTCCAAGTAGAATAGCATTAATGTTAGACATTTCTCCTAGAAATCTAGAAAAAGTTGTATACTTTGCATCTTACATAGTAACAGACAAAGGAACATCAGGACTAGAAAAAAGCCAAGTTTTAAATGAAAAAGAATATCATGAAGCTGAAGAAAAATATGGTAAGAAATCATTTAAAGCAGAAATGGGTGCAGAAGCATTAAGAAAACTACTTGCAGAAATTGACTTAGACAAATTAGTTGCTCAAATAAGAAAAGAATTAGAAACAGCAAGTGAACAAAGAAAAGCAAAATTAATAAAAAGGCTAGATACAGTAGAATCATTCAAATTATCAGGAAATAGACCTGAATGGATGATAATGAATGTAGTACCAGTAATACCACCAGATTTAAGACCAATGGTACAACTAGATGGTGGAAGATTTGCTACATCAGATTTAAATGACTTATATAGAAGAGTAATAAACAGAAATAACAGATTAAAAAGATTACTTGAACTTGGAGCACCAGAAATAATTGTAAGAAATGAAAAAAGAATGTTACAAGAATCAGTTGATGCTTTAATAGACAACTCAAGAAGAGGAAGACCTGTTACAGGAGCTGGAAACAGACCACTTAAATCATTATCAGATTTATTAAAAGGTAAACAAGGTAGATTCCGTCAAAACCTATTAGGAAAACGTGTTGACTATTCAGGACGTTCAGTAATCGTAGTAGGGCCAGAACTTAAAATATATCAATGTGGACTTCCAAAAGAAATGGCTATAGAATTATTCAAACCATTTGTAATGAGAGAATTAGTAGGAAGACACTTAGCTCATAATATAAAAAGTGCAAAAAGAATGGTTGAAAGATTAAGCCCAGAAGTATGGGGAATACTTGAAGAAGTTATTCAAGACCACCCTGTAATGCTTAACCGTGCACCTACACTACACAGACTTGGTATTCAAGCATTTGAACCAGTTTTAGTAGAAGGTAGAGCAATAAAGCTTCACCCATTAGTATGTGAAGCATTCAACGCTGACTTCGATGGTGACCAAATGGCAGTTCATCTACCATTAACACCAGAAGCTCAAGCAGAAGCTAGATATTTAATGCTTTCAACAAACAACTTGTTAAAACCACAGGATGGTAAACCAGTTGCAACACCAAGACTAGATATGATTTTAGGAAGTTATTATTTAACAATGACATTAGATGGAGAATTAGGAGAAGGAAAATACTTCAAAGATCCTGATGAAGCAATAATGGCATTCCAAAATAAAGCAGTAGGAATACATGCAAAAATATTTGTAAGAATTGAAAAAGAAGTTGATGGAGAAATCAAATCAAAGAAAATTCAAACAAGTGTAGGAAGAATCATATTCAACCAAGGAATTCCACAAGATTTAGGATTCATTGATAGAAAAGAAGATCCATTCCAATATGAAATTGACTTCCCAGTAATGAAAAAATCAATGGGACAAATAATAGAAAAAGTAATTGATAAACATGGTCTAGTTGAATCAGCAGAAGTAATAGACTATATTAAAGAATTAGGATTTAAATATTCAACACTTGCTGGTATAACATTCTCAGTAGCAGATGTAGAAGTACCTGCAGCTAAGAAAGGCATATTAGCAGATGCCGATAAACAAATAGAAAAAGTTAGAAACCAATATAGAAGAGGTTTAATAACTGATGATGAAAGATATAAGGCAGTTACAGGAATTTGGGAAAAAGCAACAAACGATGTAAGTAAAGCGATGGAAGAAAATTTTGACGACTTAAACCCAATATATATGATGGTTAAGTCAGGAGCCCGTGGTAATATGAACCAATTAAGACAAATCGCAGGTATGCGTGGACTTATGGCAAGTACTACAGGTAAAGCAGTTGAAATTCCTATTAAATCATGTTTCCGTGAAGGTCTAGATGCTCTAGAATACTTCATATCATCACATGGTGCTAGAAAAGGACTTTCAGATACAGCTTTAAGAACAGCAGATTCTGGATATTTAACAAGAAGACTTGTAGACGTATCACAAGATATTATAGTAAGAGAACATGATTGTGGAACACATGATGGTCTAATGTTAGAAGATATTAAAGATGGAAATCAAGTAGTTGAAAAACTAGAAGAAAGACTAGAAGGAAGATATCCATTAAATGATATAGTAAATCCTGAAACAGGAGAAGTTATTGTAGATTCAAATACAATGATTGATAAAGAAATTGCAAAACAAATAGTTACAGCAGGAATACAACAAGTTGTGGTTCGTTCTGTAATTGGATGTAGAAGCAAACACGGTGTATGTCAAAAATGTTATGGAATGGGATTAGCAAGAAGAGATTTAGTTTCAATAGGAGAATCAATAGGAATAATTGCAGCACAATCAATTGGTGAACCTGGTACACAGTTAACTATGAGAACAATTCACTCTGGTGGTGTTGCAGGTGTAGCAGATATCACTCAAGGTCTTCCTAGAGTTGAAGAAATATTTGAAGCTAGAAAACCTAAGGGATTAGCAGTAATTACTGAAATAGATGGTAAAGTTAAAATTTCAGAAACAAAGAAGAAGAAAGAAATTATCGTTACTTCAAAAGATGATTCTAGAACATATACAATACCATTTGGTTCTAAATTAAAAGTAAAAGATGGAGACGAAGTAAAAGCTGCACAACCACTTATAGAAGGTTCTATAAATCCAGCTGAAATATTAGCAATAAAAGGAGCTGAAGGAGTATTTGAATATGTAATCTCTGAAGTTCAAAAAGTATATAGAAATCAAGGTGTTGACATTAATGACAAACATATAGAAGTAATAGCAAGACAAATGCTTAGAAAAATTAAAGTTGAAGATGGTGGAGAAACAGACATGTTCCCAGGTTCTTTAGTAGATATGTATGACTTTGAAGAAAGAAATAATAAAGCTATTGAAGAAGGAAAACGTCCAGCAACTGGAAGAAGAGCATTACTTGGTATAACAAAAGCATCACTTGCAACAGATAGCTTCTTATCAGCAGCATCATTCCAAGAAACAACAAGAGTATTAACAGAAGCTGCAATAAAAGGAAAAGAAGATGATTTAATAGGATTAAAAGAAAACGTAATAATTGGTAAACTTATCCCAGCAGGAACTGGTATGAAGAGATATCAAGATGTAGAGATAGAGGTTGAAGGAGAAGAAGAAAAAACAGAAAATCCTTCTATAGTAAGTGAAAATGTATAGTTAGAAAGAGACTCATAAAAGAGTCTCTTTTTGCTACAGCCAAGCAAAACTTGACAAAACACAGTAATAGTTGTATACTAGAATAGTATATAAGGAGGGAATTATGCCCGAAAAGAACAATAGAAAAATCTTTGATAATCTAGTGTCAAGAACAAAAATTTATCTAGTAATAATATTCATATTATTACTAATAATTTCATATTTAAAGCCAAAATTAATAGCTGTAACATTAGTATTGTATATGATAATAATGTCATACACTTATTTAGCTAATAACAAAAGAAAGAGTGAAATATCAGAACAATTACAAGACTTAACATTAACAGTAGATTCAGCAGCTAAAAGCAGTCTTATAAATTCGCCATTTCCATTAATAATATTAGAAACTGATGGAAATGTTGTATGGAAGAGTTCAAAATTCATTACAGAATTTGAAGAAGTAGACATGAACAACTATATAAGTGAACTAATAATTGATATAAAAACAGAAATAGACAAAGACACAAGTGAAAAGAAAAAATCAATAGTAAAACATATAGAAATAAAAAATAAAAGATATAAAGTTCAATGTGAATTTGTAAAAACAAAGAAAAGTGAAAGAAAAAAGAATCATGAATACATGCTAATATTATACTTTATAGATGAAACAGAGCAATACCAATTAGAGCAAGAAAAAGAAAATCAAAAAACGTGTATAGGCATAATCATGATAGATAATTATGAAGAAGTAATGCAAAGAATTGATGCAGAGCAAAAAACTCAATTAATGGCAAAACTAGAAAGTACAATATATGATTGGGTAAATGAAAGTAATGGAATATTACTAAAAGAAGATAGAGACACATATGTATATATATTCGAACAAAGAAATATGGAAAAAATCAAAGAAGACAAATTTGCAATATTAGATACAGCTAAAAACTTAGTAAGAAAAGATAAAATTCAATTAACATTAAGTATAGCAATATCAAATGAAGGAGAAACAGACAAAGAAGTATTTAAATCAGCGCAATCAGCAATGGATGTTATATTAGGTAGAGGTGGAGACCAAGCAGTAATTAGGGAAGACGGTAAATATCAATTCTTTGGTGGAAAAGTTGAAGAAGTAGAAAAAAGAACAAAGGTAAAAGCAAGAATAGTAGCACATGCATTAGAAGAATTAATGCATGAATGTGATAAAGTAATAATAATGGGACATAAAAATCCTGATATAGATGCAATGGGCTCTGCATTAGGAATATACAGCATAGCAGAAACATTAAATAAAGAAGCATATATAGTAACAAATCCAGAATCAATATCAATAAAATCATTTATAGAAAGTATAGAAGAAGACTATAAAGATGTAATAATAGATAAAGATGAAGCAGTATCTATTGCAGATGAAAATACATTATTAATAGTAGTTGATACACATAAAAGGTCATATGTAGAAGAACCAAAATTACTAGAAAAAACACATAAAATAGTAGTAATAGACCATCATAGAAGAAGTGCAGATTTCATAGAAGAAAGCATATTAACATTCCAAGAAGTATATGCATCATCTGCAGCAGAATTAGTAACAGAATTAATACAATATACACAAACAGAAGTTGAACTAAAAACATTAGAAGCAGAAGGATTATATGCAGGAATAATGATGGACACAAAAAACTTTACATTTAAAACAGGTGTAAGAACATTTGAGGCTGCTGCATATTTAAGAAGATGTGGAGTAGATATAATAAAAGTAAAAAAATGGTTTCAAAGTGATTTAGAAAGTTATAGCAAAATTGCAGAAATAGTAAAAAAAGCAGAAGTAATTCATGAAACAATAGCAATATCATCATATGAAACACAGGAAAAAGATACAAGCCTAATATGTGCAAAGGCAGCAGATGAACTACTTACAATAGGAACAATTACAACATCATTTGTATTAGGAACAACTACAGAAAATAAAATCTGTATAAGTGGACGTTCAATTGGAGATATAAATGTTCAAGTAATACTTGAAAAATTAGGTGGTGGAGGCCACATTACTTTAGCAGGAGCACAGCTAGAAGATGAAACAATTGAAAGTGCAAAACAAAAATTGATTGAAAAGATAGAAGAATACTTTTCAGAACAAAATACAATGGTATAAAACAAGGAGAGATAGCAATATCTCTCTTTTTGCATATATTTGTAATATAAATGTAACAAAAATGTCATGAAAAAGTAACATGAAAATGGAAACTATTGGAAGAGTAAGAAAAAGGAAAAATTACATTAAATGTCACTACTTGAAAAAAATGTAAAAATATGTTACGTTGCTATTGAATAGAATATAGTAAGGATAGATGTAGTATGAAAAAAAGTAAAGAAAGTAAGAAAATATCACAAATATTTCCTTTTTTTATAATTTTCATGTCAATGGTATTTGGCATAACGTGTGCAAATATAGGAAATATCACAGGAACAATAAAAGTAACAGCTGAAAGTCTTCTGCAAGACGAGGTGTTTATAAGTGATGCCGAATATTATTTTGATGTAGATGCAGATACTACATCATCAAAAATAAATACTTATAGTAAAAGAATGTTAAGCAACACAGTAGTTCTTTCAAAAACAAATGGAAATTCAAGTATTACATATAAAATAAAGTTATATAATAGCACAAACTATGTATATGAATTTACAGGAATATCATGGTTAGAAGAATTTTTTGATAATAATAATATAACAGCAGAAATTAGCTCAGAAGGAGCACAGATTGGGGATTACCTACAGCCAAAAGTAGAAACAGAAGTATATGTAATCTTCAAATATAAAACAGGACAAGCATCAAGTCAAAATGAATTAAACTCATATATTAATTTTGATGTAAAAATACCAGCACCAAAAGTTACAGTAAACCCAGAAAGTGCAACAAAGTGTAAAAATGTAGATGTAACAATAACAGTAGAAGACATTTCAAAATATGGTTTATCAGTTAATAATAGTTATCAATATTATTTGTCAACAGATGGTACAACACCAACAGGAGGAACTTGGAAAAATTATACAAGTGGAGTAGCACAAACAATAGGAACAGGCTTAACAGGAAATTATTATTTATTTGTAAAACAGGTTTTTGATACAATAAACAATGGAAGTGAGACAACTAATAATGGAAGTTATCATATATATGGTACATATATTTTTAGTAATGCAGGGACATTAGCATATGCTAGTGGAGAATATAGTAATACAAGTACATTTTTAGGTGGAGGAAAAGACAAAACAATAACAAGAAACAAAATAGAAAGAGTAAATTTGATAACAGATATAGGTGAGCATACATTAGAAGATGAAAATTGTTGGGATGTTTCAAAAGAAAAAAATGGTTCAATACTTGCTTGGTATGAAGATATTGATAATGATGGATTATATGAAGTAACAATTGCCACAGATGGAGAAAGAATAAAAGCTGATGATTGCGAAAGACTATTTTTGGGAATAGGAAAAAACTCAAAATGTGATGACACGATTTGTATAAATGGACTAGAAAACTTAGATACATCAAAAGCATATAGTATGGGAAGGATGTTTGAAGATTGTGGATATACAGCAATGACAAGTCTAATTTTGCCAGAAAGCTTTGATACATCAAATATAACCAATATGACAAGTATGTTTTGTCAATGTGGATATACAGCAATGACAAGTTTAATTCTGCCGGAAAGTTTTGATACATCAAATGTAACAAGTATGAGAAACATGTTTTTATATTGTGGATATACAGCAATGACAAGTTTGACATTACCAGAAAGTTTTGATACATCAAATGTAACTGATATGTTAGGTATGTTTTATAGATGTGGATATACAGCAATGGAAAGTTTAATTTTGCCCGAAAGTTTTAATACACAAAAGGTTACAAGTATGATACAAATGTTTTGTGGGTGTGGATATACAGAGATGACAAGTTTAACATTGCCCGAAAGTTTTAATACATCAAATGTAATTAATATGACAGGAATGTTTTCAGGATGCGGATATATGAAAATGACAAGTTTAACATTGCCAGAAGCTTTTTGTACATCCAATGTGACAGATATGTCACAGATGTTTTATCAATGTGGATATACAGCAATGACAAGCTTAATATTACCGGAGAAATTTGACACATCCAATGTGACAGATATGTCACAGATGTTTTATTTGTGTGGATATAGTGCGATGACAAATCTAACTTTACCACAAAACTTTAATACAACAAATGTAACAAAAATGTCATATATGTTTTCTTATTGTGGATATAGAGCAATGACAAGTTTAACATTGCCAGAAGCTTTTTGTACATCCAATGTGACAGATATGTCAAATATGTTTTATAATTGTGGATATACAGCAATGACAAGTTTGATACTACCAAAAAACTTTAAAACACTAAAAGTAATAAATATGAGAAACATGTTTAATTGTTGTGGATATACAGCAATGACAAGTTTAACATTGCCAGAAAATTTTGATACAACAAATGTAACAGATATGTCAAGTATGTTTTATCAATGTGGATATACAGCAATGACAAGTTTAACATTACCAGAAAATTTTAATACATCAAATGTAACAAATATGAAAAACATGTTTTACTCATGTGGATATACAGCAATGACAAGTTTAACGCTACCAGAAAGTTTTAATACATCAAAAGTAACTGATATGAATAGTATGTTTTGGAGCTGTGGATATAAAGCAATGACAAGTTTAACATTATCAAAGAATTTTAATACATCAAGTGTAACAAATATGAGAAATATGTTTTCGGGCTGTGGAAATAAAAAAATGACGAGCTTGACCTTACCAGAAAGTTTTGATACATCAAATGTAACGGATATGAGTGGCATGTTTTGGTGCTGTGGTTATAAAAAAATGACCAGCTTGACCTTACCAGAAAGCTTTAATACATCAAATGTAACTGATATGTCAGGAATGTTTGAAGGCTGTGGATATACATCAATGACAAGTTTAATATTACCAGAAGCCTTTAATACAGCAAATGTAACAAATATGTCACGAATGTTTTGTGACTGTGGATATACATCAATGACAAGTTTAATATTACCAGAAGCCTTTAATACAGCAAATGTTTTTAATATGCGAAGTATGTTTGAAAGGTGTGGAGCTAAAGCAATGACGAGTTTAACATTACCGAAAAGTTTTAATACATCAACGGTAACAAATATGGCATATATGTTTAATGGTTGTGGGACTGTGGAAATGACAGAATTAGACTTGGGAGGAATGACATTTGAAAATGTAACTAATTATACACTAATTTTTTATCAATGTGGATTAGCAACAACCAAAATTTATGTAAAAGACGAAGCGGCACAAACATTTGTAAGAACAAATAAAAGGAGTTCTTGGTCAGATGATAACATAATAATAAAAACAAACTAAAAACAGAGGTGTTTTTGAATTAAATTCAAGAGCACCTCTAAAAAAATATCTTTTTTCAAATAAAAAACAATATTTACACAAATATAATGGAAAATTTATTAAAAATGTGATATATTATTAATACTTATAAAAATGGAGGTAATTCACATGAAAGTAATATTAAAAGCAGATATAAAAGGAGTAGGAAAAAAGAATGAAGTGATAAATGCATCAGATGGATATGCAAGAAATTTTCTATTTCCAAAGGATTTAGCAGTTGAAGCAAATGCAGAAAATATGAGTAAGCTAAAAGCTCAAGAATCATCTAAAAAATTTCAAAAAGATGTAGAAAGAGAAGAAGCAAAAAAATTAGCAGAAAAATTAGGCAAAATAATGGTAACAATAAAGGTAAAAGCTGGCGAAAATGGCAAGATATTTGGAGGAGTTTCAAGTAAAGAAATTGCAGATAATTTAGAAAAAGAACACAAACTAAAAATTGATAAAAAGAAAATTCTTTTAAAAGAAACAATAAAAACATTAGGAACACATATGATTGAAGTTAAATTATTTGATGGAGTCAATGGAACAATAAAAGTAAACATTATAGGATAATTAGGGGGCAAAAATGGAAATAACAAAAATACCACCACATGATATAGAAGCTGAACAAGCAGTATTAGGAAGTATGATGACAGATAAAGATGCAGTAATAGAAGCAGTTGAAGTTTTAAAAGAAGATGCATTTTATAGAGAAGATAATAAAGCAATATATCAGGCAATAATAAATTTATATAATAGAGCAGAGCCAGTAGATATAATAACTCTAAAAGAGGAGCTTGAATCTATGGATAAATTTGAGCAAGTTGGAGGGTATGAATATTTAGCAAGTTTGCCAGAAAAAGTACCAACAACAGCAAATGTTCAAAAATATATAAAAATAGTAGAAGAAAAAGCAATATTAAGAAATCTTATAAAAACTGCAAATGAAATAATTGAATTAGGATATAGTCCAACAGAAGATGTTGAAGACATTATGGATGGTGCTGAAAGAAGAATTTTTGACATAATGCAAAGTAAAAATCAAAAAGGATATACACCAATAAAAGATGTATTAGTAGAAAGCTTTGCTAAACTTGAGGAATTATATAACAGAAAGCAACATATAACAGGTGTTCCAACAGGTTTTGTAGAATTAGATTATAAAATGGCAGGTTTGCATGGTTCAGAATTAATTCTTCTTGCAGCAAGACCTGCAATGGGAAAAACTGCATTTGCATTAAATATAGCCACAAATGCAGCAGTAAGAGCAAATACACCTGTAGCAGTATTTAGCCTAGAAATGTCAAAAGACCAATTAGTAAACAGAATTCTTTGTAGTGAGGCAATGGTTGATAGTAATAAAGTTAGAACAGGAAAGCTTGAAGAAGATGACTGGGTAAAACTTGCAGGTGCAATAGGACCACTTTCTGAATCAGAAATATATATTGATGATACACCAGGTATATCTGTAATGGAAATAAGAACTAAATGTAGAAAATTAAAAATGGAAAAAAACATAGGATTAGTTGTAATAGATTATTTGCAATTAGTTCAGGGAAGCAACAGAAAAAGTGGAAGTAGAGAGCAAGAAATAGCAGAAATAAGTAGGTCATTAAAAATACTTGCAAAAGAATTAAATATTCCAGTAATAGCTTTATCACAGCTTTCCAGAGCGGTTGAACAAAGGCCAGACCATAGACCTATGCTTTCAGATCTTCGTGAATCAGGATCTATAGAGCAGGATGCAGATATAGTAATATTCCTTTACAGGGATGATTATTATAACAAAGAAAGTGAAAAGAAAGACATAGCTGAAGTCATAATTGCAAAACAAAGAGGTGGTTCAACAGGAACAGTAGAATTATTATGGATGGGCAATTATACAAAGTTTGTAAATTTAGAAAAGAGATTTGATGATTAGATGAAAGAAAAAGTAATAGAAACAATAAAAAAATATAATTTAATACAAGATGGAGATAAAATTGTTTTAGGAGTATCTGGTGGACCAGATTCAATTTCTATGCTTAACATTTTAAATGAAATAAAACAAGATAGGTTTCAAATAGTAGTAGCACATATTAATCATATGATTAGAACAGAAGCTGTAGATGATGAAAAATATGTGCAAGAATATTGTAAAAAAAATAACATAGAATGTTATATAAAAAGAATAGATGTAAAACAATTAGCAGATAATAATAAAATTGGAACAGAAGAAGCAGGTAGAAATGCAAGATATGATTTTTTCGAAGAAGTTTTACAAAAAACAGGTTCAAATAAAATTGCAATAGCACATAACAAAAATGACAAAATAGAAACAATAATTATGCATATACTTAGGGGAAGTGGCGTTTCAGGACTTAAAGGAATAGAACCAATAAGAAATAATAAATATATCAGACCACTTATAGAATGTGAAAGAGCGGAAATAGAGCAGTATTGCAAAGATGAAAATTTAGAACCAAGGATTGATAAAACTAATTTTGAAAATGAATATACAAGAAATAAAATCCGTAACATAGTTATTCCGTACATAAAAAAAGAATTTAATCCCAATATAATAGAAACAATTTCAAGATTATCAGATGTAATAAAAGAAGAAGACAATTATATTGAAAAACAAGTAAGAAATGTGTATGACAAAATCTTAGTTAAAAAGGAAGAAAAACAAATTGCTTTGAGGCTTAAAGAGTTTAACAGCCAAGAGACAGTCATAAAAAATAGACTTATATTATATACTGCAAAAGAACTTATGGGGTCAAGTCAAGGCATAGAAATGGTTCATATAAAGGATATAATCCAATTGTGTGACAATAATATAGGAAATAAATTTCTTACACCTAATAAAAATTTAAAAATTTTAGTAAAAAATAAGCAGATATTTTTCATATCTCAAAAGGACTAACCGTAGAAGAATTTGAAAAATGTAACAAAAAGGACACAAAAAAGTCATACAAAAAGTGTTGAAAAAAAGTTTTTTGTGTGTTATATTTTCAGTTGAAAAAAATATGAGGAGGACACAAAATTGAAAAAAGGAATAAAAACATTGGCAATGTGGTTAATAATAGTTGTAATAGCAATCGTAATATTGTCATCAATAATGGAAAATAGTAGTTCAAAGATGACATATTCAGAATTAATAACTAGCATTGAAAATAGAGAAGTTGAAAATGTAAAAATATCTTCAAATGGTAATACTGCTACAGTAAAGGTTAAAAATTCAAAAGTAACAAAAGAAGTAAATATACCAAGCCTAGATAGTTTTATTTCATATTCTGAAGAATACTTAAAAACAGGAGACTTTACATTAGAAGAAGAAAAACAATCTATATGGCTAACAATAATTAGTTTAATGTCACCATTTGGATTATTAATAATATTCTTAGTGTTCTGGCTAATAATGATGAATGGAAATAATCAAACAGGAAACAAGACAATGTCTTTTGGGAAAAGTAAGGCAAGACTTGTAAATGCTGGAGAAAAGAATAGAGTAACATTTGATGATGTTGCAGGTGTAGATGAAGAAAAAGAGGAATTGCAAGAGATTGTAGAATTTCTAAAAAATCCAAAGAAATTTACAGACATGGGAGCAAGAATTCCAAAAGGAGTTTTATTAGTTGGTCAACCAGGAACAGGTAAAACTTTATTAGCAAAAGCAGTAGCAGGAGAAGCAGGAGTACCATTTTATTCAATAAGTGGTTCAGACTTCGTAGAAATGTTTGTTGGTGTTGGTGCATCAAGAGTAAGAGATTTATTTGAACAGGCTAAGAAAAATGCACCATGTATAATATTCATAGATGAAATTGATGCAGTTGGTAGACAAAGAGGTGCAGGACTTGGTGGAGGACATGACGAAAGAGAACAAACATTAAACCAATTATTAGTTGAGATGGATGGATTCTCAGATAATGAAGGTGTAATTATATTAGCTGCAACAAATAGACCAGATGTATTAGATAAAGCATTATTAAGAGCAGGAAGATTTGATAGACAAATAGTTGTAGGAAGTCCAGATGTAAAAGCAAGAGAACAAATACTAGAAGTTCATGCTCGTAAAAAGAAAATTTCTGATGATGTAGATTTAAAAGTAATTGCTAAAAACACATCAGGATTTGCTGGAGCAGACTTGGAAAATGTATTAAATGAAGCAGCATTATTAGCAGCAAGAAGAAATTATAAAGAAATAGGAATGAAAGAAATAGAAGATGCCATGGTAAAAGTTACTATGGGACCTGAAAAGAAAACAAGAGTTAGAAGCGAAAAAGAAAATAGACTAGTAGCATATCATGAAGCAGGTCATGCAGTTGTAAGTAGATATCTTGAAACTCAAGATCCTGTACATCAAATATCAATTGTACCTAGAGGTATGGCTGGTGGATATACAATGTATAGACCAACAGAAGATAAATCATTTATGTCAAAAACAGAAATGGAAGA
>CAKPIG010000007.1 GCA_934162255.1 uncultured Clostridia bacterium | reverse complement strand
TCATTTGAGATTATAACACAGAAAGTCTGTATTGTCTAGTGTTTTCTTATATCAACCACACCAAACTATTGAAATATTTATTTAACCTAGGACTGCGGAGGTGATTATATGCGACTTTTTTAGCTCATAGACACTCCACTGGTAATATTGGGGGGGCTATATCAAACTTGCTATTTTACATAATTTGTGATATAATTATATTAGTTTTACTAGCAAATGCTTATAAATTAGGAGGATATAGTTATGGCAACATTACTGCAGAAAAGAACAATGGAACTCATCAATCATCTTATGGAAGAAGGACACGATTTTGACATTTTTAAAAAGAAGGACAGAGTTGGAATTACGGTTAACACTGGAAGCATTTATTTACATCTTTGGACTTCTGAAGGACAATGTAACTACGGCGGTTCTTATGTATGGTATGTTTTTTCATCATCCACTCCGTATGAATGGGGAGAAGAACTTTCTACTCCAGAATACAATCGGAGAGAATCTATGAAGAATTTTACTTATAAACTTTGGAATCACGATATGGCTTTACAGGAAATCGGTTTATAATGTAAAAATAGTAGATTGAAACAGGCACTCGAAAGAGTGCCTATTTCATTATAGTTAATTGATAACCTCTTTGGAACACATTCTTCTGTACCTATATCATTTAAAATAGCTTTTGCATTTTCATCTGGCATACCGAATCTTTGTGATAAATATCTCAATGATGCAGCAAGTTCGCCATCTGGCCCTCCATACTGACTAATTATAACTTTTGCAAGACGAGGGTCAGTACATTTTATATTTACTGGATATTCCAAAACTTTTTTATACGTCCACATTTAAGCATTTCCTCCTTCCCAAGGCCATGGTTCTTCAAGCCATCTCCACTTATTGCAAGGAAATTCTATAGTTAAAGGACCATATACTTTTTGATATTTATCTGTTAATTCTCTATATTCTTTACAATATTTTCTGTGTAAGCATAAAGCTTTTTCATCATTAGAATGAGTATCTAAATATAATGCTAATTCTGTTATTGCAAAGTTTAAAGATTTGATTCTTTCTAACATATCATCTCTTGTTTGATTAGAGTTTTCACATTCACATGTGTTCATATTAGTACTCATATTATTCATACAATTACAGTTTCTATCTTCATTTAACATTATTACATCCCTCCCCTATACTATTTGTTACCTCTAGGAATTCATTTACTCTCATTGATTGGCAAGGCATGTAAGGACTTACTAATTCAGGAAATATTGTTCCCATTTTCAATCCTATTTCAGGTTTGAATGTTTTGTCCATAAATTGATATGGTACATAACTCTGAGCTAACATTGGATTTTCTGGGAATACTCCAACTTCATATTCTTCATCAAACCCACAATCACAGTCATTGTTATATGTTTCATAATTATTAGGACATACATCATCACACTTATCTTCTATTAAATTATTAGTATTAGTGCAAGAATTATTGTTCATACAATAACATTTTTTGTATCTTCGTGTAAACATAATTTTCCTCCTTTTTCATATTATTATTACATAATATGATTTTTAAGGATTCAAAGTTACATTATATTTTGTTTTTTATCTAATTAATATTAAAATAAAAAGGTGTCAACAATTTTTTCTCGTTGGCACCTTTATTTACTAGATATTTATTTTTTATTACTGATTTTTTCCACAACAGTTTTTGTATTTCTTCCCACTTCCACATGGACATGGATCATTTCTTCCAACTTTAGGGCCATCGTTTACAACTGTTCTGTTCACTTCTGACTTCATTTGTTCTCCATTGTCTAAACTATTAATTGCTTGTAAAGCTGCACCTGTTATTTTAGCTGCTTCTTCTCTTTTTACTTCTTCTTGTTTACGAAGGTTCATAAGCATTTTTACTACATCATGTTTGATGTCAAATACCATTTCTTCAAACATGTCCATTCCTTCAATTCTATATTTTACTACAGGATCTTGTTGTCCATATGCACGAAGTCCTATTCCATTTTTCAATTCTTCCATTGCGTCTATGTGGTCCATCCATTTTTGATCTACAACTTTAAGCATAACCACTCTTTCAAGTTCTCTCAATTCGTCATTTCCAATTTCTTGTTCTTTTTGAGTATATTTTTCTGTTGCTTGTTTTTGTAATTCTTCTATTATTGCATTTGAATCTTTTATGTTTTCTTTTATAAAGTCATTCATATCAATTCCAAATATATTCATTATTTCTGTATTTAATGATTCTATATTTATTTCTTCTTCACTTGTAGCATATGAAGATATAACTTCTTCTGCTAATGATGAAATCATGTTTAAAATATTTTCATTAATATTTTCTCCATCAAGAACTTGTCTTCTTTGTTTGTATATTATTTCTCTTTGTGCATTCATTACATCGTCATATTTTAATACATTTTTTCTAATGCTGAAGTTTCTACCGTCTATTTTCTTTTGAGCATTTTCAACTTGCTTACTTAGAACTTTCATTTCTATTGGCATGTTTTCATCCATTCCAACAGCATTATATACTTTTGTGATTATGTCTCCACCAAATATTTTCATTAAATCATCATCTAATCCAATATAAAATTTTGATTCTCCTGGATCTCCTTGACGTCCACTACGTCCTCTTAACTGGTTGTCTATTCTTCTTGACTCATGTCTTTCTGTTCCTATTATTTTTAGTCCACCAGCTTTGATTACTTTTTCTTTTTCTTCTTTTATCTCTTCATCATATTTCTTTTCTAGTTTTTTAAACATTTCTCTTGCATTAAGAATTTCTTTGTTATCTGTTTCATAGAATGTATTTGCTTCTTCGATAAGTTCATTTGAAATCTTGTTTTTTCTCATTTCTTGTTTTGCTAGATATTCACTATTTCCTCCAAGCATGATGTCAGTACCACGTCCTGCCATGTTTGTTGCAATTGTTACTGCTCCAAATTTTCCTGCTTGTGCTATTATTTCAGCTTCTTTTTCATGGTATTTTGCATTTAATACTTCGTGTTTTATTCCTTCTTTTTGTAAAATCTTACTTAATTTTTCTGATTTTTCTATTGAAACAGTACCAACTAATACTGGTTGACCTTTGCTATTGCTTTCTTTTATGCTTTGTACTATTGCATTGAATTTTCCTTTTTCATTTTTATATATAGCATCATTTTTGTCTTCTCTTATCATTGGTTTATTTGTTGGAATTGCTATTACATCTAAATTGTATATTTCTTCGAATTCAGCTTCTTCTGTCATTGCAGTTCCTGTCATTCCTGATAATTTATCATACATTCTAAAATAATTTTGGAATGTTATTGTTGCAAGTGTTTTTGATTCATCAGCAATTCTTACACCTTCTTTTGCTTCAATTGCTTGATGTAATCCATTGTTATATCTTCTTCCATACATTATACGTCCTGTGAATTCATCAACTATTAATACTTCTCCATCTTTTACTATATAGTCTATGTCTCTTTTCATTATTCCATGTGCCCTTAATGCTTGATTTACATGGTGTACTAATGTTGAATTTTCTATATCATTAAAGTTATCTAGTCTGAATTCTTCTTCTGCTTTTTTGATTCCTTTTTGTGTCAATGATGCAGATTTTGCTTTTAAGTCAACGATATAATCATATTTTTCGTTGTCTTCAGCTTGTTCTTCATTTTTTACATCTTCTTCTACTATTACTTTTGGTTTTAATCTTTTTACAAAATCATTTGCTTTCTTATATAAATCTGATGATTGATTTGCTCTTCCTGAAATTATAAGAGGTGTTCTAGCTTCATCTATTAAAATACTATCAATTTCGTCTACTATTGCATAGTTTAGGCCTCTTTGTACTAACTGATCTTTATATATTACCATATTATCTCTTAAGTAGTCGAAACCATATTCATTATTTGTTCCATATGTTATATCACATGCATATGCTTTTTTCTTCTCACTTGGTTCCATTCCTGCTATAACTAATCCTACTGATAATCCTAGGAACTTATATAGTTTTCCCATCCACTCACTATCTCTTTTGGCTAAGTAATCATTTACAGTTATTACATGAACTCCTTTTCCTGTAAGTGCATTCAAATATACTGGAAGTGTTGCTACTAGTGTTTTTCCTTCTCCTGTTTTCATTTCGGCAATTCTTCCTTGATGTAGTATTATTCCACCTATTAATTGTACATCAAAATGTCTCATTCCTAGTACTCTTTTTGATGCTTCTCTTACTACTGCAAATGCTTCTGGTAATAGTTCATCAAGTGTTTTTCCTTCTTCTATTTCTTTTTTAAATATATTTGTTTTATTTTTTAATTCCTCATCTGTTAATTTTGAAATTTCTTCTTCTAATGCATTTATTTTATTTACTATTGGCATTACTCTTTTTACTTCTTTTTCACTATAGCTTTTAAATATTCCCATGTCTTTTATCATTCCTTTCATTAATACCATTATAATATATCACGATTATTTTTGTTTTTCAAGTTTTTTAGTCAATTTAGTTCAAAAGAAAAAGACCTCCTACAAGAGGTCTTTTTCCATCAAAGATTTTACCTAACTATACATGCTTTTCTCTTAAAGTATTTAAGTTTTTTGGCTTTTTCTTTGATTTTTTCTTTTTTTGCTTTGATTTCAGGCATATTATAAAGCTTAGCACCCATTATTTTTGAAAGACCATAATGAGTTACTCTGGCACTGTGCCCACTCAAGAGTTCAACATCTTTTGTAATTTTAGCATTGTCAACTCTTTCAGCGAATGCTTCTTGTGAACTTTCTTCTCCATGATTAATTAATACTAATTCTGGATGTTTAAATTTCCTTAATAAAGCCTCTAATTCATTAGCTTTACCATGTGAGGAACTTTCTTCAGTCCACATAATTGATGCTTTTATCTGATACTCATTGTCTAACAGTTTTATGGTAGAATTTTCTTCAGCTTCTAACAATTTGCGACCTAATGTTCCTTCTGCACAATAATTTGAAATATAGAATACATAGTTTTCGTTTTCTATAAATTCAGGAATATAGATTTGTGCAGGCCCATGGTCAAGCATTCCAGAAGTTGTCAAAATTATCTGTTGGCCTTTATATCCAATAATTTGACCTCTATTCTTTTTATCTACCATTGTAAGGTTTTCAGGTAAAAAGTCAATTTTGTCTTCAGATAATCCCAAATCACAATTTCTAAACATATTTGTATATGTCTGTGCTAACTTACCATCAAGTGACATAGGAATATCTTTGCTTATTCTTCCATCTTCTTGCATCATCTTTAACTTATATAAAGTACTCTGTACTCTTTCCTGTGCAATAAGCGGAAGGATTAAACTTTTACCATCTTTTAAGAGTCTTTCAATATCCTCTTCAAAGTGCTTTTTAATTTCTGATTTTTCAATATTACCATAAGTCGACTCAATAACAATCGTTACTGGTAATTCTGTAATCCAATCAGGAATATCATTTACCTCTTTCAATAAGTTATCAGGTTTGTAATCACCAGTAAAAAAGAGATTGATATCTTCTTCACCAGGTTCACTAATTTGAACTAAAATCATTCCTGCTCCAATGAGATGTCCATTATCACAATAAGTAATTTTAATTCCATCATTAACATCAATTGTTTTTTCAAGTTCACAAGGAACTACTTGCATGAGTACATTTTCTACATCTGTATCATCATACAAAGGCTTTAATTTCATTCTTTTTGCATTTTCTTTCATTATCTGGTAAGAATTCATTAATGCCGGTCCCATTAAATGACTTGTTGCTTTCGTTGCATAAATTTTTTTGTAGAACCCTCCTTTTGTAAGCATTGGCAATCTTGCCATGTGATCTGTGTGATTGTGAGTAATTAATACAAAATCAATATTTTCACAATCAAACGGAAACTTTTCTTTATTTAGCTGTTCATACTTTTTCTCTTGGAAAAGTCCACAGTCTACTATAAAGATGTTTTTCCGACCATCTGGGTGCTTTACGCATACATGTATGCATGATCCAGATACTTCTGGATGTAGAGCTGTTATGCTAGCGTAAAACTTTTCTTTTTTGCCCATACAATCACTCCTTGAATAATTTATTCAAGCAAAGATACTAGCTTTTGCTGCATATATTATACCTTATCTCTTTGCATAAATCAATGTTTTTTTAAAATATTCCACTTGTTGGTATATATGTATTTTGTGGTTGTTTCACAAACTCTAATTCTGGTTTTGTTGTCTCTTCTAGTTTTATTATTTTTACTACTGGTATTTCTTCGTTATGATATTTATCTTTTTTTATTACCCCAGTTACATTTACCCATGTTCCATCTTCAAAATATCCAGCATCTTTGTATTGGCACAAAAAGCCTACAACAACAGTCTGAGTCTTACTCTCATTTATAAACATATCTCTTGCTAAAACAAATTCTTCATCTGAAAAGTCAAATAATCTGTATATATATCCTGTAAATTTAATTTTCATTCCCATATATGAATCAGGATTATCATGTACTGCTTGCAATATATTAGTATAATTTTCAGGTTCAATTTCTGTTACATCTTTTTTTTCTATTTCATCATTTACTAAAAACTTTCCACTCGAAAAAAATATTCTATATAAACTAAATAGAAATATTATGAGCATGAATAATGATAATAATAGAATCACTATTCTTAATAATTTTCCACCATTTACTTTAAAATTACATATAAACATAAGACCCTCCATTTAATATCTTACTTAAATTTATGAGTCTTATATTAAAAATATTCAATTACATTCTTTCAATTATACTCCTTGTAACACCTTGTTCTAATACTGTAGCAAATATATTTTTCAGAATTATTAATATTATTGGTCCTATCAGCATTCCCATTATTCCTATTATTTTAAAACCTGTATACATTGCAATTAAAGTAAATATCGGATGAATTCCTATTTTTCCACTAACTATTTTGGGTTCTAAGAATTGTCTTACAATCGACATTATTATCCATAAAACTATTATTGAAATTCCTAGTTTAAAATCTCCATTTAGTGCTTCAATTGTTGCCCATGGAATCATAACAGAGCCTGACCCTAATATAGGAAGAGCATCAACAAAACCTATTCCTAATGCCATTAATAATGGATATTTTACATTCATTCCTATAAGTTTGAAAATATATAACCCTATTACAGATATTATAAAAGATACCAATATCAAAATTGCTTCTGCCTTTAAGTATCCGCCTAAGCTTTTGGTTATTTCTCTTATATGTTTTCCTATTTTTTCAACCCATTTTTTTGGCATATGATGTTCTAATAAATCTAGTATATATATTTTGTCCGTACAAATAAAATATAAAGATAATATTGTAATTACTGTGTATATTGCCATTGTTGGAATCGAAGTTATTATTTCTATTAACTTAGTTAGAAAATTTGTAAGCCATGTTGATAGTTTTAATAAAATTTCTCTTGATGCCTCTTGTATTAGATTTGTTATATTACTTGATGCCCCTATTCTTGTAACACTAATTTTACTTATTATATCTTGAACTTGTGTATATGCTTTATCTATATATAAATTCAGACCTTGTAAAAGATTTGTTGATTCTGAAATTAATGCTATTGTTCCCAAAATAATTGCTCCTATTAAAATTGAAAATACTATTACAAAAATTAAAATCGAACTACATCTTCTTGTGGTTTTTGTCTTTTTCATAAAAAATTTAATGCCTGGTTCTATTATTAATGAAATTATAAATGCTAGTAAAAATGGTATATAAAATATCGTCAATTTAATTCCTATGTATATTCCTAATATTATTAACAGTACATTTATTATTTTTTTAATCACTTTATAAATATATTTTAAATCTTCTGACATTTATCCTCTTTTCTATGTATAGCAGCACTAAGTGCTGCTTTAAGCATAATATGAATATTAGCAATTATTTTTTGCTTGTCCACCACATTCACAGATATTTTCTAGTGTATTAGATAATTTATCTGTTCCAATTTCTTGGTCATAATGTGCCAAGTCTCCTAATGTTAAAATTCCTACAACTTTATTATTTTCAACTACAGGTATTCTTCTTATTTGATTTTGAGACATCTTTTCTTCTACATCTGCAACATTATCATTTTCATTACATGTGCATATATTACATGACATTATATCTTTAGCTTGAGTATGGTTTGTGTCTTTTCCACATGCAACTGTTCTTAGTATTATGTCTCTATCTGTAATAACTCCTACTAAGCAATTTTTATCATCGCAAACAGGTATACATCCTATATGATTTTGTTCCATTAATTTTGCAACTTCGTTTATTGTAGTATTAGGTTTTGCACAACATACGTCTCCACACATACAATCTTTGACTTTCATATTAGACTCCTTTTAAATTTAGTTTTTGAGATTTTTATCTCATTAATATTTTAATCAAATAAAAAAAGATTATTCGTATTTTGAATAATCTTTTTTATTTTTATCTCGCTTCACTTTCTTTTTTGAGTCTTTCAGAAAAGTCTTGACATGCTTTTGATAGTAATTTATCAATTTTCAAATTTTTGTATGCCTCAATTTTTCCTATTTTCCAACCATAATATTCCAATAAATCCATATAATCTCCATTATGTTCTATACTTCCATTTTCTCTAGTTGCATTTTTTTCATATCTATTTGTATTTTCAGTATCTTTTTCTATTGTTTTATAAGGTACAACTGTTAATCCATTAGCTAGTGCTGCCATTATTCTATGATTTCCTTCACTTACAAACTTAGTTCCATTATTTTCTATTATTGCTATCTGTCCCTCATTTGGCATGTATCCATTTTTCTTTATATTTTGTGCCAATTCTTCTATAGTATAACCACCTATAGGTTGTGGGTTGCAAGTTCCTCCAACTTGTTGTGTTGATACAAAATGTAATGGACTTGCCCAATATTTAGGATATTCTTTTTTATTTCTATAAGCTTCTTCTCCATCTTTAACTATTTTTGCTAATTGTTCAGCTATTGCATATGATGAATCTATTATTAAGTCATAATTTTCATTATCAGTTAAATTTACTCCATATGTTTTTTTATATCTTTCAATTTCACTTAATTTTCTTTCTCTTGTTTTTTCTATTGCCTGTTCAATATTCTTATATTTATCTTCTTCTCCTCTTGTTTTATCTTTAAACACTCTTTCTCCTGCAATTTTTTCATTTACAGTTAGTCTTACTGCATAACTCTTTGGAATAGTGTTCCATGCTAGCCTAGAGTCTACTATATATACATCATTTTCTCTTTTTTCAAGATTTATCTTTTCTCCGGCTTCTCCTATATATTTATCTAGATTATTATCTATCTCTTTTAATTTTTCCGAAAATGTCTTGTCACTCTGTACATCTGCTAAATTAACTTTTTTTAATTCAGGATGCTCTTTTCTATATTTTTCTATTGCTACTTTTCTGAATACTTCTCCTGCAGAAATTATATGAACATTTAACCCATTCTTTTGATATATTTTTACTAGTTCTTTTAATATTGTAGATTTTCCACTTACTGGTTCTCCTGATAGTGTAATTATCCTATTTCTTATTTCTTCCATATATTTTCTCCTATTTTTTATTTTATGTTACTATTTTATCACATTAATATTTATTTTGCAAACTTTTTATGTAATTTGACTTTTGAAGTAAAATCTGGTAAACTAAATATACATAATATTTGAAATGGAGGAACTATACATGAAAAAATTTGTAAATTGCATGACACATGCAATTGATATCGAAGAACTCGACATTCTTAACTCAAATTTGAGTTTATGGTACTCCTCAGACCCTTTCCAGGAAATTCTGGAAAAATGCCATCGGTATTACAATCGAACTTGTCGAAAAGTAGGACGTTATGACAAGCTGCTAGAAGGAGAATGGTTAGTCGTATTTTTTGGTTTTGTAGCAATAAGATTTGACTACGAGGGACGGCCTGAATTTTATGACTATCATTTTGCCCGGCAAGAACCTGATGGTTCCTGGACAGAAAGGCCATCCATATATGAAGAAATTCAAACTGTCAACATAGACACTCTGATTTCTGATTATTCAAAATTAAACATTAAGCCACTTTTCCTTGCAATTAAGAAAATTGACTAGGTCTTTCTTTGAAAAAGATATGATTAATTTCATGTCTTTTTCTTTTTTGCAAATTTATGTCTAAATTTGTTTGTAAGTTTCCATAATTTCCTTTACATTTTTCTTTCAACGTGATAAAATACTTGTATTACTAAATACAAGGAGGATTTTATGAAATCAAAAGAATTAATCTTAATATTAGACTTTGGAGGACAATACAATCAACTAATTGCTCGTAGAGTAAGAGAATGTAATGTATACTCTGAGGTTGTACCATTCAATATTTCAATAGAAAAAATAAAAGAAAAAAAACCAAAAGGAATAATATTCACAGGAGGACCTGCTAGTGTGTATGGCGAAGATTCTCCAAAATGTGCTGACGGAATTTTTGAATTAGGAATTCCTGTACTTGGAATCTGTTATGGAATGCAATTAATGGCACATACACTTGGTGGAAAAGTTGCATCTGCAACAACAAGAGAATATGGAGAAACAAATGTAAATATAGATAATACCTCTCTTCTATTCCAAGGATTTGAAAGCACAAATATATTTTTAATGAGTCATACAGACTATGTAGAAGAAGTACCTCAAGGCTTCAAAAAGATTGGTTATACACCAGTTTGTCCAAATGCGGCAATGGAAAATCAAGAAAAGAATTTATATGGAATTCAATTCCATCCAGAAGTAAATAATTCAATAAACGGAACACAAGTTATCAAAAACTTTTTATATAATGTTTGTCACTGTTCAGGTGATTGGGTTATGTCATCATTCGTGGAAGATTCTATAAAATCTTTAAAAGAAAAAATCGGAGATAAAAAAGCTTTATGTGCTCTATCAGGTGGAGTTGATTCATCTGTTGCAGCAGTACTTTTAAGTAAAGCTATTGGTAAAAATTTAACATGTATTTTTGTTGACCATGGATTACTTAGAAAAAATGAAGGTGATGAAGTTGAAAAAATATTTACAGAAAATTATGATTTAAATTTCATCAGAGTTGATGCTAAAGATAGATTTTTAAATAAACTTGCCGGAGTTACTGACCCAGAACAAAAAAGAAAAATTATAGGTGAAGAATTTATTAGAGTTTTCGAGGCTGAAGCCAAAAAAATTGGGACTGTAGATTTCTTAGTTCAAGGAACTATCTACCCAGATGTTATCGAAAGTGGTCTTGGAAAAAGTGCTGTAATTAAGAGTCACCATAATGTTGGTGGGCTTCCTGATTATGTTGATTTTAAAGAGATCATTGAACCTTTAAGAAATTTATTTAAAGATGAAGTTCGTAAAACTGGTTTAGAACTTGGTATTCCAGAAAATCTAGTTTATAGACAACCATTCCCTGGTCCAGGTCTAGCAATTAGAGTTATTGGAGATATCACAGATGACAAACTTACTATTTTAAAAGATGCAGATGCTATTTTTAGAGAAGAAATTGCTAATGCAGGTTTACACAAAAATATAAATCAGTATTTTGCAGTTCTTACAAATTTAAAATCTGTAGGTGTCATGGGTGATGAAAGAACTTATGATTATACAGTTGCTTTAAGAGCTGTTGAAACTACTGATTTTATGACTGGTGTATGGAGCAGAATTCCATATGAAATTTTAGAAAAAGTTTCAAGTAGAATTGTTAATGAAGTAAAACATGTTAACCGTGTAGTTTATGATATTACTTCAAAACCACCAGCAACAATTGAATGGGAATAAAAAAATTAAGTTGTCAATTGGAACAAGCCTTTTGACAACTTTTTTAGTATAACTGTTTAATATCCCATCTCCCCATCATCTAATGAAGAAAAATATTTAGGAGATTCGTATATATTCATCGTTCCTCCTCTTGGCATCATTGGTGGTCTTCCTCCTAGTCCAGGCCCCATTGGCGGCCTCATCGGTGGTCTTGGTGGTGGTGGCATAGGTGGCCTTGGGACTTGTGGTCTTCCAATTAATTCTCTTAATAATAGAATTCTTATTAAATCATTTAATATTGGATTTCTTACATTTCTATTTTCTTTGCTTCTATCTTCATTTAATTCATCATCTTCTACTGAAAAATATATTTCATTTGTCATTTCATCAATTAGTTCTTTATTTATAGTTCTTGTATTTTCATTACAAGCTTTTTGTACCATAGGGTAT
This sequence comes from uncultured Clostridia bacterium, assembly GCA_934162255.1. Lineage (GTDB taxonomy): Bacteria > Bacillota > Clostridia > TANB77 > CAG-508 > CAG-269. Next base: position 36,504 of record CAKPIG010000007.1, on the reverse strand, counting down.
ACAATTCTGTACATTTCAGGATAGCATTGTTCCAATTCATTATTTTGTGTATTTTCAATTTTTGAATATTCATAATCATATGTATTATTGTAGCCTAATACACTTCTCATATATTCTTCATATAGTGAATTTTCCATTGTTTTACCTCCTTAATAAGTATTATATTTATCACTTATTAATTTAGTTACAATGCCATTATAATTTATTAACTTCTTCTTTAAATTTGTCTCCTCTATCATACATGTTTTTAAACATATCAAAACTTGTACTTGCAGGTGAAAATAATACTACTTGACCTGGCTTTGCTTTTCTTTTTGCTAAATCAATACTTTGTTTTAATGATTCACACATATGTATGTCTAAGTCTTTCCCTTGTTTTTCAAGTTCCTTTTTTGTTGCTTCATATATCTTGTTAGCAGTTTGACCAATTAATATTAAAGTTTTCACCTTTTCTACTATTGGCTTTGCAATTGGGGTGTAATCTAAATTTTTATCAGCTCCACCTGCAATTAAAATTATTTTCTTATCAAAAGAATTTAGTGCTGATATTCCTCTTGTTGGAGATGTACTTGCTGAATCATTATACCATTCAACACCATCAATTGTCCTTACTAGTTCTAGTCTATGATTAACTCCTGAAAACTGTTTAATTGTTTCTACTGCTTTATCTGTATCAACTAATGTTTTTGTCAGAGCTAACACTGTTGCTACATTTTGTAAATTATGTATTCCTTTTAGTTTTAAATCTTTTGCTTCTACAATATGTCTTCTTATTCCATCAACACATTCCTTTACAATTCCATCTTCGATAATATATCCATCTTCTAATTTTTGCTTACTACTAAATAATATAACATCTCCTTTGGCTTCATCTACGAATTTGCTTGTTATTTCATTGTCTGCATTTAATACTAAGATATCTGTATCTTTTTGGTGTAAAAATATATTTTTCTTTGCATCTATATATTCTTGGTAATCTTTATGTACATTTAAGTGGTTTGGTGTTATATTAGTAATTGCTGCAATTTGCGGACTTACATCCATTTCCATTAATTGAAAACTACTTAATTCTAATACTATAATATCTCCAGGTTCTACTTCATTTAGTTTTGTAAATATTGGTATTCCAATATTTCCTCCTAAGTGACATGTATATCCAGCATTTTTTAGTACTTCATATGTTAATGTTGTTGTTGTTGTTTTTCCATCACTTCCAGTAATTCCTATAATTTTACAAGGTGCCATTTTTATTACTTGTTCTATTTCTGTTGTTACTATTGCTCCTCTTTCTTTTTCGCTCACTAGTTCTGGTTTTGTTGGCATACAACTTGGAGATCTAAATATCAAATCAAAACCTTTTAATTTTTTTAAATTGTCTTTTCCTAATGCAACTTCAAACCCATATTTTTCTATTTTTTCTTCTATTTCTTCAGTTAATTTTTCTTTGTCATCAAAAATCGTTACTGTTGCATTTTTGCTGTATAAATAATCTATTAGAGGTATATTACTAACTCCCATTCCTATTACTGCAACTTTTTGATTTTTTAGGTTTTGTTCAAATTTTTCTAATTTTTTGTTTTTATATTTCATTTGTAATCGTCTCCTTTATGTTTTTTAAAATCTTTTCAGCTGATTCTTCTACATTTTCACAATTTGTTACATCTATTACTTTTGTTTGAGGATAAATTTTATAATATCCTGATTTTTCTTGTAATTCATCTCTTTGTTTTATCATTTCCTCTATTTTTGCTTCTGAGATTTCTTTATTATATTGATTATATTTTCTTTTTGTTCTTGTTTCTAGATCTGCAGTTACAAAAAAATGATATGTTGTATCTGGATACATTTTTATAATATCTCTAGAAGATAGAATTATATTGTATTTTTCTCTAAATGAATCTATTAATTCTTTTCCAAATTCATATAATTTTTCATTATTTGCCTTATTACTAATTTTTGATACATTTATTGATGTTTTTTCTGCTTGTAAATCTTCTTCTGATATTTTTTTATTATTCATATATATTACAGTTTCTCTGTTTTCTAATTTTATTTCTATTCCTAATTTTTTCATTATTTCAAATGCATCAATATTTTCAGAACTAGCTAGATTCTTATTGGCCATTCCATATACTATTGCTCTATATATGTTTCCACCATGTAAAATTATTGAATTATCTATTTTTTTTAATAGTTCTCTACATATTGATGTTTTTCCTGCCCCAACTGTTCCTTCTATTCCTATTACTATATTTTTTTGTTCCATTTTTTACCTCTTTCTTGCTTTTTTATTATATATCTTTTTTGTTACTTTTACAATATTTTTGAATATTTCTTTTTTATCAGGTTACACTATATTTGAAAAAATGAATGGAGGTGTGCTTCTATGTCAAAAAAAGATAACAAACAAAATAAAACTACTAACAGAAATAACGAAAACAACAATAATCAAAAAAATAATAATAGATAGTTGATTTTTGTCAAATTTTGTGGTATTATTTAAATGTATTATGTAGTTTAAAGTAGAGTCATATTGACTTTACACCGTGATTTTTTTATTTATTTAGAGTATTATCACCAGGGAGAAGATATTCCTCAAAATAGATATAATCACTTAGGCTAAAAAAGACATAACTAACCCTGGAGTTATGTCTTTTTCTTTGTTATTTTATCCATTGACTTTTATTTTTTTTAAATATATAATATTTTTGAAGGGAGTTTACTATGGATAAAAGACGTTCAAGAATACGAAATAATAGAAAAAGAATTAAAAATATTAATTGGTCTATAATTTTAAAAGTTACTATAGGATTATTTGTAGTTATTCTGGCTACATTTTTTTCTATTTTAAATATTGGAAATTCACATATTATTAATAATATTTATATAAATGGCATTTCTGTTTCTTCTCTTTCTACTGAAGAAGCAAAAAATAAATTAGAGCCTATTTTAAATGAAAGACTTAACCACGATATTTCTTTAACGTTCGAAGATTATGATACAACTATCCAGCCTGCAGAAATTGATTGTTCTTATGATGTTTCTTCTGCTCTTGAAAAAGCCTATGGAATTGGTAGAACTGGTAATATTCTTACTAATAATTTTAGAATTTTAATTTCTTTATTTAAAAAGACTAATATCGAATCTCCACTTCTTTATAATTCTGACAAATTAGATAATGTCATAGATAATATAAGTGTTGATATTCCTAATTTAGTTGTAGAATCTACATATTATATTAGTAATAATGATTTAATTTTTACAAAAGGTTCTGAAGGTTATAAATTAGATAAAGATTCTGCCAAGAGTCTTATAACTTCTATGATTGATAAAGAACTTTCTGAAGCTACTCTACCTTTTGTTTTAACACAACCAGAAAAAGTTTCTGCACAGAAAATACATGATGATATTTTTCAAGAACCACAAAATGCTTCAGTAACACAAAATCCATATTCTGTTTCTGTTGAAAAACAAGGTATTGATTTTGCAGTTTCTATAGATGAAGCTCAACAGCTTATTGATAATTCACAAGAAAATGAAGTTATTATTCCCCTTTCTTATACAAAGGCTGATATTACTGTTGCAGATCTTGGTGAAGATATTTTTGGTAATGTTATTGCCAAATCATCTACCAAATATGATTCTACTAATTATAATAGAGCTACTAATTTGGGAATTGCAGCAAATAAAATTAATGGAATAGTAATTGCTCCTGGAGAAACTTTTTCATTTAATAAAGCTGTTGGAGAACGTACTTCAAAAAATGGATTTAAAGAAGCTGTTATTTACTCAGATGGTGAATTGGATTATGGCATAGGTGGAGGTATATGTCAAATTTCCTCAACTTTATATGACGCTGTATTAAGAGCAAACTTGGAAATTGTTGAAAGAAAAAATCATAGTATGACTGTTAGCTATTTGCCTATTGGCTGTGATGCTACTGTCTCATATGGAAGTGTTGATTTTAAATTTAAAAATTCTAGAAATTACCCTATTAAGATAGTTGCAACTGTTAATTCTGGAAATGTTTTAGTTTCAATTTGTGGAGTATCTGAAGCAGATGATTATACAGTTCAAATTGTTACAGACACAACTCAAAAAGATAATTTTGAAGTAGTTTATGAACATGATTCAACTATTCCAAAAGGTTCAGAGTTTATCAAACAAACAGGGAAATATGGTTACAAATGTTCTACTTATAGGCTTCTTTATAAAAATGGAAATCTAGTATTAAAAGATCTAATTTCCACTGATACATATAAGCCTCAAAAACAAATTGTACAAGTTAATAAGTAATATTTCATATTTTTTATAATAAATTTAAACAGTATATTTTGAAAGGAACATATTTGTGAAAACTTTAAAGATATTGCTGTTTAATACTTTAATTTTATTATTTAGCTCAATTATTTTACAAGTAATTAGCATGTTTTTTAGTGTATACATATCTAATACAATTGGTGAAGAAGGTGTTGGTGTTTTCTCACTTGTTATGTCTGTTTACTTATTCGGAATAACTCTTGCTTCTGCTGGAATAAATATTTCCACAACAAGAGTTGTTTCTGAAGAACTTGCTTGTAATAATGATTTTGGAGCAAAAAAAATAGCTCAAAGATGTATAATTTTGAGCTTATTTTTTGGTATTTGTGCAAGTTTTATATTTTATCTTTCTAGTGATTTTATTGTTTCTACTTGCCTACATAACAAAATAAGTAAAAATGTAATCTATTTAATTTGTATTGCACTACCATTCATTTCAATGTCTTCTGCTATTAATGGATATTTCACAGCTGTAAGAAGAGTTTACAAAAATGCTATAGCAAAATTCTTTGAAGAATTTGTAAAAATTGTATGCACTGCATTTCTTTTAAAATCATTTATGCCTAATGAAATAAATTATGCCTGCTACTCACTTATTTTAGCAGATGTAATTTCAGAAGTACTTTCGTATATTTACCTATATTTTTTATATAAGCTTGATAAAAAAAGATGCTTGGTAAAAGCCGAATTTAGAGACCTTGAATCATATAATAAACGAATTTTAAGAATTACTCTTCCTGTTGCTTTTACATCATATCTTAAATCAGGTTTGTCTACTTTAAAGCAACTACTAATCCCTATCAGCCTGCAAAAAAGCGGTATGAGCCATTCCAACTCACTAATTTCTTATGGTATAGTAAATGGAATGGCTATGCCAATTATTATGTTTCCTGTAATATTAATTACTAGTTTTAGTAGTCTCTTAATCCCTGAATTCTCTAGGCTTTATGTATCAGGTAAAAATAAACAAATAAAAAGTTTTTCTACTATCATTTTGACTTGTACTTTAATTTTTTCAATTGTTGTAGCTTTAATTATTTTCATCTTTTCTGATAAGCTATGTATTGCAATTTATCATAAATTAGAAATTGCTAAATATATAAGAATTCTTTCTCCATTAATTGTAGTAATGTATTTAGATATTGTTATTGATAGTATTTTGAAAAGCTTAGATGCTCAAGTAAGTGTTATGATTATTAATATTTTAGATTGCTTTATTAGTATATGTTTTATATATTTTCTAGTTCCTATTTTAGGTTTTAGTGGTTATATTATTTCTATATTTATTAGTGAAGTTTTTAACTTTTCTCTTAGCTATATGAAACTAATGAAACTTTTAAAATAATTCAACAATTGCATGTAATAGTTCATCCGTCTCATCTTTTATTGTTATTACATTTTTATTATCAACATTAGAATATTTACATAGTACTGTTTCTCCAAGTTTAATTTCTTTTTTGTACATTATTCTAAAATTATTAAATTGTGCATTTTGATACAAATTATCTGGTAAAGCTTCATTTGCTAGTTCCAGATAATTTACATTGTGCATATGATTATTTATATCTATATCTGATTTTTTTACTTTATATCTTTCTATATTTTCAAATTCTTCAGGTTCTTTCATTTTTTCAAGTTCATCATCAAAAGATTTCTTTGTTTCTGTTTTATAGTTTTCTAATATTTCATCATCAATTGTTACCATTTTTTGTTTTTCAATATTTATTAATGCCCATTTTGAAGCAGCTTTTACTATAACATTTCCATCCTTATCACATATTTCAAAATCACGAAAAGCATAATATCTTTTTGCACCTCTTGACCATGTTTTGGCAATTATTTCTTCTCCATATTTAGGTCTTCTTAAAATTTCTACTTTCCAATCAAGCAATACCCAAGTTAAATGTGTTTCAGGTATTTGCATTATTCCATATCCAGCAATATCTGAATGTTTGCTTCCCACATCTTCTAATATTGCTAATATAGTTTTATTTGTTGCTTCTGTTTTTCTATTTATTTCTGACAATTTTATTCTGTATTTTTGTTCTACAATCATTTTAATACCCCGGTTTTTCTAATAATTTAAACATATTTGTTTTATATTTTTCAACTCCTGGTTGATTAAATGGATTTATTCCTAATAGCATTCCAGACATTGCACATGATTTTTCGAAAAAGTAAATTAGATGTCCTAATGTTTCTTCTGATAGTCTTGGCAATTCTAATATTATATTTGGAACATCTCCATCAACATGAGCTTTTACTGTTCCTTCTAATGCTTTTAAATTAACATAGCTTAGTTTTTTCCCTGCAAGATAATTTAGTCCATCTAAACTATCTTCTTCTTCTTTTATTTCTAAATCTGAATTTGATTTTTCTATTCTTATTACTGTTTCAAATAGATTTCTTCTACCTTCTTGAATATATTGTCCCATTGAATGTAAATCTGTTGTAAAATCAACTCCTGCAGGGAATATTCCTAATTGGTCTTTTCCCTCACTTTCGCCATATAGTTGTTTCCACCATTCTGTGAAATAATGCATTTTGGGTTCGTAATTTACTAATATTTCTGTATTTTTATACAATTTATATAAGATATTTCTTACTACTGCATATTGATAACATGCATTATATTTTAAATTTGCATCTTCATACTTCTGTTGTGCAATTCTAGCACCTTCCATTAATTTGTCAATATCTATTCCTGCTACTGCTATTGGAAGTAAACCTACTGGTGTTAATACTGAATATCTTCCTCCAACACTATCTGGAATTACAAATGTTTCATATTTTTCCGAATCAGCTAAAGTTTTTAATGCTCCTTTTTCTTTGTCTGTTGTTACATATATTCTACTTCTTGCTTCTTCTATTCCATATCTATTTTCTAGTATTTCTCTAAATATTCTAAATGCTATTGCTGGTTCTGTAGTAGTTCCTGATTTTGAAATTACATTTACTGAAAAATCTTTTGTTCCTAAAATCTCTATTACATCATTTATATAATTAGGACTTAAATTATTTCCTACATATAAAATTTGTGGTGTTTTTCTATTTTCTTCTGGTAACATATTATAAAATGTATTTGTTAAACTTTCTATTACAGCTCTTGCTCCTAAATAAGAACCACCTATTCCTATTACTACAAGAACTTCTGATTCATTCTGAATTTTTTTTGCAGCTTTTTTTACTCTTTCAAATTCTTCCTTGTTATACTCGGTTGGAAGTTCTAACCATCCAACTGAATCATTTGGATTTTTTGCTCTTTTATGTAGTTCTTGATGTATTTGTTCTACCTTTTCTTTATATTGCATTATTGATTTTTGTTCTACTCCTGCGTATTTCAAATTAAGTTTTAAATTCAACATAATTTTCCTCCTAACATATATTTTTAATTTTCCTTTAGTTCATCTATAATAACTTTATAATCAGATGCTGCAAGTATTGCAGTTCCAGCTACTAATACATTTGCTCCTGCTTTTTTTACTCTTTCTACTGTTTTTAAATTAATTCCACCATCAACTTCTATGTCAACTTCTAAATTATTTTTTTCTAAGTGTCTTTTTAATTCTTCTATTTTGGCCAACATATCTATTATTAATGTTTGTCCACCTTTTCCTGGTTCTACAGTCATTACCAAACACATATGTATATATGGCAAAAATTTATAAACTTTTTCTATTGGTGTTTCCGGTTTTATTGCAATTCCTACTCTTGAGCCATGTTCTTTTATTAAATTAATCATTTTAAAAACTTCTTCATTACTTTTACATGCTTCTATATGAAATGTAATGACATTTGGTTCTACAGCAGAAAATATTTTTACTGCCGTTTCTATATCTTCTACCATTAGATGTATATCCATTGGTAAGTTTGAAATTCTTTTTATATAATTACTATATTCTAACATTTTTTGATAAGTATCTTTTTCTACAAATTTGCCATCCATTACATCAATATGAAAATAATCTGTTTTTGATTTTTCTAGAGCTAGAAATGTTTCTAGCTCTTTACCTGGTTCTACTGTTAGAATAGATGTTGATATTTCAGTCATTTCTATTCCTCCTTTATTGATTATCTATATCATTAGATATTTGTCCAAGCATTGCAATAGGAGTTGCATATATTAATGGATTTGTATCTAACCCTAGTTCTTGTAAATGTGAATTGTTTACTTCTGTTATTCTTTGAGTTACAGCTGTAAATAAATTTGTAATATATTCAGCATCTCTATGATTTAAAATAACAGCTGTATTTTCATTTAAATCATCAATTGTTATATTATTTTTAAATTGAACATTATTATTTACTGTATATAAATATTTAGATGTATTTCCTGCTATATTTAAATTTATTCCTAAACTATATTCTTCTGTAACTTTACTTAAAGTTGATAGACCTTTATAGTTTGCTACAAAATTTACTTCATATTCATTTCCATTATCAGCATATTTTATTGTAATATCATATTTAAAATTATCTTCATCACTTTGTTTTTTTATATTTAAAGAACTCTGTCCATATTGAATTACAATTTGATTAGCTTTTTTATTGTTTTGAGCAACTGTTATTTTTATATTTTCTATTTCTGATGCATCTTTATCTTTTACATCAGTTATTATATCATCAATATTTGAACTTGTTACTTCTGTAAAGTTTTTACTGTATTCATTTATTTTATCTAGCAGCATTTTATCTTGTTTCAATGTTTCTAGTAATTTTATCATTATAGATTTTGATTGTTCTCCTGTTAATGTTAATACATAACTTGTTCCATTAACTATTTTGTAATGCGAAAAGTTTTCTTTTCCTAATTCTTCTTTTAACACTGAACCATAAGTTGATTTTATTTGTTCTATTTCATCATTTGTAAATTTTACATTTTCAATGCTTTCTGTTTCTATTTGTTCAGGAATGACTGTTCCTGAGAATCCAAATTTTTCTGCTAATTCTTGTAGTCCATTATTTTCTACGGCAATATATTTACTTCCTATATATTTTGTTTGTACTCCAAACAATTCTCCATTTTGTATATAATTTATAGGGAATTCTACATCATCATTATATTTTAGTCTTATCTTTTTTTCTGTTTTGTTTTGAACTTTATCTGTACTTCCAGAAAATTCCACAGTCATATTGTTTACTGCATTTACAATCTTTGTGTCCTCAGGTATGTCTACATCAAAACTTAAACTTCCTTCATTTTCATATGAAGTTTGTTCTTTCTTTTCATATAATTTTTCTATACTTTCTTCACTTAATTGTGATAGGTATTTGAAAAATAGTTCTTTATCACTTTTTAATAAGTCTGTTGCAAAATATGCATATGCAAATCCTCCTCCAGTAATTAATATAATTACTAGAAATATTATTAATATTTTTACTACTTTTTTCATGATTTTTCCTCTCTTAAATTACTATTTCATTTTTTCTTTTATTCTCACAAGTGTATTTAAAGCATCAATAGGTGTTAATTCATTTAAGTTTACTTTATCAATTTCATGTGCGATTTCAGCTAATTTTATATTAAAAATATCAAATTGCCCTTCTACAACTTTTTTATTTTCTTTTTTCTGCCCAGTTAGCATACTTTTCTTTTCTAAACTTCTTAATATTTCATTTGCTCTTTGTGTTACTATCTTAGGAACTCCTGCTAGTTTTGCTACATGTATTCCGTAGCTTTCATCAGTTCCTCCTTCTACTATTTTTCTTAAGAAGATTATGTCCTCACCTTTTTCTTTTACTGCTATTGAGTAATTTTTTATTCCATCTGTTTTGTTAGCCATTTCTATTAATTCATGATAATGTGTCGCAAATAGTGTTTTTGCACCACATTTCTCTTTATCTGCTATAAATTCTGCAACAGCCCATGCAATTGATAATCCATCATATGTTGATGTTCCTCTTCCAATTTCATCAAGTATTATTAAACTATTTTGTGTAGCTTCTTTTAGTATTGTTGCAACTTCCATCATTTCTACCATAAATGTACTTTGTCCCATACTTAAATCATCTGATGCTCCTACTCTTGTAAATATTTTGTCTACTACACCTATTTGTGCTGAAGTTGCAGGTACAAAACTTCCTACTTGTGCCATTAAACATATTATTGCAACTTGTCTCATATATGTTGATTTACCTGCCATATTAGGTCCTGTTATAATTGATAACCTGTTTTCTTCTTTGTCTAAATATGTATCATTTGGTACAAAATTTCCTACTCCAAGCATTTTTTCTATTACAGGATGTCTTCCCTCTTTAATATCTATGATTCCACTATCATCAATTTCTGGTTTGCAGTAATTCATATCTTCTGCTACTTGTGCAAATGATGAAAATACATCTAATGTTGATACTATATTCGCTGCTTTTTGAAGTCTTTTTATATTTGCTGCAATTTTTTCTCTTATTTTAACAAATTCTTCATATTCTAAGCTTATTACTTTCTCTTCAGCTCCTAAAATTTGTCCTTCTAGATTTTTTAATTCTTCAGTTATATATCTTTCACCATTTGTTAATGTTTGTTTTCTTATAAATCTATCTGGAACTTGTGATACAAATGATTTTGATACTTCTATATAATATCCAAATACTTTGTTGTATCCAACTTTTAGAGTTTTTATGCCTGTCTTTTCTTTTTCTTCAGCCTCTAATTTAACTATCCAATTTTTTCCTTGAGTTGTTGCCGTTTTTAGCTTGTCTATTTCTTCATTATACCCTAATTTTATGATACCTCCATCTTTCATTGTCATAGGCGGGTCATCTATTATAGATTTTTCTATTAATTCATATATATCTTGTAATTCATCTAATTCTTCATATAAATTAGTTAGCTTTTCTGATTGACATTGGCTAAGTACTGCTTTTACTTCTGGCAACTTTTGTAATGAACTTTTCAATGTTATCATGTCTCTGGCATTTGCATTTCCATAAGCCATTTTTCCTGCCAAACGTTCTATATCATATACTTTTTTTAAATTTTCAATTACTTCTCCTCTAAGCATTATGTTTTCTTTTAGTTCTTGTACCGCTTCTAGTCTACCATTTATTTCATTTACATCTATTAGAGGATTATTTAGCCATCTTCTAAGTAATCTTCCTCCCATCGATGTTGAAGTCTTATCTAATACCCAAAGCAATGTTCCTTTTTTGTTTTTATCTCTCATTTTTTCAGTTATTTCAAGATTTCTTCTTGCATTTATGTCTAATGACATATATCTTGATAAGTTATATATGTTTATAGTGTTTATATGCTTTAAACTAGTCATTTGAGTTTCATTAATATATGCCAATAGTGCATTTATTGATTTAACAGCTAATGTTCTATCTTTTAGATTTTTTACTTCTTTTTTGTTTTCAATTATATTATAGTCTAAACTCAAATTTCCTTCATCACTGTCAAAATATTTATCATCAAATCTGCTCATATACATTGAAAATCTTTCTTTTATTTTATTAATTTCTTCTTGGCATTCAAACATCATTGAATTTGCTATAATTTCTGATGGAGAAAATCTTGCAATTTCATCTAATAATAATGCAAAATTGTTTTCATCTTTTATTTCACATGAATAGAACTCTCCTGTTGAGATGTCACACACACTTATTCCAAAATATAGTCCACTTTTACAAATACTCATTATATAGTTATTTTTCTTTTCTTCTAAAAGATTTGATTCTACTATAGTTCCTGGAGTTAGAATTCTTATAACTCCTCTTTCTACAATTCCTTTTGCTGTTTTAGGATCTTCAAGTTGCTCACATATTGCTACTTTATATCCTTTTTCTATTAGTCTTGATGCATAATTTTCAACAGCATGGTGTGGTATTCCCGCCATTGGTGCTCTTTCAGGCAATCCACAATCTTTACCTGTTAATGTTATTTCTAACTCTTTTGAAACCAATAGTGCATCTTCGAAAAACATTTCATAGAAATCACCTAATCTATAAAATAATATGCAGTCTTTGTATTTTTCTTTTGTTTCTAAATATTTTTGCATCATTGGTGATATTACACTTCTATCTTCTATTTCTGCTATTGTTTGTGCCATTTTCTTTTGCTCTCCTATTCTATACAATTTTCCCTTTTAAATACCACATATGTTCAGACATTATTCGTAATGGTATTATTTTATCTATTAATTCTTTTTCTCCTTCAAAAATCACTACTTTATTGCTTTCTGTTCTTCCAGTAAGAAGGTTTGGATTATTTTTACTTGGCCCTTCTACTAATACTTTTTGAATTGTTCCTATATATTTTTGATTGTTTTGTGCAATTTGACTTTCTACTAATTCTTTTAGTCTATCAAATCTTTTGTGTTTCACATCTTCTGGCACTTGATTTTCCATTTTGGCTCCAGGTGTTCCCACTCTTTTTGAATATATAAACATATAAACTTGTTCAAAACATACTTTACGTACAATATCTAATGTGTCTTCAAAATCTTCTTCTGTTTCTCCTGGAAATCCTACTATTATGTCTGTAGATAGTGTTAAATTTGGTATTTTATTTTTCATTTTTTCTACTAAGTTCAAGAACTGTTCTTTTGTGTATTTTCTATTCATTGTTTTTAATACCTTTGAACTTCCTGATTGTAATGGTAAATGGATTAATTTACATACTTTTTCGCATTCTGCTATTGCTTCTATTACATCATCTGTAAAGTCTTTTGGATGTGGAGATATAAATCTTATTCTTTCTATCCCATCTATTTTATTTACAGCTCTTAAAAGTGTTGCAAATGAATTTATTCCATTATAGTCAATTCCTTTTCCTTTCCAATTTTCAGATACCAAGTATGAATTTACATTTTGCCCTAAAAGAGTTATCTCTTTATATCCTTCTTTTGCTAATTGTTCAACTTCTTCTAATATATCTTTTGGATGTCTGCTTCTTTCTCTACCTCTTACATATGGAACTATGCAGTATGTGCAAAAATTATTGCAACCATACATTATTGTTACAGATGCTTTTATATTACTTGTTCTTTTGATAGGTAATCCTTCATAAACTTCTCCGTCTATATCTATTACATCTTGCATTTTTTTATTTGTTTCTAATACTTTATATAAATCTTCTGGAAACTTATGTAATGTATGTGTTCCAAATATTATGTCTGTATATGAATAACTTTCATGTATCTTATCTGTTATGTGCTTTTCCTGCATCATGCAACCACCAATAGCTATTATTGTTCCTCTTTGTTCTTTTATTCTTTTTAATTCTCCTAGTTTTCCAAATAGCTTATCTTCGGCATTTTCTCTTACACAACATGTATTAAATATTACTAAATCCGCTTCTTGATAATTGTCTGTTGGTTTATATCCCATTTCTTCTATTATTCCACATAATTTTTCAGAGTCATTTTCATTTAATTGACATCCCATTGTTAAAATATAATATTTTAAATCTTTTGATTCATTTATTTTTTTGACTTTTTCTATATATTCTTTTTGCTCTTCTATTTCTTTCATTATTGCTCCTTTTCCTTAACTTCTTTGCTTTTTATTATTGTGTATTTTATCATATTTTCTATAAAAAATAAAGCATTGCATTTAAATCTTTATTTCTTTATCTAAGTATGTTGAATATATATAAATTTTACTTACTTTTTTATTTAAAGCTTCTTCAAGAGCTGTTTTATATAAATCTAGTTGTGTTTTATATTTTGTTATAAGTTCATCTTGATTTTCAACATAATCTGTTTTGTAATCTACTAATACTAGCTCATCTTTTTGATTTATATAATATAAGTCAATGATTCCTTGGACTAGTATACTTTCTTCTGTATCTGTTCCATATATTTGTTTTGCAGGTATATTTGTATAAAATGGTTTTTCTCTTTCTACAAGTTTTGCTTCACACATTTCTTTCCATATATTTGATTTTGTAAAATTAAATATCTTCCATTTATTTATTGCTTCTGCTTCTTTTAAAGTTATTATTTTCTTATCTACAAGTTCTTGTATCAAATCTTTTATTTCATTTAATTTATATTCACTTTTGTGTAAATTTAGCTTTTGCATACATAAATGTATCAATGTTCCTTTTTCTGTTCCAGTTATACTTGTTTCTTCATCTGATTGCAAGAATTTAGGCTTTGGCATTTCTAATTTCAATTCACTTTCATTCTCGTTTTGCATTATTCTTTTTATTTCTGTTACAGAAGTTTTTGTTGGTATTATTGTTGAGTCTTCATATTGATATTTATTTTTCAATATTTTTAATATTCCTTTTAAATTTTGTATTACTGATTCTTCAATTTCAATATTTAAATCTTCTCCATTTTGTTCACTTGTCTTTTTGCATAACTCTATTACTTCACTCTTACTAAATTCTTTTATTTCTGCTAGTTCTTGCATTTTTAATTTATTATATTCATATACGATTCTTATCCAGTCTAAATAAGATTTATATTTTTTTAAAATCATAGGATTTATATTTTTATATTTAAACACTAATTCTGCCAATTCATGAGCTTTATTTGCATTACTATATCCTGTTACTATAATTTTTTCTTTTGCCCTTGTTAAAGCTACATATAGAACTCTCATCTCTTCTGAAATAGTCTCATTTCGTATTTTTTCTTTCATAGCTTGCTTTGATAATGTATCATATTCTATCTGTCTATCATAATCTATATATTTTACTCCAATTCCTATTTCCGGATGTAATAAGATTTTATTATTTATATCTTGCATATTTATTAATTTTCCTGTTCCTGATAAGAAAACTACTGGAAATTCTAACCCTTTACTTTTGTGTATACTCATTATTCTAATTACATCTTCATTTTCTCCTATTATTTTTGCAGAATCCATATCTTTGCTACTTGTTTTTACTTTTTCTATATAATTTATAAAATTGAATAATCCTTTAAAGCTCATTGCTTCACATTGTTTTGCTCTCTCAAATAATATTTTTAAATTTGCTTGCCTTTGTATCCCATTTGGCATTAGTCCTACACAATCATAATATCCTGTATCATTATATATTTTCCATATCAGTTCATCTAAAGACATGTATTCCTGTTCTTTTCTCCATTTTTCAAGATTATTTAAGAATTTTTCTATTTTTTCTCTTGTTTCTTTTTCTACATCTCTTTTGGATTTTAGTATGCAATTATAGAAATTATCATATTTATCACTTAAACGAATTTGAACTAGTTCATTATCTGTAAATCCTCCTATAATGCTTCTCATTACTGCTACTAATGGAATTTCTTGTAATGGATTATCTATTATTTTTAGCAAACTCATCATTGTTTGAATTTCTAGACTTTCTAAATATTCTGTTGATGAATCACTAAATACTGGCATTCCTAATTTAATTATTTCTTTTTCAAATATTGGTGCAGATTCTCTTGTTGCTCTTAATAGAATTACAATATCTTTATATTTTATATTCCTCTTTTCTCCTTTTTTGGCATCATAAATTTGAAATTTGCCATCTATTAATTGTTTTATTCTATTTGCAACAAACCTTGCTTCTAATTCGATATCTTCTGCTCTTTCTTTTTCCTCTTCATCACTATCTTCTATTTCTTCGTCCGCGTCTTTTATATTTAATACATTTATCTCTGCTTTTAAATTTTCTCCTGTTTCCTTATATTCTGCACCTAAATTCAAATATTCTTCTTGTGTATATTCTAGTTCTCCTAATTTTTCCGACATTATATTTTCAAATATAATATTTGAAAAGTCTAATACTTCTTTTCTACTTCTAAAGTTTTTGAATAATTGTATTTTTAATCCTTCTTTTGGATTTTCTGATTTCAATTTATATGTTTTATATTTACTTAAAAATAAGTCTGGTCTTGCTTGCCTAAATTTATAGATACTTTGTTTTACATCTCCTACCATAAAAATATTATTTCCTTTTGAGACTGATGTAAGTATGTATTCTTGTACTAAATTACTATCTTGATATTCGTCTATTGCTATTTCTTCAAATTTTTCTTGATATTTTTTAGCTATTTCTGTTGGCATTCCATTTTCATCTAACAATATTTTTAATGCAAAATGTTCAATATCACTAAAATCTGCTATGTTTTTTTCTTTTTTTCTCTTACTAAACTTTTCTCCGAATTCAATAATTGTTGCTTTTAGTTTTGATAATACAGCATACATATCATTTATATCTTCATTTGCTTCTTTTGAGTTAAATATTAATATTTTATCTGTTATTTTGCCAATTGATTTTTTTACTTCATCTCTTACTTCTTTTGCAATGTCTTTTTCTTCAAGTGTTATTTTTTTATTTGATGTCCATGTTTTAAATTTTATATTTTGTGCTAATTCATATGCTTTATCCCAATTATCCAAATTAGATTTTAATAATTCTATTTGTTCTATGTCATCTTCTAAAATTTTGTAATAAATCATTAGTTCATCATATCTGGATATTATTTCTTTTTCCGTTTCTAGCTTGATTTCTCCATCTTCTATTATTTCTTTTACTTGTTCTAATAGTAGTTTTCCCCATATCGTATTTGAAAAATCCTGTTCCAATTTGTCTGACATATTAAACATTTCAATTTTTTCTTTTAACCATTTTTCAGGGTATGGATTACTTTGAATATATGTGTAAATTTTTAATATTAATTCTTTTAAAGGTGTATCATCTTTATATGATGTATATGTGTTTATTAATTTTTTAAAGTCTTTATCCTGATTTTCATATTTTTCTTCAAATAGTTCTTCTAATACATCTTGTTTTAAAATTTCTATTTCTGTTGTATCACCTATTCTAAAATTCTGAGGAATATCAATCTCGAAGAAATTATTTCTAACAATATCTAAACAGAATGAATCTATTGTGCATATACTTGCCTTATTTAAGAGAGTTATTTGCCTTTGAAGTCTTTCGTCTTCTGGATTTTCATCTATTTTCTTATAAATTGCATTTAAAATTCTTTCTCTCATTTCTGAAGCTGCAGCATTAGTAAATGTTACAACTAACATTTTGTCTATATCCATTTTTTGATTAATTATTTTGTTTATTATTCTTTCTACCAAAACTGCTGTTTTTCCACTTCCTGCAGCAGCAGCCACTAATATGTTTTGTCCTTTTTCATATATTGCTTGTTTTTGTTCTTCTGTCCATTTTACTTCTTTTGGCATTTTATCCTCCTAATTATCTTTTTCATGCATATTTTATCATATTTTTATTTATTTTTGTACAAGTTTTTGATTTTTGTTTTAAATAAGTTTTTTTCATAAAAACAGCCTATCTAAAACTTATAGATAGGCTGTTTTTATTTTATTCACTTTTATTTTCTGCTAAATCTCTCATTGTAAGGCTTATTTTCCCCTGATCATCAATTCCAATTACTTTAACTGGTACTCTATCTCCTACATGAACAAAATCTTCAACATTGTTAACTCTTTCTTTAGA
This sequence comes from uncultured Clostridia bacterium, assembly GCA_934162255.1. GTDB lineage: Bacteria > Bacillota > Clostridia > TANB77 > CAG-508 > CAG-269. The sequence goes on along the minus strand of CAKPIG010000007.1, from coordinate 18,791 downwards.
TATTTTTGAGATATGAACTAATCCTTCTTTTCCTCCTCCAATATCTACAAAAGCTCCAAAATTAGCTGTTCTTATTACTGTTCCAACATATATTTGTCCTACTTCAATTTCTCTTACTATACTATCAATCATATCTAATGCTTCATATGCTTTTTCTTGATCAACAGCATATATCATAACATGTCCATCTTCTTCAATGTCTATTTTTACTCCTGTCGCATCAATAATTTTATTGATAGTTTCTCCACCTTTTCCTATTACATCTTTTATTTTTTCAACTTTTATTTGTGTTGAAACTATATGTGGTGCATATGGTGATAGCTCTTTTCTTGGTTCTGAAATTTGTGGTTTCATAATATCATCTAATATATATTGTCTTGCTTTTCTTGTTCTTGCAAATGCTTCTTCTATTACTTTATATGATAATCCGTCTATTTTTATATCAACTTGTATTGCTGTGATTCCTTTTTCTGTTCCACCAACTTTAAAGTCCATATCTCCAAAGAAATCTTCTAGGCCTTGAATATCTGTTAACATTACATAGTCATCTGGATTTTCAGGATTTGTTACTAATCCTGTTGAAATTCCAGCAACTGGTCTTTTAATAGGAACACCTGCATCCATCAATGAAAGTGTGCTTCCACATATACTTGCTTGTGATGTTGAACCATTTGATGAAAGCACTTCTGATACTACTCTTATTGCATATGGAAATTCTTCTTTTGATGGTAATACTGGAACTAATGCTTTTTCTGCTAAAGCTCCATGTCCTACTTCTCTTCTTCCTGGACCTCTTGAAGTTCTAGCTTCTCCAACACTATATGCTGGGAAGTTATATTGATGCATATATCTTTTTTCTGTTTCTGTATCTATTCCATCTAATTCTTGTCCTTCACTTAGCATTCCTAATGTTACAATTGACATTACTTGTGTTTGACCTCTAGTGAATACTGCACTACCATGTGTTCTTGGTAATACTCCAACTTCACATGATAAAGGTCTTATTTCATCAATAGCTCTTCCATCAACTCTTTTATGTTCATAGAATATCATGTCTCTTACACATTTTTTTTCTAATTTATAAATTGCTTCTCCTATTTCTTGAGCTCTTGTCTCAGCTTCTTCTTCACCAATTTTTTCTGCAACTGCTTTTTCAATTTCTTCTGATAGTTCAGCAACATTATTGTCTCTTGTTTCTTTGTCAACTTCTTGTACTGCAACTTTCATTTTTTCTGTAAAGGTTTGTTCTAAAAATTCATATAAATCATGATCTACTGCAAATGATTTATATTCGAATTTTGGTTTTCCAATTTCATCTTTCATTTTTTGAATAAATGCACATATTTTTTTGATTTCTTCATGACCTTTTTTTATTGCTTCTAACATTATATCATCTGGAACTTCATTTGCACCAGCTTCAATCATTGCAACTTTATCTATTGTTCCTGCAACTGTTAAAGTTAAATCACTTTTTTCTCTTTGAGCAACTGTTGGATTTATTACTATTTCTCCATCAACTAATCCTACATTTACAGCAGCCGTTGGTCCTCCAAATGGGATATCTGAAATTGATAGTGCAGCTGAAGCACCTATCATTGCAGCTACTTCTGGTGAATTATCTTGTTCTACACTTAGAACTGTTGCCACAACAACTACATCATTTCTGAAATCTTTTGGGAATAATGGTCTTAAAGGTCTATCAATTGCTCTTGATGTTAATATTGCTTTGTCACTTGGTTTTCCTTCTCTTTTTGTATATGATCCTGGTATTTTTCCTACTGAATATAATTTTTCTTCAAAATCTACTGATAGTGGAAAAAAGTCTATTCCTTCTTTTGGTTCTTTTGATGCAGTAACATTTACCATTACTACTGTATCTCCGTATTTTACTAATACATTTCCATTTGCTAATCCTGCATATTTTCCTGTTTCTATTACAAGTTTTCTTCCTGCTAATTCTGTTTCATAACTTTTAAACATATTTTCCTCTCTTTCTTGACACCTCTTTTGGTAAACTTGAATTAGATTGTAACCTCTATAATACTTTTTACTATAAAAAGCATTATACAAGCTACTTTTCTAATTTGTTTACCTAATAAAAACTAAGAGGCGTTAGCTTTATGCACACGCCTCCTTAAAGTTTAAACTATTTTCTTAGTCCTAATTTTTCAACTAATGCTTTGTATGCTTCTTCATCTTTTTTTGCTAAGTAGTTTAATAAGTTTCTTCTTTTTCCAACCATTTTTAATAATCCTCTTCTTGAATGGTTGTCTTTTTTATGAACTTTTAAGTGTTCTGTTAATTCATTAATTCTTTCTGTTAAAAGAGCTATTTGAACTTCTGGTGAACCAGTATCTTTTTCATCTCTTCTAAAATTATTAATGATTTCTTGTTTTCTTTCAGTTGTCATAATTACACCTCCTATTTTTTCTTCTCCTTTTACCGAGCTACAATAATAGGTGTCTTTTATTGTGCTAAGTTAAAGGAACATTATTTTTAATAATAATATTTTACTATACTTTCTGTGAAAAATCAAGTATTTTGGAAATTTTTTCTTCTTAGTTAGATTATATCTCTTTTATTAAAACTATCATACATTGTTACTATCATTAATATTGAACATACTCCCAATACCGCTAATGAAAATGTTAATGTAGTTGATGTTGCAAAAGTTGATTCTGTTTCCATTATATTAACTGAATTTTTAAATATTTTATGTACAATATCTAGGTTATTAAATGGTACAAATCTTATCCAATCTTTTTTTATAAATTGATTTAATATTGCCATTACAATTCCATTTCCTACATATAATGCTTCACTTATACTTACTGCTACAGCAGTGTTTCTTGTAATTGTTGAAAGCATTACTGCGAATAATGCAAATACTACTACAGGTATTGCTCTTGCAAAATATGTTTCTACTGTGTATAGAGTATTGTTTATAACATTTACCTCTCCATTTTTAACATATATGTATATATCTCCTTGCTCATTAAAGAATATATTTGCAATAAATATGCTTAATAATGATGCAATTAATGTTATTACTACTATATAAAATAATATTGATAATAGTTTAGCAGTAAGTATTTTCCATCTTTTATTTGGTGTTAATGCCCAAAATTTTATTGTTCCATTTGCTATTTCAGAAGATATTGTTCCTCCTGCTATTACTATTACTACAATTGATATTATTGCCATAGAGAACATAGGAGCTAACATTTCAAATCTAATTCTAAAATTTGTATCTGAGGCATAATTGGCATCTGGTATATTGTTCTCTAATCTATAATTTAATATTTTAATTTCACTTTCTATTTCAGCTTTTTCTTCCACCTTTAGAGTTCTTCTAGTTTCTTGATTCATTCCCGTTCTTAATGTTCTAAGTTTTGCTTCAATTTCATTTATAGCAGCAGTTTTCCAATAATTATTTTCTGAACTTTCTGTTCCTACTTCATATTTTTCTTTTAAATTTAATATTGTAAGTGTGTCATCATATTCTTCTTTTTCTATCTCTTTATTTTCAAGTTGTTTTTTTAAATCTTCTTTTTTTAATTCTATGTAACCATGAAAATCGTTTTCTTTTACCAATTTTAATAATTGTTCTGCTTTTTCATCATTTTTCTCCATCCTATTATCTACAACTTGGTCAATTATTTCTCTTTTCCAATTATAGTTTCCAAATGCAGAAACCTTAAGTTCCACTAATAGTTTATTTTTCTCTATTTCTTGCTTTATACTTTCTTTTGATTCTTCGTCTAAGTTTTCATTTTTTAATTGATTTTCAAGAGATTTTATAACACCTCTATAATATTCCTCGTCATCAGCTTCTGTTACAACATATTGATTTCTGCTATCTAACTTTTGCATTAATTTTGTTATTCCAAGTGTTCCAAATAACGATAAAATTACTATTATTAAAAGCAATTTAGTGGAAAACTTTTTCCATGTCTTTATGTTTTCATCTACAAACAATTTAAATATTTTCATTTTTCTTGCCTCCTTTCGTTGCATCAAAGAATATATCTTCTAATGTATGTGATTTTGGTATTATAGCTTTTATTTCTGTATCAGCTATTGCAAGTTCTTTTACAACTTCAGGCAATTTTGTTGTTTCTATTGTTATATTTATTATGTCTTTCTCTATTTTTGTATTTATATTAAATTTTTCTTTTAATATTTGAACTGCTCTTTCTAATTGTTTAACTTTTATTTCTACGCTTTCTATTTCTTCTTCTTTTTCTTGTGATATTTCTTCTATTTTTACAATCTTTCCATTATCGAGTACAGCTACTTTATCACACATTAATTGCATTTCTGAAAGTATATGTGATGAAACAAATACAGCAACTCCTTCTTTATGAGCAATTTCTTTTAATATATCTCTTAATTTTTTTATTCCTGCTGGATCAAGTCCATTTGTTGGCTCGTCTAATATTAATACTCTTGGTTTATGTAGTAATGTTAGTGCTAACCCTAATCTTTGTTTCATTCCTAATGAATATTTTCCTACTTTATCATTTTCTCTTCCTTTTAGTTCAACCAATTCAAGTACTTCTTCAATTCTTTTTTCATCTATATTTCTTAGTCTTGCATGTAATCTCAAATTGTCTATACCTGACATATATCTATACATATCTGGATTTTCAACTATTGCTCCTATACATTCCATTGCTTGCTCAAATTGTTTTTTTGTATCAAATCCGTTTACTCTTATCTCACCAGAATCTTTTTCAATTAAATTTAGTATCATTTTTATTGTTGTTGTTTTTCCAGAGCCATTTGGTCCTAAGAATCCTAGTATTTCGCCTTCATTTAGTTCAAGACTTATATTATCAATTATTTTTCTTCTTCCATATGTTTTACTAAGATTTTTAATTTCTAATACTGTTTTTCCCATTTTCTCTCCTTTCTTTAATAAATCTCTGTTCCTATTATTTGAAATGCACTATCTGAAATATCATAGTAATTTAAATTTGAATATACTACTTTCCATTTTCCATCTACTTTTTGTAAAGTTATTAATTCAGAACTATTATTAAAAGTATTTGTTTTTTCTTTTTCTGAACCATTATCTATATATTTATATGCTACATTCAATGTTGAATTAAATGTAACTTCTACCTGATTTCCATCAAATTCATAATTTGATATTTTAGTTATAGTTCTTTCATTTTTTATCTTCATTTTTTTATCAGTATATCCATTCTTTAATGCTTCCATTATTGTTGAACTCTGAATTTCTATTGCCTCGGGATTATTAATCATAATTTCTTTTAACTCATTATTTAAATTTTTTTGAATTTCTTCTTCATTTGCACTTGATAATTCTTGAGATGTATTTTGCATCTTTTCTGGTGCAACAACATATTTATCTGCTAAATTGATAAATTTTTCACATACTTTTTTTATTTCTGTTTTATCTGCATTTCTCTGTTTTTCTACACAAATACAGTATGTGACTAATAGTACAAGTACTATTATTGTTAATATTAGACCTTTGTTTATTTTTCTTAGTAATCTCATACTTTCCCCTTTCATTTTAATTATTTAATATTGCCAAAATATCTTCATCTTTTTTTAGATTTTCTCCTAAAAATTCATATGCAAATTTGTCCTTATTTACAGAAAGAGCTGCTATTCCTACATCCTTGTCTTCTCGTAATCTATTGCTTGCATATTTTACTATTATAGGTTTATTTTTCACAGCTTCTAGCACCACTTCTTTGTCATCTCTCATTTCCGGACTTGCAAAATATAATATCTGCCCTGATTTTTTTAATCCTGCTAGTAATAAATCTTTATCATCAAGTAAGTTTTCTTTTACATAGCAATATGTCCAACCTACATTTTTTACAGATTCATATACAATGTCTCTATTTCCTTTTAATCTATCACTAGCAAATTCAAGTGCTTCAGGGTTGTTTTTTATTGCCTCTAATACGATTTCTTCGTCATCTTTAAATGCATCACAAGCAAATTCAAGTAGTGCTCCTTCTTGTTTTACATTTTCAAGAACATACTCTCTATTTTCTGCATTATTTCTCATTTTAGTAATTTCTATTCTTTCTGGCATTTTATCCTCCTTCCCCCTTTTGCCAGCATTATATCACTCAAATTTTCCTTTGACTATATATTTTTAATTAATTTTTTATTAATTTATTCTTATGAAACCTTTTTATTTCTCAATTCATTTGCATATTTAAGTGTTATTTCATTAATTTCTCCTGATGAAATTCTTGCAATTTCATTAATTACCTCTTTTTCATTTAATAATTTTATATTAGTTGATGTTCTCTCATTTTCAACTTTTTTATTAATATAATAATTATAATCTGCTTGTGCTACCATTGGAGCCAAATGTGAAATACATAATACTTGATGAGATTTTGAGATTGTTTTTATTTTTTCTGCAACAGATTTTGCAGCTTTACCACTTATTCCTGTATCTATTTCATCAAATATCATTACAGGTATATTGTCTACTTCTGCCAATACCTTTTTTATTGCTAATATTATTCTTGACATTTCTCCTCCTGATGCTATTTTGCTTAGCTCATTTTCGTTTTCTCCAATATTTGTCTTAATAAATATTTGAACATTGTCTTTTCCATTTTCAAAATATTCATTTATTTTGTATTCTACTTTTATATTGATTTTTGCATTTTTCATTTCAAGTTCTAATAATTCATTATTTATCTTTTCACTTAATATTTCTGCATATTTCTTTCTTTTTTTGCTTATTTGTTCTCCTATATTATTTATCTCTTTTTCTATTTCCTTTTGCTCTTCTTTTAGCTTATTATTAAATTCATCTATATTTTCTATTTTAGTAATTTCTCTTGAAACTTCTTCTCCATATTGGATTATTTCTTCTATTGAATTTCCATATTTTCTTTTTAGATTAAATATTGTATCTAGCCTTGTTTCTACTTCTTCTCTTTCCTCTTCATCAAATTCAACTTCTTCACTATAATTACATATATCTCTTGAAATTTCTTGTATTTCATAATATATATTTCTTAAATCTTCTGCTGTTTGGCTATATTTTGAGTCAATGTTTTCGATTTTTTCTAATGCTTTTATTGCAGTTCCCATCATATCAATTGTCTGCTCTCCTATAGCTTCTTCTGCTTGATGTAAATTTTGCACTATTTTTTCTGAATTTAACATTATATTTCTTTTTTCTTCTAAAGATTGTTCCTCATTTTTTTCTAGTTTAGCTTCTTCTATTTCATTTAATTGGTATCTTAATAGGTCTAGTTTTCTTTGTTTTTCTTTTTCATCTCCATAATTTTCTCTTAATTGCCTTTTTATCTCATTATATCTTTTAAAATATTTTAAATATTCTGTTTTTAATTTTTGAAGTTCTTCTCCTATAAAATTATCTAAGTATTTTATATGTGTCCTGCTATCTAATAATGTTTGATTTTCATTCTGACCATGTATTTCTATATAATTACTCATGAAATTTTTTAATTCTGCAACAGTTACTAATCTTCCATTTATTTTACATGAATTTCTACCATTATTATATATTTCTCTTGTTACTATTATGTTGCCATCTATTGAATTTATATCATCTGGCATATACATACATATTTCTACATATGAATGATTTTCGCCTTTTCTTATCATTTCTTTTGAAAATCTTCCTCCACAGATTATTGAAATTGCATCAATTATCAAACTTTTTCCTGCTCCCGTTTCTCCTGTTAATGCATTCATCCCTTTGTTTAAATCTATATCTATATCTTCTATTATTCCAATGTTTTTTATATGTAAATTAGTTATCATAATTTCCTCCTTAAACATAAAAAAATGTTCGCTTTTATTATATTGACTTTGTGTATTTTTGTCAATAGTTTTTGCGAACATTTTTTCTTTTTTATTTAAGATATTTTTTTAAAAATTCTCCTGTATAACTTCTTTCATTTTTACAGATTTGCTCTGGAGTTCCTACAGCTACTACTTCGCCTCCATTTTCTCCACCTTCTGGGCCTAAATCAATAATATAATCTGCCGTTTTTATTAAGTCTAGATTGTGTTCTATTACAATTATTGTATTTCCTGTATCAACTAGTCTTTGTAATATATCTACTAATCTATGAACATCGGCTATATGAAGGCCTGTTGTAGGTTCATCTAATATATATAATGTTTTTCCTGTTGCCCTTTTTGAAAGTTCTGTTGCAAGCTTTACTCTTTGTGCTTCTCCTCCTGATAGTGTTGTTGATGGTTGTCCTAGTTTTATATATCCTAGTCCTACATCATATAATGTTTGTATTTTTTGTTTTATTTTTGGAATATTTTCAAAAAATTCTAGAGCTTCTTCAACAGTCATATCCAAAACATCTGAAATGTTTTTTCCTTTGTATTTTACTTCTAGAGTCTCTCTATTATATCTCTTCCCTTTACATACTTCACATGGTACATATACATCTGGTAAGAAATGCATTTCTATTCTATGAACTCCATCACCATTACAACTTTCACATCTTCCACCTGCTACATTAAAGCTAAATCTACCTTTTTCATATCCTCTCATTTTTGCTTCATTTGTTCCAGCAAATATATCTCTTATAAGGTCAAATGCTCCTGTATATGTTGCAGGGTTTGATCTTGGTGTACGTCCAATAGGTGATTGGTCTATATTTATAATTTTATCAATATTTTCTATTCCTTTTACAGTTTTACATTTTCCTGGTTTTTCAGATGCACCATTTAATTTCTGAGCAATATTTTTATATAGAACTTCATTTACTAATGTACTTTTTCCTGAACCAGATACTCCTGTTACACAAGTAAATACTCCTAATGGAAATTTTACACTTATATTTTTCAAATTATTTTCTGTTGCATTTACAATTTCTATGTTTTTCTTATTTCCTTTTCTTCTTATTTTTGGTACATGTATTTGTTTTCTTCCACTTAAATATTGTCCTGTAATTGAATTTTCGACTTGTTTTATTTCTTCTGCTGTTCCTTGTGCCATTACATTTCCACCATGAACTCCTGCACCTGGTCCTATATCTATTACTTGGTCTGCAGCATACATTGTGTCTTCATCATGTTCTACAACTATAAGAGTATTTCCTAAGTCCCTTAATTTTTTTAGTGTTGCTATCAATTTATCATTATCTTTTTGATGAAGTCCTATACTTGGCTCATCTAGTATGTATAATACTCCTGTTAGACCTGAACCAATTTGAGTCGCTAATCTTATTCTTTGTGCTTCCCCTCCTGATAGTGTTCCTGCACTTCTTGATAATGTTAAATATTCTAGCCCTACATCTATTAAGAATTGTAATCTACTATCAATTTCTTTTAAAATCATTTCAGCTATCATTTTTTGCATTTCTGTTAGTTCTAATTTATTTAGAAATTCTTTTAAATTTCTAATTGATATATCAGTAATTTCATTTATATTTTTTCCATTAATTTTTATACTTAATATTTCTGGTTTTAACCTTGCACCATTACAAGCATCACAATGCATTTCACTCATATACATTTCATAAAAGTCTCTCATCCCTTGTGATTTAGTTTCATTATGTCTTCTCTCTAGTGTAGGAATTACACCTTCAAATGGTGCTGTAAATCTTCTAGTTCCTGCATACGATGTATATTCGAAATCAATTTCTTCATCACCAGTTCCATATAAAATTTTATCTAAAAAATCTTTTGGTAAGTCTTTAATTTTTTTATTTTTTATATCGACTCCATAATGCTTACCTATACTTTCAAAATACATTCTAGCCATTGTATCGCCTTTTTTCATTGTACTTGAACCAAAAGCTTTTACTCCATCATAGAGTGTTTTAGTTTTATCAGGAATTATTAAATCTTCATCCATCTTCATTAAATAGCCTATTCCTGAACATTTTGGACATGCACCATATGGATTGTTAAATGAGAACATTCTTGGCGATAATTCTGGAAAGCTGAATCCACAGTCTGGACATGCATAATTACAACTATATAATCTAGGTTTGTCTCCTATTACATCTATTAATACTAAATTTTCTGCATGTTTTAGTGCTATCTCAATTGATTCTGTAAGTCTTCCAACTATTTCTTCTTTTATTACTAATCTATCTACTACAATTTCTATTTCATGTTTCTTGTTTTTATCTAGTTTTATTTCATCTGTTAATTCGTAGTTTTCTCCATCTATTCTAACTCTTGCAAATCCTTCTTTTGCTAAGTCTTCTAACAATTTAGTATGTTCACCTTTTCTACTTCTAACTACTGGTGCTAAAACTTGAATTCTAGTACCCTCTGGAATTTTCATTATATTGTCTACTATTTGGTCTATTGTTTGTTTTTCTATCTTCTTTCCACAGTGAGGACAATATGGTTGCCCTATTCTGGCATATAATAAACGAATATAATCATATATTTCAGTTACAGTTCCTACTGTTGACCTTGGATTTTTTGATGTTGTTTTTTGATCTATTGATATTGCTGGAGATAATCCTTCTATTAGTTCTACATCTGGCTTTTCCATTATTCCTAGAAATTGCCTTGCATATGATGATAAACTTTCTACATACTTTCTTTGACCTTCTGCATAAAGAGTATCAAATGCTAATGATGATTTTCCTGAACCTGATAAACCTGTTATTACAACTAATTTATCTCTAGGTATTTCTAAGTTTATATTTTTTAAATTATGTTCTTTTGCTCCCTTTATTATGATTTTGTCATTCATCTTAGTTCCCTCCAATATTGAGATTATACTATATTTTTCATTATTAAACAATAGTTTGGTTAATTTTTTTATTTTTTCTTCCTCTATGTTAGTATTTTTCGCTCATAAGCTTTACATATGAACTGTTTAGGTGTATAATAATTATTGACTCGTTGTTTTTTATAAACTTTAAGGAGGGTTAAGTGATTATGTACAATTCGAGAAGAAGTAGGCAATTCGACTTAATTGAGGATTTTCTTTCCTCAACCAGACAGAGTATAGTTCTTAGGCTATATACAAAAGAAGTTGTAAAACTTCGGAAGGAATATCCACAGTTACTGGTGCATAAGATTGCTACCTATACCGATAATACTTCTGCTTATCAATTTGATAAGCAAATTATTATTTGATTACGAGTTTAAAAAAGGGCTGCAAATGTAGCCCTTTTTTTATATTAATTTTTCCAATTCTTTTATTTTATCTCTTAATTCAGCAGCCTGTTCAAATTCCATTTTACTAGCACATTCAAGCATTTCGTCAGTCAATTTATTTATCATTTCTTTTATATCTTCCTCTTTTTCCAACTTATACTCTACGCCTATATTTTCCGTCTTTATTGCCTTAATTGTATCTCTAATTGACTTTTGAATAGTCTTTGGTACTATATTATTTTTTCTATTATACTCTTCCTGAATTGCCCTTCTTCTATTAGTTTCTCTAATAGCTTTTTCCATGCTATCTGTCAGTTCATCAGCATACATAATAACTGTTCCTTCAGTATTTCTTGCAGCTCTTCCTATAGTTTGTATTAATGAACGTTCTGAACGCAAAAAGCCCTCCTTATCCGCATCTAATATAGCAACTAACGAAACCTCTGGAATATCTAATCCTTCTCTTAAAAGATTTATTCCAACTAAAACATCATACTCTCCTAAACGAAGATTTCTGATTATTTCCATTCTTTCTAATGCCTTTATATCTGAATGCATATAATTTACTTTTATATCTAAACTCTTTAAATATTCAGTTAAATCTTCTGCCATCTTTTTAGTTAATGTTGTTACAAGCACTCTTTGTTTCTTTTCAACTCTAATCCTTATCTGCTCTAGTAAATCGTCAATTTGATTTGTAACAGGTTTTACTTCTATTTTTGGATCTAGCAATCCTGTTGGTCTTATTATTTGTTCAACTACATTATTTCCAGAATGGTCTTTTTCATAATCTGCTGGTGTTGCACTTACAAATACAACTTGATTTATTCTTTCTTCAAATTCATTAAATGTTAATGGTCTATTATCATATGCTGATGGCAATCTAAATCCATATTTTACCAGTGAATCTTTACGTGCTCTATCTCCATTATACATTGCTCTTACTTGAGGAATTGTTGCATGTGATTCATCAATTAATAACAAAAAGTCCTTTGGAAAATAGTCAAATAGTGTGAATGGTGGACTTCCTTCTTCTCTTCCACTTATATGTCTAGAATAGTTTTCTATTCCTTGGCAAAATCCAGTTTCTTTCATCATTTCAATATCAAAATTTGTTCTTTCCTGAATTCTTTGTGCTTCTATTAATTTATTTTGGCTCTTAAAGTATTCTACTCTTTGTTCCATTTCTTCTTGAATTGTTTTGATGGCTCTTTCCATTTTTTCAGAAGATGTTACATAATGTGAATTTGGGAATATCATTACATGTTCTCTTATACCTATAGATTTTCCTGTTAATGGGTTTATTTCTTGAATTCTTTCAATCTCATCTCCCCAAAATTCCGCTCTTATTGCAGATTCTCCTTTATCTGATGGATAAATTTCTAGCACATCACCTTTTGCCCTGAATGTTCCTCTTTTAAATTCCATTTCATTTCTTGAATACTGCATATTTATCAGTTTTTTCATTACTTTTTCTCTTGAAATTTTCATTCCTGGCCTTAATGAAACAATCATATTTTCATAATCAATTGGATCTCCTAATCCATATATGCATGATACTGAAGCTACTATTATTACATCTCTGGTTTCAAATAATGATGCTGTTGCAGAATGTCTTAATTTATCTATTTCATCATTTATTGATGCATCTTTTTCTATATATGTGTCACTTTGTGCTATATAACTCTCAGGTTGATAGTAATCATAATAAGAAACAAAATATTCAACATGATTTTCTGGAAAAAACTCTTTGAATTCTGAATATAGTTGTCCTGCCAATGTTTTATTATGTGCTAAAACAAGAGTTGGCTTTTGTGTTTTTGCAATTATATTCGCCATAGTAAAAGTTTTACCAGAACCCGTAACCCCTAGAAGTGTCTGGAACTTCTTACCTTCTTGTATTCCTTTTGATAAATATTCTATTGCTTGTGGTTGGTCGCCTGTCGGCTTATATTCTGAGTGTAATTTAAACATTTTTCCTCCCTTTATGACCTAAATAAGTTTCAACTTTTCTTCTTCGCTATAGTATATCACATTTTTTGCAATCAACCAATCATTTATTGGCTAAAAATTAAGGTATTCTATAGACAAAAGTTTTTTACATTTAAAAAAAAAGAGGGAGTTGCCATTAATCAGCACTCCCTCTAAGTAAAAACATTATCTGAATCTTCTAATAAGATCTTGCCAATTCATATATTTCTGCTTTTCGCATACTTTTTGACAAATCGGATTCGAAATCAGAACCCTATACATCTTCTCTTCATCAAAATGCCAAACCTCGTATTCAGCGTGAGGTACATCTTCTTTTAAAATTGCAAGCATCCTTTCAATTTCCTCATCTGGTAAATTTCCCACATGTTTACATACTTTTATAAAGAATGACATACTATGATCATTGTCTCTTACATATACTTTGTAAAGGAATTGTTTGTCAATTCTCTCCCTTCTTTTCTCTGTTTCGATTCTTTTGGCTACACTTGTCAAGGTTCTCTTTCCCCGATATTCTCCAGCTAAGCGTGTACTCATTTCTGTCCTCCTGTTTTTACTTGAATTCTTAATGCAAAATTAAACTGCATTAATTACTGTTATTCAGTATCATATATATTTTAACATATTTTTTTAGTTAAGTCTATATGTTTTACATAAATCATCAATATTATCATTGTTTTATCCAATTTTCTCCATTATCATTAGAATAATAAACCTTATAATCTCCTCCATTATGGTCGCCATCAGAACCTTGTGAAATCTTCATATAAATTGTTTCATTTTCAACAGTTGGTAAATTATAATAGTCATATATATCGCTTTGTTCTACTATAAGCTCCTCAAAATTATAGCCACCATCTCTTGTAATATACATTGAGGATTTTTCTCCTCCGACAGATGGCATAGATAAAAATCCAACTTTTTCATTAACAAATTTGAATTGTGTAGATATTCTAAAAATCTTTTCCTCATCACCTATTCCATAAAATATATTTGTCCAAGTTATTCCACCATCTTCTGTTTTGCATAGTTCTCCAAAAGCTTGTCCTCCTAGTGCTACATCTTCAAATTTCAACATGTATCCTATTTTTGTATCAATAAATTGTACACTTTCAATTGTAGAATTGTTTTCTATTTCAGTTGTATTCCAATTTTCTCCTTTATCATCTGAATATACTAAATATCTTTTATCACCTTTAATGTAATAAAAAATTATTTTTTCTTCTGATATTTGATAATTATTTGCCTTATATGAATCTTGCATATTTGAAAAATCACCAGGAACTTCAATAACATCTTTTCCGTCTAAGCTAATATATAAAATACCATTCTGAATTTTAAAATCATTTTTTGCAACACTAACAACATTATAATTACTTAAATCATTAGCATTTTTATATGTCATACAATATAAAGATTCTAATTTTGTTTTATTCATTGATACTTCTGCAAGAGTAATAGTTCCATCTTTTTTAATAATATTAGTTTTGTCATCTATTTTGCAATTTTTATCTAGTCCAATTACATATTTAGGCACTTCATTTTTATATAATACAAGTGCTATTGTTCCATATTGTTTACATTTATCATATTCAAAAAGTTCGCTTTTTCCATCTTTAGTAATTTTTATTCCATTACTGTCAGCTAACATTTGTGTTGGCTTTCCATTCGTTGTGAATACTTGCCAATTTCCTAATAAAGAATTTGCTACATAGTAATACGAAATTCCATCTCCTCTATCTCCATATGTTACAACATATTCTCTTAATTTGTTATTCTTGTCTTTGTATGTTATTCCACATATATCTTTTTCTATCCATTGCTTTTTTATTTTTCCTGTTACTTCATAATCAAATTGTTCATTTTCTTTTGCAAATATAAATAATTTTGCGTTTTTATACAATTTGATTGCTCCTGTATCTTTGTCTATCTTTAATACTAATTCGTTTGAAAAGTCTCTTGAAAAACTAACAATACTTTTATTTTTTAGTCCATTATTACACATGAATGCAATATTAATTATTGTGAATATTACTGCAATAGTACTAATTATTAAATTTACTTTTTTCTTTCTTATTAAGAATATTACACTACTTGTTGCTGATAATATTATTATTTGATTTATTATATATTCCATTACATCTGTAACATATTCGTAATTGTGTTTTTTCAAAATACTTAAATAAACAATTTGCAGTATTAGTGAAATTATAAATACTATTATTGATATAATTACTATTTTTCTTTTTACTTTTATGGAATTTTCAAACTTTTTATTATCCATTTCTTTGCTCCTTCAAAAATCTTTATAAAATAATTATTGATTTTCATACCATTTTGCAAACTCTTGCATTGCCTGTACTGAACCATCAAATTTCCTTCTATTCTCTCTTTCTTCTGAATCCATTTCTGCTAATGTTTTATTAAATCCTTTTGGCTTAAAAATATACCATAAATCTGACCATTTTTCTGTTCTGTCTAAACCTTGTACTTGTTCTGATAAATTTCCGGGATGTTTTCCATAAAAATAATGAATATCTTTTCCATCGTGATAAGCTAAACATTCATTAAATGCACATTTTCTGTTTTCTTTACCTTCCATTAGTTTCAATATTCCATCTATTCCTATTGTATCTAGTGAAAAATTTACAAATGCTCTAGGAAATCCATTTAACTCTTCAATCCTAAAATCTGTATCTAAAGCTATACAAGGTCTTTTTACTATTTCAAAAGCCTCTTTTACTTTTGCAGTTGCTATTTCTTTTATATCATCACTTCTTGGTTCTTCTAATTCATAATTAAATGTACTAAATTTTAAATTTTTAAAATATTTTTCTGCTGACTTTATTTTTCCTGTGTTATGTGTTACAAAAATAATTTCATTTTTATTCATATTTAATTGTTTCTCCTACAAATTCATATTTTATTTAACAAAAGATTTATTTTTCATTTTATCCTTATTAGTTTATATCACAAAAGCAGATAATTTTCAAATATTATCTGCTCTATAATTTGTAAAAAATTCAGACTATTTTTTTATCATATTAGTATAACTAGGGAGTAGTTATCAATACAACTACTCCCACAAAAGGTATAATTTATGTAATTTTGATCATTTATTTATACTTTCCTTTGGTATATTAATTTTCTTTAATTTGTCATAATTGTAAGTTTCATAATTTACATTGTCTTTGTTATAATAATTACTTTGGAAATAATATGTTACTGTTGTTCCGTCGTAATATTCAATTGTATAATATCTTCCATCGTCACTAAATACAAAATCAGTTTTTTTCCCAATTTGTATGTTTTTAATTGCTTCTATTATTTGTTGTATTAATTCTTTATTTTCAGTTTTATAGTAAATATATCCTCCCTCTGTTTCTTCTTTCATTTTTATGGATACAATTTGCTCAATTTCATATTGGTTGTTGTTAATAGTTATATTATCTATTAGATAATATATAATCATTATAACAATTAAACATATTATAGATATTAGTAAAATGTAACGACCTTTTTTCATTTATTTACCAATCTCCTCAATATATCCAGATGTTTTTTCAGTATACATATTATCAGTTATAGATTTATATCTTTCTCCATCGTAATCATCTGTAAATCCATTATATGCTTTATAAATTTCATTTGTTTCAGTGTCATATACTCTTTCATACCCAAGGGTTGCATCACTTTGTTTTTGACTCATTATATCATATGTTGTATTTCTTTTTTCCCAAGCACTCATATATGAATCAAAAGCTTTTTGCACACTAGCATTTAATGCTAAAGCTTGTTTAGTTTGAGCATTACCATCATCTATAGTTTTTTGTACATATGCACTATTAAAATCTATCGAATTAATTGATTGTAATAAAATGTCTTTATAATCTATAAATTCATCCTTAACTGCTGTTATTGCCATTATGTCATAAACCATATAATAAAGTGTGTCTACTCCGCCAAGATTATTATTACCAAAGTTAACAATAGATGCCATAAACATACCTTCACCAGGTTTATTATTTTCATCATTGAATGTTGCTCTTAAGACTTTACTATCTAATGCGACACTTTTCATACTAGCACTTGATTCTGATTCTTCTAATTTAGAAAAATTACTAAACTTAGGGAAATTTATAGTATAAAAACTAGTGTCAATTGACTTTATAAATGAAGAAATATCATTAAAATTTTGATAAAATCCCTCTGTGGTAGGGTCATTTAACACAACACTATCAGCAAATAATTTGTATTGAGCATTATTTCCACTCATATTATAATAATTTTGCCAAAATTGTTTTGCTTCATTACTTTTTAAAAGTGGTTGCATTTTTAACATTAAAAATATTTGATTTCTACTATCTTCTTCATCATAAACTCTAATTGCATAATAAATTCCTGTTCCTCCAGTTTCAATCTTCCATCCTTTTGGTTTTTTCATAGAAAAAGCATCGTTTTTATATTCTTCAAGCTCTAAATTACTAACTTTATTATCAACTATTTTTACATCTTCTTTTTTAGTTTTACTTTCTATTTTTTTTGCCCCATCACTTTCTTTGCCACCATTATTATTTACTACAAGAATTACTCCAAGAACAATTACTATTGCAATTGCAATAATGGCAACTATCATCCATATTTTATTTTTTTTAGTTTCATTCAATTTATTTTCCCCCTTTTTATATTTTTTTAGCATGTAAAACAACTCTATATTTGTTATTATTAGCACAAGTTGACAATGTTAATATATTATCATCTTTTGAAACATCTGTATTAAATTCTTTTATACTTCTTTTCTTTATAGTGTTTACAAATTGTTCAAAGTTATTATCATCACTAAATTCTGTTTTTATATAATAATCTTCGCTTTCTATTTTATAAATTGAGAAAACTTTATAAATACATTTTTCATTTTCGGTATATAAAGTAATATTAGTATTCTCTTCGTTATCATACCAGTCAGAATTTAAAATATTTTTTAAACTTCCAAACATTGAATTGTCTTTCATGTTATGACCATAAATCACAATATTTTTATCAGTATTGTCAAACTTATTTCTATAATCTGCAAAAATCCATCCTGCTGAATTATTACTTTTATCAAAACTATGATTTAGGTAAAAGCTATTATTACTTTCTTTTACTACAGGATATTCAATATTTGTATTATTTACTTTAATCCATGCAACAGTTTCATTATTTTGTTCTTTTAATTTATTAAAATCAATTTTATATTCTTTCTTATTTTCATTTTCATTTTTTTCTTCAACAATTACTGTATCTTTTATTTGTTCTGCTATTTTACTGTTATTAGTTTTGTCTTTACACCATTTATAAATTTTAATTCCAGAATATAATAATATAGAAAGTAACATTATATATATAACAAGATTTAAAATTGCTTTCTTATATTTCTTACTCTTATTCTTTTTATTTCTCATTATTTACATTGTCCTTTCTTTTATAAAAGCTAGCTAATAACTCTAGCTAGCCTTTATATGTTATTTGTACTATTCTCTTACTTTTTTTCTGTTTATTATTATTAAAGTTCCAATAGTTGATATAGAAGCAACAAATAGAATTACACTTGTTGTTATATTATCTCCTGTTTTTGGATTATTTATTTCATTCTTTGTTTGTTCTGTTTTGTTTTCTGTTTCTTGTGTTGGTGT
>CAKPIG010000006.1 GCA_934162255.1 uncultured Clostridia bacterium | reverse complement strand
CCTTTTTTGAGGCAAAATAAAAAACTAGTATTTGGTTGTTTTTGTTCTTTTTTTGTTGTAACTTTTTACTAATTCTTCTGTAATATTTTTTAATATTTTTGTCTGTTGCTTCGTCTTTATTTATATTAACACCGTTAGGTTAAAAAGTCAACACTTTTTTACAAATTTTTTAATATTTTTGAAGAGGCTAATTTTTAGCCTCTTTCTTTTTGCTTGGTTTGTTCCATGATATATAGTCACATGACTTAGGATTATTCTCGCAAATATAGTATTTTCTCTTGCTTTTTGCTTTTTTTACTTGTATCTGTCCTCCACATTTTGGGCATGGTATATCTATTGTTTCTACTATTGTTTTTGTGTTTTTGCATTCTGGATATCCAGGGCAAGCTAGAAATTTGCCAAACTTACCATATTTATATACCATCATTCTTCCGCATTTTTCGCATGGGACATCTGAAACTTCTTCAACAAGTTCGACATGCTCTAGTTCTTTTTCTACTTTTGCAACATTCTCTGCAAATGGTCCATAAAATTCTCTTATCATTTCCTTCCAATTCTCTTTTCCATCTGCAATTTCATCAAATTCATTCTCAATTTTGGCAGTAAATTCTACATTAATTATATCTGGAAAGTTTTCAGTTAATAATTTATTAACTGCTTTTCCTAGTTCTGTAGGTATCAACTGTTTTTGTTCTTTTTCTATATATCTTCTTTCTAATATAGTTGTTATTGTAGGCGAATATGTACTTGGTCTACCTATATCCTTTTCTTCTAATGCTTTTACAAGACTAGCTTCTGTATATCTTGGTGGTGGTTCTGTAAAGCTTTGCTTTGGTTCTATTTTTAATTTTTTTACTTCCTGATTTATTTCTAAATTTGGTATAGTTTCAGATCTTTCTTCTTTCTCATTTTCATCCGTTCCTTCTACATATAATGTCATAAATCCTTTGAATTTTAAATTTTGTCCACTTGCTTTGAATGTGTATTTATTGGCATCTATTGTAACAGTTACAGTATCATATATAGCAGATTTCATTTGACTTGCCATAAATCTATTATATATTAATTTATATAATTTATATTGATCTTTTGTCAATTCATCTTTTATTGCATCAGGTCCTAAATCTGCATATGTTGGTCTGATACCTTCATGTGCATCTTGAGCCTCTTTACTTGTTTTATAATATCTATTTTCATAATATTCTTCTCCATATACTCCAACTATATGTTCTTTTGCTGCTGCTCTTGCTTCTTCTGATATTCTTGTTGAGTCGGTTCTCATGTATGTTATTAATCCGACAGTTCCTCTTTCTGAAATTTTTACACCTTCATATAACCCCTGTGCAATAGACATTGTCTTTTTTAATGTGAATCCTAATTTTCTTGATGCTTCTTGTTGCATAGTACTCGTTGTAAATGGAGGTGCTGGAGTTTTTTTCTTTTCTCCTTTTTTTATATCTTCTATTATATAGATAGCGTTTTTTATATTTTCTAATATACTATCTGCTTCTTCTTTTTTATGAATTTCTAATTTTTTGCCTTCTTTTCCATAGAATTTTGCTTGAAATTCTTTTTTTGATTTTTCATCTAGCAAATCTACATATATATTCCAATATTCTTCTGGTATAAACTTTTCAATTTCTTCTTCTCTATCAACAATTAATTTTACTGCTACAGATTGGACTCTTCCTGCAGATAAACCTCTTCTTACTTTTTTCCAAAGTACAGGGCTCATCTTGTATCCCACAATTCTATCTAGAACTCTTCTTGCTTGTTGGGCATCTACTAAATTAATATCTATATCTCTCGGCTCTTTTATTGCTTTTTGCACTGCACTTTTAGTTATTTCATTAAATGTTACCCTTGTTACTTTACTTGGGTCTGTTTCTAATATATTTGATAAATGCCATGCTATTGCTTCTCCTTCACGGTCAGGGTCAGTTGCCAAGTAAACTTTTTTTGCTGATTTTGCTTCTTTTTTTAGTTCTTTGATTAAATCTCCTTTTCCCCTAATATTAATATATTCAGGTTCGAAATCATGTTCTACATCCACTGCTAGCTTTGATTTTGGCAAATCTCTTATATGCCCCATTGATGCTAGCACTTTTGTACTTCCACCCAAAAATTTTTTTATTGTATTTGCTTTTGCTGGTGATTCTACTATTACTAATTTATCTGCCATTATTCTTCCCTTCCTTTTGTTTTGTTCTTATGTATTGTAGCTTAATTTTTTATTTTTTGCAAGTCTTTGTATATTTTTTATTTCAGTTATTATATCTTCTAAAGCAATTGGTGTCACTTCATTTTCTTTCATTATATATAATAAACTTTCTATTTCTTTATCATTATTGGTTATTTTTTCTACTTTATTTTGCTCTACACCTATTTTATCTCTATATTCTGTTTTTACAATTTGAATTCCATATTCTTCTTCATTTATTAGTTTATAATATTCTACTTTTATTGGATAATTTATTCCCGCTTCTCTTAGTTTATCTCGATTTATAAATATGCTTCCAAAAAAGTTTTTCATTAAAATTTCCCCCTTCTTATAAGTTTTAATATAATACTTGTTTTTCTAAAAATCAAGCTACTTTTGAGTGTTTTCATCGCAAGTTTTTTTACTTTTTTTGATTTCTCGACAATTTTCAACAGCTTTTTTAGAATATTGTATTATAATGTATTTAATTAAGAATTCAGAATCTTATTTTTTCCTCTATTATTAGTAATTATGTTTTATTCTTTTGCTAATATGTTTAAAGCACATCATTTACGATGTGCTTTACTTATTTATTATTTAGTTTTTGTCTGACATATTCATACATTACAACTCCTGCTGCAACAGATGCATTTAGACTTTCTGTTTTTCCTAGCATTGGTATTTTAGCTTTTACATCTGCCATTTCTTGTATTTCTTGTGAAACTCCATTAGATTCATTTCCAATTACAATTATTTTCTTGTTAAATTCTACATCATATATACTACTTGTTGTTTGTAAAGATGTTACTACTAGTTTAAAATGACGTTTTTTTATTTGTTTAATTGTTTCTATTAAATTGTTTGTTTCTATTATGTTTACTCTGAAAATAGCCCCCATAGTTGAACGAACAACTTTAGGATTAAATGCATCAGCTGTTTCTTTTGATACTATTACTTGTTTCAATCCAATACTATCAATCGTTCTTAGTATAGTTCCTAAATTTCCTGGGTCTTGCACATCATCTAAGCATATGATTATATCTTCCGAAAAATCTATATTTTTTTCAATGTTTGTTTTTTCTACTATTGCCATCATTCCTTGTGGATTAGTAACTTGTGTTATTAAATTGAATATTTTTTCTGTTACATATATGCATTCATATTTTGCAATTTCTAATTTCATGTGAGCTGGTATTTCATAAGTGTTTGTTGTTTCTTCACATATAATTATTTTTTTAATCTTTGCACCTTCATTTACTGCTTCTTCAATTAATTTTATTCCTTCTACTATAAATTCATTACTTTCATCTCTATATTTTTTATCTTTCAATTTTCTTATATGTTTTATTAATTCGTTATCCTTGCTTGAAATTATTTGCATTTTTCCCTCCATCTATAATATTTCTAAGAAGTTTTTTATTTCAATAAGCATTTTTATATCAGACATATTGTCTAGTGCTAATGTTATTTGTGGTTTGATTCCTTGTGTGAATTTTATTTTGTTTTTATATCTTTTTACTAAATCTACAACATCTATATCTAACTCTGGTCTTTCAAATGTGAATACAACAAAATTTCTTTTACTTTGTACTCTTGAAATTTGATGTTTTTTACATAACATTTTTATTCTGGCAATTTCTATTAAATTCTCTATTTCACTTGGCATGTTTCCAAATCTATCTATCATTTCATCTATTACATTTTGTATATCTTCTTCTGTTTTGCATAAAGCAATATTTTGATACATTTCGATTTTTTGACTTGAGTCAGATATGTATTCATCCGGAATATAACATGTAACATCTAAATCTATTTGTACATCTAAGTCTGGTTTTACTTCTATTCCTTTCATTTCTTTTATAACTTCATCCAATAAATTACAGTATGTATCATATCCAACTTGTTCAAGATGTCCATGTTGAACTTCTCCTAGTAAACTTCCTGCACCTCTTATTTCTAAGTCTCTCATGGCTATTTTAAATCCTGAACCAAATTCAGTAAATTCCTTTATGGCTTTTAACCTTTTGTCCGCAACTTCTGACAATAGTTTGTCTCTTTTATATGTAATATATGCATAACCTTGCCTATCTGAACGTCCAACTCTTCCTCTTATTTGATATAGCTGTGCTAATCCCATTCTATCAGCATTTTCTATTATGATTGTATTTGCATTTGGAATATCAATTCCTGATTCTAATATTGTTGTACATACTAGAATATCAATATTTCCTTCTGTAAAATCTCTCATTATGTCTTCTATTTCTCTCCCTGACATTTGTCCATGAGCATATGCGACTCTTGCCTCTGGAACTAAATTTGAAATTTCATCTGCTTTTTGAATGATTTTTTCTACATTATTAAATAAATAAAAAACTTGACCATTTCTTTCTAATTCTTTTGTTATTGCTTCTTTTATAACTTCTTTATCATATTCTAGCACATATGTTTGAACTGGTTTTCTGGTCTTAGGAGGTTCATATATAACAGACATATCTCTTACTCCAACAACTGACATATGTAGTGTTCTTGGTATTGGTGTTGCAGTCATCGTTAATACATCTACATTTGTTTTATATTGCTTTATTTTTTCTTTTGCTTTTACTCCAAATCTGTGTTCCTCGTCAATTATTAATAATCCTAAGTCTTTGAACTCAACATCATCACTTAAGATTCTATGTGTTCCTATTATAATGTCTACTTCTCCTAATTTTATTTTATTAATTATTTCTTTTTGTTGTTTTGAAGTTTTAAATCTATCTAAGACTTCAACTTTTATAGCAAAATTTTGCATTCTATCTTTAAAACTCTTATATTGTTGTTCTGCAAGTACTGTTGTCGGAGCTAGATATGCGACTTGTTTTCCACTCATTACTGCCTTAAATGCAGCTCTTATTGCAACTTCTGTTTTTCCATATCCGACATCTCCACATAAAAGCCTATCCATAGGTTTGTTTGATTCCATATCTTTTTTTACTTCTTCTATGCAACGCAATTGATCATCAGTTTCTTCATATGGAAAACTATCTTCAAATTGATTTTGCCATGGAGTATCTTTGCTAAATGCATATCCTTGTACTTTATCTCTTTTAGCATATAGCTCTATTAGTTCTTGTGCTACTTCTCGCAAGTTTTTCTTAACTTTTGCCTTCGTTTTTAACCATTCTTTTGTGCCTAGCTTATTTACTTTAAGTCCACCTTCATCTCCACCTACATATTTTCTGATACTGTCTAATTGGTTTGTTGGAACATATAAAATATCATCACCATAATATTTTATTTTTATATAATCTTTTGTTGTTCCATCTGCAGTAATAGTATTTACTCCTATGAATATTCCTATACCATAATTTTTGTGTACTACATAATCTCCTACTTTTAAATCTGCAAATACAACCTTTTCGCCTTCTTTGAATGCAGAATGTTTGTATTCTCTTCTTTTTTCTCCTTCGATTAATTCTTGTGTTGGAACAACTATTTGCATAGTATCAAAGCACTCAAAACCTGTTGAGATTTTTCCAACTGTTACTGTTACTATACTTTCAGTATTTTTTGTAATTATTGTTTTGTTTAATTCTTCTTCATATTTATTTATAATTTCATTTTCATCTAAGAGTTTGCATATTTTTTTTGCTTTTTCTTTTGTCTCTGCTAATATATATATTTTCTTTTTTGCTTCTTGCGCTTTTATTAGTTCTTTAATAAAAATTTCTATTTCACTTTTGAAAAATTTCTTTTCCTTATATATCCATTTATATTTTTCAACCTCTAGTTTTATTTCATCATTTAATTTTTCTAAATATATTACTAATTTATTTTCTAATTGTTCATCAAATTGATTTTTATTTAATATATTTTTTAGAATATCTGGAACTACTTTTTCTTTTTCTATCAATAATTTCATAATATTCTGAGTATCTGTATTTACATTTTCAATTCTTTGTTCTATTTTGTTTATTTCGTCTAATGCTATAATATAATTACTATTTAGATAGTCGATAATTGTACTTGGTTCACTGTAAAAAGCATTTAAATATCTATCTATTTTGCTTATATATGAACCTGATTTTATTATTTCTATATCTTGGTTAATGATATCCTGCACTTCTTCTGGATATATTGTGCTTTCAATATTTTTAATTACTGTTTGAATATTATTTTCTAAGATATATTCATGTGAAGGATATATTGTTATTTTATCTGTATTCTCTGTTGACCTTTGACTTATTATATTGAAATATCTTATTGAGTCAATTTCATCTCCCCAGAATTCAATTCTTATTCCTTCTTTGTCATTTATTGATACATCTACAATTCCACCTCTTACACTAAATTGTCCTCTTCCATCAATGAGTTCATATCTCACATAACCTAAATTAACAAGTTTTTCTTTTAATTCTTCTATTTTATATGTTTCCCCAACTTTAAGATTTATTACACTTTTGTATAATATATTAGGGTTTATCATTTTCTGTATGACAGCTTCTATTGTTGTGACTATAATTGGATTTTTAGTTTCTCTTATTTTATTTAGTGTTTCTATTCTTTCATATGGTAGTTCTTTACTTTCTGCAATATAATCATATGTTACAATTTCTTTTTTGGGAAAGAAATATATTTTATCTGAAAAGTATTTTAAATCTTCTACTATTTTTCTTGCTTGTATTTCATTATATGTAATTATACATATTGGTTTTTTTGTAAATTCTCTTGTTGCTGATATCATTTGTATCATTCCCATGTCAGTTAAGCCCGATATAGCTATCGGGCTTTTTTTATTTTCTATGGATTTTATATAATCACAAAATTTGGGATTTTTCCCAAGTTCTCCTATTATTGTATTCATCTTTTTTCTCCTACTCTCTAATGTTACTTATTATACTACTTTTTTTCATTTTTTTCAATATTTTTGACAGTTTCATTAATAAATGTTATAATATAAGTATGCATTATGCATAGTAAAAAAAGAAAAAAGGAGCAAAAGTGATTATGAGAGAAAGAACAACATCATTAAGTGAGCAGCTTAAGGAAATTGTAGCATCAAACAGTGAGGTAGTTGTAAATCAGCGGAAAGATGTTATAGACAGTGAAACTTGTAGCAACATTGCAAGCTTTTTGTTTAAGGAGCAGAGACTTCCAGTAGGCTTTCTTAAGAGCTTTGAGGAGTTTCTAAAAAACAAATTTGCTGAGTTGAACTGCGTCGTGTGCTATGCACATAGTAGTTCCTTCAGAGAATTTATGTCGAAGTTTCCAGACCTTGATTATGGAAGTCGTGAGGTTACTGTTCTCGAAAACGGTAAATTGTTCTTCCAGAATAATTTTCGTATTGCTCGTGATGGAGCAAATACGATGAATATTAGAACAGATAAGTTTTAATATTTAACCAACCTTTTTACCCCCACATGTACTATCGTGGGGGTATTTTCTTTTAATATTTAATTACTAGTTTATCAAACTTAGAATGTATATATTTTTGAAGTTTTCCCATAAATTCATTTGGTTTTATTTCCTTATTTGCAACCATTTCTAATCCCTTTTCCCAACTTGCAGTAAGTTTAGGGTTTAACATATCTGGCATTGCATAATTTACCACATCATATATTACCTCTCCTTTTTGAGTTGGTGTAACTATTTGTGTTTTTGAATTTATAGCAATATACTTTATTCTCTCTAATTTTTTTATTATTTCTCCTCTTGTGGCACTTGTACCTATTCCTGCTCCTTTAATTTGCTCTCTTAATTCCTCTTCTTCAATCAATTTTCCTGCATTTTCCATAGCAAGTATTATTGAGCCTGAATTATATCTTGATGGTGGTGAAGTTTCTGCATCTTTTATTTCATAGTTTTTTGTTTCAACCTCTTGTCCTTTTTTTAATTGTTTCAAAACCTCTAAATTATTTTCTTCATTTTCCACATTTTGCTCATTTCCTGTGGATTGTTTTACTTTATTTTTTGGTTTGAGCACTTCTAAATATCCTTGATCTATACACACTTTGCCACTTGCATTAAATGTTTCATTTTCTACATTAACTGTTAAATTTATTTTATTAAATTCTGCTGGTGGATAAAATATTGCAATAAATCTTTTTACAATTACATTATATACATTTTTGTGTAATTCTGGTAATTTATCATAATTTTCATATCCTTGCCCAGTTGGTATTATTGCATAATGGTCTGTTATTTTACTATCATTTACATATTTTGTCTTTACTAGATTAGTAGAATATTTTTCACTTACCATTTTATTTAATAATCCTTGAACTTCTTCATCTTTATATCCTTTTATTAATCCATTTAAGTTTTTGGATATTTCTTTTGCTACTGCTGTTGATAAAACTCTTGCATCTGTTCTTGGATATGTTACTAATTTCTTTTCATATAAGTTCTGAATTATTTCCAATGTTTCATCTGGCTTTATTTTAAATCTTTTTGTACATTCGTTTTGTGCCTCTGCTAAATTAAATAATAGTGGTGCATTTTCTTTTTGCTTAGATTTTTTCAATTCTGTCATTATAGCTTTTTTACCAGTTAAGCCTTTTATGAATTCTTTTGCATCATCTTCTTTTTTAAATCCACTTTCATTGTATAACTTTGTACTTTCAAACATCTGTGATTTTTCATTTATTTTCCATTCTGCTTGAAATGTTCCTTGTTCATTTCCAAATTCACCTATTATTTTGTAATATTTTGTTTTTACAAAATTTCTAATTTCTCTTTCTCTTGAAACCACCATTCCTAATACACATGTCATTACTCTACCAATAGAAATAGAAGCTTTTTCTTCATTTATTTCCTTTGCTACTTTTCTACCATAAATAATTGATAACAGTCTAGAAAAATTTATTCCTATTAAATAATCCTCTTTTGCTCTTAAATATGCTGAGTCTGATAAACTATCATATTCACTTGAGTCTTTTGCCTGCTCTATTCCTCTCCTTATTTCTTCTTCTGTTTGTGAGTCTATCCACACTCTCTTTATTCTAGCCTTTGGATTTGGCTTTGCCATCATAAATACTAGTCTTTGGATATACTCCCCTTCACGCCCAGAGTCTCCAGCATTATATATTTCTTCAACATCTTCTCTTTGTAAAAGTGTTTTTACTATATTAAATTGCTTTGCTACATTTGGTATTACTTCATATTTCCATTCTTCTGGTATAAATGGTAATGTATCTAATCTCCAAAATTTCAACTTTTCATCATAAACTTCTGGATAACTCATTGTAACTAAATGGCCTACACACCATGTTATTATCCATTCCTCAGATTCTAAGTATCCATCTTTTCTATTTGCATTTATTTTTAATACTTTTGCAAATTCCATTGCAACTGAAGGCTTTTCTGTTATTATTAGTTTTTTACTCATGTTTTATTCTTTCTTTCTATAAGTTTAAAATAAGGAGAAAATTTTTTAAATCTCCTCCTTATCTTTTGTTTAATGTTTTCCTTTGTTATTATTTTGTTGTTGTTTGCTTTGTTCTATTAATCTATTTCTAATTTCTTGAGCACTTATTGAATACATAAACACAATTCCTTCACTCAATATATAGAATTTTGTTTTGTATGTTCCTTCTTGTACCATTAGTATTGGTTTTTGTAATGTATCTCTTATTTCTAGCATTTCATTAAATGAATCTGTTTGCATTACTTTTGTTTCATCAACAGATATTTCATTATTAATTTTTTGGATGTATGTTCTATAATTATTAAGAATATTTCTTAATTTCTTTTCATACATTGTCTCTGCACTTCTTGATTCTATTACATAATTTACAAATTTGTATAAATATAATACTCCAACTAATGTTATTATTATTCCTGAAACAAGTATCATGTAAGTATAAATATTTACATCACTTTTACTTATTAATGCTGTACCTTCACCACTTATTATATTTGATGACATTCCTATTTCTATAGTGTTTGTAGTTAATGGTATTTCTAATGAAAGTACTCTTTGGCTTTTATTTATTTGTGTTCCATCTAGTTTATCAAATACTTGTACATTCATTCCTATTGTTAAAGTACTTTCAGTTGTATCTAGTCCATATGTCATAATAAATTTTTTGATTAAATCATTGTACTCATCGTAATTTAGTTCTAAATCTTCTGATATTTGTACTCTAGTTCCTTTTCCAGAAACATCTTCTACTCTTTTTAATTCTTTTTCTGTATTAAATAATGGTTTTGAACTTGATTTTTCTTTTACCACAACATCTGCTGTTAAAGTGTAATTATACTTGTATTCGATTTCATGATCCAAACCTAAATCATATGAAAAGTTTGGAGTTATTTTTTGAATTAAACTTGCAATTACATTATTATTGGGACCTAAGTAATCTACATTATAAAAATCATTATTTTTTAGATATACTTTATAGTCTATATTTGCTTGCTCAGTATAATTCAAGTAATAGTTTTGACTTAAATACCTGAACGTCAATATCAATGACATTCCTATAATTATTAAGAGAATACTTATTGATATTAATTTTATTTTTTTCTTACGTCTTTTTAATTGATGTTCAAGTATTATATCTACTTGTTTTTTTATCATTAGAATTTTCCTCCATTTCTAGTTAAATAAATCATTTATCCATAAAGTTAACCAACCTATATATGGAATTTTTACTTTTACTTTTCCTATCATGTCTCCTTGTAGTCTATAGCCATCGTCACTATTTGAATTTGCATCTCCTTTTGTGAAATATCTTCTCTCGCCATTTACAACTTTTACTTCTGTGACTCTATGAACTATTTTTATTGATTCTTTGCTAAATACCATGATGTCTCCATCACTTATTTTTTGAGAATCATCATAATTTTCATATATTATGATATCACCTTTGTTTATTGTACCTGTCATACTTCCTGATCCTACTACTAAAACTCCATATTTGAAGTTTCCTGATACCATAAGTACTATTAGAACAGATATTATTATTATTATTGTATTTACTATTATTTTTTTCTTTCTATCCATTCTTGCTACTACAAATGTTTTCTTAGTATATGTCATTTCTAATACTAAATATATTATATATGGATATACCATTCTTATTATTGATTCTAAGAATACATATATATTTGGTGTTAGTGGAAAAATGTATATATATAATGTTGTTATTAATCTATATATTGTTGTTTCTAAAAATCCACCAAAGTTTACTACTATATAGTTAAATAATAAATTATTGGCGATTGCTGCAAACATTATAAATCCAATTAATGTTAATAGTGTTGTTGCTGATGTTATTTCATATGTGTTTAAGTATAATATTGTTTCTATCAATACCATTGATATTAAAATTAATAGTTTAAGTCCTTTTTCTTCTCTTGATAAAAATACATATCTTATTATTTCTGATGATACTATTGTAATTGTTATTGGCAATATATAATTTCCTATTGTCCAAGGGCTGAATAATACTGATGATGGATAAAAACCAAAATATATTCCCATTATATATAGTATTGCTACATACATAATTGCGAATAATGTAAGAACTATAGTTATTTGTTTTATATATATTGATTTAATCCTTCTTTTTCCTATTAATTTTACTGTTAATAGCATAAATACAAATAATATTACACATAATATTTTTCTATTTATATTACTTCTAAAAATTAAGGAAATAAGGAGGATTATTGCTAATGCAAAGCTTAATGTATATACTTTAAGTTTATCAAATTTCATATTTCCTCCTTCATTTGTTTTCCTTTTATCTTCTTCATTTTAATTAGTTAGGTTGAACTGGTGAAGCTGTTATTCCTACACTTACTGTTGCAGGATCTAATGCTTCTATAGGTGTTTTTATTAGTCTTACTGTTACTGTTAATGTTGTTGAGCTTCCAGCTGTAATTGTATTTTGGCTTGCAGCATAATCTGTTGTTACTTCAAAGTATTCTTCATTTGAGCAAGCTATTGCTGGTGTTGCTAATTTAGCTGATAAATCTGCACTTGTATTTGTAATTGTGTATGTAGCTGTAGCTGTATCACCCTTAGCTGATAATCCTTCAACTTTTAATGTTGCATTATGATCATCTGTTATAGTTGCTTCTGTAGTTTTTCCAGTTTTTGTTGGTTCTCCAGAAAATTTAACAGTAAAATTTGCATCAGATGGTGTAGCTGCGGCTGAACCATTAATTGTTAAAGTAATATTTGATATAGCTGCATATGCAACCCCTAATATTACTACTGCAGCAACGATAACTGCACCTACTACTAAACTTTTATTTTTCATAATTTTTACAACTTTAACTTGGTGTTAAAGCATCCTCCCTTCTTATAATTTTACCACGCTTATGCTTGGACTATTTTTATTATAACAATTTAAAATTCAAAGTCAATAGTTTTTCTTTTTTGTAATATAAAAGTAATATTTCTGTAATATTTTTGTAATGTTTTTTATAAAAAAGACGGTGTTCTATTTTAACACCATCTAATTTTATTTTACAACAACATTATAAATTTTATTTTTTACATAAATTTCTTTTATGATTGATTTTCCTTCAAGTTTTTCTTCTAATGCAGAATGAACTTTTTCTTTAACAGAAGATTCATCTTCATCTAAATTTATTGCAATAGTTGTTTTTAATTTACCATTAACTTGAACTGGAATTTCTATTTTCTCATCAATAGTTTTACTTTCATCATATTCAGGCCATTCACAAGATGAAATAGGTTTATCAAATCCTGCAATTTCATTTAGCTCTTCAGTTATATGAGGTGCAAAAGGATTTAATAATATTAAAAATGTTTTGAATTCAGCTTTATTAATTCTCTTTAATTTTGTAAATTCATTCATCATTGTCATAAATGTAGAAATACATGTATTAAATTTCATCTCTTCGATATCTTGTGAAACTTTTTTGATAGCTTTGTTCATCATTTTTTCAGTTTCTTTTGAATATATATCTCCATCAACTAAAACATCTTGTAGGTTCCAAACTCTGTCAAGAAATTTGAAGCAACCTCTAATACTATCCATAGACCAACTTGCTGTTTGATCAAATGGTCCCATAAACATTTCATAAACTCTAAAGGCATCTGCACCAAATTCATTTACAATATCATCCGGATTTATAACATTTCCTTTTGATTTAGACATTTTCTCTCCATTTGAACCTAAAATCATACCATGTGATGTACGTTTTGCATAAGGTTCTTTTGTTGGAACAACTCCAATATCATATAAGAATTTATGCCAGAATCTTGAATATAATAAGTGAAGTGTAGTATGTTCCATACCACCATTATACCAGTCAACAGGTGACCAATATTCAAGAGCTTCTTTTGATGCAAGAGCATCATGATTATGTGGATCCATGTATCTTAAGAAATACCATGATGAGCCAGCCCATTGAGGCATTGTATCTGTTTCTCTTTTTGCAGGTTTACCACAGTGTGGACATGTTGTGTTAATCCATTCTGTATGTCTTGCAAGAGGTGATTCTCCATCTTCTCCAGGTAAGAAGTCTTTTACATCTGGTAGTGTTAAAGGTAAATCTTTTTCATCAACTGGAACCCAACCACAATCATCACAATATACCATTGGAATTGGTTCACCCCAATATCTTTGACGAGAGAATACCCAATCACGAAGTTTATAATTTATTTTTCTTTCACCGATTTTATTATCTTCAAGATATTTTATAACTTTATTTTTTGCTTCTTCTAATCCTAAACCATTTAAAAATCCTGAGTTTATATGTACACCATCACCAGTAAATGCTTCTTTTGAAACATCTCCACCTTCAAGAACAGGTATAATATTAAGACCAAATTTTGTAGCAAATTCATAATCTCTTGTATCATGAGCAGGAACAGCCATAATAGCACCTGTTCCATAAGATGATAATACATAATCTGCAACCCAAATAGGAATTTCTTTATTTGATAATGGATTTATCGCTTTTATTCCTTTGATTTCAACACCAGTTTTGTCTTTATTCATTTCGCCACGTTCAAAATCAGATTTTAAAGCAGCTTGTTTTTGATATTCTTTTATTTCATCTAAATTTGTTATTTTTGAAGCAAATTCTTCAATTATTTTGTGTTCTGGAGCAACTACCATATATGTAGCACCAAATAGTGTATCAGGTCTTGTTGTGTAAACAGTTAGTGTTTCATCAGTACATGCAATTTTGAATTTTACTTCAGCACCTTCTGAACGACCAATCCAGTTACGTTGTTGTGTTTTTATTTTTTCTAAATAATCAACATCATCTAAATCGTCAATTAATCTTTGAGCATATTTTGTGATTCTTAACATCCATTGTGATTTTTCTTTTTGTACAACAGGACTTCCACATCTTTCACAAACACCATTTACAACTTCTTCATTTGCTAATCCAACTTTACATCCTGTACAGAAGTTTATTGGCATTGTTGCTTTATAAGCTAATCCATGCTTATATAATTGAATAAATATCCATTGTGTCCATTTATAATATTCTGGGTCTGTTGTGTCAATAACTCTTGACCAATCAAATGAAAAACCAACTGATTTTAATTGTTCTGTAAAATGTGCTATATTTTTTGCAGTTGTTATCTTTGGATGTACATTTGTTTTTATTGCATAGTTTTCTGCTGGTAATCCAAATGCATCAAATCCTATTGGGAATAAGACATTATAACCTTGTAATCTTCTTTTTCTTGCAATTACATCTAATGCTGTATAACTACGTGGATGTCCTACATGTAATCCTTGTCCTGATGGATATGGAAATTCTATTAGTCCATACCACTTCTTTTTATTTGAATAATCACTTTTTGCATTAAATGTTCCTTCTTTTTCCCATTTGCTTTGCCATTTTTTTTCTACTTCTTTAAAATTATATGCCATATTTATTCCTCTCTTCTCTTTTAAATTCAATATCATTATTATACTCGCAAAAAGCCTAAAAGTCAATGACTTTTAGGCCTATCTTCTTATTAAAAATCTCTTTCTTGCTTTTGTTCAATTTTTATTAATAGATTAGACGGTATCCTATTTGGACACCGTCTTTTTTAATAAATGTTAAATTTTAACCTGGCATTTTTCTTAAACATATAGCAAGTACGCTTGTGCCATCATCTAAATCACATCTGATCATAGATGATATGGTGTTTTCCCACTCTTCAGCGCTGTCCCCATAAAGAGCATACTCATTCTCGAATTCTATTTCATTGGCAAGTACAGCTTTGTCATCAGGGTCTTTGTTTTTAAGAACATATATAAGTTCTTTAAGTTCTTCTGCGTAGTCTTCTGCTCTCGCACTTTTATGATAGTAATAATTTCTTTTGGTTCTTAAACGCCACCATTGCTTGGAATTTTTGTCAACCAGGGCTAATTTATCTCCCATTTCGTTGCCTTTTTTCAGATATTTCTTGATAATATCTTGTGTCATTTCTAACCGTTTTTCCATTTTCTCAATAGCTTTTTTAAC
Organism: uncultured Clostridia bacterium; assembly: GCA_934162255.1. Lineage (GTDB taxonomy): Bacteria > Bacillota > Clostridia > TANB77 > CAG-508 > CAG-269. The sequence continues at coordinate 40,728 of CAKPIG010000006.1, read as the reverse complement.
ATTCATTTTTTTCCTCCATTTTCGCTTGATGAATTTTAAAAGAAATTTATTCTTTTAATTTGTGTAAAAATGATACATTTTTAGTATATCATCTTTTTTACTTTATGTCAATCATTTACGCTTCTCTTTTCCAATAAAATAAATATTGTTGTGCTATTCCTGCAAGATTTCCAAACTTATCATGTGCAAGCTTTTCAATTTCTTTTTTATTTACTTTTGTTTCATCTTCGTTTTTTATATATAACTCATTCATAACACGTCTAACCCATACATCAATTGGAAAGACTTCTAATCTTTTTAAATCAGAAAATAATAATATACAATCAGCCACTTTAGGCCCAACACCTGATAATGTTAAAAGTTGTTCTCTTACTTCTAAAGTATTTGAATTATTTTGCATTTGCTCTAAATCCACTTTTTTTTCTAAAACCATATGAACAGTTTCATATAAGCGTATATCTCTAAAACCTGCACCTAATTTTCTATAATCTTCTACACTAACATCTTTTAGTTCTTCTACAGTTGGGAATGTATAATATTTTTCTCCATTCCATTCAATTTCTTTTCCATATGCTTTAGAAATTCTTTCAATTATTCCTTTTATTCTTGGAATATTATTATTAGCTGAAATTATATAAGAAATTATCATTTCCCATAAGTCTTGATTTAATATCCTAATTCCTTGCCCATATTGTATGCTTGTTTTTACATTTTCATCTACTTTTGAAAGTTCTTCTTTTATCTTTTCATAATCACGATTTAAATCAAAATAATCTTGTACAATTTCTTTTATATTTCCATTACATATACCTTTAAATATTACTGTATCCCCATTTTTCTGAACATTCATTACATTTTCTTTAAATATTCCTGTGTAACTTCCGTCAGATTGTTTATTCCATCTAAAGCATTGACCACAGTCAAATATGTCTGCTAATTCAAATGATTTTATATTTTCTATTTTGTATTCTTGTTCTTGCATTTTTTCCTCCACTTTTGGATACTATATATTATTTATAGCACAAAATCAAGAATAACTCAACAGTGATTTTGCACAAAATCAGGAATAGTATATTTATTTCTCACAAACTTTTGCATATTTTTTCAATTTTTCATATACTAAATGATTTATTGTTCCTGCGGGGAATTTTCCGTCTTTATCTTTTTTACCTGCAGGTACTCCTGTTAAAACTTCAATTCCTTCATCAATTGTTGATATTGCATATATATGGAATTTTTTGTTTTTAACTGCTTCAACAATTTCATCATTTAATTGTAGATTATTTACATTTTGAACTGGTATCATTACTCCATGTGAACCGTCTAAGCCACGCATTTTACATATTTGATAAAATCCTTCTATTTTTTCATTTACTCCGCCAATTGGTTGAATTTGTCCTTTTTGATTTACAGAACCTGTAACTGCAATTGCTTGATTTATAGGTATTTCTGACAAGCTTGATAATAATCCATATAATTCTGTGCTTGAAGCACTATCTCCATCAACTCCATTGTATAATTGTTCAAAACATATACTCGCAGTTAAACATAGTGGAATATCTTGTGCAAATAATTGTCCTAAATATCCTGAAAGAATATATACGCCTTTTGTGTGAGTAGAACCAGATAGTTCAACCTCTCTTTCTATGTTTACTATACCCGCTTTTCCCGTATATGTATTTACTGTTATTTTAGCTGGTTTTCCAAAAGAGTAATCTCCTATTGTCATTACTGTAAGTCCATTTATTTCTCCTACAGAAGAGCCTTCTGTATTTATTAATAATGTGTTTTCTTTTATCATTTCAATATATTTTTCATCATATTTCTTTATTCTTTCTACTCTTTCAAATAATGCTTTATTTACAAGTTCTTCTGTTACTACTTTTGATTTCGCAAGTTTTGCCCATGTTCCTGCTTCGCCTATTATTTGAGCAATATCATTAAAATTAGTTGATATTTTTTCATTATCACCTGCCACTCTTGATGCAAATTCAACAATTCTAGCCATTGCTTTTCTATCTAAGTGTGGTAATTCTTCTTTTTCACAGAATGAATGCACAAATCTTGCTAATTTATTAACATTTTCTGGCGTTATTGGTGCATTTTCTTCAAATTCGACTTTTATTTTAAATAAATGTCTAAAATCTGGATCCATTGAAAGCAATGTGTGATATATTGATGCATTTCCTATTAATATTACTTTTAAATCTAGTGGTATTGGCTCTGGTTTTAATGAAACCATTGCCATTGAGGTTCTTTGTTCTGTTGTATTATCTATACTCAATTCTTTTATCCTTAATGCTCTTTTTAATTCTTCATAACAAATACCATTTGATAATAGGTCTTTTGCTTGGAATATAATATATCCTCCATTTGCTTTATGCAATAGACCTGGTTTTAGCATTGTAAAATCTGTTTTTAATGTTCCATAATAGTTTTCATATTCTAATTTTCCAAATATATTTTGGTATGAATAATTTGAATCCATTATTACAGGACAACCTTCACTATTGCTGTTATCTATAAATAAGTTTACTCTATAATTTAAACAAGGATCTGTTTTCTTTTGAGTTGGTCCTTGTTGTTGTGCTTGATTTTGTTGAGGTTTATCTTCATCTAAAAAATATGACACATTTTTTAATACGTCTTGTTTTACATCATTTAAGAATTGATTTATTTTTTTATTTCTTTTATATTTTGATTTAATATAATTTATATGTGCATTAACTGTAAGTAGTGCAACATTTGATTGCCATTCTGAAACTTTTTTATCTGATTGTCTTTCTATTTGCTTTATTTGACTTATTGCATCCATTATTTGTTGTTGTACAATTACTGATTTTGCTTCATATTCTTGTTTTATTTTATCTTCTAATTTATCAAATTCTTCTTCTGGAATAACTTTGCCTTCTATTACTGGCATCATATATATTCCATTCTGTGCAGATTTTACTTGGAATCCATATTTTAAAGAATCTTCATTTAATTTTGTCATTACTATTTCTCTTTTTTCTTCAAATTCCTTTTTTATTAATGTCTTTTCTTTTTCAAAATCATCTGCATTAAATGTTTTCTTGATATCCTTTTTTACCTCTTTTATGAATCCATCCATGCTTTCTTGGAATTCCTTTCCATGTCCTGCAGGTAGTGAAACTGCAACAGGTTCATTTGGATTTTGAAAATTGTATATATAACACCAATCATTTGGCACTTTTTTCTTTAATGAGATTTTGTCCAAATAATTTTTGGCATACATTGTTTTTCCAACTCCACTTGGACCCTCTAAATATATATTGTTTCCTTTTACATCTACATTGATTCCAAACTCTAATGCTTTTATTCCTCTTTCTTGACCTATTCCGTCATTTATTGGTTCTAATTCTTGAGTTGTTTCAAAATGAAATACTTCAGGATCACATGTCATTTTTAAGTCTTTATAACTTAATTCATTATTTTTTTTCATTTTTTTCATCCTCCGTGTTTTTTTATTTTATCCCTTTTTTACTTTTTTATTGTATATTAGTTATCTTTTTTTGTAAAGTTTTTTTGACATTTTTCTTGTTGAAATTTTTGCCAAAAAAAATTGTCCCATAAGGACAATCTTTTATTATTCTGCTGTTGTTTCTTCAGCTGCAGGTACTTCTTCAACTTTAGCTGGTTCTTCAGCTAAATCTTCTTTAATAATAATTTCTTTATTTTCGATTCTTGCTCCAACCATTTCTTTAGTCTTAGAAGCTTTTCCTGTTCTTTCTCTTAAATAGTAAAGTTTAGCTCTTCTTGCTTTACCAACTCTTACTACTTCAACTTTTTCTACTAATGGTGAATGAATTAAGAATGTTTTTTCTACACCTACACCGTAAGAGATTTTTCTTACTGTAAATGTTTCATTTACTCCTCCACCTTGTTTCTTTATTACAATTCCTTCAAATACTTGGATTCTTTCTTTGTTTCCTTCTTTTATTTTAACATGTACTCTTACAGTATTTCCAACTTTTATATCTGGGATTCTGTTTTTTAGTTGTTCATGTTCTATTGATTTTATTATATCCATCGTATTTACCTCCTTCTTTCTTCATGCAAGCGGTGCCCTGAATTGAAAGTAAGCACATTGCATCTAATTTTTATTTTTTAATAATTCTGGTCTCTTTTTTTGAGTCACCATTATGGCTTGTTCTTGTCGCCATTTTTTTATATTTTCATGATGGCCTGATAGCAATACTTCTGGAACTTTCATTCCTTCAAATATCTCTGGCCTAGTGTATTGTGGATATTCTAGTAGTCCTTGAGAAAATGATTCTTCATCTGTCGAACCTTCACTTAGAACTCCTTCAACATATCTGCTAACACTATCAATTAGTGCCATTGCTGGTATTTCTCCTCCTGTTAGTACATAGTCACCTATAGATATTTCTTCATCTACAATTTTGTCTATTACTCTTTGGTCTATACCTTCATAATGTCCGCAAAGTATAATCAAATGTTTTTCTTTACTTAATTCAACAACCTTTTGCTGGTTTAATACTTTTCCTTGTGGTGACATATATACAACTCTTGCATCTTTGTCTTTTATAGAGTTATATGCATCATATACTACATCTGCTTGCATAACCATGCCAGCTCCACCACCATATGGAGTATCATCTACTTTTTTGTGCTTGTCTTTTGAAAAATCTCTAATATTTATTAAATTGATATCTATTAGTTTTTTTTCTTCTGCTCTTCCAATTATGCTTTGTTTCAATGAACTAAACATTTCTGGAAACAGTGTCAACACATCAAATTTCATCTTTCCTCCATTATATCAAACCTGGTATTAAATGAACTATTATTCTATCATCTAACTTAACTTCTTTTATTACTTCTTCTATTCCTGGTAATAAAATCTGTTTTCCTAGTTCATTTTTCACAACATATATATCATTTGCACCTGCATTATAAATATCATCAACTTTTCCAAGTAGTTCACCATTATCAGTATAAACATCTAGACCTATTAAATCTACTATGAAATATGTTCCTTCTTCTAAAGGGATAGCATCTTTTCTATCAATTTCAAGAAACGCATTTCTTAGCATATTTGCATCTTCTGGGTTATCTATTCCTTTAAATTTTATTAGCACCATATTTTTATGATATCTAACTTGTTCTACTTCATATAGTTTTAAATGATTTTTTGTTTTGATATATACTTGTTTTAATTCATCAAATCTGTTTATATCATCTGTAAATGGATTGACTTTAACTTCTCCTTTTATTCCAAATGTATTAACTATTTGACCTATTTCTAATCTTTCTTGCATATTCTCCACTACCCTTTAAACTCTACTATAACTTTTTTGTCTTTTCTATTTGCTATAGCTTTCATTACAGTTCTTATAGATTGTGCAGTTTTTCCCTGTCTTCCGATTATTTTACCCATATCTTCGTCAGCAACTTTTACCTCGAAAATTATGTTTTTTTCATTTTCAGTTTCATTTATTTCTACTGCTTCTTGGTTGTCAACTAAGTTTTTTATTATTGTTTCTAAAACTTCTTTCATCCTTGCCTCCAATTAAGCATTCTTTATTAATGCTTTTACAGTATCAGTTGGTTGTGCACCATTTTTCATCCATTGTTCTAATTTTTCTTTGTTTAAAACAATTGTTGATGGTTTTGTCATTGGATCATATGTTCCAATTTTTTCAATGATTTTTCCATCTCTTGGAGATTTTGAATCAGCTACAACTATATGATAGAATGGAGCTTTTTTCTTTCCCTCTCTTTGTAATCTTATTTTTACCATTTAAGTCACCTCCTGAAATTTATATAAAATTATAAAATTAATAACTAATTAAATTTTAAATTTTTCAAGTCATTTATATCCATATCTTTCATCATTTTTTTCATGCCGCCTTTATTGCTTTTTATTTGTTTCATCATTTTTTGCGTCATTTCATATGATTTTATGAATTTATTTATGTCTTGAACTGTTGTTCCACTACCTTTTGCAATACGTATTCTTCTACTTGCATTTAATAGTTTGGTATTTTTCTTTTCTTCCTTAGTCATTGAACATATTATTGCCTCAACTTTTTCGAATTCTTTGTCATCTATGTTCAAATCTTTGAATTTATTCATTCCCGGTATCATTTTTAATAATGATGATAATGACCCCATTTTCTTTACTTGTCTAATTTGTGCTAAATAATCATCTAAATCCAATTCATTTTTACGAAGCTGTTTTTCTAATTTTTCTGCATCTTCTTCACTTATTGCTTCTTCTGCTTTTTCTATTATTGAAAGCACATCTCCCATTCCAAGTATTCTTGATGTCATTCTTTCTGGATTGAATACTTCTATATCACTTAATTTTTCACCAGTTGCCGCAAATTTTATTGGCTTTCCTGTAACTTTCTTTACTGAAAGTGCTGCACCACCACGAGTATCACCATCTAATTTTGTTAATATTACTCCATCTATTCCAACTTCTTCATTAAATGCTGTTGCTACATTAACTGCATCTTGCCCTGTCATTGAATCAACTACTAATAATATTTCGTGTGGTTTTATGCTTGCTTTTACATTTTTTAGCTCTTGCATTAATTCATCATCTATATGTAGTCTACCTGCTGTATCTAATATTACAACATCATTTAATTTTGATATTGCTACACTCATAGCTTGTTTTGCTATATGTACAACATCTTTTGATGTTTCATTACTATATACTGGTATATTTAGCTGTGCTCCTACTACTTGTAATTGTTTTATTGCTGCTGGTCTATATATGTCGCAAGCAACCAATAGAGGTTTTTTGCCTTGTTTTCTTAATAGGTTTGCTAATTTACCTGCTGTTGTTGTTTTACCTGAACCTTGAAGTCCTACTAACATTATTACTGTTGGTGGATTTGGTGTAAAGTTTATTTTGCTTTCTGTTCCACCTAGTAATTCTACCATTTCATCTTTTACAATTTTTATTACTTGTTGACCAGGTGTTAATGATTTCATTACATCCTGTCCTAGAGCTTTTTCTTGTATACTTGCAATAAATTCTTTTACTATTTTATAGTTTACATCTGCTTCAAGTAGTGCAAGTTTTACCTCTCTTAACATTTCTTTTAAATCAGATTCTGTTATTCTAGCTTTTCCTCTGATTTTTCTTGTTATTTCTTGTAATCTTGATGATAGTCCTTCAAACGCCATGTTTTCCTCCTATTTCTTTTGTTTATACCAAACAATTCAATTCTTTTCTTACTTCTTCTAATATATTTGTTACAACTTTGTCTGATGAATCTTTTTGTATCTTGTTTAGTTGTAATAATATATTTTGTATTTGCTTTTCTTGATTAATTGTCCTTTTCATAAACAATAGCTTTTCTTCAAATTCGAAAAGTTTTCTTTCCCCCTTTTTGATGATATCTCTTACTGCTTGTCTTGTTATATTGTCATTTTCCGCAATTTCTGATAAAGATAAGTCTTGGTTGTAGTAATAGTCAATGTATTCGTATTGTTTTTCTGTAAGCATTTTTCCATAAATCTGCCATAGCATACTTATTTCAACTTTCTTTTCCATACTACTACCTTCTTTCTTAAGTGTAATGCTAATATACTTTACACCATTTTTACTGTTTTGTCAAGGCTTTTTGCTTATTTTATAGGATTTTTGCAAATTTTTATGTTTATTTTCTTAATTCTGCCCCTAATTTCTTTTCTGCCGCTTCTATTATTTTATTCATAACTGCATTTATTTCTTCATCAGTTAATGTCTTTTTCATGTCTGAGAATGTTAATGAATATGCAATTGATTTTTTATCATCTAATATTCCCTTTCCTGTGTAAACATCAAATACTTCTATATTTGTAAGCATGCTTCCTCCTGCTGATTTTATAACTTTTTCAATTTCTTTTGAATCTATGTCTTTATTTACTAGTAATGCAATATCTTTTTGAATACTTGGGAATTTTGAAATTTCTTTATACTTCATTTTTCCAACTTTCTTTTTAAATAACTCATCTAAATTAATTTCCATTACAAATACATCTGAAGATGTTATTTTAGGATGTATTTTTCCTATTATTCCTACATTTGTTCCATTTACATTTATATATGCACTTTGCCCTGGATGTAGTTCTTGTGGCATTTCAGCTTTTGTAAAGCTATATCTTCCTGCATATCCAAGATAGTCAAGTAATTCTTCTGTAACACCTTTTATTGTATAGAAATCTACTTCTCTTGTGTTATTTAATTCTAGGTAATATTTACCTGTCATTAATGCACATAGTTTAGTATCTTCTCCATATATTTTACCTTTTTTATAGAAACCTTTTCCTATTTCAAATATTGATATATCTTTTTGATTTCTTGCTGTATTGTACTCATATATTTTATATAGTGATGGTATCATGCTATATCTTAATGTATTTCTTTCTTCTGTAATAGGGTCTAGCAATTTTAGTTCTTCAAACTCATCTAATGTATATTTTTTTACATCTTTATCATTTATCAAAATATATGATAGTGTTTCATTTAATCCAAGTGCTATCATTTTATTTCTTATTTCTCTTTGTGTTTTATCATAGCTTCCTTTTCTCATTTGAACTATTGGTAATTTTCCTTGAATATTGTCTACACCATATATACGGCTTACTTCTTCTATCAAATCTTCTTTTATTGATATATCTAGTCTTCTTGTAGGAACTTTTACTATAACACTCTCTCCATTTTCTTTACATTCAAATCCTAGTCTTCTATATACATCTAGTATATCTTCTTTTGAAATTGTTGTTCCTAATACATTATTTATATTTTGATATGATATTTCTATTTCTTTTTCTTTATTATTTGTCTTATCATATTCTACAGTTCCTGTTACAACTGTTCCATCTGCATATTCTTCTAATAGTTTACAAGCTCTTTCTATTGCCATTGTTGTTCTTTCTGGATCTAATCCTTTTTCAAATCTATTGCTTGCTTCACTTCTTACTATTTTTTTAGATGTTTTTCTTACTTTTACTGAATCAAATATTGCTGATTCTATTATGATATTTTTTGTATCTTCTTCAACCTCTGTTTCAAGGCCTCCCATAACTCCTGCAAGTCCTACTCCATGAGTACTATCTGCAATAACTATGTCTTCAGATGTTAATGTTCTTTCAATATTATCAAGTGTTGTTAGTTTTTCTCCTTCTTCTGCCATTCTTACAACTAATGTATTTCCAAGTCTATCTGCATCATAGAAATGTAGTGGTTGGCCTAATTCTAACATTACATAATTGCTGATATCAACAACATTATTTATTGGTCTTATTCCTGAAGCAATTAATCTATTTTTTATAAATTCCGGACTTTCTTTTATTGTTACATTTTCTACTTTTCTTACTAATAGTTTTGAACAGTTTTCTGTTTTTACTTCTGTTTTAAAACTTTTATTTATATCTTCTCCTGCTTCATTATGGCTAATATCTATATTTTTTACATTTTTGTCATAGATAGCTCCAATTTCATATGCCATTCCTAATATGCTTAATAAATCTCCTCTATTTGCTGTTAATTCAAAATCAATTACTTCATCATCTAATCCAAGATATTTTATAGGGTCTTCTCCTATTACGGCATCTTCTCCAAGTTCTGCAATTCCTTCTTTATCTTCTGGTTTTAAAAATTTACTTTCTAACCCTAATTCTGCTATTGAGCATAGCATTCCATTAGATTCTTGACCTCTTATCATTCCTCTTTTTATTGTTTTATCAGGAAGTTCTGCTCCATCTAAAGCAACTATTACTTTTAATCCTTTTCTTGCATTAGGTGCTCCACATACTATATTTAATACTTCTTTTCCTATATTTACTTTGCAGCAATGTAAATGGTCTGAATCAGGATGGTCTTTACATTCAATAATTTCTCCTATTACTATTTTTGTTGCATTTATTAATTTTTCTGCTGAGTCATATTCATTTCCTACTCTTGTCATGTCTTCAGCAAGTGTCTTTACATCAACATCTATGTCTACATAGTCTTTTACAAAGTTCGTACTTAATTTCATTTCTGTTCCTCCTATTCTTCATCTTTTCTATCAAATTGACTCAAAAATCTAATGTCATTTGCATATAAATATCTCATATCTGGTATAGAATATTTGAACATTGCTAATCTTTCAAGACCTGTTCCGAAAGCAAATCCACCATATTGCTCTGGGTCATATCCGTTCATTTCTAATACATGTGGATGAACTATTCCTGCCCCTAGTACTTCTATCCAACCTGTTTGTTTACATAGATTGCATCCTTTTCCTCCGCATTTAAAGCAGCTAACATCAACTTCATATGATGGTTCTGTAAATGGGAAGTAACTTGGTCTAAATCTAAGTTCGCAATTCTTTCCTATTAATTTTCTTACAAATACTTCAAGTGTTCCTTTTAAATCTGCAAGTGATACTTTTCTTTCTTTTTTATCTATTACCAAACCTTCTACTTGGCCAAATTGATGTGAATGTGTTGCATCATCTTCTCTTCTATATGTTTTCCCTGCGCATATCATTCTTATTGGCGTTTTCTCTTCATTTGCAAGCATTGTTCTTGCTTGAACTGCTGAAGTCTGTGTTCTTAAAAGATATTCATTTGTTATATAAAAACTATCTTGCATGTCTCTTGCAGGATGGCCTTTTGGTAAATTTAATCTTTCAAAACAGAATTCGTCTGTTTCTAATTCTGGGCCTGCTACAACATCATATCCCATTGAAACAAATAAGTCTTCTATTTCTTCTATTACTCTGTTTACTGGATGTTTACTTCCTCTTTTTATTTTTGTTCCTGGCAATGTTATATCTATTGTTTCTTTTTGTAATTGTTCTTGTAAATCTTGTTCTTTAAGTGCTTCTTCTGCAATTGCAATCTTCTCTGCAATTCCTTCTCTTGCTTTATTTACAAGTGCCCCAACTTTTGGTCTTTCTTCTGCACTAAGTGCTCCTAAACCTTTTAGCAAGCCTGATAGTTCGCTTTTCTTTCCTAATAATTGCACTTTTAATTCTTGTAGTTCTTGAGAATTTTCTATTTGCTTGATTTTTTCTTCTGCCATCTTTTTGATTTCTTCAATTTTTTCTTGCATTTCTATTCCTCCTCTAATTTTTACTGTAAAGTTTTAGTTGCCTATTGGGGCAAAATCATCTGTTACAATTTTTTTATCTGTTTCGAAATTTTTTATTTCCATATTCAAATAATTTTCATATTCTGAATATTTTCCTTCATCTATTTTTAGATTTCCTTTTATTCCTACTAAAATTATATTTTGCCTAAGTTCAATGTTTTCTCTATCTCTTACTGAAAATACTTTCACATCATCAAAAACAGTCCTATATGTTGCATATTCATATTTTATAAAGTCTGATTGTTCTCCTTCTAATGATGATATTATATTTGTTAAAACTATTCCATTTTCATTCAAAGCATTTTTGGCATTGTTAAGAGCTTCATATGTTGTTAGTTCAAATGGTGCATTCACTCCTTTAAATGCATCTAATAATATTACATCATATTTTTTATTTGTATAATTTAGATAACTTCTACCATCTTGGTCATATATTGAAAGATTAGGTTTTGATGAATCTAATCCGAATTCATCTTCTGCAATTTGTGTCATCTTATTATCAATTTCAACTACATCAATTTTTTTATTTTGATACTTTTGTAAATAATGAATTGGATATGTATATGCAGCTCCTCCTATTAAAAGTGTTGAGTTTGCATCTTTATTAAAATATTCAAATAAATCATAATATTTTAAATATTCGGCTCCCATATTTCCATCACTATCAATATATGATTCAAGTCCTGTATCAACTTGTAATGTTTTGTATGTATTTGTCTTTGTTGATATTTGCTTTACCCAAATTCTACTATATTGTGAATCAGTATCTAGCAATATATCTGGATTGTTTAATTTAAATATGAATTTTCCTATTATTGATGTTATTCCCATAATACATATTAATAATATTGTTACCCATATTTCTCTTTTTTCATATTGATTTCTTGCTATTAGTGACATAATTATTATTAATAATGTTACACCTATATTTATATTACTTACACCTATTCGTGGAATTAGTACAAATCCCATTAAGAAGGTTCCTACTATGCTTCCTATTGTTGATATTGATGAGATTCTTCCTGAAACTGTTCCTATTTCTTTTTCTTGATTGCTTTTTATTTTTACTGCAAATGGAGAAACCATTGCTAATATAAAACTAGGTATTGAAAATACTATTATTGCACATATTATTGCTGCAATTATTAAGTTATCTATCATTCCAGCTAAATTTTTTACAACTATTGTTTCTAATATTGGAATAAAACTTGTTGCCAATGCTGCTAATAATAATATATTTGCTAATGTATTTAAATCTGCTTTTTTATCTGCAAGTTTTCCTCCAATATAATATCCAAAACTCATACTTACTAGAATTATTCCAATTATACTTGTCCATACAACATTTGAGCTTCCTACATAAGGAGAAAGGACTCTCGCTGCAATCAGTTCAAGTCCCATTCCTATAGCTCCACTTAAAAATACAATTAATTCTAATTTATTTTTCTTCATTTTTTACCTCTATATGCACATCATCTAATTGTTGTTTTGTCACAACAGATGGTGCTCTCATTAATAAATCTCTTGCTTTTTTATTTTTAGGGAATGCTATTACTTCTCTTATATTTGTTGAATCTGCTATCAGCATTATCATTCTATCTACTCCTGGAGCAGCTCCTGCATGTGGAGGTGTTCCATACTGGAATGCATTATATAATGCACCAAATCTATTTTTGATTTCTTCTTCTTCATATCCTGCAATTTCAAATGCTTTTACCATTATTTCAGGGTTATGATTTCTTACAGCTCCTGATGCCATTTCATATCCATTACATACTAAATCATATTGATATGCTAATATATCTAGTGGATTCATTGTATTTAATGCTTCTAATCCACCTTGTGGCATTGAAAATGGATTATGACAGAAATCTATTTTTCCTTCATCAGATAGTTCATACATTGGGAAGTCTACTATAAAGCAGAACTTATATACTCCTTTTTCAATTAAATCTAATTTCTTTCCTAATTCTATTCTAACTAGTCCAGCTATTTTTTGTGCTAAGTGTAATTCATCAGCTACAAAGAAAATGCTATCTCCTAATTTTACATTGTATTTAGATATTAATTCTTCTTTTATTTTTTCTGTTATGAATTTTGCAATTCCACCTGAAACTGTTCCATCTTTTTCAAATTTTGTCCAAGCTAATCCTTTTGCTCCAACTTCATCTGATGTAGCAAATTCTGTCATTTTATCAAAGAATTTTCTTCCTTGTTCTGCTCCATTTGGCACTACTATTGCTTTTATTGTTTTATCTTTAAATGCATTAAATTCACTTTCAGCAAATACTTGAGTCACATCTTGTATGATTAAAGGGTTTCTTAAATCTGGTTTATCTATTCCGTATTTTTCCATTGCTTCTTTATATGGTATTCTTATAAATGGTCCTTCATCAACTTTCCAATCTGTGAATTTTTTAAATGTATATGGAACTACATCTTCTATTACATTAAATACATCTTCTTGTGTTGCAAAGCTCATCTCAAAATCTAATTGATAAAATTCTCCTGGAGCTCTATCTGCACGTGGGTCTTCATCTCTAAAGCATGGTGCTATTTGAAAATATTTATCAAATCCACCTACCATCAATAATTGCTTGAATTGTTGTGGTGCTTGTGGTAAAGCATAAAATTCTCCTGGATGTAATCTACTTGGTACTAAAAAGTCTCTTGCTCCTTCTGGTGAAGAATTTGCTAATATTGGTGTTTGTATTTCTGCAAATCCTAATTCATCCATTCTATCTCTTAATGCTTTTAATACCTTTGAACGCAATAGTATTATATCATGTAGTCTTTTATTTCTTAAATCCAAAAATCTATATTCTAATCTTAAATCTTCTCTTATTTCTTGATCTGTGTTTACTTCAAATGGTAGTACATTTTTACATTTTCCTAATATTTCTGCTCTTTCAGCAACTACCTCAATTTCACCTGTTGCCATTTTAGGATTTTTGCTACTTCTTTCCACAACTTTTCCACTTATGTTGATACAACTTTCTGTTGTAAATTCCTTTGCTTGTTCTTGCAATTTTTCATCATTTATTACAATTTGTGTTATACCAAACTGATCTCTTAAATCTATAAATATCATTCCACCTAAGTTACGGATTTTTTGCACCCATCCTGATAACTCGACAGTTTCTCCTACATTTGTTATTCTTAGTTCTCCTAAATTATGTGTCCTATACATTTTCTCCCTCCATTTTTCATTTCTATATTTTACTACAAATAACATAAAATTTCAATCTTATTTGCATAATATCTTGATTTTATTGAAACTTATTGATATACTTAAACAAAAAATAGAGAGGTTTACATATGAAAAAGAAGAATGAAAATGGTATTACTCTAATTTCTTTAGTAATTACTGTATTAATTTTAATGATTATATCTAGTGTTCTTGTTGGAAGTGCTCTTAATGGTATGAGATTACAAGAATTAAAAAAAATGCAAAATGATATCCAATTATTAGATGATATGGTTAGTTCTTATTATTCAAAATATGGTAGCTTACCTGTTTATAAAATAAATAATAATGTTAATGTAGATACATCTTATATTTTTTCAACTACTTTTGCAGATTCTCAAAAAAATGTAAATGATGGTGATGTTTATAATATAATAGATTTAAATGCTTTTGATGGACTTACTTTAAATTATGGAAATGATTTTTATAACTATATTGATAAAACATCTTCTACAATGGGTACAGATATCTATATTATAAATGATCAAAGTCATCAAATTTACTATCTAAGAGGTATTTCTGTAGACGGATATACTTATTATACAAATGAATTCGAAAAAACCAATGTGAACTAACACATTGGTTCTTTTTAAAATATTTTAATTATATCATTATATGTTACTAATATAAAAATTCCTATTATTAATGACATTCCTATTAGTTGAATCTTCTCCTCTGTTTCAGGCTTTATTGGCTTGCCTCTAATTGCTTCTATTAGAAGTATAATTATTTTTCCACCATCTAATGAAGGTATTGGGAGTAAATTTGTTATTCCCAAAGATATTGAAATCATTGCAAGTAAATATATATAATTCAAAACTCCTGTAGTTTTTACTACAATTTCTGATATTCCAACAATTCCCATCATTTGATCTGCTGCAATTCCACCTGTAAATAGAGTTTTTAAGCTTCCACATATTGCTACTATAAATTCTCCTGTTTGTATTGCTCCATAATAAATTCTATTCAAAAATGTGTCTTTTGTAGAATCTGTAAATTCAAGACCAACTGTTGAAACAATTATGAAATATATTAACAATCCAAATATTATATTTACGGCTGCTCCTGCAAAAACTATTGCAAGTCTTTTCCACATACTTGCATTTGAAAAAGATTTTACATCATTTGATTCTTCATCTTCTCCTTCTAAATCATTAAATCCTCCCAAAGGAATTAGTCTTATTGTATATTTTGTTTCTTTTCCTTGTTTCTCCCAAATTACTTTTCCAAATCCTATTGCAAATTCTTTTACTTTTACTTTACACAATTTTGCAACTATAAAATGTCCACCTTCATGAATAAATATTAAAAAACCTAATAAAAATATTATTTTAATTGCATTAACTATAAAACTAATCAATTTTTTCTCTCCTTATTACATCATACTTAATATAACATATGCAAATGGTGCTAAAAACATTAAACTATCTATTCTATCTAGCATTCCACCATGTCCTGGTATTAGATTACTATAATCTTTAACATCAACATATCTTTTTATACTTGATGCTGCAAAATCACCAATTTGGCCAATTAAGCTTAATATAATTGTTGTAATAATTACATAAACATATGAATATCCTAAATTATATATTGAATTTATAACAGCTGTGTATATAACTACTGCTAATACTGCCCCTAAGGTTCCTGCTATACAACCTTCAATTGACTTTTTAGGACTTACTTGACTAAATTTGTGTTTTCCGAATCTTTTTCCTATAATATAGGCAAATGTATCTGTTCCCCATGCCGCAAATATTGCATACCATATTAATATTTTTCCATGCTCTAAGCCCCTTGTTAATGCAATAAATGAAATACATGTTATTATATATAATATTCCAAAAACAGTATAAGCTGTATCTTTAAAATTGGTTTTCATATTACTTATTATTACTTTTCCAAATGATAATAATAATAGTGTTGGTATCATTAATAATAATATGTTTTTTTGTACATCACTAGGTATATTTTCTGGAACAATATGTATAAGCGCAATAAATATACATGATATGTATCCTAACCATCTTATCGGTTTTGAATCTTTTTCTATAGCATTAAAATATTCCTGCATAGAAAGAATTGCAACTACTGTTAAAAACACATCTACTACATATTTATTTCCAAATGTTAATATTATTACTACTAATGGGAATCCTAATAGTGCTGACATTACTCTTTTTATATCCATTACTTTTTATTTTTCTCCTTGTTTTAGTTTGCTCCAAATTTTCTGGTTCTTTTTTGATATTCTATTATTGCATTATCTAAATCTTCTTCTGTAAAATCTGGCCAGTTTTTATCAATAAATAGAAATTCTGAATACACTGCTTGCCAAGGTAAGAAATTACTCAATCTTACTTCTCCACTTGTTCTTATTACTAGGTCTGGGTCTGGTTGACCTTTTGTATATAAATTCTCTGATATCAATTTTTCTGTTATATCATCTATTTCTATTTTTTCTTCTTTTATTTCTTTGGCAATTTCTTTTACAGCTCTAACAATTTCATTTCTACCACCATAATTTAGCGCAATATTAAATACTACTCCTGTATTATCTTTAGTTCTTTCCATACAATTCATAATACTTTTTTGCATCCCTTTTGAAAGTGCTGTTATATCGCCTAACACTTTTACTTTTATATTTTCTGAATCAGCTCTTTTACTATAATCATCTAGGTAGTTTTGTAATAATGTCATTAGGGCTGATACTTCATCTTCTGCTCTTTTCCAATTTTCTGTAGAAAAAGCATATACTGTTATATATTCTAGTCCTATTTTATTTGCATATCGAACTATTTTTTCTAGTGTTTTTGCCCCTTCTTTATGTCCAAATGTTGCAGGCTTACCTTTTGCTCTTGCCCATCTTCTATTTCCATCCATTATTATTGCAATATGTTTTGGCATATCTTCTTTACTAAATTCCATTTAATTCACCTTTATACACTCATTATTTCTGTTTCTTTATTTGCTAAAATTTTATCAATTTCTTCTATGTATTGATCTGTTATTTTTTGAATTTCTGTTTCTGCAGATTTTAATTCATCTTCTGTTATTTCACTATTTTTTTGTTGTGTTTTTGCTTCATCAATTCCATCTCTTCTAATTGCTCTTATTGCAACTTTTGCTTCTTCTGTAATTTTCTTTATGTCTTTTACAAGTTCTTTTCTTCTTTCTTCATTTAATTCTGGGAAAGAAAGTCTTATTACTTTTCCATCATTATTTGGATTTATTCCAATATCTGATGCTAATATTGCTTTTTCTATATCTTTTAAAACACTCATATCCCAAGGTTGAATAACTATTAATCTTGCTTCTGGAACTGATATTCCTGCCATTTGATTTATTGGAGTTGGAGTTCCATAATAGTCTACTCTTATTTTGTTTAATATTGCAGGGTTTGCTCTACCTGCTCTTATTTCTGCTAATTTTTCATTATATGCATTTATTGATTTTTCCATTCTTTCTTTTAAATTTGTATAATCCATTTTTTCATTTCCTTTCTTACTTTATAATTATGATACTATTGTACCAATTTTTTCGCCTTTTACAGCTCTTACTATATTTTCTGGATCTGCTATTCCAAATACTAATAATGGTATATTATTATCTCTACACATTGCTGTAGCAGTTGAATCCATTACTTTTAAATCTTTATTCAATACATCTAAATATGATATTTCTTCAAATTTTATAGCATCTGGTTGTATTTTAGGGTCTGCAGAATATACTGCATCTATTGCTTTTCCTAACAAGATTATATCTGCTTTTATTTCTGTTGCTCTTAAAACTGCTGCTGTATCTGTTGTAAAATATGGATGACCTGTTCCACACGCAAATATAACAACTCTTCCATGATTTAAATGTTTTTCTGCTTTTCTTTGGATAAATGGTTCTGCTACTTCTCTTATTTCAATTGCAGTTTGAACTCTTGAATATACTCCTCTTGTTTCTAATGCATCTTGTAATGCTAATGCATTCATTGCTGTTGCAAGCATTCCCATGTAATCTGCTGTTGTTCTTTCCATTTGATGTCCATTTCTTCCTCTCCAGAAGTTACCTCCACCAACAACAATTGCAACTTGAACACCCATTTCTATTACTTCTTTTATTTTATCACAGATGTTTCCTACAACTTCAGGGTTTATTCCTGTTTTTTGTTCTCCAGCTAATGCTTCTCCACTAAGCTTTAGAAGCACTCTTTTATATTTGGCTTTTGACATTTTTCACACTCTCCTTGAATCTTTTTTTGCTATTCTATCATATTTATATTAAAATTAGTAGTATTTTATTAAATTTTCTGCTCTTTTTACATCTTCTTGTGTTGCTTCTCTTACTCCTTCAAGCTCATATTTTTTTCCAAGTTTTTCCCATTTGTATTTTCCCATGCTGTGATATGGTAAAACTTGAACTTTTTCAACTGTTTTTAATGAACGTATAAATCCTCCAAGTTTTATTAAATCTGCTTCGTCATCGGTATATCCTGGCACTAATACTTGCCTAATCCACATTTTTATTCCATTGTCACTTAAATATCTAGCAAATTCTAATTCCTTTTTATTTGATGAACCTACCAATTTTTTGCATTTTTCATCATCTATATGTTTTATATCTAATAATACTAAATCAGTTAATTCTAACACTTTTTTTATATCATCTGTTATTCCAAACATTCCAGATGTGTCTATACAAGTATGAATATTTTCTTCTTTTAGTCTTTTAAATAATTCTACTAAAAATTTAGCTTGTAATAGTGGTTCTCCTCCTGTTACAGTTACACCACCACCAGATGGAATAATGTAATTTTTATAATTTTTGATTTTTTCAATAATTTCATCTACAGATTTATATTCTCCACCATTTATATCCCATGTATCTCTGTTATGGCAATATTTACACCTTAAACTGCAACCTTGAAGAAAAATTACAAATCTAATTCCTGGTCCATCAACTGTACCAAAACTTTCTACTGAATGCACTTTTGCATAATAATTCAAATCTTTTTCCAATTCTTAGTCCTTTCTGCCAAGAAAAGAACCGGCACTTTTAGCAAAATGCCAATTTATACACCGGTTCTCTTTTAACATTATATTTTTTCATGTATTGTTCTATTTATAACATCTAGTTGTTGTTCTCTTGTAAGTTTTACAAAGTTTACAGCATATCCTGAAACTCTTATTGTAAGTTGAGGATATTTTTCTGGATGTTCCATTGCATCTACAAGTAATGCTCTATCAAATACATTTACATTTATGTGATGTCCTGTTTGTGCAAAAAATCCATCTAACATGCTTACTAGATTATTAACTTTTACATCCATATCTGAACCTAATGTTGCTGGTGTTATTGAGAATGTATAAGAAATTCCATCTTCTGATTCTTCAAATGGTAATTTTGCTATTGAATTCATTACAGCTAATGCTCCATTTGTATCTCTTCCATGTAGTGGGTTTGCTCCTGGTCCAAATGGTGCTCCTTCTCTTCTTCCATCAGGTGTATTTCCTGTTGCTTTACCATATACAACATTTGATGTTATTGTTAATATTGATAGTGTGTGTTTTGAATTTCTATATGTTGGATGTTTCTTTAATTTTTTCAAAAATTCTGCAACAATATCTACTGCAATTTGGTCAACTCTGTCATCATCATTTCCGAATTTTGGATAATCTCCTTCGATTTCATAATCTACAGCTAGTCCAGTTTCATCTCTTATTACTTTAACTTTTGCATATTTTATGGCTGATAATGAATCTGCAACAACTGAAAGTCCTGCAATTCCACAAGCCATTGTTCTTATTACATCTTTATCATGTAATGCCATTTCAATTGCTTCATATGAATATTTATCATGCATATAATGAATTGCATTTAATGCTTTTATATAAATTTTAGCAACATAATCCATCATTTGATTAAATTTATACATAACTTCATCATAGTCTAAATATTCAGATGTTATTGGTTCAAATCTTGGAGTTACCTGTTTCTTTGTTTTTTCATCTTTTCCACCATTTATTGCATATAGTAGTGTTTTTGCCAAGTTTGCTCTTGCACCAAAAAATTGCATTTGTTTACCTATTTTCATAGGTGATACACAACATGCTATTCCATAATCATCTCCTAAAGTAGTTCTCATAACATCATCATTTTCGTATTGAATTGAAGATGTTTGTATTGATAAGTTTGCTGTATATTTCTTGAATCCTTCTGGTAATCTTGTTGACCATAGTACTGTTAGGTTTGGTTCTGGAGCTGGACCTAAATTTTCTAATGTGTGTAACATTCTGAATGAGTTTTTAGTTACTAATGTTCTACCATCTACACCCATACCACCAATACTTTCAGTTACCCAAACTGGATCTCCACTAAATAATTCATTGTATTCTGGTGTTCTTAAGAATCTTACTAATCTTAATTTCATTACAAAATGATCCATTAATTCTTGTGCTTGTTCTTCTGTTAAAACTCCATTTTTGAAATCTCTTTCTATATAAATATCTAAGAATGTTGAAGTTCTACCAATGCTCATTGCAGCTCCATTTTGATCTTTAACTGCTCCTAAATATCCAAAGTATAGCCATTGTATTGCTTCTTTTGCATTTGAAGCTGGTTTTGAAATATCAAATCCATACTTACTTGCCATAACTTTAAGTTCATTTAATGCTTTTATTTGTTCTGCAATTTCTTCTCTTTCTCTTATTACTTCTTCTGTGAAATCATCTACATCAAGTATTTCTAAATCATCTTTCTTTTCTTTTATTAATTCATCAACACCATATAGTGCAACTCTTCTGTAATCTCCTATTATTCTTCCTCTTCCATATCCATCTGGAAGTCCTGTGATTAAGTGTGAACTCCTTGCAGCTCTAATATCTGGTGTATATACATCAAATACTCCATCATTGTGAGTTTTTCTTATTTTATGGAAAATCGCATCTACTTCTGGATCTACTTCTCTACCATATGCTTCACATGATTTTTCTACTATTTTTATTCCTCCAAATGGCATTATTGCTCTTTTTAAAGGATAATCTGTTTGAAGACCAACTATTTCTTCTAAAGTTTTATCAATATATCCTGCTTCATGTGCAGATACTGTTGATACTGTTTTTGTATCTATATCTAATACTGAACCTTTTGATTCCTTTTCTCTTTTATATAATTCTAATACTTCATCCCAAAGTTTTTTTGTTTTTTCTGTTATCCCTGTTAGGAAACTTGAATCACCTTCATATGGTGTATAATTCTTTTGTATGAAGTTTCTTACATCAATCTTTCTTTTCCATTCGCCTTTTTCAAAGCCTTTCCATTGTTCAAAATCCATAAATATACCTCCTTTTTGTATTATTTTCTTTTTTTGAATTTTTAAACAAGTTTGTCCACTCGCATTATATTTTATTTTATATAGAAATGTCAAGGTTTTTTAAATTTTCATAGAAAGACCGACCTTTTTTCTATCACTATCTATTTTTATAACTTTTACTTTTACGATATCTCCAACAGAAACTATATCAGAAGGAGATTTAATATAAGAATCACTCATTTCTGAAATATGAACTAATCCATCATATTTTACTCCAATATCTACAAATGCACCAAAATCAATAACATTTCTAACAGTTCCTGTTAAAACCATTCCAATTGTTAAATCTTCAAATTTTAAAACATCACTGCGAAGTATTGGTTTTGGCATATCTTCTCTAGGATCACGACCTGGTTTTGAAAGTTCTGAAATTATATCTGATAAAGTCATTTCTCCTATTTCTAACTCTTTTGAAAGAGCAGGAATGTCAACGGTTTTTAGTTCCTCACGTAATACATTTAAGGTATCTTTATTTTTTAAATCATTTTTGTTAAATCCAAGTTTTGTTAAAAGTTTTTCCGTTTGCTCATAACTTTCTGGGTGAACTGCAGTATTTTCAAGAGGATTAATACCATCCGGTATTCTTATAAATCCTGCACATTGTTCATATGCAACTTTTCCTAACTTTGGAACTTTAAGTAAATCTTTTCTTTCTTTTAATTTTCCATTTTCATCTCTATATTTAACTATATTTTTGGCAATAGTATTATTTATACCAGAAACATAAGAAAGTAAAGAAGGAGTTGCAGTATTTACATCAACACCAACTTTATTAACACTGTCTTCAACAACACCTGTTAAACTTTCAGACAATTTCTTTTGATTAACATCGTGTTGGTATTGCCCTACACCGATTGCTTTTGGGTCAATTTTTACAAGTTCTGCAAGAGGATCTTGTAATCTACGTGCAATTGAAATTGCTCCTCTAATTGAAACATTTATATCAGGATATTCTTCAGTTGCAAGTTTTGAAGCAGAATAAACAGAAGCTCCAGCTTCACTAACTATAACATAATTTACTTCATGTTTTGCATCTTTAATCATATCTGAAACAAATATTTCTGATTCACGAGATGCTGTACCATTTCCAATTGCAATCATGTTAATATTATCTTTTTCGATTAAATCTAGTAATACTTTTTTTGCACCTTCAACATCATTTTGAGGTTCAGTAGGATATACTGTAGTATAATCTAAAACTTTTCCAGTTTCATCAATAACTGCAATTTTGCAACCTGTTCTATAGGCAGGGTCAAAGCCCATAACAGTCTTTCCTTTTATAGGTGCTCCTAATAATAATTGTTTTGCATTTTGACCAAATACTTTTATTGCCTTTTCTTCAGCTTTTTCAGTTAAATCTGAACGAATTTCTCTATCAACAGATGGTTCAATCAATCTAGAAAAAGCATCTTCTATAGTATTTGTAAGCATTTCTGTAAATTGATTATTCCCCTTTAATATATCTTTTTGCATATAGTAAAGAATTTTATCTTCAGGCTTTGTAATTGTTACTTTCAGAAATCCTTCAGCTTCTCCTCTATTAATTGCAAGAATTCTATGGCTTGGAAGTTTGCAAATTAATTCAGAAAAATCATAATACATTTCATAATTTGATTTTTCATCAGGTTTTGATGTTTTTGTATTAATATAGCCTTCTCTATAACAAACTTTTTTAATATATTTTCTAAATCTTGCATTATCTGAAATATCTTCAGCAATAATGTCTAATGCTCCTTGAATAGCATCTTCTGCTGAAGCAACAACTTTATCTTTATTCTTTTTATCTTCATCAGATAAACTATCAATATTTACATATTCTTGAGCTATTTCATTAATATCTTTTTTCTCTTCTTGTTTAATAATAATTTGAGCAAGTGGCTCAAGCCCTTTTGCTTTTGCAACTGTTGCTCTAGTCTTTTTCTTTTGTTTATATGGTCTATATAAATCTTCTACTTCTGCAAGTGTTTCGGCTGAAGAGATTGCAATTGTTAGTTCATCAGTTAGCTTACCTTGTTCATCAATAGATTTTATAACTTCTCCTTTACGATTTTCAAGATTTCTTAAGTATGATAATCTTTCATTTAAATTTCTTAAGATTTCATCACTTAGTCCACCTGTAGCTTCTTTTCTATAACGAGCTATGAATGGAATTGTATTTCCATCATCAATTAATTTTACTGCATTTTCAACTTGAGTGTATTTTACGTTTAACTCAGTTGCGATTGTGTTTAATATTTTATCCATTTTTATATCCTTTCAAGAAAATTCTTATTGCAAATTATATAGTTAAATTTTTCAAAAAGCAAGTGTTATTATGAAGAAAATATATTGGTCAAAAAAATCCCCAGATTATAAATCTAAGGATTTTTCATTTGCTTTTATAATATAATTATACACTTTTTATGTTCTTGTCAAATATTTTTACTTTACAACAAAAAAGCACTCACATGCTTTTTTGCGTATTCTCGGGTTTTCGCCATTTTACTACTCAAACAAGATATATTATTTATGTGTTTATGATATAAAATCTAGTCTATACCAATGGAATTAAACTTCTTTGATACAAATCTACTCGGCACCCTCCGTAAAGTAGTGCCCATCTGAAATAGAAGCCTCTATGCTTCTTTGTGTATCGAAGTGCTACACCACAACGACCGGACGGAACCCGTTGCTGCTATTGCCGTAACCGCTGTTCGCGTGTGAATAGAACACACCCGCACTACCGCCGTTGTCGAAATGGCCACCACGTATCACGAACGGAAAAGACGAATGCCCGATACGTATTAAATCATTATCCCATGAGCTTGCTACTCCTGATATATATTGTTCTTTTGTCTTCTCCTCTGCAGCTACTTCTGGGTCTATAAACCATCCTCTTCCATTGTTTCCACTTGTATTTTGATATATTGTATAATATGCAAATGTTGTTGTCATTTCATTTACTCCGATTCCTTTATGTTTTGCCATTCCATCAAATACTGCTTGTGTTAATCTTTTTCTTGCATTTTGATATTGTATTTCTATTTTTTTATTTGTACTATCCCATAATTCAGATTGCGTTAATGTTGTTTGTTCATCTATTTGTATTTGATTATCTTTTTCTTCCTGACTTGCTTCATATTTATCCCATAAACTTGTATATGCTTCATTTAGTTGTCTATTTATAAAATATTTTCCACCAGCATTTAAATTACTATTTCCATTATCTATATATGCTGCCACATATTCCCATGCTCCACCATTCATGTCATATACTCCTGTTGTATTTCCTGTTGTACTTGCTAGAATTCCATTTGTTGTACTGTAATTGTTTGAATCATCTGTTTTTGGTCCTTGTCCTGTATACATATCATATGTGTACCAATATGGTGTCTTTTTTATTGTTCCTGCTGCATTTATTTGTGGTACACTTCCATATTCACTATAACATAAATATGCTACTGCTCCCCATTCACTATTTCTTATTAAGTGACTACTTGCATTTTTCAATCCAAACCTATCTTTTGTTGCTACTTCCATACTTCTTTTTTCACAATCACCTATTGTTATATGTCTCCAGCTTATTCTATTTGGTAGACTTTGTGCGATTGTATTAGTATTTGGTGCATATATTTGATTTGTACTACCTTCGCTCGCATTTCCTACTGCATTCCCATTATCATCTACTCCACTTGCTTCAAACTTTGCTACCCATATTCCTGTTAATGCACTTCCTCCTAAATTAAATCCTGGATGTACTAATTCTGTTTTTGTTGTGTCTACACTTTCATCTGTTGTAAATTCTCTTCCATCTACTCCTTCATTTGTATTTCCTTTTACAAATGTTACATTTATTTTATGTTCGTTATTTGAATTTGATATTGTATATGCATATCTTGGTATCCACACATACATACTTCCTAATTGGCTATCTTCTACTTCTGTTCCTTCTGCTTCTCCTGCTTTATATTCTCCATCACTTAACATTACATTTGCCCATTTTTTTGAACTATAATTATACCACTCTGGGTCATTTTCACTACATATTACCCATTTATTTTTACTTTTGTCCCATTTTATTGGTATCATTCCCTCTGCTAGTTTGGGGCTATTTACCTTTTTTATATCATTATATCCTTCTACTGATGGTACTCTACTTGCTATTTCTTGCAATGTTCTTTGCAATCCTAACTCTTCTTCACTTGCTGCTTTATCTGTTGCTTCTTTTGCTTTTGCTGCCCTTGCTATTATCCCATTATCTCCTGTTAACATTGCTATTGTTGTTCCTGCTAATATTAATAACACTACTATTGTTACTACTAGTGCTATTAGTGTTATTCCCCTGTTTCGTTTCATCTTTTGTCTCCTCCTTATTAATATTCTTTTTTATTTTATGCCTGTGTTTTTTCTTTTGTAAAGATTTTTTCTGTTAATTGTTTTTT
Organism: uncultured Clostridia bacterium; assembly: GCA_934162255.1. Classification (GTDB taxonomy): domain Bacteria; phylum Bacillota; class Clostridia; order TANB77; family CAG-508; genus CAG-269. The sequence goes on along the minus strand of CAKPIG010000006.1, from coordinate 14,575 downwards.
ATCTCTGATATTTCTTTAAATATACAATAATTTAAATAATAAATAAAAGTTGTTGTCTATTGATAAAATTTGACATTTTTTTGATTTTCATGCGGTATAATGTCTAAAAATAAGTAATTACATAAAAATACAAAGGAGAAAGTTATGAGTAAACTATACAATGCTTATATATCATTAAAAGCAAATGAAAAAAACAATGAAAATACTTTATATTTATTTAAATCTGTATTGACAAAGATGCTCAAATTGCTTCTAGTCTTTTAAATAAAATAAAGAAATTACTAGTTTTTAGTAATTTCTTTATTTCTTAATATTTTTCTTGTATTTCTCTTATTTTATCAAAATCTGTTTTTAAGATATCCAAAAAGGCTTGTGCTATTTCTGGATCAAATTGAGTCCCTTTGCATCTTTCTATTTCGTCTATTACATATTGTAAGTCTAATGCATCTCTATAGCTTCTTTTACTTGTCATTGCATCAAATGTATCTGCAACAGCTGCAATTCTTGCCAAATATGGGATTTCTTCTCCTTTTAGTCCTGATGGATATCCCCTTCCATCATATCTTTCATGATGATGTTTTACAATTGGAATTATGTCTTTGAATATTTCTGCTTCTCCTAATATGTGAACTCCTATTGCTGGGTGATTTTTTATTTCTGAGTATTCATCATCTGTAAGTTTTCCTTCTTTTCTTAATATACTATCTGGTATTCCTATTTTTCCTATGTCATGGAATAGTCCACCTATTCTCAATGTGTTTATATCTTGTTCTGATAGTCCTAGTTTTTGTCCTATTAGAACTGAAAATTCTGATACCCTATCTGAATGTCCTTTTGTATATGTGTCTTTTGCTTCTACTGTATATCTTAGAGTTTGCACACTTTGTAAATATGCTCTTTCAATTTTTTCATTTGCATCAATTAGTTCTTCATTTATTCTTCTAATTTCGTGCATTTGTTTGATTGATTTTATTCCTGATTCAATTAATAAAAGTAATTGGTCAAATTTATCACTTTTTTCACAATAACCTTGTATGTCTAGTCTTTTTATTGTTTCTAATGGTGGTGCCAAATCTTTGTGTCCTGTCAATAATAGTATATATAATTCTTTATTGAATTTTCTTATTTCTTCTACAACTTCATCACCATGAAGTGGTGTCATCATAAAGTCTAATAGCATTAAGTCAAAATGCTCTTTTTTTACAACTTCTATTGCTTCTTCTGGGTCTGTTATTCCCACAAATTCATAGTCAGTTCTTTTTAAGAATACTGATAAAGAGTCTATTATTCCTATCTCATCATCAACAGCTATTATTCTATATCTTTCTGAATTTCCTTCTTTCATTCTATTTTGTTCAGCTTTTCTCATTTTACCACCTCTGCATGTATTACATTATAAATTATTTGTATTACAACTATGTTACAAATATATTTCTTTTTCATGACATTTTACCATTTTATTTGATTTTTGTAATCTATCTTGTTATACTAAAATTAAATTATTGGAGGAATTATGGAAGATTTAGACGAATTAGTTGATATTGAGTCAACTCAAATTGAAGAGTCAGTCAATGAACATGAAACCACTGAAAGTGCTGAAAGTGCTGAGACTGCTGAAACTGCAATCATAGAATATAAAGAAGTTGATGAACCTTGTGTTGCTCTTACTATTATCGGCGAAAATCGACTTACTGATGCAGCAATTTTTGTAAAGCGTAGTTTTAGGTTATCTATTAAAGCTTTTTTCTCTACTATTGTTTTAACTATTATGAATTTATTTATATAAAAAGAATAGTCTTACTTGTATTAAACATTGTAAAACTATTCTTTTTATTATTTTGTAATTGGTATTATTATATTAAATGTTGTTCCTTTTCCTTCTTCGGTTTTGAAAGTTATATCTCCATTGAATCTTGCTTTTATATTTGAATATGACATATATAATCCAAGTCCTGTACCATTTTTTCCTTTTGTTGTTACCATTTCTTTAAATAGTCTTTCTTGTACTTCTTTTGGTAATCCTCCTGCGTAGTCAGTTATTGATAATATTACATCATTTCCTTTTTGATTTATTTCAAATTCTATGTTTTGATCTCTTTTTCCATTATATGCTTGAATTGAATTTGATATCATATTATTTATTACTTGTACTAGACTGTTTACATCTCCTTTTAATGAAAGATTTTCATCTGTTTTCATCATTACATTTAAATATATATATGAATTTTTAAGTTCATGTTTCATTAATATGTTTACTCTTTTTACAAGTTCACTTACTGTAAATGATATTTCTTCATCATTTGAAAGTGCAACAGCTTGTCCTTTTACAGTTGTGATTATGTCTGACATATATTCAAGATGTGTTCTTATTTTTGGAATCCATGATTCCATATCTCTTGCTATGTCATGGTGGTCTTGAGAATTTACTAATGGATCATCTATTGATTCATCATATTCTTTTATCAAATTTTCTAGTCCTTCTACAGCTCCTGATATAGACATTATTGGAGTTTTTAAGTTGTGTGCTATTCCTCCTATTAATTGTCCAAGTGAAGCTAAACGTTCTCTTTCCATTAATACTTCTTGATTATTCCTAATTGTTGCCATGTCTTGTTTATGTTGCGTTATATCTTTTAATAAGACTAATGTTCCTATTATCGCTTTATTTGAACTTATTGGTGTTATCTCTACCGTAAAATATTTTTCTGCTTTTTCAGATTTTATTTCAAATGATACTGTTTTTCCTGTATTTGTTGCTTTTATTATTCCTTTTCCTATTTTGTTTATACTACTTTTAGCAACTTTGCTTTTTCTTAACAAATCTATAAATTCCATACTTCTTATTATTTCTTCTTTTAAATGAAATGTTTTTATAAATGTTTTGTTAAAATCTACTATATAATTATTATCATTTAAAACTACATAACTATCTGACATTCTATCTACTACTTGTTGTAGTGCAATTGGTGCTACTCCTAAGAATTGAAATTTAAATATTGCTAATGCACAACATAATATTGTAAATGAAAATGTTATTGGCGTTATATATATTGTTGCTGATATTATATGAAATGTTGCTAACATATTTACTGTTAATGGTACACTTATTCCTACTAGCATTAATAATGATTGTTTTGAGAATATTCCGGAATTTTTTATTGTAAATCTTAATAAATATATTATTCCTATTGCAATTATCAAATATGAATATATATTATGGATTTTCATATATGGTCCATATACCATTTCTGCAATATTTATGGAATATTGTTCAAAAAATAAATGATGATAATCATTCGTCCACAAACATATTAGTGATACCATTGGAACTATGCATAATAAAAAGTGCCATCTTTTTAGCTTGATTTTTGTTTTTGAAAATGCTACTCCCATTGCTAATATTGCTAGCGGTATGAAACATATTCCTATATATGCTATATAATCAAAATAAATTGGTTTTATTCCCATTGATTTAGAGAGTGTTATTTGCATTATTAATCCTAATATCCATAAAATTAACAACCAAAGAGAACATCTAAATATTCTCTTTAGTTGGTTTTCAGATTTTATATTTGATACATATATCATTAATGCAAAGTCTATAATCAATGTTACAATTAGTGCACTTAATGTTTGAATATCTGCTATCATTTTTTATTTCTCCTTTATTAGCTTTAGTACATTTTCTATATATTCTTCTGTTATTTTTGGCCATTTGAAGCCATATTTTTCTAGTAATTTTATACTATGCTCAGATTTTAATTTTATGTTACTATCATAATTCAAGTTCAAATCTTTGTCAAGATCATTCACTAATGTATTTAATATTTTTGAATTTTTACTATTTATTATTTTTTTTACTTTTTCTTTGAATTCCTCAGAATTTACTATATTCATTTCATATCCTAAATTTTTCATAGCTTTAAGCAATTCTGTCACATATACATGATTATGATTATATATGTGGTATATAATATTTTCTTTATCTGTATATTGCATTATTTTTAATACTGCTTTTGCCGTATAGTCTATTGGTGTTAGTTCTAAATAATCTTTCATTAAGTAATCTGGTATCATTCCAATTTGTAGAAGTGATTTTAATCTATTCATGTATGCATTTTCTGAAATGTTATCTTGAAATTTTCCGTCTGACATTCTTGGCATTAAATTTCCCATTCTTAATATATATCCATTTAATCCTTTTTGAATGGCATCTAGCATTTTTCTTTCTGCTTCAAATTTACTTCTTACATATACATTATCAAGACTTTGTCCAATGTATAAGTCATTTTCACGGAATGTTTTTTCTTCTTTAAGTTTTTGTTCTGTATAATATTGGTCTAATATTGAGTTCCCAGATACACTTAATGTTGATATTTGAAATACTTTTAAATGGAATGTTGTTGCAAAATCTATGATTTTTTCTACTGTTTTTACATTTATATTATAAAAATCTATATAATTTCCATAATGTGATACTTTCGCAGCTGAATTTATGATTGTATTTACTGAGTTTCCTAGTTCAAATAGTTCTTCTTGATTTAGCCCAAAACCATCTTTTTCAATTTCACTTTGTATTATAATTATCCTATCATCTATGTATTTGTCATATTTATCTCCAAAGTAATAGTGCATTTTATTTACCATTTTTTCTTTTACTGTCATCCCTGGTTCTTTTCTTACTAATACATATATTTTTCCGTTTTCATTATTTAAAAGTTCTTCTAATATATGTATTCCTAAAAATCCAGTTGCACCTGTTAATAATACATTTCCTATATTTTTTTGTAAAATTGTTTTTGACTCTGACATATTGTTGTTTAATAATTCTTTATATTGTTCTGCGATGTTTTCAAATGAACTTTCTTCTCTATTTATTTGACTTTGTATTCTTTCTGCAAGTTCTTCTATTGTTGGATATGTAAATATATCTGAATATTTTATTTTATCTGTTATTTGTAATAATTTTATATTTAAGTTCATCGCAAGTATTGAGTCTCCACCAAGTTCAAAGAAGTTGTCTTTTATTCCTACTGGTGTAGTATTTAGGATTTCTTCCCAAATGCTTACTAATTTTACTTCTAAGTCTGTTTTTGGTGCTATATAACTCTTTTTATCACTTTCTAAAATTCCATTTGGTATAGGCAATGCTTTTTTATCTATTTTTCCATTTGGTGTATATGGGAATTCATCTAATGCAGTAAAGTAAGATGGTACCATATAATTTGGCAAATATTTATATAAAAAACTTCTAAGTTCAGTAATTCTAATTCTTTGTTTTGCAACAAAATATGCTGAAATTATTTCTCTGTTTCCTATTACTTGTTTTACAACTTTAACTTTTTTTATGTTTGGATATTCTAGTATTATTTTTTCTATTTCTTCAAGTTCTATTCTTAATCCTCTTACTTTTACTTGATTGTCTTCTCTTCCAAGATAATATAGATTTCCTTTTTCATTAAATTTACATATATCTCCTGTTTTATACATTATATTATTTTTAAATGGATTTCTTATAAATCTTTCTGCTGTGAGGTCATCTCTATTAAAATATCCTTTTCCAACTCCATCTCCTGCAATATATAATTCTCCTGCAACTCCAATTGGTACAGGTTTTAGAACTTTATCTAATACATATACTTGTGTATTAGATATTGGTTTTCCTATTGATATTAAATTTTCCTTTGTTAGTTCTTTTATTGTAGACCAAATTGTTGTTTCTGTTGGTCCATACATGTCATATATTTTGGCATTACTTATATTTTTTATTTCTTTTAATATACTTTCTGTAACCGCTTCTCCACCAATAAGAATATCTGTTAGATTTTTGAAAAATTCTAAATTTTCTTTTTCTTCTAATATTAATGAATATCTTGATGGTGTTGTTTGTATCATATTTACTTTATTTTCAATACATAATTTGTTTAGCATTGTTGGTATGTTTTGTTCACTTTCATTTGCAACTACTAATGTCATTCCTGATGTAAGTGGTGCATATAGTTCAAGTCCGAATATGTCAAATGAGATTGTTGTAACAGATACCATTACTTTATTTATATTGAAATCTATTTTTCTTTTTACTGCTCTTATAAAGTTATATAAATTATGATGTGTTATTTTTACACCTTTTGGATTTCCTGTTGAGCCTGATGTATATATTATATATGCTAGTCTTTCATTATCAAATATTGGTTTTAGATTTTTATCATCTTGTAAATATATTTCTGTATTTTCATTTGATATTGATAATTTATTTTCATATTTTATATTGTTATATAGTTCATCATTTGTGATTAATAATTTTGCTTTACTATTGTCTAACATATATTCTATTCTTTTTGAAGGATATGTCGGATCTATTGGTATATAACATGCTCCTGATTTTGCAACACCTAATATTGTAACAATTAATTCTATTGATCTTGGTAGCATTACACCTATTATATCATTTGGTTTTATATTATTGTTTCTTAAATAGTTTGCTAATTTATTTACCCTTTTGTTTAATTCCAAATATGTGATTTTGTTGTTCTCACATACTACTGCTGTTTTATTTGGATTTTTTTCTACTTGTTTTTCAAAAAGCTCTATTATTGATTTTTTCTTTTCTAGTCTTAATGCAGTATTATTAAATCCATATAATATTTTATTTTTCTCTTTATCTGATAATATGTCTATTTCATCTATTTTTATGTTGTTATTTTCCATTATTGTTTTTATGATATTTATGTAATGCTCAAACATTCTTTTTATTGTTGTTTCTTTAAATAGTCTTGTACAATATTCTATGTTTATTGTATGAGTTTTTGGTTTTACTTCTAATGATAAATTGAATTTTGCTATATTGTTTTCGATTTCTATTATTTGTGCTTCTTTTGAATTGAATTTTACTATATTCTCTTCTTTATTTTGATATGTAAACATTACATCAAATAATGGATTTCTTGAATTGTCTCCTTTTACTCCAAGTTTTTTTACTAATCTATCAAATGGATATGGTTGATTTGATAAATCATCTAATAATTGGCTTTTTATTGAGTTGGCAAATTCTTGGAATGTTTCTTCACCTTTCATTTTTGCTTGCATTACTATTGTATTTACAAACATCCCTATCATTCTTTTTGTTTCATTAATATTTCTATTTGCTATTGGGCTTCCTACATTTATTTCTGATTGCCCTGTATATTTGTATAGCAATATGAAAAATGCAGATATGAATAACATGTTTGGTGAAAGGCCTATTTTTTTAGCATATCTTTCTATTCTTCTAAACTCTTTTGCATCTATAATATTACTTATTTTATTTCCTTCAAAACTTCTATTGGCTGGGATTTTAAAATCATATGGTAAGTTTAATTGTTGCAATTCTGAATTTTTAAACTTGTCCATCCAATATTTTTCATGTTTTTCTATTAATTCACTATTGTTATAATTATTTTCCCAAACAGAATAGTCTTTATATTGTACAGGTATTTTTTTCAAGTTTTCTCCATTATATAATCTGTTAAACTCAATTATTATGTTGTTTAAGCTTATTCCATCCATTATTATGTGATGTGAATCGACTAGTACTAATGTTTTTTCATTGTCTATATAATGAAGTTCCACTCTCAAGATTGGCGCTTTTTCTAAGTTAAATGGTTTTGAGAAATTTTTAATTATTTTATTTATATTTTTTCCTTTATGTTTAAATGTTTTTATTTGCAATTTTGCATTATGGTTAATTCTTTGTACTACATCATTGTCTTTTAATATGAATTCTGTACGTAATATGCTATGTCTTTCTACTATTTTGTCAAATACATTTTGAACTCTTTTCTTGTCTAAAATCTCATCAATCATTATCGCTCCTGGCATATTGTATACAGTATTATTTTCATCTATCATTTTGTAGTTATAGTACATTCTTCTTTGTGCAGATGATAATGGATAATATTCTTGTTCTGGTGCTTTTTCTATTTTTATTCTTACACTTCCATTTGCCATATTTTCACTTATATAATCTGACATATCTTTTATACAGAAATTTGCTAATATGTCTTTTATATCTATTTGCACATCAAACTTTGAAAGTATTTTTGTAGAAAGTGTTATTCCTGTTAGTGAATCTCCTCCAAGGTCAAGGATTGTATCTGTTATGCTGACCTTTTCTACATTTAATATTCTTTTTACCATTTTAACTATTTCTTCATCGATTTCATTTCTTGGTAAAATAATTTCTCTATTTTCATTATTGTCTTCTGGCAATGGCAATGCTTTTCTATCTATTTTTCCATTTGGTGTATGTGGTATTTTATTTAATTTTACAAAATATTGTGGTACCATATATTGTGGCAATTTACTCTTTAATCTAGTTTTTAATGCTGATTTTTTAACTGTACCATTCGGAACATAATATGCAACTAACGCATCTTTTCCATTAACTTGTTTTTTTACTACAATTCCATCTTTTATATTATATATAGATTTTATTTGTTTTTCTATTTCTGAAAGTTCTATTCTTAATCCTCTTATTTTTACTTGATTATCTGTTCTTCCATAACAAATAATTTCTCCATATTTATTGAATGTTCCTAAATCCCCTACTCTATACATTATTTTTCCATTATCAAAAGGATTTTTTATAAAGCTTTCTTCTGTTTGAGCAGGTTTATTCATATATCCTTTTCCAACTCCATCTCCAGAAATGTATAATTCTCCAACTGTCCCTTGTGGCATTACTTTTTGATTTTTATTTAATATATATATTTGTGTATTATCTATTGGTTTTCCAATTGTTATTTTCTTCTGATTCGTAACATCTGCAACAGCTGAAAATATTGTTGTTTCAGATGGTCCATACCCATTGTAAATAGTTACATTTGGTATTGTTTCTTTTATTTTATCTACTAATTCTTTGTTTAGTGGTTCTCCTGCAAGCATTATATATTTTAGACTTTTTAAGTTATTTTTATTTTTTATATTATCTAAATGAAATTTCATTATTGATGGTGTTGTTTGTATTATTTCAATTTTATTTTTATTTATAATTCTTTCTATTTGTGATGTCATTTTTTGTTCATTTTCATTTGTCATATATACAGTAAGTCCACTTGTTAGTGATATTAGAGACTCAAACTCAAATATATCAAATGATATTGTTGTGATTGATAGTATTTTATGTTTTTGCTTATCTTTTAAATATGCAATTTTGTGCTTCATTGAGTTATAAAAGTTTGATAAGTTTTGTTGTTTTAACATTACACCTTTTGGCGTTCCTGTAGAACCTGATGTATATATTAAATATGATAAATCATCTGGTTTTGATATGTTCTTTATGTTTTCTTTATTGTTATTATATATTTTTGTATTTTCTAAGCTTATGTCTAAAATTCTTTTATTTGTTTTTAATTTTCTCTTTCCAGTTGTAAGTAGAATTTCTGAATTGCTGTCTTCTAACATGTATTCAATTCTTTCTGCTGGATAGTCTGTTGCAATTGGTATATAACTTCCTCCTGCTTTTAGAGTAGCTAACATTGCAATCAATATTTCAAATGATCTCTCTTGTAGTATTCCAACTATTGAATTGTTTGTTATTCCTTCTTGTTTTATCTTATTGGCTAAACTATTGGCTTTTTCATTCAATTCTTTATATGTCATTTTTTTATTTTCAAATACTATTGCAACTTCATTTGGTGTCTTTTCAACCTGTTCTTCAAAGTATTTTATTATAGGTTTAGTTTTGTTGTAATTGAGTTTTGTATCATTAAATTTATTTAGAATTTTGCTTTTTTCTTCAGGTGTTACAATTTCTATATTTTGTAAGCATATTTCATCTTGATTTATTACTTGATTAATTATATTTAAAATTCTACTGTGTATGTTTTCTATGTCTTCTTCTGAGTATAAACTAGTTTTATAATCATATGAAATATCTAATGCTCCAGTGTCATTAAAGTCACATATTTGAATGTCTATATTATTAGGACAACATCCATTGAATGTCCATTGAGTTGAATATTTTACTTCATCTTCTTCCATTTGTGTATTTGTTATTTGATATGATAAAAGTATGTTATATAAGTTTGGCAAATTTTTATCTCTTTGTCTTAATTCTTCTAATAGTTGTTGATATGAATATTTTTGGTGTTTTAACATATTCATAGAACTTATTGCTATTTCTTTTGCAAATTCTTTAAAGTTTATATTTTCATTTAATTTTATTTTTAATGGTGCCATATTTATAAACATTCCTGGACATGTTTTTTCTTTAAAATTTGTCCTGTTTAATATTGGAGTTCCTATAACAAATTCATCTAAATTTGATATTTCTCCTATGTATATTGCATAAATTGCCATTAAAAAATTATACATTGATATTTTGTTAATTTTGGTGTATTCTTGTAATTTTGAAACTAATTCTTTATTTAAATTAAATACTTTTCTTTTTCCAGAAATATTGTTAATATCTCCGTTTTTACTTCCTGGTATTGTTGAAACTTCTGGTATTGTTGAAAATTGTTCTGCCCAGTATTGTTTATCTTTTTGAAATTTTTCACTTTGCTGATATTCTTCTTCGACTTTAATATGTTCCATATATGTATATGGAACTTCTAATTGAATTTTCTGATTTTTTAATAATTGTGAATATGTTTTTATTACATCTTTACAGATGAGCGCAATTGTCCATGCATCTGAAATTAAGTGATGCACATTGATTCCGACAGCTCCTGTGCCATTATTAAATTTAAAGATATAAAATTTGTATAATTCTGAATTTTTTATATTAAATGGTTTTCTTGCAATCTCTTGTAATTTGATTTCCATTTCTTCTATATTAGCGACATTAAAAACATCTATCTTAAATTTGTCTAATTCAGATAGTTCTTGTATAACTTCGCCTTCTTCGATTTTAAATTTTAATTTGAAATTATCATATTTATTTCTTACTATTTCTACTGATTTTTTCAGTTTGTTAAAATCAACTGTATTTTTTAATACAGCTGTAGCACATATATTGTTTGTGCTTGTACCCTTGAAATATTCCTCAGTTATCCATATAGATTTTTGAGAACTTGTTAAGAATTTTTTCTCTAACATCCTTTACCACCTTTTTATCCCATTTTCTCACTTACTAATTTTAACATATTTCTACACTTTTTGCAAATGTTTGTTATATTTTCATGGGCTTTTTGACTATTTTTTTTATTTTTGACTATACTTATTAAAATTTGTTTTGGAGATGATTCTATGTCTAAAAATAAATCTAAGCATAACTTTAAATGGTTTTGGCTTATATTTGCACTTTTTATTCTTTTCGGTATTACATATTATTTATATACATCCTATTTGAAGATTGACATTTCTCCTGAATATGAAATTAAACGTACTTCTTCCACAACTACAGCACAATCTGTGGAAAACTCACCTGCTAATTCTAATTCTACGGTAAATATTTTGGAAGATGTTTCTAAAAGTGTTGTTGGTATTTCTAAGTTAAAATCTCGTTCAAATTCCATATTTTCTACAAGTTCTATTAGCGAACTCGGTCTCGGAACAGGAGTAATAGTTTCTAGTAATGGATATATTCTTAGCAATTGTCACGTTACTGGAGAAAAACTTAGTACTTGCTACATCACTCTGGAAAACGGATATACTTATGAGGGAAGTGTTGTTTGGTGTGATTCTGATTTAGATTTATCAATAACTAAGATTGAGGCCAAAGATTTGCCTTTTGCTACAATTGGAGATTCCAATAATGCTAAAGTTGGAGAAAATGTTTACGCCATCGGTAACCCTATTGGATACGAATTTAGAAGAACTATAACTTCTGGCATTATTAGTGCTACCAATCGAACTATTCGAATAGATGAAGACAATTCTGTTTCTTATATGACTGATTTACTTCAAACAGATGCATCTATAAACCCTGGTAACAGTGGTGGACCATTGATTTCGTCTACTGGAGAAGTTTGGGGCATTAATACTGTTAAGATTACTTCTGCTGAAGGAATTGGTTTTGCTGTTCCAATAAATGTAGTTAAACCTGTAATTGAGAAATTTATTAATAATAATATTTTTGATGAAGCTTATCTTGGTATATATGCTTTTGATAAAGATGTTATACCATATGTTAGCAATACTCCTAATTTTTCATCAGGTATTTATATCGCTCATATTAATAAAGATAGCCCTGCCCTATCTTCAGGTATTCAAACTGGAGATATTATAACTTCAATTGATAATACTGTTATTGGCAATATGATTCAGCTCAGAGAGTTTATTTATACTAAATCTCCTGGAGATACTATTTCAATTAATGTAAGTAGAGGTTATGTTTCTCGTACTTTTAATATTGTTCTTACATCAAAAAAATAAGAAGAGCTGTTTTATTTGCTCTTCTTATCTTCTTCATATTCTTCTTTTGTTATAGAATATATTATTTTATTTATTTTTTCTCCTGTCTTCTGATAAATTTTTCTTTGTCTAAGTTCAGCTTCTTTCTTCATTCCAAGTTCCTCTAGCACAGGCTTGCTTAGTTCGTCTAACGGCGAAAAGTATTCTACAACTATAAGTTCAAATCCTTTCTTTTCAAACATGTATTCCATTACTTTTCTGATTGCTTCATTTGAAATTCCTTTATGTCTTAATTTTTTCTCAACAGTCCATGTTAATTTGCATATTTTATCTTTTGGAACTGCCTCATATATTCTTACAAATCCAACAGGTATATTAGCTTCTTTCATTACTATTGCCCATGTAAATATGTCTTCTCCTTCATCTCCTAATCCTGCTTGAATTATTTTCTTTGTTTCTTCTATATTTTTGTGTGCTGCAAAATCAGAAATTTCTGCAATTTCTTTTACTCCTGCCCAATTTTGATATGCATATTCTGCATCTTCCAAAAAGAATTTTCTTAAAATTAAATTTTTCGTTTCTAAAGTTTTCATACTCTTCCCCCTTTTTCTCCTGTTTGCTTTTTTTAATATAGCACAATATTCTACATTTTTCAACATTTTTTCACTTTCGAGTTATTTTTCCATGTTTTATTTGTTTTATTTTTGAAAAGTCTTGATTTTTTCCGATTTTGTTATTATAATATATTGATAGATGTGCCTGTAGTTTAGTTGGATAGAATGCAAGGCTACGAACTTTGAGATCGGGGGTTCGAATCCCTCCAGGCACACCAAAAGCACTTTTATATAAGTGCTTTTTTGTATTTTCAGTTATCTTTCAAAGTCATACATTCTTTTTTATTAAGCATTATCCACTTCAAAAGTATACATGTTATTTTTATTTAAGTTTTACACCTATTAAATATAGTAAATCGGCTGCCTGAAATTGGCTTATTGTTGCACCTTTTATATCTTCTATCGAAATTGCAATTCCATCAATTTTACTGTTTGATAAATCAGCACCCTTTAAACTTGTTTTAAAAAAATTTGACTGCGTTAAATCTGCATTATCAAAATAAACATTTTTTATTTTAGTTTCTTGAAAATAGCTGTTTTTTAACACTGTGTCTTTAAATAAGATATTTTCTATGCTAGCCATTGATAAATTCATATAACTTGCATTTGTTTCTATAAATGCTATATTATATAATCTACTTTCTGCAAAGTTGCCCCCAGACACTTTACAATTATTAAATTCACACCTAATAAAAGATGTCTCTACAAATTCTGTATTAGAAAAATCACATTGCTCAAAAATCACATCTTTAAATGTTAATTTTTCTAACTTTCCCTTTTGCATACAAATCTTGCTAAATTTGCATTGTTCAAATTCTATTTCATATAAATTTATATCATTACACTCTTCATTTTCAAAGCTACAATATTTAATTTTTTCACCTTCACTAATATCAATTAAATACTTGTTTTCTAATTCTTGAAAATGGAAATTTTGTGGTTTTAAGATATTCTTCAATTATTTTCTCCCTCCAACAGCAAACTAGTATTTTATTTTCTCATATTATTTTTTATACTCTCTTTCACTTTTTCATTAAATCTGTATAATATATAATTTCCTTGTCTAATTTCTTAGCATATTCTATTTCTAAGTTTGTACTCTCTCCAATATATTTATTTACATTTACGACTAAAATAGCATCAGATAGTTCTATCTTTTTAAAATGTGCTTCTTTTAACTTTATTCGTTGCTCTTCAGTTCTTTCTATATTTTTTGATGTCGGATAAACTGGTGTAAGAATACAATATCCATCTAAGGCCATTTTCTCTGCAATTTCCATCATTTCTTTTTGAAACCTTAAGCTTCCACATAATGTTATTATTTTCACTTTGTTACCTCTTTTCTAATTTTCAATTATCTGCTTTAGTATTTTAACTAACTTTTCAATTTCACTTTTTTTATATCTTTTTACCATTTTATTTTTCTTTTTCCATTGTCATTATAATCTATAATGCAAAATAATGCAATTCAAGTCTATATTTTTTCAAAAAAACTATTGCATTTTCTTTTTTTTTATGTTATATTATATAAGTGCTTTGGCATTACATTAATCGAGGCGTAGCGCAGTTGGTAGCGCGCGTGGTTTGGGACCATGAGGTCGCAGGTTCGATCCCTGTCGCCTCGA
>CAKPIG010000005.1 GCA_934162255.1 uncultured Clostridia bacterium | reverse complement strand
GTGGTGAAGGGGACTGTTTGCTAAACAGTTAGGTCGGTAACACGGCGCGGAGGTTCGAACCCTCTCATCTCCGCCAAGACACTAGAAACAATCTAGTGTTTTTTTATGAAATTTAATAAAAAAACTTGATAATAAGTATAAAATGTGCTAAATTTAAAGAGATTTAAAAGAAAAATGTCTAAAAAAGACAAAAAAACTTGCAAGAATTTTACAAATAGTATATAATTTAAATAAGGTAAACTACGAAGAAATGTAGGTGATAATATGATAAAGAATATATGGAAAGCTTGTTTCATTATTATAATTATTTTATTGATAATAGGAACATCAGTGGAGGTATATGCAGTTGGTAATCCAATAGATAATCCTAATGATTGGAAACCAGATCAGTCTCAAACTAATGCAAATAATGGAAAATTTAAAGATGCAGTAGGAAAGATATTAGGAGCAATTAGTGTAGTTGGAGTTTTATGTTCAGTAGGAATAGCTATTATATTAGGAATAAAATATATGACAAGTGGAGTTGAAGGAAGAGCTGAATACAAAAAAACATTGCTTCCATATGTGATAGGCTTAATAATGTTAGCTATGGGTACAGCACTACCTAATATTATATATACAATTACTAATAATGTACTAACATTATCTAACTAATAAATAGAAATAGGTGAAAAAAATGAATAAAATAACAAAAAAATTTTTATTTATTATATTAATAATTTTATTAATACAAATTATATTTAATTTAAATTGTCAAGCAATGTCAAGTATAGATGATATAATTTCAACAGGAGATAGATTTTTACAAAATGGAAAAGATTCATCGGAAAAAGATGTTGATGGAAGTATTAACTATGATAAGGCAAAAAAAGATACAGATCAGATATATAATATATTATTTACAATAGGAGTATGTGTGGCAGTTGGAACTGGAATGATATTGGGAATAAAGTACATGACGGGTAGTATATCAGAACAAGCTGATATAAAAGAAAAATTGATTCCATACATATTAGGATGTGTGATTATATTTGGAGCATTTGGAATTTGGAAATTGATAATTTCTATACTTAGCTCATTAAGTTAGTTATTAAAATTCTAGAATATCTAGATAAAATATATATTGTAATAAATAAAAGGAGGGAAAATTATGAATAAGAAAATATCAAAAATTTTAGTTGGAATAGCTTCAATAATATTAATGTTAACAATGTTAACATCATGTGTTTTTGCGGCTAATACATTTAAGCCAACTGATGTACAGATATCTACAGATGGAACAAAGGATATTCAAGATATAGGTGGTAGAATAATTGGAATTATACAAGTTATAGGAACATTAGTATCAGTAGGAATTCTAGTTGTACTTGGTATAAAATATATGATGGGAAGTGCAGAAGAAAAAGCTGAATATAAAAAGACAATGATTCCATATTTAATAGGAGCAATATTAATATTTGCAGCATCAGCATTGGCTGGAATGATATATTCTTTTGCAAGCACATTATCTGTTACAAAAAAATAGTTAATAAAAAATATCAAAAAAAAACGATAAATACTTTCATTTATCGTTTTTTTTTGATATAATATGATAAGATAATTATATTTATAAACAAAGGAGGAAAAAATGGGAACATATAATTTGCCAAGGAATGTAAAAGGTGAGGGAAGAATACTTTTTATCTTTACACCTAAATCTTTATTGACGGCTATTATTGGAGGAGCTGTTGGATTGATTTTTTACCTTATTTTTAAATTGATTGGTTTAACAATAGTCGGAATAATTATTACTATTTTATTTGCATTAATTGGTTATTCAATAGGAATGTTTAAAGTGCCTAATATACAAGGATTTGATATAACTAGAAAAACTGGTGGAGAAAATATAGATGATATATTAAGAAGGTATATAAAATTCAAACAGAAAAAAAAGAAATTATATATATATACAAAGGAGGAAAAAATTAATGGATAGTCAATCAAAAACACAGTTAATACAGATGCTATTATATATATTAATTCCTATTGTAATATTAATATTTGTATTAGCAGGAATATTAATATATATAAAAATAAAAGAAAAAAAAGAACCTAATAAAAAAGAAAACAAAAAAAATCAAAGCAATGTCCAAGATAAGCAATCAATATTCAAGTTTATGGAATTTGATGATGTTATAGACAGTATGATAATTCAAAAGGAAAAGAAAAGATTTCTAATGGTTGTTGGATGCCAAGGTGTAAATTATGATTTGATGTCTAGTACAGAGAAAAATGGAGTAGAAGAAGGATTTGTTCAGTTCCTGAATACTTTAAGAAATCCAATACAAATTTATATTCAAACAAGAGCAGTTAATTTAGAAAATAGTTTACAAATTTACAAACAAAAGGTAAAACAAATTGAAGATAAATATACTAATATGCAAATTAGATATGAACAAATGAAAAAAACAGAACAGTTTTCAGAAGAACAATTACAAAAAGCATATTTTGATTTAACTAAACAAGCAAACTTACTAGAATATGGAGAATCTGTAATTCAAGATACACAAAAAATGAGTTTAAATAAGAATATATTAAATAAAAATTATTATATAATTGTTCCATATTATGGAAGTGAAGCAGGAAATGAAAAACTTGATGAAGAAGAATTAAGAAATATTGCTTTTTCAGAATTATATACAAGATGTCAATCAATAATAGCATCAATTTCGTCATGTGGTG
This sequence comes from uncultured Clostridia bacterium, assembly GCA_934162255.1. GTDB lineage: Bacteria > Bacillota > Clostridia > TANB77 > CAG-508 > CAG-269. The sequence continues at coordinate 112,277 of CAKPIG010000005.1, read as the reverse complement.
TTAGAGGAAAAATTTTAAGAAGTAATGAACTTATTGAATTATTATATATGGCATACAATAGAGATGAAGCTGAAACATTTGGATTAGAAAAAGCATTAAAAGCAGGATTTAGTGAATTATATTCAACTGCACCAGATGTTTATGAAAAGAAAATAAAAGAATTAGATAAGATAATTGAAGAAGAAGCAATAAGAAAAGCAAGACAAAGTGTAAAAGAAGCTAAGTCTGAAAAACAAAAAGAAGCAGAAGAAAAAGAACAAAATATGGATAATATAATAGATGAACTTGCAAAAATGATAGTTGAACAAAATGAACAATATATTGGAAAGGATGTTAAAGAATTAGCAATTCAAAATATTGAAGAAACAAAAGAGAAGGGAGGAAATGAAAATGGCCAGAAGAAAACAAGAAGAAAAAAATCTACAGAGTTATAATGAGAATAAACAAGATGAAGAATTTCTAAGAAAACAAACAATAAAAGAATTAATTGCACCATCTGGTATAGATGCAAGAAATATAGATCATTTAGAAATTATTTCTAATGTAAAAAAATATGCTAGGAGTTTCTTTGTATCGACATTACCTAGAATGTGTACATTCCCAGAATTGTTTAGAGATATGTATTTTTTTGGAGATATAAATACATCTATCTATATTACTCCAATTCAAGAAGCTAGATCACAAAATGAGCTAAATAGAGTAATAAATGAGCTAGAAACTGAAAGGATTGTTGCTAGAGATAGAGGAAATATAAATAGAGAGAGCAATTTGACACAAAAAAGGTTTGAGGCAGAACAATTAAGAGATGAGATAGCGGCAGGATTCAATAAGTTGTATGAAGCATCAGTTATATCTACAATATTTACATATAATATAGAGGACTTAGAAAGATTAACAAAACTTTTAGCAACTGAAATGTCAAAATCTTTAGTCGGAATAAAAACTGCATGGGCTATGCAAGAAGAAGCATTTAAATCAAATTTACCATTAATGGACAATAAAATAAATAAAGAACATACTTTTGATAGAAGATCTATGGCTACAATTTTTCCTTTTACAACATCAGAAGTTAGTCACTCAACAGGAATACCATTAGGATTTAACAAACAAACAGGAACACCAATTTTATTTGATAATTTTCATAGTTCACTTACAAATTATAATATGGTAATATTTGCGAAATCTGGTGCTGGTAAATCTGTAACAATGAAAACATTAATTAGTAGATCATCACTATTAATGGGAATTGAAAGTTTAGCACTTGATGCTGAAGGGGAATATACAATTGTTGCAGAAAGTTTAGGAGGAATAAATGTTGTATTAAGTCCTACATCAAAAACAGTTATAAATTTATTTGATGTTGAAACAGAAACAGCAAAAGATGAAATTACAGGAAAAGAGAGATTAGTATTAAATATAGAGAACAAAGTAGAGGATGTTACTCAAGCTTTACTAACAATGGCTAGAGGTAGTACGAGAAGTACAGAAGTAAATGAGTTAACAAAACAAATTATAGCAGAATCCGTATCAGAAGAATATGCTGGACTAGGAATAACAAGTGATCCAGATAGTCTATATGAAGCAACAAATACATTTGATAGAAAAGAAAAATTATTTAGAGATAAGAAAGAAATGCCAACTATTGGTTCTTGGTATAAAAGAATTCAAAGAAAAGCGGCAGATAATCAAAATGCAGATTATAGATTCCATTATAGCTATTTATTAAAAGTAATGAAACAATATATAAGAGAATATAATGGACAAATGGCATACTTTGATGGACAATCAACATTTGAGTTATTAGAAGGAGCGCCTTTTATTAACTTGGATATATCACAGCTTGAAGAAAAGTTTGCAAGACCATTGGCACAACAAATTCTTCTTACATGGATTTGGGAAAAGTTTGTAAAGAAAAATAGTGAAGACAGAAGAAGAGCGAAACAAAAAAGAGTTATAGTAGATGAGGCATGGATGCTATTACCATACCCAGAGGCTGTAGATTTCTTAAATACAATGGCGAGACGTGCTAGAAAAAGAAATGTTTCTTTAGCAGTAGTTTCTCAAAGATTCCAAGATTTCTATGAGAAACCGGAAGCACAAGCCGTATTGACTTCATCAGATACAAAGTTATTTTTAGCTCAAGATAAATCTGAAATTCAATACTTGAAAGAAGTTTTTAAATTAAGCGAAGGAGAAGCTGGATTTCTAGTAACTTGTAATAAAGGTGAAGGATTGTTTAAAGTTGGACAAGAGACAGCTATTTTAAAAATTACGCCTACACAAAAAGAATTTGAGTTTGTTGAAACCAACTTAAATAAATTAATAGCAAAAAGGATTCAGAATAATGATTAAGGAGTAGAAAAATGAAATTTTTTACGAATAGAACTTTTGTAATGAAATTAGTTCTTTCTGTGATTATAATATCAATCACAATAAATATGTTTATAGCAAATTCTTTTATGAGTTTTGCAGTAAATGAAGAGTCCTGTGGACATGATGGGGCCAAAAAAATTAGTCAAGAGGAATATGATAAAAGATTTGATTGCAGTGCACTTAGAGATTCAGGACAAGGAGCAATCAAACTTATAGAAATAAAGTCATATTTTGATGATGGATGTGTTGTTTACAAATCATCTTCACGGTACTTTAGAAAGAAAAACGTTTACGGCTGCAGGAGGGACAGGAACAGGAGGAACAGAATATCAACCGGGAGAGGGTTCTGATACTGCTCCTGATACATCAGGAATAACGCCAACAATAACATCTGATGCAGGAGATGCTGAAAATGAAATATTAAAAACAGGAGGAAAACTATTACAACCAATAGTTGATTTAGTGATGGCATTAGCAGATGGAATCATGAGTATGTTACAATCTGCAGTTATGGGATCTTCTGATGCATTTCTTATAGTTGATAAAACAGCGGCATTGGCACATATAATCATAGGAATAATAGTAGCTTTAGCAATAGTTGTTTTATTAGCAGCATTTTCAGGTGGATTAGCTCTTTTGGCTAGTAAAGCAATTGCAGCAAATGCTGTTGTAGGAATGGCCGCATCAGCTGGATATAAAATAGCATCTGCTATAGTAGTTGTGGCTACACTTACTATTGGAGGTGCAGTATACCATACAGCGACAGGAGTTGTAGATGAAGCTCTTTTTCCAGAAATAACATCATTGCCAATGTTTTCTATAAGCCCAGAAGAAATATTTAGAGGAGATATTTTATTATTTGATGTTAATATATTTAATCCTAAAAGTGTTTATAAAAAATCGGATGGTAATGGATATTTTTATTATAAAACAGTAGGAGGAAAAAAAGTACAAACTGTTACATCACAGCAAAATACAGCAGCAGACTTAAAAAGTGGAATTGCAAAATGGTATTATACTTTAAGAAATTTAGCACTTATTGGAATGATGCTAATATTAATATATGTTGGAATAAGAATGCTAATAACTAATATAGTTTCTGAAAAGGCAAAATATAAGCAATTATTGTTTGATTGGCTAGTTGGAATTTGTTTGATATTTGTTATTCATTATATTATGATTTTTGCAATAGAGTTAACTCAGTCTATTACAGATTTAATTGCAGGAGCAACTAATAATAATAGAGCATATGTAATAGGAAATATTTCAGAAAAACATTTAGAGAAATATAGAGACGCATTTGAAGCTGCAGATTTAAATCCAGATGATTATATCGGAGATGATGGAAATGGAAATACTATAATTACTTGGCCAACTAATTTATTAGGAATGGAAAGAATACAAGCTCAAGCAATGAATGGAAGTGCTACATATGTAGGACATGCACTTTGTTATGTTGTATTAGTATTATTTACTATATTTTTTGCATTCACTTATGGAAAAAGGCTGTTATATATAGTATTTTTAACAGTAATAGCACCATTAATAGCTGTAACATATCCATTGGATAAGATGATGGACGGTCAAGCGCAAGGATTTAATATTTGGATAAAAGAATATATATTTAATTTGTTACTACAACCAATACATTTACTATTATATACAGTACTTATATCTATGGCATATGATTTAGCAGCTACAAATATTGTTTATTCTTTGATTGCTATTGGATTTATGGTACCTGCAGAAAAACTATTAAGACAACTATTTAACTTTGGAAAGGCACATACTCCTGGATTCTTTGGAGGGGCTACAGGTGCAGCAATGTTAATGACTGGATTGAACACAATATCAAAAATTGGCGCTGGTGGTGGAAAATCAAAAGCAGAAAATGGTTCATCTTCAGATAAAATCAGAATGGAAGATGAAAATGAAAGACCTTTTGACTCTAGTCATAATTTTGATGCTCTTATTGGAAATATGTCTGGAAATAAAGAAGATATTGATGGAAAAGATTATAAAGATGATGAAAATAAGGATGAGGATAAAGAAAATAAAGCAAATCTATTTGCTAATGAAGATAATAAAGACATTGATGCTGAAAATTCAGAATTAAATGATCCAGAAGATTATAAAGATAATAATGATATTCCAATTAATGATAATAATTCATATGAAGAAGATATTAATGCAGAAGATTATAAGGATGATGGTATAAATGTAGAACTAGGTGCTAGAGATAAAGCATTTGCTAAAATGGCAGTAAGATCACTTCCTGGTTTTGTTGGAAAAGGAGTTAGAATATCAACAGCACTTGCTGCAGGAATGCTAGGAGTTGCAGGAGGAATTGCTTCAGGAGATATGGGGAATGTAGTAAAATATGGTTCTGGTGCAGCTTATGCCGGAGGAGCAATAGGAAAGAGATTAACCAATATACCAAGTGGTGTTAAAGAAAATGCAAAAAAAGCTCAAAAATTAAGAGATCAATATGAAAAAGAAGTATATGGAAGTGATTATTCAAAATATAAGAGAATGCAAATAGATAATGCTTTTGAAAATGATAATAAAATAAGGAAGAAATATGCAAAAGAATTGGGATATGATGATGAATATAAAGAGGCAGTAAAAAAAGCAAATGGAGATAAAGACAAGATAAAGAAGGCAAAAGAAGATAGAAAACAAAAGATTGATAGTGCAATGAAAGAAGCTCGTAAGGTTAAAGCATATAATGTATCAAATGATGATACTGTAATAAAAACATTAAAACTAGATGAACATCATAAAGCTAGAAATGAAAATATTGCAGCAGCAGTTATAGCAACAAATGCAAAGAGTGGAGATAAACTATCAGTATATACAGATAGATTAAGTAAAGGTGGAATATCACAAAAGCAAGTAGATGAAATAGAGAGAAAAGCTAGAAAAATAAATAAAGCTTTGGAATAGGAGGAATAAATGCATAAACTTAGAAAATTTTATTATGATAATAAAGATAAAATATGGGTTGTAATAGGGTTTATTGCATTTATTCTTATTATAATACAATTCTTTAATTATAGAGTAAAAAGTAAAAATGAGGCTAATGTAATGACTAATAATACTACAAATGTAGTAAATGAAGAGAGTAATGTAGATATAAAAAGTAATATATCAACAGTACAAGGAGAAGTAATTAGTAGTCAAATATTAAATAAGCATACACAATTAATTAGTAAGTTTTTAGATTTTTGTAACGAAAATGAAATTGAAAATGCATACAACATGTTATCAGATGAATGTAAAGTAGAATTGTATAAAAATTCTCAAGATTTTTATGATAATTATGTAAAAAATATAATTGCTGATGGAAATAAAAAAATAGCAACTATTGAAAATTGGATAGGAGCAACATACAAAGTAAATTTTAAAGATGACATGATGGCAACAGGGAATACTTCAACTAAATCGACAGAAGATTATATTACAATTGTTAAAGATGATAAGATTAATATAAGTAATTTTATAGGAAAAGAAAAAATCAATAAAAAATCAACACAATATAATGGGGTAGAAATAACTGTAGTAGAAAAAAGTATATATATGGATTATGAAGAGTATACAATTAAAATTTTTAATGGGACAAACAACAGAATTTTAATAGATTCACTAGAAAGTACAAAAAAAATGTATATTACAGATAATAATGACATGAAATATTATGCAAGGACTCATGAAATATCTAATAGTCTATTAAAAATACCAACAAAGGCTACTAGTGAATTAAAAATTAAATATACAAGATCTTACAGTGCTTCAAGAACAATAAAATCATTAGTTTTTGAAGGGCTTATATTAGACTATAATGAGTATATGAATGGGAATAAAACAGAAAATAAATATGAAATAAATGTATAATAGGTGGTGATGGTCATAGAAGAAGATATAGATAAATTTAAAAAAATGGTAAAAAAGACAATAAAAACAATAAAAAAACTTTTGGGACCTTTATTAAAAATAATATTATTAATTGCTATAATTGTAGCTATATTAGGTGCAGCTGGTTATTACATCTTTTTGGATGAAGGTGTATGGGATGAAAGCAAAAAGGAAAAAGGAAGACCATCAACTGCAATAAAAACTGCAAAAATGACTCCTGATACAGGAATAACAATGAACTTAGAAAATGTTGTTAGAGAAGGATTAAAATCTCTTAACTATTCAGATGAAAAAATAGAAGAATTATTGGAAGAAGAACATGATAAAGATATATTGGATATATTTGAAATAAGAAAAAAATTAAGAAAACCACTATTAGATACTTGGAGAGAATTATCAGAAGCAGAATTACTATGGTGCATTTCACCTGAGTATGAAAAATATATAGAAAATCCTGAAAAACTAGATTATTTGATGAAAGCAGAACTAGTTACACAATATCCAAAAATAGATGGATTATCTTCAGATAAACTTAATGGAGTAGTGGAATTTAAAAGATTTAAGAAGACTCCTACTACATCTACAGGCGAAGGTGAAGAAGTAATGCTTAAATTTATATCTGAGGATGAGTTTAATCAAAAATATCAAGCTTTTTACCAAGATATTCAACAAGACGATGTTTTAAATTACTTTACAATGGATGAAGAACAAAATGTTATAATAGCAACATGGACGAATGATCATGGTGAGTTTGAAAGTAATAATACATATCAACAAGAATCTGTAAGGAAAAAAATAAAGGCAGGAAATACTGAAGAATCCATTCAAGGAGAATATGATATTGATTATAAGGTGACTACTGATGAATTGAATTTAATTAAGGCAAAATATGATAGAATAATTCCAGTAAGAACAAAGGTAAATTATAAAGAAATTGTAAAAAAATATACTTTGCCATTTGAATATTTATGGTCTCTTCTTGTAAGTGGAGAAAGTTATAATTTTGTTGCAAAATTAGCAAGCCTTTCATATGGAGCAACAATACAACTTGCTGTTTATGATAATATAAGAATAAATCCAATAAGGAGAACAAAGGAATTTACAGAAGAATTTGAAGAAAAAACAGTAATAACAACAGGAAGAAGCCGAAGAGATGGGGAATGGCATACTAGTGAGGGACCGCATTCATATTATGAAACAGAAACAGTAACGATAATTTATAATTATACACAAGTAGATATTTTATATGTTGATTGCTGGATAGTAGAAGCGGAAGCTTTATATGAAAATGAAGAGACTCAAGGAGAAATTTCTGAAAATTCAACGAGCGGAGATGGTGACTCTGGATGGAAAGAAGAAATAGATAGTCAAGAAAGTTATTCATATGAAAGAGACGACGGGACAACTGGAACAAGAACAATAACAAAATGGAAAAGGGAAAGGACAACAGGTACTAGATATACAACTGCACAGAATACAGATGAAAATAAATATAGGAAAGTAGGAGACACAGTTATAACACCTAAAGTAACTGTTGAAGGAGAACCAGATAATTTTGTTGAATTTTTGAGAAATGATACAAAAGCATTTGTATTATTGTCAAATAAAGGAACAGAAAGATGGTTAGTTGCAATACTAGAAAACAATCAAGATACATATAATATGGTAGATTTGACAAGATATTTACTTGCAAAAGCTAGAAATCCAGACTTTTCAGATGAACAGCTTGGAATTAGTTTTGACTTCACAAGTTCTTTTACACCATCAAACTTAAACCAAGCAAATATTTTTTATGGTAATACTGTGGCTGAAAAAATATGGTGTGCATTAATAAATTCAGGATTTAGTGAAACAGCAGCAGCAGCAGCATTAGGAAACATGGACTATGAATCAGGAGGACTTAATACAAGTGCAATAGAAGGAGGCTCTGGAGAGGGATATGGATTATGTCAATGGTCATTTACTAGAAAGACTCAATATTTTACTTATGTACAATATAAAGGAGTGGACCCATCAGATTTAGATACACAAATAGAGTTTTTCCTAGCTGAATTAGGAGTAGAAAGTCCTGCAAAAGATTTTGCAGACAATCAATGGCTAAATAAATCAAGATACAATACATGGAAAACATCTAATAATATAGAAGAGGCAGCAGAAGCCTTTTCTAGAGGCTTTGAAAGACCAAATAGATCAAAAGAAAATCTTGCTGAAAGAATAAATCGCTCACAAAGTTATTATAGTTTATATCAAGGTACAGATATGATATATACTAACATACAAATTGGAGATATACCACTTACAGGAGAAGATGCACAAACAATGCAGAAAATGTTATCAGAAGCACTAAGGATTGCAGGAGATGATAGGTATCAATATTCACAAGCTTTAAGAAATGATGAATATCATTATGATTGTTCATCATTAGTGCAACGTTTGTATAAACGATTCTTTGGTATAGATGTTCCTGCTACAACAGCACAATATGGTTCTCAATATTATGTAGGGGAATTTGGAAGAGTTAATTTGCAACCTGGAGATATACTTTGGAGATCAGGACACGTTGTTATATATATAGGAGGAGATACAGCTGTTTCTGCAAGTACTGATAGAGCTTCTATACCAGATCAGATACGAACAATAACAATAAGAAATAATAGTAAATTTTCACGAGTTTATAGAATTATAACATAATAATAGGAGATATCTATGAAATTAAAAAATAAAAAAATGTTAATATATTTAATAATTATATTATTAGTTTTTGCGGTGTTAGTAATAGGTACAATTATAATTAATATTACTAAAATTAATAATTTAGAAACTGTTGGAGATGCAGGAGAAGATATAGAATATGACACAAACAAAGTTATAGAAGTAACAGATAAAAAAATGTTTTTTTCTGCAGAAAATTGTATAAATACGTTTATTCAAATGCTTAATGATGATGCTACAAATTATTATGGGTATGATGAAAATAATAATTATACTAAAATAGTTAGTGATAAAGAAATTAATGATATTAGAATTAATTTATTAGACAATAATTATATAAAAAAAAATAATATAAATACTAGTAATTTTAAAGAAAAAATAGAAACATATGATAAAAATATAATGTTTACACCTATAAAAATGAAAATGATAGAAGGTGGATGGAGTAACATTTTATTTACATATGGTATAATAACAGATAAAGAAAGTTATGAATATATAAAAGATATATACTTTAAAATTTACATAGATAAAAAAAATAATACTTTTTCTTTAGAACCAATAGAATTAAAAAATAATGAAACATTTGATAATTTTGAGATAGAATATAGAGATTTAAATATAGAAAAAAATGATAATAATATTTATGAAAGTAAAGATAATGACAGTTTACCAGAAAACGTAGCGAAAAAATACATGGGATATGTTAAGAGGCTAATGGTTACAAAACCAGAATTAATGTATAGTAGATTAGAAGAAAAATATAAAAATGCTAAATTTGATGAATATAATAAGTTTTATAAATATGTATTGAATAATAAAGCTACAATAATTAATGCTATGCTAAAAGAATATAAGACAAGTATAGATGAAAATATTTATAAGATAATAATAAAAGATCAATATTCTAATATTTACACAATTTATGAAAATAATATTATGGATTTTACAATAAGATTAGATAATTATACAATATTAGAAGATGAAATATTAGAGAAATATAATTCTTCAACGAATCTTAATAAAATTAATATGCAATTAGCAAGAATAATTGAATCAATAAATAATAAAGACTATGAATTTACTTATAAAAGGATAAATGAAGAATTTAAAAAACAAAATTTTGCTAATATTAATGAATTTGAAAATTTTATAAAAAATAATTTTTTTGATAAAAATGAAATAAATAATATATCATATACAGAAGAAAATGAAATTTATATTCTCTCATGTACTATAAAAAATAGTAATAATAGTGATGAAACTAAAGATATAAAAATATTAATAAAACTATTAGAAAATACAGAGCTTGAAATATCTTTTTCAAAATAACATAAAAAAACGATAAAATAAATTTATTTTATCGTTTTTTTATGTTATAATATTCTATAATATGGAGGTAAATATGATAGAATTACAAAATATATCTAAATCTTATAGTAGTAAAAAGAAGGTAATAGATAATATTAATTTAAAAATAAAAAATGGAGAAATTTTTGGCTTTTTAGGTCCAAATGGAGCAGGAAAAACTACAACAATTAAAATGATGACAGGAATATTGGAAATAGACAAAGGAAATATTTTAATAAATAATTATAATATTCACAAACAGCCATTAGAAGCGAAAATGCAGTTTGGATATGTTCCAGATAATCCAGATATGTTTTTAAAATTAAAAGGTATAGAGTATTTAAATTTTATAGGTGATATATATAATGTTAATAAAGAGAAAAGAAAACAAAGAATAGAAGAACTAAGTAAAACATTTGAAATTAGTGAAGTTTTAAATAATAAAATTGAGAGTTATTCACATGGAATGAGACAAAAAATAATAATAATAGGATCATTGTTACATGACCCTAATAATTGGATAATAGATGAACCAATGACGGGTCTTGATCCTAAATCAATGTATGAATTAAAAAAAATAATGAAAGATAAATCAGAAAAAAATCAGACAGTGTTCTTTTCAACACATATATTAGATGTTGCAGAAAAAATCTGTGATAGAATTGGAATTATTGATAAAGGTAAAATATTATTTGTAGGAACAATGGATGAAATAAGAAAAGAATTAAAAGAAAATAAATCATTAGAAGAATTATTTATGGAGATAACAAAAAATGATGAATAATATAATTAATTTGACAAAAATATTCTTAATAGATTATTATCAAAATAATTTATTAGGGAAAAACAATAAAATAAATAAAAAAAATATTTTATTTTGGTTAGTAATAATCTATAGCATTTGCATGGCTTATATATCAAATAAGATACTATTATATTTAAATAAAACAGAAAATCCAGAAATATTTTTAAAAATATTATTTCCAATAATAACTTTTGTAATAATTATTCAACTTATAGGATTAACATGTAATATATTTTATTATTCAAAGGATTTGAAATATATTTTACCATTGCCAATAAAATCTAAAGAAATATTAATAGCAAAATTTAATACTATTATGATAGTAACATATTTCTCAGAATTAATTTTTTTAGGAATACCTTTAATATTTTATGGAATATTAATACAACAGACGATAACATACTTTTTTATGATGATTTTATCATTATTATTATTACCTATAATATTTGCTTTATTACTTAGCATAATTATGCTATTTGTAATGAAATTTGCATCAATTATAAAAAACAAAGATATATTTCAAATAATTATAATAAGCACGATTTTATTTGTTTTTTATAACATAATCATTACATATGTTGGAAATATAATATCTGAAAATATAAATATTGAATTGAATATTTTGGAGAAAATAAATTACAAAATTGATAAAGTAAATAAAATATTTTTTGTGATAAATCCAATAATAAAAATAATGATAAATAAAAATATTATAGAAATTATAAAGAATATAACTATTATCATAATTCCCAATATTTTATTAGGAATTATATTTTATGTAATTGGAAATAAATTATATTTAAATAATGTTATAAAAAATATAGAAAATCTAGAAGAATATAAAATGAAGGAAAATAAAAAATATAAGATAAGAGTATATAATAAAAATGTAAAATATTTAGTAAACGAATTAAGAAAAATTATAAAAAATCCAACATTTTTTATACAATATATTTTACAGTATTTTGTTATTTCAATATTTATTATAACGTGTTTGAATTATATGATTCCAGTTTTTTTAGAACAAATAGTAGAAGAAAATATGGTTGAAAATATAGGAATAGAATATTTTAAATTACAGATTATGTTAATTACTGTTGGAATTATGCAAATGATATTTACATTTTGTAATCTATCAATAACAAGTATATCACGAGAGGGTAAAGAGGCAACATTTATGAAATATATTCCAATGTCATTATATAATCAATTTTCAATAAAAGCATTACCACAAATATTTATGAATATATTTATAATAATAGGAGTATTATTTGTTATTAATAATAACACTAAAGAAATATCTAATATTTATTATATAATAGCATTTGTTTTAGGGATGATTATAAATATTTTTCATAGTAATTTAATGTTACTAATAGATGTAATGAGACCAAATTTAAATTGGACTAATAAGGAAGCTATAGGAAAAATGAATGAAAATAAATTATTTCAATATGTTTATACTATTATAATAATATTAATATTTGGATATTTTATAAAAGTATTAAAAAATATTAGCTTTATTACAGCTATGATAATAATAAGTCTAATTTTTGTTATTCTTTATATAATATTAAAAATTATAATAAAAAAAGATATAAATCATATTTTTAAAAAAATTTATTGAAATAAAAAGATTTAAAAAGATTACAATATAGTTAACTTTTTAAATCTTTTTACTAAATTTTAAAAATGTAAAAAACTGTCAAAAAGTATTTACAAAAGTAAAAAAATGTGATATAACAAGGATATTCTATCAAGCACATAGTGCTATAAAATAAAAATTAAAAAATCAAATTAAATTCAAAGAAAATTTAAATCAAAAATTTTATCAAAAGTTTTATCAAAAGTTTTAATCGATAAAATCCAAAAAAAAGAAAAGAGAAAAATAAAAAAAGGATGGAGGTGAAACTGTGTCTGAAATAGTATATGTACTTGAAGAAAATAAATAAAAGAAAGGAGAAGTATGACTGAAGAAGAAAAGAAAAAAGCAATGCTACCAACAAATGATTATGTATTTAAAAGAATATTTGGATACGAAGGAAAAGAAGAAATAACAAAAGATTTTATAGAAGCAGTAACGAAGTATGAGATAGAAGAGATAGACGTAGGAAGAAGTACAATACTAGAGAAAGATTTGATAAGAGATAAAATAGGAGTACTAGATGTAAGAGCAGTAATAAATAATAATGTGCAAGTAGATATAGAGATGCAAGTAATGAATCAAGATAATGTAGAAGAGAGAATATTGTTTTATTGGAGTAAATTATATAATCAAAGCATAAGAGAAGGAGAGAGGTATAAGCAACTAAGGAAGACAATAGTAATATTAGTTACGAATTTCAAGGTAGAGAAGTTAAAAGAGATAGAGAAATATCATACAGAGTTCAAGATAAGGGAGAGAGAGTATAGTCAAGTAATATTAACAGAGGCACTAGAGATACATATAGTAGAATTACCAAAGGTAAAAGAGGAGATAGAGAGAAAGAAGGATAGAGAAAAAGAAGAAGAAAGTGAGTTATTAGTATGGGCAAAATTCTTGATAGATCCGGAAAAGATGGGGGAAGAGGAAATGAATAAGCATGAAAGAGTAAAAGAAGCAAGAGAAATAATTAAATATTTGAAAAAAGATGAGAAAGAAAGAGAATTGGCAGAGCAAAGATTAATGTATATAATGGATCAAAATGCAATAGAGAGTTATGGATATAGACATGGAAGAGAAGCAGGGTACAAAGAAGGAAGAGAAGAAGGAATGAAAGCTCAAAATATAGAGATTGCAAAAGAAATGAAGAAAAATGGAATAAAAATAGAATTAATAAAAAAAATTACGAGTTTAAATGATGAAGAAATAGAAGCACTATAAAACTAAAACCAGCTTAAATCAATAAGCTGGTTTTATGTAATTAAAATGTAATCTAAATGTAATAATACTGTTATAGAAAAAAGTGGTTAAAATTGCTATAATAAAAAGAGAAATTGTATTAATTTATATACATGGAGGAGAAAATGAATAAAAAAATAATTATAAATTTTATTATATTTATAGCAGTAATAATTATTGGAATAAAAAATGTAGAAGCTGCAAATGGGTATCAGATAGAATTAGAAAATAATAATAAAACATTTCAGCAAGGAGAGGTAACAGAAATTCAAGTCAAAACAAAAGGAATTACAGAAAATCAGAATATTGCGGCATTAGATGCCATATTTGAATATGATGAAAATGTTTGGGAAAGTATTTCTTTTTCAGAAGGTGAGAAATGGGATAAACCATCAAATTTAAGTAGCTTAATACAGATTTTTACTAAAGACTTAGAAGGGTTAAAAGAAGACACTACAGTAATGACTATAAAATTAAAAGCGAAGGAAAATGTTTCAGAGGAAAGTACAACTATAACTCTAAAAAATATAGAATTGTGTGATGATGAATATAAAGTTACAACTATTCAAAATGCTAATATTAATTTAACAAAAGCTAAAGAAGAAGTAAAAAATGAAACTAATACTGAAAATAATAATAAAAATAATCAAACAAATGGAGATTCAGATAAGGCAAAGGGAAGTTTACCTTATGCGGGAAATAAAAATATAATTGTTTTATTAATGCTAGGAATTATAATAATAACTATTTTTATTTATAAAAAATCAAGAAAATATATGGATATATAAATTCGGGGGAAATAAAATGAAAAATAAAAAAATTATAAAAATAATAATTCCAATATTAATTTTAATATCTATTTTATCAATTGGAATAGTTTTATTGGTATTTAAGAAAACAGAAGTAATTTCTAAAGATATTAATAATTTAGAGAATGCAGAAGCAACAGATTCGAGCAAAGTTGTTGATGTAATATTGTTTTCTGGACAATCTAATATGAGAGGAAAAGGTTCTAGTACAGCTGTAAATGTTGCTCAAACTGCAGGAACAGCATATGAGTATAAAGCAAGTAGTAATTCATTAGTTAGTTTGCAAAATCCTGTAGAAGGAGCAGATGGAACGAATTTAGTACCATCATTTTGTAAAAAATATGTAGAAAAAACAGGAAGAAAGGTTGTTGCTGTGCATCTATCTTTTGATGCTACTGCAATAAATGGTTTTATACAAGGAACAGACATATATAATCAATTAGTTGATAAATATAATAAGGCTATAGCATGTGTTCAAAATAATGGATATACAGTTGGAAAAAGATTCTATGTGTTCTTACAGGGAGAATGGGATGTTGTAAAAGGTAGTGATGCTACAACAGAACAATATAAAGAAAGATTTTTGAATATGCATAATGGATTAAAAAGAGATTTGGGAATACAATTTTGTGGATTGATTTATTCAGGTCATTTAGGACATGATTATGATTCAACTCAAGCTTCAAGATTTACAGTAATTAATAATGCACAAAAACAATTAGTAAATGAAAATTCTGATATATATTTGGCAACAGATATTACTGTAGGTATGTCAATGGATAACGAATCTATGGTCGATGATTATCATTATGGTACAAATGCATATATTAAAATCGGAGAAAGTGCTGGTAATAATATTGGTTCATTATTTTCTGATAGAACAGCACCAACAATACAAATAACTTCTGGTAATGGTAGTTCTTCACCAGTAAAGAATGTAACTGTTGGATTAAAAGTAACAGATGATGTTCAAGTTAAATCTTTAAAATATATTTGGACAACGTCAGCATCACAGCCAAGTGATTCACAATTTACAAATACAGCTTCTGTAAGTGCAACATCTATAAATAGCCCATCTAATTTAAATGGTTCATATTATTTATGGATACTTGCGGAAGATTCTAGTGGAAATAAGACATATTCAAAAACTAATGTATTTGTTTTTGATAATTCTGCACCTAAAGGAACAGTAAGTTATTCAACAACAGCAACTACCAATAAAGATGTAACTGTAACAATAACAAGTAATGAGGCATTAAAAACTGTAAGTGGGTGGACATTGTCTTTAGATAAATTAAAATTGACAAAAGTATATAATTCTAATAAAACAGAGAATGTAGCAATAGCAGATTTAGCAGGAAATACATCAACAGTAGCAATAAATGTTTCAAATATTGATAAAACAGCACCTGTATTATCTGTAAGTTATTCAATAAAAGATACTACAAATACAGATGTAACAGTTACTGTAACTTCAAATAAACAAGTTCAATCTTTAAATGGATGGAATTTATCACAAGATAAAAAAGTTTTAACAAAAACATATAGTCAAAATACTAAAGAAACAATTGCAGTGACAGATTTGGCCGGAAATATAGCAAATGCAAATATTGAAATAATCAATATAGATAAAGTGAAATCTGTAATAACAGTAGGTTATTCAACAATAGAGCCAACAAATAAAGATGTAACAGTAAATTTGAATAGTAACAAAGAATTAAGAAATCTAGACGGTTGGGAGATTTCAGGAGATAAAAAAGTTTTGACAAAAACTTATAGTCAAGATATAAAAGAAAAAGTAACAGCTACTGATTTAGCAGGAAATCAAACAGAAGTTGAAATAAATATTAATAATATTGATAAAATAAAACCAACAGATGATATGCCTAATGCAGAAGCTTCTATAAATGATATTAAAGTTTCAAATAATCAAAAAGATGAGAAGAGTGGAATATCAAAAATAGAATATGCAATATATTCTAATAATTGGAGTGAATGGCAAACAGAAAATACTTTTTATAATTTAGAATCAGATGCAAATTATAAAGTAAAAACAAGAGTAACTGATAAAGCTGGGAATGTGCAAGAATCTAAAGAAAAAGAGATATCAACTTTAATTGATTTTGGTAATTTAAATAATGATGAAAAAATTGATGAGGATGATATTACTACAATACAAAAACATATATTTAATGAAAAAACACAGAAAAAATCAGATTGGAAATTAAATGAAAAAGAAGCAAGAAGTGCTGATGTTACAGGAGATGGAAAAATAAATGTAGCAGATGTATTAAAAATAAAAAGATATATTGCAACAGTAAATGATGCCATAATTAAAGCAAAACATGAAGCATGGACAATATTAAAACCATAATAAAAAAGATACAAATTCATATTTTATGAGTTTGTATCTTTTTATGTTCTAAAATAAGACAAACAATAATAACATTAAATAAATCAAATAAAAGGAAGGGAAGATAAATGAAAAAAAACAAAAAAATTATATCTATAATTATTACTTTAGTATTAATTGCAATTTTTATTTTTATAATTGCAAAAAATATCAGCATCGAAAAAAATAGCGACATTGAATATACTCCTGAGCAAGAAATATCTGATGAACAATCTAGACAGACTAAAATTATTTTATATTTTGAAAATATAGAAACAAAACAACTAGATACGGAAATAAAAATAGTGGATGCAAATACTTTAATAAAAAATCCATATGAGGAATTAATGAATTTACTGATAAAAGGACCACAAAATAGTAGTTTAAAAAAATTAATACCAGATGGAACAGTATTACATGATGTAAAACTAGAAGGCAGTTGTGCTATTATAAATGTTTCAAATGAGTTTTTAAATTATGAAACAGATGAAAATAAATCTAAAATAATAAATAGTATAGTAAATACATTAACGAATTTAAAAGAAGTTGATTCTATTAAATTTTTAATTAATGGAGAACAAAATGAAAAAGTAGCCGAAACTTATGTTAAAAATAAAGAATAGAGGTTATCCCAAGGATAACTTCTATTTTAGTAATTTATATAATCTTATATATTTTATAAATGTATTAAAATCACAAAGAAAATGTTCAACATCATTTAAAGATGAACAGGTTTCTTTTTTTATTGTTTTAAAATTCCATTTTTTCTTTTTTGGTGGAGGATTAGAAGGCTTAGGAACAGGAGGCTTTGGCGGTGGTTCAGAATTTCTATTTTGATAGTAATATGGATAATTATTAAAAAAATTCATTTTTTTGCCTCCTTTAAGTATTTTCTATATAATATGTAAAAAAAGTTTAAATGTTGAAAAATACAAACTAAATGTGATAAAATATAAAGGTAAAGGAGAAATAAGATGAGTGGAATATTATATATAGTTGCAACACCAATAGGAAATTTGGAAGATATAACATTAAGAGCATTAAGAGTATTAAAAGAAGTTGATGTAATTGCAGCAGAAGATACAAGACAAACATTAAAATTATTAAATCATTTTGAAATATCAAAACCTTTAATTAGCTACCATAGGCACAATGAAGAATTTAAAAGTGATATTTTATTAGAAAAATTAAAAAATGGGGAGAATATTGCATTAGTATCTGATGCAGGTACACCAGGAATTTGTGACCCTGGAGAAGAAATTATAAAAAAAGCAGTTGAAGAGGATATTAAAATAATTCCGATACCTGGAGCATGTGCTATGATAAATGCATTAATTGCTTCTGGAATAGATACAAAGGAATTTAATTTCCTTGGATTTTTACCATTAAATAAAAAGCTAAGAAAAGAAAAAATTGAAGAAATTAAAAATTCTAATAAAACAGTAATTATATACGAGGCTCCACATAAAATGAAAAATACTTTGGAAGACTTAAAAGAAATATTAAATAATAGAAAAATTGTCTTAGCGAGGGAAATAACTAAAATCCATGAAGAATTTATTAGAGGTAATATTAAGGATCTAACTCAAAAAATAGATGGATTAAAAGGAGAAATGATATTAATTATTGAAGGGAATAAAGAAAAAGATAATATTGAAAACAATGAGTTAATTAATATGTCACTTGAGGAACATTATAAATATTATGAGAATCAAGGACTTGATAAAAAAGAAATAATAAAAAGAATTGCAAAAGATAGAAATGTGAGTAAAAACGAGATTTATATGTATTTTGTATAGAAAAAGAGAAGACTTAGTCTTCTCTTTTATCTAATACTGCAATTTTTTCGCTGCATTTTGAACAAATTAATTTATCTTTAAAACTAGTTAAGTTTTTTGTGCTTCCACAGAAAATACAATTAGGTTCATATTTTTTTAATATGATAGAAGAACCTTCTACATAAATTTCTATTGGATCTTTTTCAGATATATCAAATTTATTTCTTATTTCTATTG
Source organism: uncultured Clostridia bacterium (assembly GCA_934162255.1). Taxonomy (GTDB): domain Bacteria; phylum Bacillota; class Clostridia; order TANB77; family CAG-508; genus CAG-269. The sequence goes on along the minus strand of CAKPIG010000005.1, from coordinate 93,025 downwards.
GAATAACAACTCTACCTAATTCATCAACTTTTCTAATTATTCCTGTAGCTTTCATAATTTGTCCTCCTTAAACATTATAAATCAATCCTTTACTATAATAACATAAATAAAAACAATGGTCAATCGAATTTTGCAAAAATACTAAAATTTGTTATATAAAATTTATGAAATAAATAAAATGTATTATGGAGAAATAAAAATGTTAAATATAGTATGGCCAATTTTTATAATTATCTCAATAATTTATGCAATTTTTTCTGGAAATATTGATAAAATTAATAATACAATTTTTGAATCGGCAGAAAGTGCAGTTACATTTTCTTTGACACTTTTAGGAATGACATGTTTGTGGTCTGGCATAATGAAAATAGCTTCTAAAACTTCAATAATAGAGATATTTTCAAAAATATTGCGACCAATTATAAAATTATTATTCCCAAATTTAAAAAAAGAAGACAGTGCATATGAAAGTATTGTAATGAATATTATTGCTAATATTTTAGGACTTGGAAATGCGGCTACACCGTTAGGATTAAAAGCAATAAAAGAGTTGCAAATTGAAAATACACAAAAAGATACTTTAGATGATAATATGATGATGTTAATTGTTTTGAATACGGCTTCATTACAAATTATTCCTACAACAGTATTAGCAATTAGAAGCTCATTAAATTCAGAAGAACCATGTATAATAATCTTTCCTGTATGGATAGCAACTATTTGTGCTGCAATTGTTGGAGTTGTTGCAACTAAAATTTTGATGAAGTTGAGGTAATCTATGAGAATTATTAATTATGTTTCAATAATAGCAGTTCCAAGTGTTATGCTTATAATAATGATGGTTGGAATAAAAGAAAAAGTATCAATATTTGATATATTTCTAAAAGGTGCTAATGAAGGTATTGAAATTGTTGTAAAAATATTTCCTACATTAATAGGATTATTTGTTGCAATAGGAATGCTAAGAAATTCAGGAGTTATAGATTTTATAATAACAATATTGTCACCTGTGACAAATTTATTTAATATGCCAAGTGAAATATTACCATTAGCTTTTTTAAGACCTATTTCAGGAAGTGGAGCAATGGCTGTTGCGACAGATATTATAAAAAATAATGGAGTTGATTCATATATTGGAAAATTAGCGTCAATAATAATGGGCTCAACAGAGACAACATTATACACAATTGCAGTTTATACTAGTTCTATTAAAGTAAAGAAAACAAGAAATATTTTATGCGCAGCACTTCTTGCAGACCTTACTGGAATAGTAGTTTCGATAATTGTGTGTAATATGTTTTTTTGAAAAGTGTCGATTTATGTCGAAAAGTTTTTCTTGACAAATGATAAAAAATGTTGTAAGATAATGGAAATTAAATCAATAAATTTGAATTTCAAAAAGTTTTTAATCTTGTAAAGGGAATAATTTAAAAAATCCCCAAAAAACTGAACAAAACCATTTTTAAATTTTATATTAAATCAAAAATCAAACTTAGGCCCCCTAAACCTAATTACTATATCACCTTTTTGTTCTAAATTATTCCTTTTACAAAACCATATATATTACAAATTAATAAATTTAGTAGGAGTATCTCTACTAGCAACAGACAAATTAATATTATTAGAATCATTTGATATTAATTCATCAATAACTGTTTGATAAGCGAGTTCAGGAAAATTACTTTCCTTGCTTAAATGTCCAAGCATGGCTGTTTCTAAATTACCATTTTTAGATAAATAAGAAATTGTTTTTCCAGCAATGGTATTTGATAAATGACCAGTTTCTCCAGCTATACGAGTTTTTAACCTAAAAGGATAAGAACAGCATTTTAACACTTCAGTATCATAATTAGACTCTAATAAAACGAATTTGCTGCCTTCTAAGTAATCCAAAATTTGTTTAGTCATATGACCTATATCTGTTGCAACACTAATCTGTGTATCATTATCTCCTACAATATTAAATCCACATGGATTTGCAGCATCATGAGGTATAGAAAAAGGCAATATTTCTAAATTATTTATAGAAAACTTTTCATATGGATTAAAGAAGTTAATATTCTTTTCAGATAATTTCTCTGTTTGAGTTGGCATAGCATCAAAAGTTTCTTTAGTAGCAAAAACAGGAATATCAAATTTCTTGGAAATTGTTGATATTCCTTTAATATGATCTGAATGTTCATGAGTTACTATTATTGCATCTATAGAAGAAGGATTAACTTCAATAGAATTTAAAGCTTCTTCTATTTTCTTACAACTCATGCCTGCATCTACTAAAATTTTTGTGTTATTTGTTTCTACAAATAAACTGTTACCACTACTACCACTATATAAACTACAAAAATTTAACATTTTTTTTACTTCTTTCTCTAATGTCTATTATTCTAGTACTCTCTCGATTCTTGCTCCTAAATTTCTAAACTTTTCTTCAATATTTTCATATCCTCTATCAATATGTTCTAAGTTATAAATTTCAGTTGTACCATCTGCAATTATACCAGCTATAATTAAAGCTGCACCGGCTCTTAAATCTGAAGAATAAACAGGAGAACCAGATAATTTTGGAACACCTTCAAAAAATGCAGATTTTCCCTGAGCAGTTATTTTTGCTCCCATTTTATTTAATTCATCAGTGTATTGAAATCTTGATTCCCAAATACTTTCTATAATTCTACTAGTTCCATCAGCAATAGAAAGTACAACACCCATTTGTGGTTGTAAATCAGTAGGAAAACCAGGATATGGAAGAGTTTTTATTATTGCTTTTGATGGTCTTTTATTACAAGAAACTCTTATACTATCACCAAAGTCTTCAACTTCTCCGCCAACTTCAATAATTTTTGCTGTAACTGACTCTAAGTGTTTTGTTATACAATTTTTTATTAAAATATCTCCTTTAGAGGCAACTGCAGCAAGCATAAATGTTCCAGCTTCAATTTGATCAGGAACAACAGAATATGTATTATTTCCTGTTAATTTTTTTACACCATTTATTTTAATCATATCTGTTCCTGCACCACGAATATCTGCACCCATAGTATTTAAAAAGTTTGCAACATCAACAATATGTGGTTCTTTAGCAGCATTATCTATAATAGTAGTTCCATCTGCCAATACTGCAGCAAGCATTACATTTATTGTTGCTCCAACAGAGACAACATCCATGTAAATAGAAGCTCCAGTTAATTTTGAAGCTTTTGCATATATTTTTCCTTGTCCAACTTCAACTGTTGCACCAAGAGCTTCGAAACCTTTTATATGTTGATCTATAGGTCTAGCACCTAATTTACATCCACCAGGCATACCAACTGATATTTTTCCAGTACGACCTAACATACTTCCAATTATATAATAAGAAGCCCTGAATTTTCTTGTTAATTCTTCTGATGCTACGGTTTTATTTATATTTCTAGTATCTATTGTAATTTCATTTGGCTTATTCCAAGTAATTTTTGCACCTAAGTCTTCTAATATTTTACAAGATGCTTTAACATCACTTATATTAGGCAAATTATCAATAGTACAAATTCCATCTATTAAAAGTGTTGCTGGTAAAATTGCTACTGCTGCATTTTTTGCTCCACTTATTGTTACTTCTCCATTTAGAGGTGTTCCTCCAGTAATTACTAATTTCTCCAAAAAGTATTCCTCCTTAATAATATATTACATAGAAAAATATACCATAAAACAAAAAATATTACAACAGTTTTTTAATAGTATTCTAATTTTTAGCAGTAAAAAGTCCTTTTTCTGCAAAGAATTCTATAATTTTGAATTTGAATTCAAGTTTTGAATCATTTGATTTTGAAATTATATTATAAGATTCTGCATTAAGATTTTCTTGTAGACTTTCTTTTGCATTATCATCTACAATGCCAGAACTTACATCAATAAAGCATAGAGATGGAAACATTACACACCACCAATTTTTGCCTTTTGATTCACCAATCTCAACTCTTAAAGCATCATACATTCCTGCTGGTAGAGAAATATCTCCATAATTCTTTGTAGGAAAGTAAAAATTACCAATATTAATTTTCACATCATAATTATAGCCATTATCATAAATTGTTTGTTTTGCAATTTTATAAAAATCCTCTTTATGCATATTTGCAATAGAAATAGCTTCTTCTTTTGTAGAACAATCTGAACTAATAGTATTCATATATTGTAATAAATTATCTCTAACTTTTAGTTTTAAATTTTGGTCTTCATCAGAGTCACTATTTGCAATAACATGTAATCTAAAAACGGCATTAGATAAATCGTCTGAAACAGCTGTCACATAAGAATTAGCACAAATAAATACATATAAAAATAATAAAAAAATTAAAATAAAACCATTTTTTAAACTATTTTTCATATAAATCCTCCTAATAAAAAATAAAACTTTTTTGTAAAAAAATATCTTTAAAATAATTATTAACCAAAAAAAATTAAATATACATAAAAATATTACGAAGTACTTGACAAAATAAAAAAACAATGGTAAAATTTACCAATAAAAACAAGCAATCGAAAGGAATGAAAATAATGATTGTTAATGATGAAAAAAATCAAAAAATATGCAGTTTTTATGTGAGTGATTATCATCTTGAAATGATGCTAGTGCCATATATAAACAAAAAAATTGAAAATAATGAAAATGTAACAATAGAAACAGAAAAAGATTTAAAAGAAACAATGCAAACTTTACTTTCAAGAGTAAATATAAAAGAAGAAAATAAACAAAAGATATTAAATTTAGGGTGGGAACAAAATCAAAATAATAATATAATTTCAGATACTAATACAATAATAATTGGATCAAAAAAATATATAGAAGATATAAATAATAAAATATTAAATTCAAATGTGAATAATGTAAATGTGGTTGACTGCTATGATTTTGAAGAAGTAAAATCAGAAATAGATAATATTGTAGATGATCATAATGGAAGTTTAAATACATTAGGATTTAAAGAATTTAAAAATTAATAAAAAAAGTATTGAAAAAAATATAAAGGTGTTGTATATTTAAGGATAAGTAGCAAGAAAGGAAGATACAAATGGAAAAAGATGTAGAATTAGTAAAAAAAACCTTAAAAAAATACTCACAGGAACACTTATTAAATGGATATGAAAAATTAAGTAAACAAAAGCAAAAAAAATTATTAGAACAAATAGAAGGTATAGATTTTGAATTAATAAATAGTTTATACAATAATACAAAAAAAGAAGTAGAAATTCAAGAATCACAAATAGAACCAATAGAATATTTAGATAAATCAAAATTAAATGGAGATTATAAAGAATATCAAAAAATTGGTGAAGATGCTATAAAAGCAGGAAAACTTGCGGCTGTCACAATGGCCGGAGGTCAAGGAACAAGATTAGGGCACAATGGACCTAAAGGAACATTTGATATAGGTCTAGATTCTCATAAATCTTTATTTGAATTACTTAGTGACTCATTAAAAGAAGAAGGAAAAAAATATGGAGTAATCATACCATGGTTTATAATGACAAGCAAAGAGAACAATAAAGAAACAGTAGAATTCTTTGCAAAAAATAAATTTTTCGGATATGAAAAAGATAAAAATATATTTTTCTTTATCCAAGGTGAGTTACCAATGGTTGATACAGAAGGAAAAATATTAATTGGAGAAGATGGATTAGTTAAAGAAGCAGCAAATGGGCATGGCGGAATATATGAAGCACTAGTTAAAAATGGAATGACTAAAAAAATGAGAGAGCTTGGAGTAGAATGGATTTTCATAGGTGGAGTAGATAATTGCTTAGTAAAAATGGTAGACCCAATAATTATGGGAATTGCAATAAAAAAACATGTTACTGCAGCAGGAAAATCTGTAGTAAAAGCAAATCCACAAGAAAAAGTAGGAGTATTCTGTAAAAGAAATGGAAAACCATCAGTAGTTGAATATACTGAAATTCCTACAGAAATGGCTGAAGCTACAGATAAAAATGGAGAACTAGTATATGGAGAATCACATATTTTATGCAATCTATTTAATATAGAAGCAGTGGAAAGAATGGGAAGTAAACCATTACCATACCATACAGCTTTTAAAAAAGCAACATATATAGATAAAAATGGAAATAAAGTAGTACCAGATGGGCCAAATGCATATAAGTTTGAAGCATTTTTATTTGATGCATTTGGAGAACTTGATGATATGGCTATATTAAGAGTAAAAAGAGAAGAGGAATTTGCACCTGTAAAAAATGCGGAAGGTGTAGATAGTCCAAAAACAGCAAGAGAATTATATAGAAAATTCTATAAAGTATTGTAGAACTAAAGCTACTGGTATTTTTATCAGTAGCTTAATATATTTTTATGAAAAGAGGAAAAAATATGAATTATTTAGAAGAATATGAAAAATGGTGTAACAATCCTATATTTGATGAAGAAACAAAAAAAGAATTATTAAGTATAAAAAATGATGATGAAGAAATAAAAGATAGATTTTATAAAGAACTAGAATTTGGAACAGCAGGATTAAGAGGAGTAATTGGAATTGGAACTAATAGAATGAACAAATATACAGTTGGTAAAGCAACACAAGGACTTGCAAATTATATAATAAAGCAAGGAACACAAGACAAAGGTGTTGTAATTAGTTATGATTCTAGAAGAATGTCAGATGAATTTAGTATGCAAACAGCGTTAATATTAAATGCAAATGGAATAAAAACATATTTGTTTGAAAGTTTAAGACCAGTACCTGAATTATCTTTTGCAGTAAGAGAATTAAAATGCACAGCAGGAATAATGATAACGGCAAGTCATAATCCACCAAAATATAATGGCTATAAAGTATATTGGGATGATGGTTCACAAATTGTAGCACCAAGAGATAAAGATATAATATCAGAAGTAAGAGATGTAAAAGACTTTGCTGAAATTAAGTCAATAAGCAGAGATGAAGCTATAGAAAAAGGTTTATTTAATGCAATTGGTAAAGAAATGGATGATAAATATATAGGAACATTAAAGAAACTTGTTCTAAATCCTGAAATAGTAAAAGAAGAAGGAAAAAAATTAAAAATTGTTTATACTCCATTACATGGAACTGGAAATACAGTAGCATCAAGACTATTAAATGAATTAGGTTTTGAAAATGTATATGTTGTACCAGAACAAGCAGAACCAGATGGAAATTTTCCAACAGTAGATTATCCAAATCCAGAAGATAAGAAAGCATTTAAATTAGCATTGGAACTTGCTAAAAAAGTAGATGCGGATGTAGTATTAGCTACAGATCCTGATGCTGATAGACTAGGAATATATGCAAAAGATGCAAAAACAGGTGAATACATGACATATACAGGTAATATGTCTGCATTATTAATTGCCGAATATAGAATTTCTCAAATGCAAGAAAAAAATATATTACCACAAGATGGAATGTTTATAACAACAATTGTTTCGTCAGACTTAGCAAAAGCAATTGCTGCAAATTATGGATTAGAATGCATAGAAGTTTTAACAGGATTCAAAAATATTGGAGCTGTTATAAAAAAAGCAGAAGAGAAAAAAGACAAAACTTATGTATTTGGGTTTGAAGAAAGTTATGGATGCCTAATAGGAGATTATGCAAGAGATAAAGACGGAATATCTGCTGTAATGTCTTTATGCGAAGCAGCAGCATATTATAAATCAAAGGGATTGACTCTTTGGGATCAAATGCAAAATATATACGAAAAATATGGACATTATAAAGAAGAACAAGTTTCAATTGTACTTGAAGGTGCTGATGGAGCTGAAAAAATAAAAGAAATGATGACTAACACGAGAAATAAAGATATTGAAAAAATTGGAGCATATAAAGTATTAGAATTTAAAGATGTTGAAAGAGATTATACAAAAAATATGGTAACAGGAGAAGAAGGTAAAACAGGACTTCCAAAGTCAAATGTACTATATTATCAATTAGAAGATAATTCATGGTGTTGTGTAAGACCTTCAGGAACAGAACCTAAGATTAAACTTTATATGGGTGTAAAAGGAAAAAACGAAGAAGATGCAATTAGTAAATTAACTGATTTAAAACAAGCAATGGAAACTTTAGTTAGAAATGCATAATAAGAAAAAATCTCCCAGTTATTCTGGAAGATTTTTTTCTTGCTTTTTCCAACCGTCAAGATTTCTTGAAATAGCTCCGAATAGATTTGCCTTTATCATAGGGATATCTTTTTGCCATAAAAATATTTGTTCTTTCATAGATTCTCTTTTTGTATGTTCATCCATAGGACAAACTTTAGGCATAATAGGTTTATTATTTTTCTTGACGAATCTTCGAGTGTCTTTTTCTGTTAATAAAATTAAAGGTCTTATGACTGTTATTTTTGTTCTGTCCATATAACTTGTTGGTGCAAATGTATGTAAGCTTCCTGTATATAACAAATTTAACAAAAATGTTTCTAAAACATCATCCATATTATGTCCAAGTGCAATTTTGTTGCAACCTTCTCTAATTGCTACACTATTTATAATTCCTCTTCTTAAATTTGAACATAAAGAACAAGGATTTTTTTCTTTTCTGATATCAAAAACAACTTCATTAATATTACTTTTTTCAATAAATAAAGGAATACAGGCTTCGTCACAATTTTGCTGCAAAATGCTAGTATCAAAATTATCAAAACCAGGATTTATTGAAATTGCAATTAAATCAAATTTTTTGGGATAAAATCTTTGTAAAGCTTTCATGGCATGTAAAAGAGTAATAGAATCTTTTCCACCAGAAAGACAAATTGCTATTTTGTCGCCATCTTCAATCATGTTATATTCTTCAATTGCTTTTCTCATTTTACTTAGTATTTGTTGCATATTATCATTCCTTTCCTGCACTATTATAACATATATACTTGAAATTATAAATATTTATGGTATAATATTTTCAAAATGTGCTTATAGCTCAGCAGGATAGAGCAGTCGCCTCCTAAGCGACAGATGGTGGTTCGAGTCCGCCTAGGCACACCAAAATAAAAGAGGAAATATGGAAAAAGATAAAAAATATTATATGAAAGAAGCTCTAAAAGAAGCACATAAGGCATATGGAAAATTAGAAGTACCTGTTGGAGCAATAATAGTAAAAGATGGAAAAATAATAGCAAGAGGGCATAATCAAAAGGAAACAAAAACAGATACGACTAAACATGCAGAAATAATTGCAATACAAAAAGCAAGTAAAAAATTAGAATCATGGAGACTAATTGATTGTGAAATGTATGTAACACTCGAACCATGTACAATGTGTGCAGGAGCAATAATTAACTCAAGAATAAAAAAAGTATATATAGGAGCAATGGATGAAAAAACAGGAGCGGTTGGTTCTGTGCTAAATTTATTTGAAGATTATAAATTTAATCATAAGCCTGAGGTTGAAAAAGAAGTGCTACAAGAAGAATGTGAAAATATACTAAAAAACTTTTTTAAAGAATTAAGAAAAATAAAAAACGGAGGAAAAAAATAGTTGTATAGTAGTAGAGTAAAAAATAAGATAATTCATGTAATAATATTAATAGTAATATTATTTGTAATACTTTCAGTAGGTGGAATTATGCTATTAAGATATCAAGTTGTTGGAGAATCAAACATGCCATTTAAAGTGACAAAAATTTCAATTATTGAAAGTGTAGAAGGAATTGAAAAAGAAAATACAACTAACAAATGGGATTTTGATGTAAATGAAAATAATGATATATACATTTATGTTGAGAAAAATTCAGGATATGGAAAAACTGAAGTTATAGAAAATGTAACAGTAAAGAATTTTAAAATAGAAAAAACAAATGAAAAAGGAAATGCAAAAATATTAAAACCGGATGACACTGCTGAAAAAAGAATTTTTTCAAACAAAGAAGAAAACGAAAGTACAGAAATAGTATATAAGGGAGATTTACAGTCAAATATAAAAGAACAAAAAATATCAAATCAAGGTGGAAAAATAGCATTTAGATATGCAATAAGTAATGTTTCTGAATATATATCAAATGAAGATGAAGAAATAGACCATAGTAAATTATTAAAATTAACAAATATACAGACAGAAGACTTACAGACAAAACTTTCATTTGATATAATAATAAAATTAATAAGTGGGAAAATATATCAAGCAACAGTGAACTTAGAAATACCAAGTGATAAAATTATAGAAGAGGGAACAGTTGGAATAGAAAATATAGATTTAAATAATATAATTTTTAAAAGAGTTGAAAATTTGTAAAAATACTTGCAAAAAAAACTATAACATTATATAATAGAAATGGTATGAAAACTGATCTTTGTATGGAAAGCAAACTCAATAGAAGCCTATGAACCTTGTCAGGTCCGGGAGGAAGCAGCAATAAGTAGATACTTCTATGTGAGAATTGTTTTCCATAGAGAGATTGGTGTTCACACCATTTTTTAAATGCGTGTATAAAGGATGTGATAAAATGGGGTACACAGCTCTTTATAGAAAATTTAGACCTCAAACATTTTCTGAAATGGTTGGTCAAGAACATATAACGAGAACATTAAAAAATCAAATAATGTCTAATAGAGTAGGCCATGCATATTTATTTAATGGAGGAAGAGGTACAGGAAAAACAACATCAGCAAAAGTATTAGCAAGAGCAATAAATTGTTTAAATCCTAAAGATGGAGAACCATGTAATGAATGTGAAATTTGTAAAGCAGCACTTGCCGGCTCATTAACAGATATTGTAGAAATGGATGCTGCATCAAACAATAGTGTAGAAGATATACGTTCAATAAGAGAAGAAGTCAACTTTTTACCAACAAAAGCAAAATATAGAGTATATATAATAGATGAGGTACATATGTTATCAACAGGTGCATTTAATGCACTGTTAAAAACATTAGAAGAACCACCTGAACATGTTAAATTTATATTAGCGACAACAGAACCACAAAAATTGCCAGCAACAATACTTTCAAGATGCCAAAGGTTTGATTTTAAAAGAATTTCTGATGAAGATATTATAAAAAGATTAGAAATAGTTAGCAAAGAAAGTGGAATAGAAATAACAAAACAGGCGTTAAATATAATTGCTTCATTATCAGAAGGAGCAATGAGAGATGCATTATCAATATTAGAAAGATGTGTACAAGATGGAGAAAATAATATTGATGAAGATAAAATAAAAGAATTAGTTGGAATACCTAAAATTACATATATAAAAAATATAACTGAAGCAATTGTAAATTATGATATAGACAAAGCAATGGAAACAATTACACAAGTATTAAATGAAGGAAAAGATTTAAATAATTTAATATGGGAAGTTATAAAATATATAAAAGATATATTAATGATAAAAACAAATCAAAAATTAACAATATATAATGAAAAAGATTTACAAGACTTGCAAAATATAGCTAATAATGTATCAAAAGAAAGAGCAATAAAATTAATATATGAGTTATCTAAATTAGAAAATGACATGAAAACATCAACACAAAGACTCATAGTTTTTCAAGCAGGAATTATAAAATTATGTGATGCAGAAGAAAGTAAAACAAATGAAAGCAGTAGTGGAAATAAGGATATTTATGAAAGACTAGAAAAAATAGAAAATTATTTAAGGTCAGGTGGAGCTGTACCTAGAATGCAGTCTACAAATGTAAAAAAAAATCCTAGTGCAGTAAAGCCAAAAATTGATAATACTTCAATAGAAGGAATAGGAAAAGATAGTAAGCCGGCTCAATATTGGAAGGAAATAGTAAATAATTTTAAGAAAAATGGAAAAATAATGCTATATACAAATTTGTTAAAAACAAATGCAGTAGAAGTAAATGATATGACTGTTGGAATAGAATTTCCTGAAGGAATAACGCCTTTTGGAAAAACAATATTAGAAAGACCGGAGAGTATATCAGAAATATCAAATCAAGTTTCTATAGCATGTGGAAAAGAAATGCATATAAAATACATTGATACAAAACCACAAGAAACTGAGAATTCAGAAGAACAAGAAATTTCAAATTTTGCAAGTGGGTTTGATATACCATTTGATATTATAGAATAGGAGGAATACAAAATGTCAAAAAGAGGAGGATTCCCTGGAATGGGAGGATTTGGTGGAATGAACATCAACAATTTAATGAAAGAAGCAAAAAAAATGCAAGCAGATCTAGAAAAAACACAATCTGAACTAGCATTAAAAGAATTTGAAGCTTCAGCTGGAGGAGGAGCTGTAACAGTTAAAGTTACAGGTCAAAAAGAAATAAAAGAATTAAAATTACAAAAAGAAGTTGTTGATCCAGATGATATAGAAATGTTACAAGATTTAATTGTTACATGTATAAATCAAGCATTTAAACAAGTTGATGATGCTCAATCAGCATCTATGGGAAAATATAATATACCTGGATTGATGTAAGAGGAGAAAAAGGATGTCATATTATTCACCATCAATTGAAAAATTAATAGAAGCATTTGAAAAATTACCAAGCATAGGAAATAAAACAGCTGCAAGATTAGCTTTTTATATACTAAATGCATCGGAAGAAGAAACAAATGAATTTGTTTCTGCAATAACAAATGCAAAAAAGAATTTAAAATATTGTAGTAAATGTTACAATATCTCAGATACAGATCCATGCACAATATGTGGAAATCCAAAAAGAGATCAAACAAGTATCTGTGTAGTAGAAGATGTAAGAGATATAATAGCAATGGAAAGAACACATGAATTCAAAGGTGTATATCATGTCTTACATGGGTCAATATCACCAATGAATGGAATTGGACCAGATGATATAAAAATAAAAGAACTTTTGGCAAGACTAATGGATGGAAGTGTTAAAGAAGTAATTTTAGCAACGAACCCTAGAGTTGAGGGAGAAGCAACAGCAATGTATTTATCAAAATTAATAAAACCACTGGGAATTAAAGTTACGAGAATTGCTCACGGAATTCCAGTAGGAGGAGACTTGGAATATACAGATGAAATAACACTAACAAAAGCTCTTGAAGGAAGAAGAGAAATGTAAAAAAGAACCACACCATAATGTAATATATGATGTGGTCTTTTTTTATGAATTTAAAATGATATCACAAATATCTTTTGTAGAAGTTTTCTTTGATAAAAGTCTAGCACGGATTTTCATTTCTTGCATTTTTTCTTGATTTGAAAATAAATCATTCAAAATGAATTTTACATCATCATCTTTTTTTATCCAAATAGCTACTTTATTATTTTCTAAAAACTCAGCGTTTTCTTCTTCTTGACCAGGAATTGGATTAATAATAATAATAGGCAAACCTGAAACTAAACTTTCGGTAGTTGTTAAACCACCAGGTTTAGTAACAACTAAATCTGAAATGCTCATTAGTTCAGCAACTTTATCTGTATATTCTAAGATTTTAACAGAATCATTTTTATTTAAAGAATTAACTAATGTTTCAAATTCTTGTTTCATTTTTTCATTCTTGCCAGAAATTGCTACAATTTGAATATCGTTAAAATCCTCAACAAATGATTTAAATATATTTAAAGTGTGAGTTTTTCCTAACCCAAACTTGCCACCTCCAAAGAACAAGATTGTTTTCTTATTTTCAGAAAGACCAAAATCCTTTAATATTTTTGATTTATCATAATGTAATAAAAATTTGTTTGAAACGGGAATACCTGTTGCAAAAATTTTTTCATTTGGAATGCCACGTGCATTTAATTGTTTTTTCATTCCTTCGTGTGATACAAAATAATAATCAACATATTCATTAAAAACAAGCCATTGATCATGTGGTGCATAATCAGTCATTATAGTTGCAATTTTTGCATTTAGTTTTTTATGCTTTTTTAAGTATGCACACATTTGAGTCGAAAATGGATGTGTTGAAATTATAATATCTGGCTCAAAGTTTTTTAATAAAGTATTTAATTTTATAGCAAGTAATTTATTTGAAGTAGTACTTATGTGAGCAAGAGGTCCTTTTTCAGACCTTTTATAAAGACTTCCCCAAGTACGAGGCGCTACTTTTGCCATTTCAGAATAAGCTTTAGTAGTAACAACATTAAAAGGTTTGTTGACATAATTCATACAATCAACTAATTTTATATTGATATCATTAAAATTAGTTTCTAAACATTCTTTTATTGCTTTAGCTGCAGACAAATGTCCACCACCATAGGTTGCATAAAATATTATTATTTTTTTCATAATTTGCTCCTTAAATTTTATTTAAATATTCTATCATAAATAAAAAAAAGTTTGAATAATTTTTATAAAAAAAAACAAAATATTAATAAAAAGGAGGAATTTATGAAATCAAGTAAAATTTGGATAGCAATTTCAGTGATTTTATTAATTGTTGTGGCTGTGCTGGGATATAATTTAGATAGTAGAAACACAAGTTATGCAATAACAAAGGAAAATGATTATAACAAAGTATTTTATGAAGTTGTAGATTATGTGCAAAATGTAAAAATATATCTTGCAAAAACAATGGTCTCAAAATCATCTGAACATGGTGCAGAAATGCTTACACATGTATGGAGAGAGGCAAATCTAGCTCAAAGTTATTTAGGTATGTTACCAATAGAGAGCCAGGTGTTGGAAAATACAGAAAAATTTTTAAATCAAGTAAGTGAATATTCATACACATTATCTAGAAAAAATATAGAAGGAGAGAATCTAACAGATGAAGAAGTAGATAAAATAAAAGAACTATACAATTATTGCAATGACCTTGCAAATGCATTAAATGAGATGGCATCAGAATTAAATGAAGGAACAGTAAAATGGGATGAAATTGCAAAAGTTTCAGATACAAATACATTTGATGTTGTAGAACAAAACTTTCATGAATATGCAGGATTAATATATGATGGAGCATTTTCAGAACATTTAACAAATTCAGAAAAAAAAGGATTGACAGGTGAAGACATAGATGAAGAAATTGCAAAATCAAAAGTAGAGGAATTTTTAGGAAAAGATAAAATAAAAGAAATAAAAAGCAATGGGTTTGTAGAAAATGGAAATATAGAAGTTTATAGATTTGAAGTTACAACAGATGAAGATAAAAAAATAGGAATATCAATTTCTAAAAAAGGTGGACATGTTGTTCTAATGAATTATGATAGAGAAATAGAAAAAGAAGAAATAAATGAACAAGATGCAGTACAAAAAGGAAAAGAATTTTTGCAAAATCATGGGTTTGACAATATGCAAGAAACATATTATCAAAAAGAAAATGGATTTATAACAGTAAACTATGCATATTCTCAAGAAAATGTAATTATATACGCAGATTTAATAAAAGTAAAAATCGCATTAGATAATGGAGAGATTATAGGTCTTGAAACAACAGGATATTTAAATAGTCATTATGAAAGACAAATACCAAAAGCAAAGATAACTATAGAAAAAGCAAGAGAGAATTTGAGCCAAAAAATCGAAATAACAAGTGAGAAAATGGCAATGATACCTACAGAATGGGAAACAGAAAAATATTGTTATGAATTTAAAGGAAAAGTTGAAGAAATTGAATTTATAGCATATATAAATGCTGAAACAGGAGATGAAGAAGATATACTTATAGTAATAAATACACCAAATGGAATATTGACAGAATAAAAATAATAGAGAGAGTACTTTATTTTGAAGCGAACTCTCTATTTTTATTGCAAATTGCAAAAAAAAGGCATATAATAAAAAAAATTCAATTTGGAGGTAAGCTATGAAAGATATAAGAGTAAAAGATATAATAAAAATAACGAATGGTAAATTAATATCAGGAGATGATGAATATATATGCAAAAAATATGAAAGAGATTCTAGAAAAGTAACAAACGGTGACATATATATAGGAATAAAAGGAGAAAAGTTTGATGGAAGTACATTTTGGAAAGATGCATTAAATAATGGTGCAGATGGAGTAATAATAACAAAACAAAAAATTTCCGAAGATGATTTAGAAAAATATTCAAAAAAAATTATAATTGAAGTTGAAGATACTTTGAAAGCGCTATATGAAATTGCAAGATACAAAAGAAGCTTATATGATATACCTGTAATTGCAATAACAGGAAGTGTTGGAAAAACAAGTACAAAAGATATAATAGGAAGTGTTGTAAGCCAAAAATACAAAACATTAAAAACAGAAGGAAATCAAAATAATAATATAGGATTGCCATTAACAATTTTAAAACTTGAAGATCATGAAGCAGCAGTTATAGAAATGGGAATGAACCACTTTGGGGAAATTAGCTTATTAACGAGTATTGCAAAACCAACACTTGCAGTAATTACAAATATAGGAACATCACATATAGGGAACCTAGGCTCAAGAGAAAATATATTAAAGGCAAAACTTGAAATACTTGAAGGAATGAATATACCTAGAGTTATTATAAATAATGATAATGACTTATTACATAAATGGTATGAAGAAAATAAAGAAAAAATAGAAATTCATACATATGGAATTAAAAATAAAAGTGAAATAAATGCTGTAGAAATAAAATCAGATGAGGAAAACAGTAGATTTTATGCACAAACAGAAAATGAAAAATTCGAAATTGATGTTCCTGTAGGAGGAGAGCACTTTGTGTATAATGCATTAAGTGCAGCAGAAGTAGGAAGACTATTAGATATTTCAAAAGAGCAAATTCAAAATGGAATAAAAAATTTTGAATTAACAAAGAAAAGAATGGACATAAAAAAATTAGAAAATGGAACAACAATAATCAATGACAGTTATAATGCAAGTTATGAATCAATGAAAGCAAGTATAAAATATTTGGCAGAACATACAGGAAAAAGGAAAATAGCAGTACTTGGGGATATGTTTGAATTGGGAGAATATGCAGAAGAACTTCATAGAAGAGTAGGAGAAGAAGTTGCCAAAAACAATATAGATATATTAATTTGTGCAGGAAATAATTCAAAATATATAATAGAAGGAGCAAATAAAAATTCAAAAACAGAAAAAATAATGCTTAAAAATAATGATGAGATATTAAAAAAATTGATAGAAATAATGCAGAAAGATGACATTGTTTTGATAAAAGCATCAAATGGAATGAAATTTTTTGAAATTTGCCAAAAACTATAGATTTTTTTTGCTGGAATTGATATAATACAAGTACCAATTTTTTGGAGGATGTCAGATGAAATTTAAAGATTATTACAAAGTATTAGAGTTAGAAAATAGTAAGGTAAGTATAGAACAAATAAAATCAGCATATAGAAAACAGGCGAAAAAATATCATCCAGATTTGAATGTTGGAGACAAATTAGCAGAAGAAAAAATAAAAGATATAAATGAGGCATATAGAGTATTATCTGAACCTGCAACAAAAAGAAAATATGACAGAACATGGAACTATAATGTAGGAAATAAACAAAAAAAGGCTAAGACAAAGACATCAGGACAAATGGCTGGAGAATTTTTTGGGATGTTTTTTGGAAATGAACAAATAAAAGAAGAAATAGAACAAAGTAGACTACCTCAAATAAAAGGAGAAAATATTGAAACAGAAATCAATATATCAATAGAAGAAGGATTCTATGGTGTTGATAAAAAAATAGTATTAAAAAACATTGAAGGCAAAGATAAAATAATAACAATAAAAGTTCCAGAAGGAATACAAAGCGGAGAGAAAATAAGACTTATTGGACAAGGGAAGCCTGGGAAAAATGGTGGAAGAAGTGGAGATTTATATATAAAAATAAATATAGATGACAATAAAAAATATAAATTAGCAGGTTGTGATTTATGCACAATAATACCAATTTCACCTTGGGAAGCGGCACTTGGAACAAAAGCTAAAATTCCTTCAATTGATGATACAAAAACACAGATATATATACCAAATGGAGTACAATCAGGAGAAACTATAGAGATACCTAAAAAAGGTTATAAAGATTCAAATGGAGAAAGAGGAAATTTAATTGCTGAAGTAAAAATTGTAGTACCTGAAAAGCTAACAAAGGAAGAAAGAGAAATGTTTAAAAAGTTAAAAGAAATATCAAAATTTAATCCAAGAAGAGTTTAAGGTTCCAAAATGGACGAACTATTGACAAATCAATGGATACATGCTATAATTAGTTGTAGCGTGTTTGTAGACATAAGATAAACTATGGATTAAAATCATAGGAATGAGGTGTAAAAGCATGGAGATGTTACCAGGAAAACATTTTAGTATAACAGATCCAAAAGGAGTAAACACGGTTATTTACCAAATAAACAAAACAGAAAAAGAATATTTAAAAGAATATCCTAAATACACAGTTGAGAGATTAGACTTTACGGAAGAAATCAGAGGAGAATCAAAGAGAAAAACATTTTATGTAGATGAACCACAAATTGGAGGAAATCAATTAGTAATCCTATCATTTGGAAAAGAAAATGTTATAATCAACTCTGGTATATTAATTGACGATGAAGTTCGAATCTCAAAAAAACCAACACCATTTAAGTTTAATACATTATATTCAGAGGAAGAGCAAGAATTTAAAGAATTCAATTACACACCTAATTTAAAAAGGGATATATGTGTTATCGACCCTGAAACTACAGAAGAATTAAAACCTAGACTTTATTTTGATGAAAAAGAAAATAAAGTAAAGGGTAGGTGCAAATTAAAACCATATAAATCTTATTTCGCTTTTGAAATAAGAGGAGATGAAAATTAAGGAGGCAATTTACTATGGCAAATGGCACGGTAAAGAAAATTGGAAAAGCAGCGGGGCAAAAAGATATTGATACCGAAATAAGAGTATTAGAAGTAGTTCAGCAAGTAAGAGGAAAATTAGAAGCAGAATGGAATTTAGAAGCTAAAGGAAAATTACATAAATCAGTAATGGAAAACTTAGTTAATCAAAAGGGAGTAGAAGATAAAGGAAACTACTTATCAATAAAAGCATATAACAACGAAAAAACAAAAAGCAAAAATAGTAAAGATAAAGAAATTACAGATTAATCAAACCAAAGAGAAGGTGATTTATAAATGAATTACAAAGTTGAAGGAGCATTAAGAAGAAATAGAAAATATTTTTGGATATTTGGAATACTATGGTTATTTATAGCCATAGTATTAATTGTGCCTATAACAATATGTCATAATGAAATGTCAGTTGATAGTTCAAATGCAATAACATTATTATTAGAAACAATGAAAAATCCAATTAGGGGAATATCAGAACTCGCATCAAGAAATCTATTTGGAACATATTTTAAAGCATTAGGAGGATTTTCAATATTTTTTGCACTATTCTTTATTGTAGGGGTTGCAAGATCTGCACCCAAAAATGAATTTACAGATTTTGAACATGGTTCAAGTGACTGGAGCAAAAATGGAGAACAATATCAAGTATTAGATAATAAAAATGGAATAATTTTAGCAGAAAATAACTATTTACCTGTAACAAAAATAGGAAATATAAATGTCCTAGTAGTCGGTGGCTCAGGTTCAGGTAAATCTGCATCATACTCAATTCCAAATGCATATCAATTATTAGGATCATATGTATTTACAGATCCTAAAGGTGAACTATATGACCAAACAGCAGGATATCTAAAAGAAAATGGATATGAAATAAAAGTTTTAAACTTAGTAAAACCACAAAATAGTGATGGGTATAATCCATTAGCACATGTTACATCAGAAATAGATGTAGATGTTATTGCAAATACAATAGTAAAAGGACAAAAATCAGATGGAGCTAGTTCAGACCCATTCTGGGAAGATTCTGCTGAAATGTTATTAAAAGCACTAATATACTATTTATTAGCAACAAGGCCAGCAGAAGAGCAAAACTTAGCAAGTTGTGCGGAACTTGTAAGAGCAGCAAATTCAAATGGAGGAAGTAATTTACTTTCAGAATTAATGAGTAAACTTCCATATGATCATCCTGCAAGAATGAATTACAAATCTATTGAAATAGCACCAGAAAAGACATATAGCTCAATATTAAGTACACTACAATCAAAATTAGGTAAATTTGATTCAAAAGAAATTGCAGAACTAACATCAACAGATACAATAAAATTTGAAGATATAGGAAACAAAAAAACAGCAGTATATGTAATATCATCAGATACACATACGGCATATGACTTTTTACTTACAATATTCTTTTCACAAATGATTCAACAATTATATAATTATGCAGATGATAATGGAGGAGAATTAAAAGTTAGAACATTTTTCATACTAGATGAGTTTGCAAATATAGGAAAGATACCAGATTTTGATAAAAAAATATCAACATCAAGAAGTAGAAAAATATCGTTTAGTGTAATTTTACAAAACTTAGATCAGCTAGAAGCTACATATGAGAAATCATATGAAACAATAATTGGTAACTGTGATACACATGTATTCTTAGGAAGTAACTCATATAAGACTGTAGAATATTTCTCAAAAGCATTGGGAGAGAAGACAATTGAAAGAGATAGTGTATCAATAAATAGAGACAGACAGTATTGGAAAACAGGTCAAAGTACATCTGATCAAGTAATGGCAAGAGCATTAATGACTCCTGATGAGCTAAGAAGATTAGATAATGATTTATGTATAATATTTGAAAAAGGAATTAAACCTGTAAAAGCAAATAAATATTACTATTTTAAACATAAAAATATGTATAATAATTTAAAAAAAGTAGCAATTAGCCATAATGATATTGAAGAATTAGATAGAGGTGTTTGGAGAAAGTTTAATCCATATAATCCTTGGACAGAAGACAAAACTGAAAAAGCAGTTCAAAATTTAAAAGTAGAATCTTTAGATGACTTGTTTGAAGATGTACCAGCAGAAACAGAAAAAAAACAAGAAGAACCAATAAAAGAACCTGCAAAAGAAGAAATTAAAGAAGAAGTAAGTGAACCTATTGGCACAATAAGTAATGACACTATACCTATGCAAGAAGAGGAAGATACATATGATTTACAAAAAGAATTAGAAGCAAAATTTGATGAATTATTTGGGTCACTTGATGAATAATTTTTAATAAAAAATAGCCTTGGATTTAAAGTCCGAGGCTATTTTAGCATATTTCTAATTAAATCATATAAATATGGTTTAAAATCTTTTATAGGCAGAGGTTCTCCATATAAAATAGAATTGAAACAAGTAGAACTAACCAGTTCAATAATCATATAAAGAGTAACTTCTGGATTTTTTAAATTTAAATTATTTTCTTTTACTCCGTTTAAAAATAAATAAACAAGACCGTTTTCAGATTCTTTATTATTATCATAAAGTTTTAAAACAGTCTGACTATAAAGCCCCCATGATAAATTTTTTGAAATAAATTTTAATAAAACAGGAGACTTAGAAAGTTCATCTATAATATAATTAATTACAAAAATAATTTGATCCGAAAAATTTTCAATATAATTTTCGTGTAATGAATTTATTGCATCTGTAAATAATGCCATTGATTTTTTTGCAATTAAAATATCTCTTAATTCATATTTGTCTTTAAAATATAAATAAAAAGTTCCCTTTGCAACATTTGCATTGTCAACAATATCTTGAATAGAAGTATCTTTAAATCCTTTTTCGGTAAACAATTTAAAACCTGTGTTTAGTAATCTTTCTTCTTTATTTCCTTTATTATTATCATCATTATTATTAATTTTTTTCATAAAAACAAGCCTCCTACATATATATTATTATTGCACAAAATAGACGATTGGTCAATAAAATATAAAAAAATAGTAAAAAATGTTAAAAAAGTATTGACTATTAGTCATTAAAAGAGTATACTATTAAAAGTGACTGTTAGTCAGTAAGAGATAGGAGGTAAAAATGGAGAAGTTTGGAGAGTTTGTATGCAAACATAAAAAAATTATTTTAATAGTTTCAATATTGCTTTTAATACCATCAATATTTGGATATATGGCAACAAGAGTAAATTACGATATATTAGTTTATCTGCCAGATGATATAGAAACAATAAAAGGCGAAAATATATTAGCAAAAGATTTTAATATGGGAGCTTTTTCTGTAGTTATCTTAGACAACATGGAAACAAAAGATATTCTAAAATTAGAAGATGAATTTAGAAATATGGATAATGTTGAAAAAGTAATAGGAGTAGCAGATGTTACAGGAAAATCAATACCACTAGAAATGTTACCAGATAGCATAAAAGACAAGATTTACAAAGATGGTTCAACACCAATTTTAGTAACATTTAAAGAAGGAATATCAGATGATGCAACATTAAAAACAATTGAAAATTTAAGAGAAAAAACAGATGAGAGATGCAAAATAAGTGGAATGTCAGCAGTTGTATTAGATACAAGAGATTTATCTAATTCAGAAGTTGCAATATATGTAGTAATTGCAGTTGCACTATGTTTATTAATTTTACAACTAGCATTAGACTCATATTTAGCACCAATATTAATGCTTTTAAATATAGGAATTGCAATATTATACAATATGGGAACAAACATATTCTTAGGAGAAATATCTTATATAACAAAAGCAATTAGTGCAGTATTACAACTAGGTGTAACAATGGATTTTGCAATATTCTTATACCATAGCTATAAAGCAGAAAAAAATAATTATAAAAACAATGATGAAGCAATGGCACATGCAATATCAAAAACATTAGTATCTGTACTAGGAAGTTCATTAACAACAATAGCAGGATTCTTAGCACTATGTAGCATGAACCTAACATTAGGAAAAGATATCGGAATTGTAATGGCAAAAGGTGTATTATTTGGATTAATATGTGTTGTAACAGTATTACCAGCAATGATATTAATATTTGATAAAGCAATAGAAAAAACTACACATAGAGAAATCTTACCAAGATTTGAAAAAATAAAAAATTTCAATATAAAACATTATAAAGCAATAATTGTAATATTCGTAATTATATTACCATTTGCAATTTATGGATATACACATACAGAAAGTTATTATAACCTTGACAGGTCTTTACCAGAGAGTTTACAAAGTATTATAGCAAATAATGAATTAAAAGATAAGTTCGATATGGTTTCAACAGAAGTATTACTTGTAGACAAAAATATGGATGATTATAAAATAAATCAAATGTTAGATGAAATTGATAAATTAGATGGAATAGAATGGACATTAAGTTATTCAAGAATATCTGAACAAACAATGATACCAAAAGATATGATACCTGAAGATTTATCAAAAATATTTGAAAGTGATAAATATCAAATGATAATAATCAATTCAAAATATGAAATGGCAACTGATGAATTAAATGAACAAATTGCAAAAGTAAATGAGATTATTAAAAAATATGATGACACAGCAATACTAGCAGGTGAAGGTCCTCTTATGAAAGATTTAGTAGAAATAAGTGACCACGACTTTAATAGTGTAAATACAGTTTCAATTGCAATAATATTTGTAATAATGATGTTAGTATTAAAATCAATAAGTTTGCCAGTAATATTAATTATAGTAATTGAATTTGCAATATTCATAAATATGGGAATACCGGCATATACAGGAACAGCATTACCATTTGTAGCATCAATAGTAATTGGAACAATTCAATTAGGAGCAACAATAGATTATGCAATATTAATTACAACAAAATATAAAACAGCAAGAATAGAAGGTAAAAATAAACATGATGCAATAGATGAAGCATTAGGAACTTCTATACAATCAATAGTAGTAAGTGGATTAAGCTTTTTTGGAGCTACATTTGGAGTTGGAGTATATTCAAAAATAGAAATGATAGGTTCACTATGTAGCCTAATGGCAAGAGGAGCAATAGTAAGTATGGTTACAGTACTAACAGTATTACCAGCATTCTTAATGTTATTTGATAAAATAATATGTAAAACAACAATAGGTATGAGAAAAATAGAAAATTAAGGAGGAGAAAAATTATGAAAAAAGGAATCGGAAAAAAAGTAATAAGTAGTATTGCTTTATGCTCAATGCTTTGTTACACAGCACCTGTATTTGCTTTAACAAAAGAAGAAACAGTATATTCAAAATTAGATAATGCTGGAAAATCATATAATACAATTGTAAGTACACATATAAAAAATGAAGAATTATTACAAGTAATTAGTGATATGTCAGATTTATTAAATATAAAAAATGTTGGAGGAGATGAAACATTTTCAATAGATAATAATACAGTTGTATGGAATGCAGGAGAAAATGATATATATTATCAAGGAGAATCAACAAAATCTTTACCTGTAGAAACGTCAATAAAATATGAATTAAATGGAGAAGAAATGTCTGCAAAAGATATTGTAGGGAAAGCAGGAAAAGTAAAAATAATAATAGAATATGAAAATAAAGATTCACATATAGTGAAAGTAAACGGAAAAAATGAAACATTATATACACCATTTATAACAATTACAGGAACAGCAATAGATAATAAGGTAAATAAAAACATAGAAATAACAAATGGAAAATTAATAGAAAAAGACGGAAATACAATTGCAATAGGAATAGCATTCCCTGGAATGGAAGCAAGTCTAAATACAAACAGAATAGAAATACCAGAAAACATTGAGATAACAATGGACACAGAATGTTTTGAATTAGATAATATATTAACATATATAACACCCAAAATATTAGATGATGAAGATGGAAAATTAACAAGTGATTTAAAAGAAATATATGATGCTGTAGACCAGATGAAAGAAGCAAGTGAACAAATAGAAGAAGGTGCTAATACTTTAAAAGAAGGAACTGAAAATTATGCAGAAAAATCAGAAGAATTTACATCATATATGGGAGAATTAGCAAAAGGAACAACTAAAGCAGAAGCTGGAGCAAAACAAGTACAAAATGGTGTAAATCAACTTGCAAGTAAATCAGAAGCTTTAGTACCAGGAGTAACAAAAATTGCAGAAGGAACAAGTACATTAAAAGAAAAAATAAACTATGCTGCAGAATCAACTGAAAAATTAGCAGAAGGAGCAACAAGTATAGATAGTGGAATTCAAGATATTTCTGCTGGAATAAATACTATTAGTCAACAATTATCTAGTGTTGATGTAAGTAAAATTCCTGAACAAGTCCAAAGCTTAAATTTATTAAAAACTAACTTAGAAAATATGAATAAAGCTTTAGATGCTCAAATTCAAGCTGCAACAGCAGAAGAAAATAAAGAGCTTGCAACATTACTTACAAATCAAAAAGCAATGAATGAACTTTCAATAAAAAGTATAGAAAGTAATATATCATCGTTACAATCAATGCCAGCATTAAAAACAGGAATAAACAAAATAAAAGCAGGATTAGATGGAAATGCAGAAAAACCAGGATTAGTAGATGGAGCAAAATCATTAGATAGTAATTTAAATACATTATCATCAGGTTTAAATGAAATGAATAGTAAAGTTGATGAATTAGTTTCTGGAACACAAACACTTTCAACAAGTGCAGGAAGTTTAATTTCTGGAATAAAACAAATAAAAACAGGAACAACAAGCTTAACATCGGGTGTAGCAACAGTAAATCAAAGTACAAACCAATTATATAATGCAAGTACACAATTAACAGATGGTTCAAAAACAATAGCAGAAGGAGCTATTACTTTATCTGAAGGAATAATAGAATTTAATGCAGAAGCAATAGATAAAATCTATACAACAGTAAATGGAGAAGTTAAAGATTTAACAGATAGAATCGATTGTTTAAATGAATTATCAAAACAATATGTAAATTTTGCAATGAAAGATGAAGAAATGAATGGAAATGTTAAATTTATATTAATGACAGATCCACTAAAAAAAGAAGAAAATTAAATAATAAAAAGATATCTTGAAAAAGGTATCTTTTTTATTGAAAATAATATTGAAGAAAAATAATTTAAATGATATAATGCAAACAAATGTTGCAGAAAGGAGCAAAAGATGAAATTTGTACATATAGCAGACATGCATTTTGACGCACCATTTATAGCCTTATCAGACCAAGGCAATTTAGGTGATAAAAAAAGAATGGAACAAAGAAAAATATTTAAAAAAATAATAGAGTATATAAAAGAGGAAAATATAAAATATTTTTTTATTGCAGGAGATTTATATGAACATAAACATATAAGAAAATCAACAATAGAATATATAAATGATTTATTTAAAGAAATAGAAAATACACAAATATTTATTGCACCAGGAAATCATGACCCATTTTTAAAAAAGTCATATTACAATACATTTAATTGGAATAAAAATGTTCATATATTTAACTCAAAAATATCAAAAATAGAAACAGAAGAAGCAGATATATATGGATATGGTTTTGACGACTTTTATTGTATGGAATCAGGAATTGAAGATTTAAAAATTGAAAATCCATCAAAAACAAATATATTAGTAATACATGGTACACTTGATGGAGCTACAATAGAAGACAAACAATATAATTCTATGAGTAAAAAAATGCTAGAGGAAAAAGGATTTGATTATATTGCATTAGGGCATATACATAAAACAAACTATTCAGAAAATGAAAAAATAATTTATCCCGGTTCAACTATTTCTTTAGGTTTTGATGAAATAGGAAAACATGGAATGATAGTAGGAGATACAGAAAAACGAAAAATTGAATATATAGAATTGGAAGAAAATAAATTTTCTCAAATAGAATTAGACTGTACAGAAATAAAATCAATAGAAGAAATAATAGAAAAAATAAATAATTTAAAATTAGCAGAAAATTATTTATATAAAATTATTTTAACAGGAAAAAGAAATTTTGAAATTGAAAAATATGAATTATATAAATATGAATTACCAATTCAAATAATAAAAATAGAAAATAAAACAAAAATAAATTATGATATAGAAAAAATATCAAATCAAAAAACATTAAAGGGATTATTTGCAGAAGAAATATTAAAATTATTAAAAAATAATGAATATGATAAAAAAACAATAGAAAAAGCATTTGAGATAGGAATGGAGATATTAGATGAAAATAAATAAAATAAAAATTAATTCATATGGAAAATTAAAAAATAAAGAAATAGAATTAAATAATAATATAAATATAATATATGGAGAAAATGAAAGTGGAAAGTCTACTTTATTGAAATTTATTTTAAATATTTTTTATGGAATATCAAAAAATAAAAAAGGAAAAGAAATATCAGATTTTGAAAAATATAAACCATGGAATTCAGAAGAATTTTCTGGAAAATTATTATATGAACTAGATAATAAAAATAAATATGAAATATATAGAGAATTCAATAAAAGAAATCCAATAATATTTAATGAAAATGGAGAAGATATTTCAAAAGAATTTAATATTGATAAAAATAAAGGAAGCGAATTTTTTTATGAGCAAACAGGAATAAATGAAGAGATGTTTACAGCAACATCTGTAGCAATGCAAAAAGAAATAAAAATAGGAAAAGAAACACAGAGTGTGCTTATCCAAAAAATATCAAATTTATTAGGAACAGGTGAAGATAATATTTCTTATAATAAAGCTCTAGAAAAATTAAAGAAAAGACAATTAGAAAAAATAGGAACAGAAAGAAGCAAAGAAAAACCATTAAATATAATTCAAAATAAAATAGAAAAAAATACACAAAAAATAAATGAATTAAAAAAATATGAAAATATACAATATGAAATTGAACAAGAAAAAAACGAATTAAAAAATCAAATAAAAAAAGATGAAATAAAAAATGAATTAATAAAAGAAATTAAAAAAATAAAAGAAAAAGAAAATTTGGAAAAAGAAAAAATAAAAATAAAAGAAAATATAAATGAAAAAAATAAAAATAAAATAAATATATTAAAAAATAAAATAGAAGAAAAAGAAGATGAATTAAATAAAAAAATAAAAGAAAAAAACAATCCAAAAAATAAAAAAGAAAAAAATAAAATGCAAATTAAATTAAATATTATATTTATTTTGTTAATATTAATTAATATTTTATGGATAATATTTATGCCACAAATAATTAATAATAAAATAGTAAAATATTCAATTTTAATAACAATACCAATATTTTTAATTATATATAAAATAATTAAAAATAAATCAGATAAAAAAATAAAAGAAATAGAAAAAAATAAAAATAAAGAAATTGAAAAAATAAATGATGAAAAAATTAATTATGAAAAAGAAATAAAAATAATAGAAAAAAATTATCAAGAAATAATAAATGATATAAATAAAATAAATATGGAAAATAATTTGCTAAATAATTTAGAACAACAAAAAACAATAAATAAATATAAAATTATAGATGAAAATGAAATTAAAAAATTATTTTTAATAGATATAGAAGAAAAAAATAATTATATTGAAAATAAAATAAATAATGATAGATTGGAATTAAATAAATTAGAACTAGAATTTAATAATATAGAGCCACAATTAGATAATTTATCTAATATAGAAGAAGAGTTAGAATCTCTTGAAGAGCAATATAAGGATTTACAAGATGAAACACTAAGCATTAATATAGCAAGAGAAATGTTAGAAAAAGCATATGAAAAAATGAAAAATAATGTGAGTCCAATATTTACAGAAAAATTATCTAAAAATATATCAAAAATAACAAATGATAAATATAATAATATTTATTTAAATGATGAAAAAGGATTAATTGTAGAACTAGAAAATGGAAATTATATTTCTGCAGAAAGATTGAGCATAGGAACTATCGACCAATTATATTTATCACTAAGATTATCTATGTTGGATGAAATCTCAGAAGAAAAAGTTCCAATAATATTAGATGAAGCATTTGCTTATTATGATAAAAAAAGATTAGAAAATATTTTAAAATATTTAGCAAATGAATTTTCAGATAGGCAAGTAATAATATTAACATGTACAAAAAGAGAAAAAGCAGTTTTAGAAGAAAATCAAATAAATTTTAATTTTATAGAACTATAAAAGCCAGACTGCTTGAAAAAACCGCCATTATGTAGTATAATAGAAAAGTCAAAAATAAAAAAGGAGAGATAAAAATGTTTGATAAATTAGAAGGCGTAGAGACAAGATATGAGGAATTAACAAAATTAATAAGTGATCCAGAAATAATTGCAAATCAAGCAGAATGGCAAAAATTAATAAAAGAACATAGCTCTATAGAAGAAGTGGTTATGAAATATAGAGAGTATAAAAAAGAAAAACAAAGAATGGACGAAGCAAAGGAAATGATGGAAGATAAAGAACTAAAAGAACTTGCTGAAGCAGAGTTTTATGAAGCAAAGGAAAATCTTCCAAAGATAGAAGAAGAACTAAAAATGTTATTAATTCCAAAAGATCCAAATGATGATAACAATATTATTTGTGAAATTCGTGCAGGAGCTGGAGGAGAAGAAGCAGCATTATTTGCAGGAACACTATTTAGAATGTATTCAATGTATGCGGAAAGAAAACATTGGAAAATTGAAGTTTTAAATGAAAATGAAACTGAACTCGGTGGGTATAAAGAAATTTCATTTATGGTAAATGGAAAAGGAGCATATAGTAGATTAAAATTTGAGAGTGGAGTTCATAGAGTACAAAGAGTTCCAGATACTGAAAGCAGTGGAAGAATTCATACTTCAACAGCAACAGTGGCAGTATTACCTGTAGTAGAAGATGTTGAAATAGAAATAAATCCTGCAGACATAAAAATGGAAGTATTCAGAGCTTCAGGAGCTGGAGGACAACATATTAATAAAACTTCATCAGCAGTAAGACTTATACATGAACCAACAGGGATTGTAGTTGAATGTCAAACAGAGCGTTCACAATTACAAAATAGAGAATATGCAATGAAAATGTTAAGATCAAGACTATATAATATAGAAAAAGAAAAACAAGAATCAGAAATATCAAATGCAAGAAAAATACAAGTAGGTAGTGGAGATAGGAGTGAAAAAATCAGAACATATAATTATCCACAAGGCCGTATAACTGACCACAGAATAGGAATGAGCATATTCCAAATGGAAAACTTTTTAAATGGTGACTTAGACGAAATGATTGATAATTTAAGTGCGGCAGATAGGGCTGAAAAGCTTAATGGAGAAGAGTCTTAAAAGAATGTGAAAATTGTGTGAATTTTAGCACTCATATATTGACATTGCTAAAAAAGGTGGTATAATTTAAAATGTAAAGGGAAAAGATAAACTTTACAAATTAAATATGTGCTGTCAACACATAAGATGAAAGGGAGTAGATTGATATGATGATGATACCAAGAAAAAATGATTTTGATTTGTTTGGAGGAATGTTTAGAGATCCATTTTTCATAGAACATGAAAACAAAATAATGAAAACAGATATTAGAGAAAAGGCTGACAAATATTTAATTGAAATTGATTTACCAGGATATGATAAAGAAAACATAAAAATTTCTGTAGAAGATGGATATTTAACAGTACAAGCATCAATGAATAGCAATGAAGAAGAAAAAGAAAAGGGTAAATTTGTAAGAAGAGAAAGATATGTAGGAGAATGTTCAAGAAGCTTTTTTGTAGGAGAAGCAGTTAAAAACGAAGATATAAAAGCAACATTCAAGAGAGGAACATTAAAAATTGAAGTTCCAAAAATAGAAGAAAAAGAAGCATTACCTGAAAAAAAATATATAGAGATAGAAGATTAAAAAAGTTCCTAGCAGATGCTAGGAATTTTTTTATAAAGTATTGCAAAAATATAAAAAGTATAGTAAAATACAAACACATATTTGAGAAAAGAAAGGGAAGAATAATGGACGAAATACTAAAAGGATTAAATGATAAACAATATGAAGCAGTGACAAATACAGAAGGACCATGCTTAGTAATAGCAGGTGCAGGAAGTGGAAAAACAAAAGTATTAACACATAAAATAGCATATTTAATGCAAGAAAAAAGAGTTTTACCATGGAATATATTAGCAATAACATTTACAAATAAAGCGGCAAATGAAATGAAAGAAAGAATTGAAATGTTAGTTGGAGAGGCTGCAAAAGAAATGTGGGTAGGAACTTTTCATTCAATATGTGTAAGAATTTTAAGAAAATTTATAGACAGAATTGGTTTTGATTCTTCATTTATAATATTTGATACAACAGATCAAAGAACAATGGTTAAACAAATATTGAAAGAACTAGAATATGATGAAAAAATATTTAGTGATAGATCTGTAATATCTGAAATAAGTAATGCCAAAAATGAAATGTTAGAACCTGAAGAATATTTAGTAAGAGCACAAGGAGAATTCAGAAAAGAAAAAATAGCAGAAGTCTATAAAATATATCAAAGAAAGCTTAAAGAAAATAATGCAATAGATTTTGATGATATAATAAATTATACAATAAAAATTTTAATGGAAAATGAAGACGTATTACAATATTATTCTGACAAATTTAAATATATTTTAGTAGATGAGTATCAAGATACAAACAAATCACAATTTACATTAGTAACCATGTTGGCATCAAAACATGGAAACATTACGGCTGTTGGAGATAATGACCAAGGAATTTATAGCTTTAGAGGGGCAGATATATCAAATATACTAAATTTTGAAAAGGACTTTCCAGGAACAAAAATAATAAAATTAGAGCAAAATTATAGATGCACAGGAAATATTTTAAATGTAGCAAATGCGGTAATAAAAAACAATGAAGTAAAATATGATAAAAAATTATGGACTGAAAATGAAAAAGGAGAATTACCAAAAGTATTCACAGCAGACAATGAATATGATGAAGGAAGATATATAGTAGAACAAATAGAGCATTTAAGAAGAGAAGAACAACTAAAATACTCTGATTTTGCAGTGCTATATAGAATGAATACCCAATCAAGAGCAATAGAGGAAATACTAAGAAGAGAAGCAATACCATATAAAATTATTGGTGGATTGAAATTCTATGAAAGAAAAGAAATAAAAGATACAATTTCATATTTAAGATTAATTCAAAATCCATCAGATAATTTAAGCTTAAATAGAATAATAAATGAACCTAAAAGGGGAATAGGAAAAACAAGTCTAGATAATATTGCGAGTATTGCGAAACAAGCAAATACATCAATGTATGAAATAATAAAAAATGCAGAACAATATGGGCTTAATAGAGTATATTCAAATTCAAGAGAATTTGTGAATTTTATTGAAAATATAAGAGCACAAAAAGATGAAATGTCAATATCTGAATTAATAAAAAAGATATTAAAAGATAGTGGATATATGGCAGCATTAGAAAATGAAAAAACACAAGAAGCAGAAAATAGAATTGCTAATTTAGAAGAATTTTTAAATGTAGCAATAGAATTTGAAGAAGAATCAGCAGAAAATGGATTAAGCGACTTCTTAGAAGGAATAACACTTTCAAGTGACTTAGATAATATGGAAGAAACAGAAGAATCTGTAACATTAATGACATTACATAGTGCAAAAGGTTTGGAATTCCCAGTAGTATTTTTAGTAGGAATGGAGGAAGGCGTATTTCCAGGATATAAATCAATTGTAGAACAAAAAGAACTAGAAGAAGAAAGACGTTTATGCTATGTAGGAGTTACTAGAGCTAAAGAAAAATTATATTTAACAAATAGTAAACAACGTACAACATTTGGCTCAACAACACATAATCCTCCATCAAGATTTTTACAAGAAATACCTAAGGAATTGCTAGATGGATATGAAGAACCTGCTTCTATACCAGAAAGTAATTATACTTGGAGCTATGGAAGTAGAAGTAATTCTGATGTTAAAATTTATAAAAACTCAGAACCTGTATATGCGGCCGCAAAATCAAATAATGGATTTGCTTTTAGAACTGCAGAAAGTTTCTTAAATAATTTGACTAAAAATAATGAACCTAAAAATATGGATTTATCAGGATATCAATCAGGAGTGAGAGTATATCACAAAAAATTTGGTGAAGGAACAATAAATTATGTTGAAGAAGAGGGAAATGACTTAAAAGTAGATATAAATTTTGATAAAGTTGGACATAAGAGATTAATGGCCAAATTTGCCAATTTAGAAATTATATAATCAAAAAAGAAGCGAATATGCTTCTTTTTTTGTATAACTTTTTATTAAAAGTGCATAATAAATTTATAAAATATTAGAAAGGGTGATTATAATGGCAGATTTAACACAAGCAGAATTGCAAAATTTAAGACATTTGATTGGAGCTCATGAAACTGCATATCAAAAATTAACTGCATATTCAAATCAAGTTCAAGATGCTCAGATAAAGCAAATGTTTACAAAGTCAGCACAAGATGCATTAAACACAAAACAAAAATTAATGAGTTTTTTGAATAATTAGTAAGGGAGATTTTGGTTATGGATGAAAAAACAATGGTAAATGACATATTAGGAAGTGTAAAAGCTGACTTAACTGCATATCAAACAGCAATATCTGAAGCTGAAAATATGCAATTGAGACAAACTTTACAACAAATAAGAAACAGTGATGAAAGCTTTCAATATGAGTTATTTAAAGTAGCAAATTCAAAAGGATATTATAAAACGGCACAAAAAGCTACAGTAACAGAAATTGAAACATTAAAAACTGAATTACAACAAGGATAGGGAGTACAGGATATGTATTCCTTCTTTTATTACAATAATATTACATTTGTGTTACAAATATTACATTAAGTCGAAATCTGTTGACTTTTACATCTCAAATGCTATAATCAGAATAGATTAACATATATAAGAAAGGGGGGGAATTTTAGCAATAGCTAAAATAAAAGAGTATGAAAAACAAAAAACTTGTAATTGCAGCAATTGTAGTTGCAGCAATTGTAATTTTGGGGGTTGCATATGCAGCAATAAGTAATATATCATTAAATATTAATGGTACAGCAGCAGCATCTCCATCACAATCAAACTTTAGTGTTGGATTTACAGGAACACCAACAGCAACAGGAGGAGCAACAGCAAAATTAACAGATGATAAAACTGCAACAATGACAGTAACAGGATTAACGGCAAAAGGAGACAAAGCAACAGCAACATATACAGTAAAAAACTCAAGTCCTGATTTAACAGCAAATCTTACAGTAACAAATACTAATAGTAATACAGATTACTTTAAGGTAACACAAACTGTAACACCAACATCTTTAGCAAAAGGAGCTAGTGCAACAGTAACAGTAACAGTTGAATTATTGAAAACTCCAATAACAGGAAATCAATCTGCTACTATCCAAGTAAAATTAGTTGCAGCACCAGCTCAACCAACAGCATAATTTAATAAAAGAGAAAGGAAAATAAAGAATGAAAAACAAAAATCTTATAATAGCATTAATTGTAGTTGCAGCAATTGTAATTTTAGGAGTAGCATATGCTGCAATAAGCAATATTACATTAAATATTAATGGTACAGCAGCAGCTGTTCCAAGTGATGCAAACTTCAAAGTTAAATTTACAGGAACACCAACAAAAGGTACACATGTAACAGAAGCAACTATTACAGATGATAAAAATGCAACAATGACAGTATCAGGACTAACAGCAAAAGGAGATAGTGCAACAGCAACATTTACAGTAACTAATGCAAGTCCAGATTTATCTGCTAAAATAGCAGTAGCAGCTGCATCAATAACAGATACAGAATACTTCAAAGTTACAGCAACACCTTCAACAACAGCAGCAATCACAACTGGAAAAACAGCTACAGTAACTGTAAAAGTTGAACTAATAAAAACACCTATATCAACAAGTCCATCAGGAAAAATAACAGTATCATTAACTGCAGCACCTGTACAACCATAGTTATATAAAAACAGAAGAAAAGAATTCTTCTGTTTTTTTGTGTTGTTTTCTAAAAAAACGAGAAAAAAAAAGAAAAAAAGAGAAAACATAAGAAAATACCTAATAAATTCAATATGAGAAATATTGCTAAAACTGAATACAATAATATACAATATAGGCAAAAATATACAAGGAGATATAAAATGATAAAACACATATTAGTATTTGCAAGAAAATCCATGAAACTTACAATACTTATATCAGTTTCAATATTTTTAATAATATGTGCAGTAGCATTATTTTTTAAGCCTATTTATAGTGTAACAATAAATGGAGAATTTGTAGGATATAGCAAAGATAAAAGTAAATTACAAGCAAAAATAAATAATTTTATAGAAAATGGTGGAGATGAGTCAAATTCAAATATAGCATTTGCACAAGTAGATAATCTACCAGAATATAAAATGTGTTTATTAAAAAGAAATATAACAACAAATGATGATGAAATATTTAAAAAAGTAAAAGAAAGTGGAGTTGTTTATTATAAATATTATGCTATAGCAGAAGGAGAAGAAGAAAAAGCATATGTTTCAGATTTTGCTTCAGCAGAAAAAATAGTAGAGCAATTAAAAGAAAAAGAAAGCACAAATATAGATAAAATTTCAATAGTAGAACTATATGAAAATCACATGATAGACTTTTCATCAATAGAAGATACTGTTGCATCATTATATGTGCAAAAAGTAGTAGAAAAACCTAAAAAACAACCAACAGTTGTAGCTTCAACGGGAAGAGTTAATACATCAACAAATGTCTCATATCAAAAAGTATCATTAGGATTAGACTTAATAAGACCAATATCAGGACAAATAACGTCAAGATTTGGAGCAATAAGTAGTATAAGGTCAAGCAGTCATACAGGATTGGATATAGCAGCACCTAGAGGAACTCCAATAAAAGCTGCTGCATCAGGAACAGTAACTTATTCTGGAAGAAAAGGTTCATATGGAAATTTAATAGTGATAACACATAGTAATGGTGTAGAAACTTATTATGGACATTGTAGTAAATTATATTACCAAGCTGGAACATATGTAGAGCAAGGACAAGCAATTGCAGAAGTTGGTAGTACAGGAAATAGCACAGGAAATCATCTTCATTTAGAAATTAGAGTTGGAGGAGTAGCATATAATCCTCAAAATTACTTATATTAAAAAATGGTATCAAAAAAAGATACCATTTTCTATTTTGTTTGAAAGAACTCTTCCATATTCGTGCAGTATACCATCAAATTTATCTGAATATTCAATTTGTGTTGAAAATTCAGATAATAAGCTTATAAAACTTGAGGGAATATTTAAATCAAATATGTATAAATATAAATAATTATTATATAAAATCAGAGAACAAGTCTCAAAACCATATTTAAAGTTTTTAAAGCAAATTAAACTATCTTTAAAATCTAAAAAAGCATCAATATTATTAAATTTAAAGATTAAATTTGAAGAAAACATATCATGATTATTATATATGGTAAGCTTTGTTATAGTAATAATAAAATTTGAATCAGAAGATATAGCTTCTACTAATAGTTCAGAATCGCCTGTTTCAAATCCAATACTCTTTTCGGCTTTATTAAGAATATACTGAATAACCTCTTGAGAAACATTGCTATTAGAAAAAAACATATTAGCAGAAAAATTTATATCATCGTTCGGAATAAAAATCCTAATTTTATTATCATTTAATTTTTCGAATTTCATGTAAAACCTCCATATAACTATACTTATATTATACTACTAATTGTATTATATTTAAAGAAACAAAATTTGGTAATTAAATATGAAAAAAATAGTATAAGACTTGAAAAAAACACAAAATCAATATATAATAATGGCAAGGCGAAAAAGTAATTTCCGTAAGGGGCACGAATGATAGGAGGAAAAAGTGCCAATAAAAATAAAAGAATTACCAGAATCAGAAAGGCCATATGAGAAATTAGAAAAATATGGCGAAAAGATGTTAACAAATGCAGAGTTACTTGCAATAATAATAAAAACAGGAACTAAAGAAGAAACATCAGTTGGACTAGCACAGAGAATTTTACAACTTAATGAAGATATAGAAAAAGACAATCTAAATTTTTTAAGAGACATTACAATTCAGGAACTGATAAAAATAAAAGGAATAGGAAAAGTAAAAGCTATACAAATAAAAGCCTTATGTGAATTTTCAAATAGAATGAACACCACAGTACAAGAAAGGAAAACAAAAATTACAAGACCAAGCGATGTAGCAGAATTACTAATGAAAGAAATGAGATTTGAAAAACAAGAGATACTTAAAGTAGTTATTCTTGACGGAAAAAATAATGTAATCAAAATAAAAGATGTAGCAAAAGGAAGCGGAAATTTTGTTGTAGCAACAATAAAATCAGTATTAAATGAAGCTGTAAAAGTAGAAGCACCAAAAATAATTTTAGTACATAATCACCCAGGAGGTGATCCAACGCCAAGCAATGAAGACTTTGAATTTACTATAAAAGTAGAAAAAGCAGCCCAAATACTAGGAATAGAATTACTTGACCACATAGTAATAGGCAAACTAAAATACATAAGTATAATTTCTAAAATGAGAGAGAGCTAGTGCAAAGAAAGGAACGAGAGTATATGAGTTTTTTGTCATTCAAATCTAAGGACATAGGAATAGATTTAGGAACAGCTAATATATTAGTAACCATAAAAGGAAAAGGTATTGTTTTAAGAGAACCTTCAGTTATAGCAGTAAATAAAAGTAAAAATGAAATAATTGCAACTGGAAATGAAGCAAAAGAAATGATAGGAAGAACACCAAAAGAAATAGATGCAATAAGACCATTAAAAGATGGTGTAATAGCAGATTTTACAGCAACAAAATTATTGCTAAAGAACATATTAGAAAGAGTTTGTAAAAGATATAATGCATTAAGGCCAAGAGTTTTAGTAGGAGTTCCTTCTGGAATAACAGAAGTAGAAGAAAGAGCAGTACAAGAATCAATATTACATGCGGGTGCAAGAGAAGTGTATTTGATAGAAGAGCCAATGGCTGCAGCAATAGGGGCAGGAATCGAAATAGAAGAGCCAAGTGGAAACATAATAGTAGATATTGGTGGAGGAACAACAGAAGTTGCGGTTATTTCCCTAGGAGGAATTGTAATCAGTAATTCATTAAGAATTGCAGGAGATGAACTTGATGAGGATATTATTAATTATGTAAAAAAAGAACTTAATTTAGCTATAGGAGAAACTACTGCTGAACAAGTAAAAAAATATTTGGGATGTGCAATGCCTTTGATGACACAAATGTCTATGGAAATAAAGGGAAGAGACTTATCTGATGGATTACCTAGAACAGTAACAATAACTTCAAATCAAGTAGAAGAGGCAATAAAAGAATCAATAGAAAAAATCGTAGAAGTAATAAAACTAACATTAGAAAAAACACCACCAGAACTTGCATCAGATATAATGGAAAAAGGAATTGTATTAGCAGGAGGAGGTTCATTAATACAGAATTTGGACAAGTTAATAAGTCTAGAAACAGGTATGCCTGTATATGTTACAGAAGAATCTTTAGATTGTGTTGTTAGAGGAACAGAAAAAACATTACAAGATTTAGAAAAATTAAAAAATGTCTTAGCTGACTCAAGAAAAAGAAGATAATTAAAGGAAAGAGAGTAAATGGATAGAGATAGAAAAGGTGGAGTTATAGGAGTTATAATAACTATAATAATATTAATTTTGCTTATTATTTTTACAAATCAAGATGTTAAAAAAGAAACAATAATAAATAGTATTGCAAACACTATTGTTATGCCAATACAAAATGGATTAACATATTTAAAAAATAAATTAAGTAATAATGACAAATTTTTCGAAAATATAGATGAACTAAAAGCAGAAAATGCAGACTTAAAAGAAAAAAATAGTCAACTAGAACAATCATTAAGAGAATTTGAAATTATGAAAAATGAAAATGAACAATTAAAACAAGAATTAAATTTATCAGAAAAATATGGACAATATACAACTGTTCCAGGAACAATAATAACAAGAGATATAAGTAATTATTCAAAAACTGTTGTAATAAATGTAGGAAGTTCTAGTGGAATAAAAGAAAAAATGACAGTAATAGCTGATGAAGGACTTGTTGGATATGTAGTATCTGTATCAGAAAATACATCAAAAATTCAAACAATAGTGGATAGTGCAAGTGCTACAAGTTGTTTATCAAGTTCAACAAGAGACACAATGATTGCAAAAGGAACGATAGAAAACACATCAACATTAAAAGCGACATTTATTTCAACAGATGCAAAACTAATCCAAGGAGATAGTGTAGAAACTTCTGGATTGGGAGGAATTTATACAAAGGGAATACATATAGGTAGAATAAAGAAAGTTGTAGAAGGAACAAATAAAACAGATTCATATGCACTTATAGAATCAGCCGTAGACTTTGAAAAATTAGAAACAGTACTTGTTATAACAAGTCAATAAAGGGGTAAAAATGAAAAAAGCAATAATTCATGTATCATTAGTAATTATCTTTATACTAACATATTTTTTGCAAACTACTTTTTTTGCCAATTTTACAATAGCTAATGTAATGCCTAATATTTTTATAATACTAATTTTATATATAGGATTATATATGGGAAGATGTATGGGAACAATTTATGGTATAGTATATGGAATATTTTTAGATATCTGGATTGGAAGAAATATAGGAATAACATCAGCTTGTCTTGCAATAATTGGACTACTGGGAGGAGTATTTGACAAAAATTTTTCTAAAGACAGTAGAATAACTATTATTATTATGGGAGCACTATGTACAATAATATATGAAATTATAAATTATGTATTAAGACATATAGTATTAGGAACAAATATAGAAATAATGTTATTTATAAAAACACTAAGTATAGAAACATTATATAATGTATTACTTATTGTTATTTTATATCCACTAATAAAAAATACAGGATATGAAGTAGAAAATGAGATAAAAGGAGACAGAATTTTAACAAGATATTTTTAAAAGAAGGTGAGAAATTTTTGAACAATAGAATAAGCTTTGATAAAGACACTTCTTGGGAAAAAGAAATGGGAAATGAGCAGATAAACTTAAGATTTAATATAATCAATATTTTAGTATATGTAATTGGAATAATTTTAATTGTTCAATTATTCAATCTTCAAATATTAAATGGTGATACATATAGAGAACAATCAAATACAAGATTGTCCAGAATTTCAACAATAAAAGCTGCAAGAGGTTCAATTGTAGACAGAAGTGGAAATGAATTAGTTGGAGTAAGAACACAATATAATGTGGAATTATATAAGACAAATATAACAAATGGAGAATTAAATGAAGCAATTCTAAAATTAGTAAATCTATTAAATGAATATGAAATATCATATACAGATACATTTCCAATAAAAATAAATCCATGTGAATACACAATAGCAGATAAAGAATTAGCAGATTGGAAAACAAAATATAAAATAGCAGAAAATGCAACAGCAGAAGAAGCAATAGAAAAATTTAAAGCAAAATATGAAATAACAAATGATAATATAGAAGAAATAAGAAAAATACTTTCAATAAGATATAAAATAACAACGACAGGATATAGTGCTACAAAATCAATAGAAATAGCAACAGATGTTAGTCAAGATGTAGTAGCACAAATAAGTGAAAAAAATGATGAATTTCCTGGAATCACAATAGAAACAAAAGCTGTTAGAACATATTTAGTAGGTAGTTTGGCATCACATATAATTGGGTATACAGGCAGAATAAATGAAAATGAATACAATGAAAAAAAGGATAGCTATGATAGAGATGATATTATAGGAAAAACAGGTATAGAATATTTATTTGAGAAATATCTTAAAGGTGAAGATGGTGAAAAACAAGTTGATATGTCTGTTGATGGTACAATCACAGGAGAATATATAGCTGAAAATGCAAAAGCAGGAAGTGATGTTGTATTAACAATAGATTCGAATTTACAACAAGCAACAGAAAAAGCATTAGAAAATTGTATAAATAAAATTAGAACAGGTGGATTTTCACAAACTTATGATGCAAGAGGAGGGGCTGCTGTTGTAATGAATGTAAATACAGGAGAAGTTTTAGCATCAGCAAGTTATCCAAATTATGAACCTGAATGGTTTGTTGGAGGAATTTCAACAGAAAGATGGAATGCAATAAGAGATGATAAATCGCATCCAATGTTAAATAAAGCAATACAATCAGCATATGCACCAGGATCTGTATTCAAAATGGTTACAGCAATTGCAGGACTTGAATCTGGCGCGATATCCTCAAAAGAAAAGATAAATGATACAGGTATATATAAAAAATATGGAATAGAAATGAAATGTTGGTATTATACAAGTTATCATAGAGGCCATGGATATCAAAATGTAACACAAGCATTACAACACTCATGCAACTATTTCTTCTATGAAACAGGAGATAGAATGGGAATAGATACTTTAGCAAAATATGCATTACATTTTGGACTAGGTAAGAAAACGGGAGTAGAGTTACCAAGTGAATCAGCAGGAACAGTTGCATCAAGAGAGACACATGCAAAATTAAGAGATGGAGCTAAAATAGGACCAGGTGATGTATTAAATGCATCTATAGGCCAAGGAGATAATAACTTTACTCCAATGCAAATTGCAAAATATATTTCATCAATTGCAAATGGAGGGACAGTAATAAAACCAACAATAATAAAAACAATACTAAACTCAGATGGAACAGAAGTACCAAAAGAAGAAATTGAAAAATATACAAATGAAAAATTAGGAATAGATACTACAGATGATGGAATTACAATAAATAAAGAAAGTATAGATATAGCAAAAGAAGGAATGAGAATGGCCACAGCAGAGGCAGGAGGAACAGCATATAATATATTCAAAAACTTTGGAGTAGAAGTTGCAGGAAAAACAGGTTCTGCAGAAGCTGGAGAAGATGAAAATGGCAATGACATTGTAAATGCTTGGTTTGTATGTTTTGCTCCATTTGAAAATCCTGAAGTTGCGGTAGCTGTAATGATAGAAAATGGTGGACATGGAAACTATGCCGCAGAAGTAGCAAGAGACATTCTTACTCAATATTTTGGAAGAAATGAGACAGAACAAATTAGCGAAAGTGTGACAGCAGTTCCATATACAGAAGAAATGAGATAGCTATACGAAAGGGATGTGTAATATGAATTGTGTCAGTATAAACCTAAAAACTAATGAAATAGTAATAAAAATTGATGATAATGCGAGTCAAGAAGAAATAGTATTTGCACTTATGAAAAAAATTAGAGAATTAAAAAAATTATATAAAGACGAAAAAATACCTATACATGTAGTTGGAAAAATCTTAAAAAATTCTGAATTAGAGGAAATAAAAGAGCTAATAAAAAGTCAAATAGATGTTGAAATAATATTTGATAGTCCAACAACATTAGGACTATCTAGTATTAAAAAGAGCTATAAAAAAGACATAGGAATATCAGAAACAAAATTTCATAAAGGCTCTTTACGTTCAGGACAAAAAATAGAAGTAGAAGGAAGTATAGTAATAATCGGAGATGTAAACTCTGGAGCAGAAGTAATAGCATCTGAAAATATTGTTATAATGGGAGCTCTTAGGGGATTAGCACATGCAGGTGCTAAAGGAAATAAAGAGGCGATTATAGTGGCAGAAAAACTAGATGCAGTGCAATTAAGAATTTCTAATATAGTAAAAGAGATTGATAGAAATGATGAAGAAGAATATAAAAATGCATATATAAGTGTTTTGGAAGATGAAATAATAATAGATTAATAAAAAAGTTACCTTAGGAATATTCTTAGGGTAACTTTTTTAACTAATTAATAACAATACAAGAGCAAGAAACAAGCCTTCATCTTTAACATCTTCCTTATATAAGAAAAATAAAAGACTGAGAATAAGAACATCATCAAAAAAAAGTTTAATGCCAAATATATCAAATAAAAAAGAGTCATCATTTTTGGTGTTTTGTGGAGGAGGTGGACTTTGTACTTGAGGAGGTGGTGTTTGAGGCACCGACCTTGGAGGTATATATGGCCTATAAGGACGATAAAATTGAAAAGGCATATAATTATTCATTTTTTTTATCTTCCTTTGAATTCATTATATCAGCAATTTTTGAAATATTTAAAAGGTTAACATATTGGTCAAGTTTATTTTTTTTACTATCTCTCAAATATGGTTTCAAAGAATATAGCAAATTGGCACGAGGATCATTCTTATTATTCATATTATCCATTATAGACTTCATCTTCATAATAGTTCCCATATCTATATTAGGAGCAGAACTAGTATTATTAGAATTATTATTGTTACCATTGTTTAACATTGAACTCATATTATTAATCATTTCAGGAGAAATTTGACTCAAGACATCATTTAAATTATTGTTAGAATTATTAGAACTTCCAGAAGAATTAAAATTATTCATCATATTTTTTAAATCATCAGGTATATTACCACTATCAACCATTTTCTTCACACTTGCAAATAAATCATTCATATTATCAGACATAATATCACCCCTTAACAATTTATGTATTATTTAATATAATATGAAAAAAACAATCAAAATGTTATTCAAAATTTCAATAAAACCTTGTAATTTTCAACAAAATATAATAAAATAAAAAATACAAAACAGAGTAAAATGAGGAAAATAAAAAATAAATATCACAAAATGTAAAAAACTTTTTTGTAATAGAGTACAAAAAAAGACAGAATGTACAAAGGAAAAGGATTAAAATATTTACTATGTTATAAAGAAGTTATGAGGTGGTAAGGATGTTAAAAAAAGATACACAAAAAGAAGTACTAAAAAACTTAATCAATATAAAAAATGTAACAGTTTATATAATTGCATTTATGATATCAATAATAGGAATGGGACAAGAAGTATCACCATTTAGTATTGCAATTGTAGGTGCAAGCTTAGCGAGTGGAGTTCCTGCTATAGGAGTCGTGGTAGCAGGATTATTAGGAAATGTAATAGGAGTAGGCGCTGCAGGTGCATTAAACTATATCCTAATAATATTGATGCTATTAATATCAATATTTATAAAACCTCCAAAGGAAAATGATGAATACAAAAATGAGCAAATAAAAATATCAGGACATATATTTGTAAGCATAATACTAATTATGATTGCCAAACTAATATTAACAAAATTTACGATAGGAGATTTATTGGTACATATAACATTAGCAATATTTTCAGTAATATTCTATAAAATATTTGTAAACTCACTAACAGTAATTCAAAATATAACAGAAAAAAGAGCATTTTCAATAGAAGAAGTAATAGGAGCAAGTTTACTTATATCTATAGCAGTTTCAGCATTTGGAGATTTTGGTGTATTTGGACTATCAATAAGAAATATATTAAGCATATTATTAGTATTAATATTAGGATGGAAAAATGGAATATTAGTTGGAACAACAGCAGGTGTAACAATAGGAGTAACACTTGGAATAATATCACAAAATGAACCAATGATAATAGCAGTATATGCATTATCAGGAATGATTGCAGGATTACTAAATAGATTTGGAAAAATAGGAGTAATAATAGGATTTGTTGCAGGAAATGGAATATTACTATATGCATCACATGGCACAACAATAAATCTTATAATGTTTAAAGAAGTACTACTTGCATCACTAGGGCTACTTGCAGTTCCAAAATGGGCTGGAATAGACATAGAAGGGTTAAACAAAACAGAAGAATTGCTTCCTGAATATAATTCAAGAGGATTGACTCAAAGTGAGGAAACAATTAATAGGCTAAATGTAGTATCAGAAACCATAAAAGATATGGCTGATGCATATAAAGAGAAAAACAAGGAAGAAAAAATAGCAAATAATAGAAAGAAATTTGAAATAGAGCTTTTAAACAATTTAGATGGAATGGAAGAAAATATTTTATATG
The DNA here is from genome assembly GCA_934162255.1 of uncultured Clostridia bacterium. Taxonomy (GTDB): domain Bacteria; phylum Bacillota; class Clostridia; order TANB77; family CAG-508; genus CAG-269. Next base: position 48,315 of record CAKPIG010000005.1, on the reverse strand, counting down.
ATGATATGTCTAAACCTGAAAGTCCAATAATAAAAGAACTGTTTGAAATACTTATAGAAAAACAAGAAATAAATGACAAAGATTTAATAAAAACATTTGAAAAATTTAATAATTACATAAAAGTAAATGACACAATACAAGAAGATATAAACAAGATTGTAAGAACAGTAAACAATGCATATAAGGCAAGCAAAACAGATTTTATATTTGAAGAAAAAATTAAAAGTAGCAAAAAAAATGTACAAGCACAATTAGATGGAGTTTCAAAAGCAATATCAAGTATAGCAACAGATATTGAAGAAAAAATAGGAGAAGAAACAACCTATTCTGTTCAAAAGAAAAAAATAACAGAAATGCTTGAAATAAAAGATATACTAATAGATGGAATAGAAATTAGTAAAAAAGAAAATAGATATTTTGTAGAAGTCTATATACAAGAAGAAAATAAAACAAATAAAAATATTGATATAGAAAATATACAACAGAGTATTGAAAAAGTACTAAACGAAAAAATGATGTTAAATGAAACCAAAACAAAAAAACTTAGCAATTTAGGAAAAAGAGTATTTAGTTATTTATCTGCAGATAAATATATAATACAAATAGGACAAGCAACTAAGACTAAAAAAGACAGCATAGTATCAGGAGATAGCATACTACAAACTAGATTAAATGATGGAAAATACTTAATTGCTTTAAGTGATGGAATGGGTTCAGGACCAGAAGCAAGGAAAAGTAGTCAAATTGCAATAAAAATGTTGGAAAGACTTTTAATGTCAGGGTTTGATAAAGACACCTCAATAGACCTTATAAATACAACAATAATGAATACAAATGAAGAAATTTTTGCAACACTAGATATAGCAATTATAGATTTATATAATGGAAAAGTAGAATTTATAAAAAATGGAGCATGCCCAACATATGTAAAAAACAAGAGGAAAGTCCAAATTGTAAAATCATTAAGTCTGCCAGCAGGGATACTTGAAAATATAAATTTAACTACATATGATAAAGACATTCAAGATGGAGATATATTAGTAATATGTAGTGATGGGGTTCTTGATTCAAACATAGAATATAAAAATAAAGAATTATGGATAAAATATATGTTAGAAGATATAGAAACAAATAATTGCCAAAAAATTGCAGATATAATGTTAAATGAATCTATAGATAATAATTATGGAATGGCAAAAGACGATATGAGTATAATAGTATGCAAACTAAAGAACAACCCCAAATGATATTGGGGGTTTGTTTTTACAAATACTTGTAAGATATGGAAAATTGTGATATAGTATAGCCATAATAAAGTAACGTGGAGGTTAACATGAGTAAAGGAAAAAGGTACGAAACAGAAGGAACACTTAACTATCAAAAAGTATTTGCAGTAGTTATAGCATTATTAGTCATAATAATGTGTGCTGTTATAATAATAAATGTATTTACAGGAAAGAAAAGAATAAATAAAGATAATGAATATTTTGCACTATATGCAAATCAAAAATGGGGAATAATCAATCAAGATGGTGAAGAGCTAATAAAGCCAACATATCAAGAAATGATAGTAATACCAGATAAGAAAAAAGAAGTATTTATCTGTACATATAATGTGAATGAAGAAACAGGAGAATATAGCACAAAAGCAATAAATAGTCAAAATGAGCAAATATTTAATGAATATGATGGAATAGAAGCAATACCAAACTTTGATAAAAATGACAATGTTTGGTATGAAGAAAATGTACTAAAAGTAAGTAAAACAGGAAAATATGGATTAATAAATCTAGATGGAAAAGAATTACTTGCTTGCGAATATGATGATATTGAAGTATTACCTGGAATAGAAAACAGTTTAATTATATCAAAAGAAGGAAAAAAAGGAATTGCAAATGATAAAGGAAGCGTAATAATAGAACCAAATTATAAAGAAATTAAAAACTTAGGGGAAACATATAAAGAAGGTTATATAACAATAACAGAAGACAATAAATATGGAATAATAAGTACAACTAAAAAACAATTACTAGAAAACAAATATGAAGAAATAGAACAAATATATATTCCAAACTATTATTTAATAAAGGAAGCAGGAAAGACAAAACTAATAAATTCATCAGGAGAAACAATAATAGAAACTGGGTTTGATGAAATAAAATCAGGAACTTCAAGAGGAATCATATTTGTACAAAATGGAATGTATGGAGAAAAAGACACAACAGGAATAAACTTAATAGAACCTAAATATCAAGATTTAAAAGAAGCAAAAGAAGGAATATATATTGCAAAACAAAATGACAAATATGGAATCATAGATACAATAGGAAATGAAAAAATACAATTTGAATATCAAGGAATTTCATATAATGAAAAAGCAGATATCTTCCTTGCAGAAACAGAAGACTATCAAACAACAATAATCGATTCACAATTTAATAAAAAAGCAACAGGAATAATATCAGAAATAAATACAGAAAATGAATACATAAAAATAAGAGAAAATGATGAAAACAAATATTATGATTTTAAATGTGAAGAAAAACCAAATACAGAAATATTAAAAAATAATACATTATTTTTAAGCAAACAAAATGGTAAATATGGATATGTAGACAAAAAAGGAAACACTGTTGTAGAAAATATATATGATGATGCAACAGAACAAAATGAATGTGGATATGCAGCTGTAAAAAAAGACGGACTATGGGGAGCAATAGACCAAAATGGAAATGTTGTAATAGAACCAAAATATAATCTAAATAATAATTTAAAAATAGATTTTATAGGAAAATGGCACTTAGGAGAAGATTTAAACATGAATTATTATTGTGACAAATAATAATGAAAGGAATGTTGTAATAAATGGAGCTAAAGACAAAATATCAATATACATATTTTATATATCCTTATGTTATAAAAGAAAGTAAATATGTAAAATATATACAAAGATTATTAAAAGATAAAAATTGTAATTTAAAAATTTTCAAAAAAGACAAAGATTTTGAAATATATTCATATTTTTCTAATAGAATAAGAAATTATATGTTTAATAGTTTCAATTGGAATAAAAGCAAATTAGAAAAATTGGAAGAACTACCTCTTGAAACAAGAGCTGCAATATTAGCAAAAAATAATTGCACAATATTTGAATATAATATAAAAAAAGACATACAAGGTAAAACAGAAGAAAAAAGTGGCATATTTTTTAAGATACCTAAAATTGAATTAATATGTTTTAATACAGGAATATGTTTCTTATGTATAAAAACAAATATAGAAGATAGTGAAAAATTTTCAGATGTATTAAATTTTAATTACAAATTTAGAGATATAAATCAAGAATTCTCAAGTATGAATAATTATGACAAAATAAGAGTTCAAACTGACTGTTTTGCTGATGTGAAAATTCTAAAAGAATTTATAAAAAGCATAACAGGACCAACAATAGAATCTTTGAAATTAGACATTGATACTGAAAGATTTTTAACATATTCATATGTATGCATAGACCAAGAAAGTTGGAACAATACAAGTGAATTTGAAAAAATAAAAGAAACATATATTAAATTCTTAAATGTGTTACCAAATGATAATAGTGTAAATTATTCAAGAGAAAATATGAAAGTAATTTCTAAGTGGCAATATGGAAAATTAGGAGTGACAAAACAAGGAGTAACAATGTTTACTTCAACAGCAGACATCAATAATTATACAGTACTACCACAAGAATATCAGGAACAATATTTGTATACATATATATTAGCAATATATACACAAATATATTTGAAAAAAATAAACTTTGAATTTAGACAAGGAACAAGAATAAAACAGACGAGAAAAGAATTCATAAAATTTACACAAACACTTTGGATAAATGAAGTAACATCAGAAGATACAGGTTCACTATATTTCCAATACTTAAAAGATGTATTAGAATTGAATTCTTTATATTTTGAAACAAAAAACAAATATGATATTTTATATAAAGAACTAAATATTGAAAAAAATAATAAAATAAATGTGGCTGTATCAGCACTATTAATAGTTGCATTAATAATAAATGCAATAAGTATATTATTAATTTTTAAATAATTACCAGAGGGAGTGTCTTCTGGTAAAATTATTGTAAAGAGGTAAAAATGAAAATAAAAACAGGAACAGATATAATAGAAATAGAAAGAGTACAAAAATCTATAGAAAATACTGATGGCAAATTTTGTGATAGAGTATATACAGCAAATGAAATAAAGTATTGTGAAAGTAAAAATGTTCAGAAATATCAGCATTATGCAGCAAGATTTGCAGCAAAAGAAGCGGTATTTAAAGCAATATCAGATAGCTTAAAAGATAAATTTGACATAGACTGGAAACAAATTGAAATACTAAATGATGAAAATGGAAGACCATATGTTAAATTAAATGAAAACTACATGAAAAATATAGAAAATATAGATATAAGTCTATCACATTGCAAAAATTATGCAACAGCTAATGTGGTAGTTCTATACAAGGAGGAAAATGATGGAGCTATTTGACTCACATGCACATTATAATGATGAAAAATTTGATGAAGATAGAGAACAATTAATAAAAGATACATATGATTCTGGAATAACAAAATTTATAGTAGCAGGATATGATATTGAATCATCAAAAAAAGCAATTGAAATTGCAAAGAAATATGATTTTACTTATACTATAATTGGGATATCACCTAATGATATTCCACAATCTAATACTGAATTGTGGATAAACATAGAAAAAATAGAACAAATATATCATGAAAATTCAGGGACAAAAATAGTCGCAATAGGAGAAATTGGATTAGACTATTATTGGAACAAAGAAAATAAAGAACTTCAAAAAGATGCATTTATAAAACAAATAGAACTAGCAAATAAATTAAAATTACCTATAGTAATTCATTCAAGAGATGCATCTGTAGATACAATACAAATTCTAAAAGAACATGAAGTAAATAAAAGAGGAATATTTCATTGTTGTCAACTAAATCAAGAATTAGTAAGACAAGCTTTAGAATTAGGCTATTATATTTCATTTGCAGGTTCAATAACATTTAAAAATTCAAAAAATGCTCCTGATGTTGTGAAAATGGTTCCGTTAGATAAGATTTTAATAGAAACAGATAGTCCATATCTATCACCAGAGCCAAATAGAGGAAAGAGAAATGATTCTAGAAATGTCAAATTTGTGGCAGAAAAAATAGCAGAAATAAAAGGTATAGATGTAGAAGAAGTTGCAAAACAAACATATAAAAATGCGATGGAAATATTTAATATATAGGATGTGTAGAAATGTATGATAATTGGGAAGAACTAGAAGCCGAAGTAAAAAAATGTAGAAAATGTAAGTTATTTCAAAATAGAAATAATGTTGTATTTGGAGTTGGAAATAGAAATGCAGATATAATGTTTATTGGTGAAGGACCAGGTGCAGATGAAGACATGCAAGGAGAACCATTTGTAGGAAAAGCAGGAAAACTAATGAACATGGCATTTGAAGCATTAGGAATGAAAAGAGAAGAAGTATATATAGCAAATATAGTAAAATGTAGACCTCCATTAAACAGAAATCCAGAAGATGATGAAGCAACAGCATGTTTAGATTATTTAAGAAATCAAGTAATTCTAGTAAAACCTAAAATAATAGTATTACTTGGAAGTGTAGCACTAAAAAACATATTAGGTAAAGAATATGGAATAACAGCAAGTAGAGGAAAATGGATTGAAAAAAGAGGAATATTATATATGCCAACATGGCATCCAGCAGCATTATTAAGAGATGAAAGTAAAAAAATAAATTTTATAAAAGATCTAGAAGAAGTATTAGAAAAATATAAAAATATTGGAGAATAAAATGGAAGAAATAAAAGAATTCGCAAATTATTGCTTGAACTGTAAAATAAAACCATGTTCAAATAAAGGCTGTCCTTTAGGAAATGATATACCAAATTTTATACAACAAATAAAAGAAGAAAATTACGAAAAAGCATATGAAATACTTTCAGAAACAACAGTATTAGAAGCAGTATGTGGCAGAATATGTCCACATACGAAGCAATGCCAAGGATCATGTGTAAGAGGAATAAAATCAAAGCCTGTAAATATTGGAAAAATGGAAGCGTTTATAGGAGATATTTCAATAAGAGAAAAATATAAATTAAATAAAAAAAATAAAAAGAACAAGAAAATAGCAATAATAGGTGCTGGTCCTGCAGGTTTAACTGCAGCAGCATTTTTGCTAAAAGAAGGATATGAAGTTACTATATTTGAAAAATATAATTATTTAGGAGGACTACTTGTTCATGGAATACCTGAATTCAGATTGCCTAAAGACATAGTAAAACAAACAGTTAAAAAAATAATAGATTTAGGATTAAATGTAGAATATAACAAAGAATTAGGCAAAAATCTACAACTTTGTGAACTAGAAGAAAAATATGATGCAATATTTCTAGCCTTTGGAGCAAATATAACAACTAAAATGAATGTAGAAGGAGAAAACTTAAAAGGAGTATATGGAGGAAATCAATTATTAGAAAAAGGAAACCATCCAGATTACAAAAATAGAAAAGTAGCAATAATAGGCGGAGGAAATGTTGCAATAGACTGTGCAAGAACGATAAAAAGAATGGGACCTTCTGAAGTAAATATAATTTATAGGAGATCACAAGAAGAAATGCCTGCAGAGGAAAAAGAAATAGAAGAAGCAAAACAAGAAGGAATAAAATTTTTATTCCAAAATAATATAACAAAAATAATTGGAAATGAAAAAGTAAAAAAAATAGAATTAATAAAAACGCAATTAGTTCAAAAAGATAATGAAATAAGAAAAGTACCAATAGATATAGAAGGCAGTAATTACATAATAGATATGGACTATGTAATAATGGCACTTGGTTCAAGACCAGATGACATCACAAAAACACTTAAATTAGACACAGATGAAAAAGGATATATAAAAATTAATGATGAAAATATGACATCAAGAGAAAAAGTTTTTGCTGGTGGAGATTTAGCAAAATGCAAAGGGACTGTTGCTTGGGCAGCCCGCTCAGGAAGAGATGCAGCAGAATCTATAAAAAAATACTTAGAACAATAATATTGTAATATTTTTGTAACAAAAATGTAATAAAAAATTAATAATCACATAAAAATCCCGGAAACCCTTGAGGGCGTATATATATATATCGGAATTTTTAATGTTGTTAAAAAATAGACATAATGATATACTTGAAATAATATAAAAAGGAAAGAAAAATATGAAAAAAATAAGAAGTATAATTCCTTTTTTTCTCATGTTTATCGTAATGATATTAGGAACTGCATTTGCAAGTATAGGAAATATCACAGGAACAATAGAAGTACAAGCAGAAAGTCCTTTACAAGAAGGAGTATTTATAAGTGATGCAGAATATTATTCAAATGTAGATGCAGACACAGTAGAATCAAAAATAAATACATATGTCAAAAGAATGTTAAGTAATACAGTAGTGTTATCAAAGACAAATGGAAGCTCAAGTATAACATATAAAGTAAAATTATATAACAATACAAGTCAAAACTATGCTTTTATAGGTTTAAGCTATGATGAGTCATTTTATGATAATACTGATATAGAAGTAGTTATTGATACAGGAGGAATACAAAAGGGAGGATTAATAAAATCAAAAGAGGAAGTTACAATATATATAACTTTCAAATATAAAGATGGAACTGTTGCAAATAGCAATGAATTGAATTCATACATAAATTTTGAAATAGGTCCACCACCACCAAGTAAGCCAGTAATAGACAACCCAAGTAATGGAAACTGGACAAATTCAATGTTGACTATAACAGCAACATCATCAACAGAAGATGATAGAACACAAATAGACAGAATAGAGTTTAGTTATGATAATGTAAATTGGTCAACAAATTGGGGAAATAGTCTAGAAAGAAACGGAAACTCAGCAAGCATAAAAGGTGGATGGTATAACAATTATAATACGACAATTTGGTTTAGAGCAGTAGATAATCTTGGACAAGTAAGTGAAGTTGAAACAACTCAAGTAAAAATGGATATAACAGCTCCAACGGTATCTTTTGGAACAAATGGAAGTACAACATGGGCTAAAAGCCATAGCACAACAGTAACAGTATCTGATAGTGGATCAGGAGTTAATACAAGTTCATTAAAATATGCATGGACTCAAAGCACGTCAACACCAGCAGAAAGTTCATTTAGCAGAACATTTTCAAATGGAGGGACAATAACAGGGTCAGTCGATAGTGGAAACAACTGGTATTTGTGGGTTATAGCCAAAGACAATGTGGGAAATACTACAACTGCTAGAACAAATGCATTTTATTTAGACAATATTGCTCCAACCATATCATTAGGAGAAACAATGTGGTATAACATGAGAGTTGGTACTGATAGTTATAACTTGACTAATGGAATGGCATCAGGGACAAGTACAAGCACATATAAAGCATTTTCTGGAAAAGCAATAACTATGAGAATAAATGCAAATGAATATATAACAAGCCTTCAATTTAGAGCAAGCACACAAAATGTTGGTAATTATGATAATGTAACATCTGTAAGTGCTTCTGGAAACTGGAGCAATGTTTCTGGAGGAAGTACTCAAGAAACAGTAATAAGACTTTCTGCAAATGATAGTCCATCATCAGCTACAGCTGCAGCTAATTCTACAATATATTATATATATGGAAAAGGAGTAGATTCAGCAGGAAATATTGGATATGCAAAACAAACAATTAGAGTATATAATAAATACCAAGCATTTGTTGTAAGAGCATATTATAATATATTAGACAGAATGGCAGATGATTCAGGTGAAGAATATTGGACAAAGATTTTATATGATGGATATAATTTTAACTATTGGCCTAGTGGACAAGGGTATTTTTCATCTTGTGGATATAGCTCAAGTGTATCAGGAAATCAAAAATACATGGCAATGGCAGTGGTACAAGCAGGTTTATTAAATGGAGAGGAATATAATTTACACAACTACAATAACACAGAACATGTTAGAAGAATATATAGATCTATAATGTTTAGAGAACCAGATTCAGGAGGATTAAATTATCATGCAGGATTAATTGGGAGTTCATATTCAAGACAAACGATTATTGGATATTTAGGAAGTACAACAGAAGCAATAAATGCATATACAGGTTCATTTGGAATACAATAAATAAAACCTCAGCTAAAAACTGAGGTTTTAATATCTTTTGTATAATAATCATTAGTAGATAAAAATTTCATTAGCAAATTAGAATCATTTGTAAACTAAAATTCATCATTTGTTAATTATGTATTTTTTCTCCTGTTACGAAGTTCTTAAATGCTCTAAACCAAGAAACAAATTTATTAACTTTCTTGACCTCAAGAGCAGTTTCGATGCCGCCATTTTCAAGTATATTAGATTTATGTTCTAACTCGGTCATCTTTTCTGTATAGTAATCATCAAAGAAGGTATAGTCATCAGTACGACCAATTAACTCCTTATAATGTTCTAAGCTTTTTCTATATTCATCAAGTTCTTCTAAATTAGTAATCTTTTTAAAAGCTCTATCAAAATAATTTTTGATTATTAAATTTTGAGCTTTAACATAATATTCGGCAATCTTAGCCTTACAGCTATCAGATTTTGCAACTATTTTATCAACCTTTTTATTTCTTTCATCAAAAGAAGCAAACTTATTACCTAATTTTATAATTGTTTCTTCAAGTTCAAGAATTTGGTCGATACAATATTCAACCTCATCATATGTTTTTTCAGAAGTTAACTCAATAAACTTATTCTTAAATTTATCATTACTTGTAAAAGTACTATCAAATAAAACAGATTCACCTGTTATATAAGCCATTTGTTCAATTAAATTACATTCTATAGGATAATATGATGGACTTGCTGTTCTGAAAGAAACTCCAAAATATTTTACATAGTCTCTTTCAATACCTATGATTTTGGAAGTCATATACTGCACAGCAGCTTCATTTAATCCCATACCTAAAATTTTAAAATTATCAAAAACGCATAGACCCATTCGAACAAGGTTATTCTTTTTATCTTTAACTTCTTGAATATAATGAATACACTCGTGAATAGCGAATTCTTCTAAGTCCTCAAATGCGATTTTTTCATTAAAATATATAGATGTATTTTTATAAAAATAGTTAGCCTCAGCCATTCCTTCAGGCATACTAGCTCTATACATATTTAATTGAGACAATTTTGTGAATAAAACATTTTCACTAAAACAAAGTTCAGGAAAATTATCACAAAGTTTTTTGGCTATACTATGAGCTATTTTATTTACAGATACTGTATCAAGTATGTCGATTACTCTAATTCCATCTTTGCGTAGGTCAGACTCAATGCTCATTTTATCCTCCAAATTTGTCTTTTTGTATAAAAATTCGTCAAATTAATTATACAATATTTTGTCGTAAAAGTGTATTACAATTACATTACATTTATATTACAAAAATATTACAATATTCAATTAATCTTGTTCTACTTCTTTAAAAACTTCGTCTTCAAAAAATTCTGTTAAAGTTATACCAAAACCTTCGCAAATATGAAGTAAAGTATCTAACTTTATTAATTCAGTTCTTTGACTCATAAAAGCTGCAAGTGTTGACATTGGAACACCAGAAGCCTTGAACAAAGCCCAAAGACTCATTTGCTTTTTGTCTTGATAAAATCTAATTCTATTTCTTACTGCATCAGATAAATACATATATATCACCCCATTGAAAATATTCTTAAATGAAGTATAGCAATAAAATTCGCAAACATAGTCTATCCAAATAGAGCTGAATTATTAAATGAAAATTCAGAAAAGTATTTACTAGAGGCAAAGAAAAAAGTATAATGGTAAAAATTGAAAGGAGTTCAAAATGATAGAGATAGAAAACGTAAAAAATGAATTTGAAAAATACATAAAGCAATTCAATCCAGAGGAAGGCAGAATAAAATTAAAAATTGAACATATAGAAAGAGTTGCTGAAATGAGCAAAATACTAGCCGAAAAACTAAATCTAAATGAAGAACAAATAAAACTTGCCGAAACAATAGGATATTGTCATGATATAGGAAGATTCAAACAAGCCGAAATTTATAATACATTTAGTGATAAAAATTCAATAAATCATGCTGAATTGAGTGTAAAAGTCTTGTTTGAAGACGGATTAATAGAAAAATTTAAAGTAGAACAAAAATATTATGAAATAATAAAAAAAGCAATCTTAAATCATAACAAATATAAAATAGATGATAACTTAACTGATGAAGAATTATTTTTTGTAAAACTAATTAGAGATGCAGATAAACTTGATATATATTATACGATTTGTAAATATGATTTTGAAAGCATATTTTGGTATAAAGATTTTGAATGCAAAGAGATAAGTTCAAAAATAATGAATCAATTTATTTATGATCATGTTATAAATTATAAAGATGTTGAAAATAATGCAGACCAAATAGCAACATTTTATGCATATATATATGATTTGAATTTTGATTTTTCATTGGAATATCTAAAAAATAGAAAATATTTAGAACAATTTGCTCAAAGAGTAAAAGAGCATTTTTCAAGTGAAATAATAAAAAAACAGGTTGATGAGATTTTGAAAATATCAAATGAGTATATGGAGAAAATATAAGATTAGACGGAGGGGTATAATGGAATTAGTAGATGTTGTTGATGAAAATAACCAATTAACAGGACAAGTTGATAGTGGTGAAACTGTGGAAAATGCAATATCAAGAGAAGTAAAAGAAGAATTAGGAATAGAAATTCCTAAAGAACAAATTAGAACAATAGATATTCATAAGTGTAATGATACTAATAAACGTTTTTCATATAATTTTATTTTTGTGGTAAATTATAAAATAAATGAATATATATTACAAAAAGAAGAGGTTGCAGACGTAAAATATATTACAATTGAGGAAATGGAACAAATCAGGAAAAATAAAGATACAAATTATACATTTTGCAATTGGAGTGATGAAGACTTTAATAGAGAAATCAATTGGTTGAAAAATAAAAAGGATGAGATATTAAATATCAAACAATAATATTTAAATGTAAAAAAATTAGAAAAAAGTACTGATGGCCAAAAATTTTTTGCTAAAATGAGCAAAAAATTTATAAAAAAATAAAATCATAATCTTCAAAATAAAACATAAAATTAAATATAAATAGTTTTATGGCTTAACATGGAGGTTATGATTTATGTTTTTTATATTCAGCAAAGAAAAGATACAAACATATATTGTATCAATATTAACAGTTGTAACATTAATAGTTATAGCAAATATAAATAATTTAAGTGTAATTGAAACATCGGCAAATATAAGATATTTGCCAATATATAATGTGCAAACAGAAGAAAACAAAGTTGCATTTACAATGAATTGTGCATGGAATGCAAACGACATAGACAGCATATTAGAAACATTAAAAAATAATGATGTACATATAACATTTTTTGTTGTAGGAGAATGGGTTGATAAATATCCAGAGGCAGTAAAAAAGATACATGATGCTGGGCATGAAATAGCATCACATAGTAACACACATCCACATGTAAATAAATTAAGTGCAGAAAAAAATTTAGAAGAAATTAATCTAAGTGTAAGCAAAATCGAAAAAATAACAGGAGAAAAAACAAAATTATATAGAGCACCATATGGAGAATATAACAACACTGTAATAAAAACAGCACAAGATAATGGATATTATTGTATTCAATGGAACTTAGATACATTAGATTATGAAGGCCTAACAGGAGAAGAAATGTGGAAAAGGTTAAAAAATAAATTAGAAAAAGGTTCAATAATATTAAGCCATAATGGAACAAAGCATACAGCAGAAAGCTTAGATATGTTAATAAAAAATATAAAAGCACAAGGTTATGATCTTGTAACTGTTTCAGAATTAATATATAAAGATAACTATAATATAGATAATAATGGAACTCAAAAAACAAAAATCCTTACAAAAGTGTGAAAAACTAGTTAAATAATTTAAATCAAGACGGCAAAATATTAAATATACCATTATACCTAATAGAATATATGTACAAATTTATATAAAAAGACTTGCATAAATAACAACAAATAGGAAACACTTACAATATATTTATGTAAGGAGATGCCATGTCACTAATTGGTATAATTGGAAAAAAGAAAAGTATACAGCTGATAAAAAATGAAACCAATAATATAGAATCAAAAATAATACAATTAAATAAAGAAAGCATAAAAAATTTAAAAAACATCAAATTTAATGAAATCATATTTATGGAAGACATAGAAATTGACCAGCAAGAATATAAATATTTTGAAGAGTTGATAAATAGAGTAAATTACTTAATAATAAATGCAGATATTAGAATAGAAATATTGAGTAAAATTAGCATAAACATACCAATCAAGCTAATAACATATGGATTTAATCCAAAATCAACAATAACAATATCAAGTATAAAAGAAGAAAAAATAATAGTAAGTATACAAAGAGAGCTAATAAGTGCGAATAATAAAAAGATAGAAATACAAGAAAAAGAAATAGATATAAGTCAAAAAAAAGACAAAAAAGTTTACACGAATTTGGTGGTTTTCATAATAAAACAACTCCATAATTTATAAAAAGGCAATAAAATGAGGAAAAATTAGAAAAAAATAACTTTTTATGTAGACAAAACCAAAAAAATGTTGTATAATAAGAAATGTAGAAAATTTTAAAAAGAGAAAAGCAAGAAGGTAATTTACAATTGATAAATAAAAAAAGATAGGGAGGAAATAAAATTGGATACAAATTATTTAGAAAACAACTACTTAACATTAGTAGGAAAAGTTACAGGCGAAAAAAAATTTAGCCATGAAATTTATGGAGAAAAATTTTACATTTTTAATTTATCAATACCACGTTTAAGTGGAAACGCAGACATAATACCAATAACTATATCAGAAAGAATAATAACTGATGAAATGTTAGAAGAAGGTAAAAAACTATTAATAAAAGGTCAATTCAGATCTTACAATAGTTATGAAAATGAAAGAAACAAGTTAATTCTAACAGTATTCGCTAAAGATGTTGAAGAAGTTAAAGAATCAGAAGAGCAAGAAGAAAGCGAAATTGCAAAAAAAGATGAAACAACAAATGAAGTTGTACTTATTGGATTTGTTTGTAAAAAACCAATTTACAGACAAACACCATTTGGAAGAGAAATAGCAGATTTATTATTAGCAGTAAACAGAGCGTACAATAAATCAGACTATATTCCAACAATAGCATGGGGAAGAAATGCAAGATTTTGCCAAAACTTAGAAGTTGGAGCTCAAGTAAAAATAATAGGAAGAGTTCAATCAAGACAATATGAAAAGAAATATGAAGATGGAACATCTGAAATGAAAGTTGCATATGAAGTTTCAATATGCAGTCTAGAACTATTAAATGAAGAAGGAACAGACAAAAAAGAAGAAACAACAGAAAGTGAAGCTGTATAATATAAATAAAAGTAGAAAGAGCATTTCAAAAGAAGTGCTCTTTTAAAAATTTTGACCTTTAAAAAAATCTTTGATATAATACTCAATATTAAAAATTAATATTGGAGGCCAAAATGAAGGAAAAAAAGATAAATAAAAAAATCATATTTGATATATTAGCAATAACGCTAATAGCAATACTTTGCGTAAGCCTATCACCAAAAATGTTACAAAATGATACATTTTACACAATCAAAATAGGAGAACACATAGTACAAAACAAAGGAATAGACATGAAAGATCCATTTTCATGGCATGAAAATTTAAGTTATACATATCCACATTGGTTATATGATGTATTAATATACTTAATTTACTCAGTAGGTGGAATGGCAGGAATTTATGCATCAACATGTGTACTTGCCGTAATATTAGGAATTACAATATATAAAGTAAACACAAAACTTGCCAAAAATCAATCGATATCATTCATAATAACAATAATGGCAATGATTATGTTAAAAAGTTTTATAGCTGCAAGAGCACAATTAGTGACATTCATATTTTTTGTATTAGAAGTCTATTGCATAGAAAAACTATGTGATACAAAAGAGAAAAAATATGGGATTGCACTATTGATAATATCAATATTAGTTGCAAACCTACATGTTGCAGTATGGCCATTTACATTTGTATTGTACTTGCCATATATAGTTGAATATTTCTTAGCAGTAATAGAAGAAAAAACAGCACATAAATATGGAAAAGAAGTAAAACAAGGAGAAAGAATACTAATCTATAAAAGACCAGGAGTAAAATTATTAATAATATTTATGATATTAGCGATATTGGCAGGATTTTTAACACCATTAGGGACAACACCATATACATATTTAATCAAAACAATGATAGGAAATACAACCCAGAGCATAAGCGAACACCAACCACTTGTATTAATAAATAGCACAGATGTAATATGTGTAACAATAGTACTTCTTACACTACTAATATTTACAAAAACAAAACTAAAAGTAAGTGATTGGATTATGCTTGCAGGACTAACATTATTAATGTTTTATTCAAAAAGACAAACAACGATATTTGTATTAGTAGGATTTATAATATTAAATAAATTGATATATCAATTTATGGAAGATAATGAAGAAAACATAGATGAAAAATTAATAAATATATTTACTAAACCATTTGGTTTAACAATAATAACATTATTTGTTTTAATATTAAGCTTCATATTTATAAAACCAATAATAAGATCACCATATATAAATGACAGTGCATATCCAGTAGACATGAGTACATATATAAAAACATATTTTAACAATGATTTCACAAATGTAAGGATATATAATGAATATAATTATGGAAGCTATTTATTATTTGAAGGAATACCAGTATTCATAGATTCAAGATGTGATTTATATGCACCAGAATATAATGAAGGACAAGACATATTTTCAGATTTTATAAAATCTTCAAACTTAGATGTTTACTTTGGAGATATATTTGAAAAATATGATATAACACATGTAATCTTATATAAAAATTCAAAAATGAATATGATTATAGAAAAAACAGGATTAGAAAATTATAAACTAATAGCAGAAGACCTTAATTTTGTTTTTTATGAAATAGAAAAATAGAAGGAGAAAAATGGAAGAATATATAGTAAAAAGCGAGGATGAAGGAAAAAGATTAGACGCATATGTAGCGACTCAAAATGAAAAAATAACTAGAACTGCAGCACAAAGATTAATTGAAGAAGAACATATACTTGTAAATGGAAAAAAACAAAAAGTTTCATATAAAATAGCAGAAGGAGATAAAGTAACCGTTAAAGAAGTTAAGCCTAAAGAAATTGAGCTAAAAGCACAAAATATTCCTATAGAAATAATATATGAAGACAAAGATATAATAGTAGTAAACAAGCCAAAAGGAATGGTAGTGCATCCTGCGAATGGCAATCCAGATGGAACACTTGTAAATGCAATAATGGCAATATGCAAAGATTCATTATCAGGCATAGGTGGAGAAATAAGGCCTGGAATAGTACATAGAATTGATAAAGATACATCTGGTCTACTAATAGTAGCTAAAAATGATGAAGCACATGTTAACTTAAGTAATCAATTAAAAAATCATGAAATTAAGAAAACATATATTGCATTAGTAAGAGGACAAGTTAAAGAAAATGAAGCAACAATAAATATGCCAATAGGAAGAAGTACTACAGATAGAAAGAAAATGGCAGTAACAAAGAATGGAAAAAATGCGATAACACATATAAAAGTCCTAAAAAGAAACAGCAAATATACATTGCTACAAGTAAATATAGAAACAGGAAGAACGCATCAAATCCGTGTACATTTAGCACAAATAGGATATCCGATAATAGGAGATAGTGTATATTCAAACGGAAAAAATGAATTTGGAATAGAAGGACAATGTCTTCACGCACAAATTTTAGAATTCAAACACCCAATAACAGGGAAAAAAATGAAACTAGAAGCACCACTACCAAAATACTTTGAAGATGTAATAAAAGAAATATTCTAAGAAAAAATCCGGCAAGAGAACCCTGCCGGAGAATCTATATAAAGCCTTTTAAAAAATAAAAGGAATTAATATATAATATGCAAAACATTAATTAATATAACACAAAAAGAAGGGAAAATTTATGGAAGAAATAAGACTACAAAAATATTTGGCAAATTGTGGAGTTGCTTCAAGACGAAAATGTGAAGAATTAATTGCAGAAGGAAAGATAAAAGTAAATGAAAAAACAGTAACAGAAGTGGGAACAAAAATTGTACCAGAAGTAGACATTGTAAAATATAATGGAAAAATTGTAAAACCATCAAATGAAAAAGTATATATATTGCTAAATAAACCAATAGGATATGTTACAACAGTAGATGATCAATTTAAAAGAGACACAGTATTAGATTTAGTAAAAGTAAAACAAAGAATAGTTCCTGTAGGAAGGTTAGACATGTATACATCAGGAGCATTAATTCTTACTAATGATGGAGACTTTGTGTATAAAGTAACACATCCAAAACATGAAATAGAAAAAACATATACAGTAACAATAAAAGGAATTGTTGAAAAAACTGAGGTTCAGAAACTAAGAGATGGTGTAAAAATTGAAGACTATATAACAAAACCAGCAAGAGTAAAAATCTTAAAAACAGATGAAGAAAAAAACATTTCAAGATTGGAAATAACAATACATGAAGGAAAAAATAGACAAGTAAGAAAAATGTGTGAAGCAATTGGCAAAAAAGTAATAGCACTACACAGAAGCAAAATAGGAAAAATAGAAGTGAAAAATGTCGAATTAGGAAAATGGAGATACTTAACCAAAAAAGAAGTTGCAGAGATATTAAAATAATTACTGGAAAATATTGAAAAAGAAAAATAAAAAATATATAATATAATAAACTAAAGAAAAAAAGGAGAAAAATACAAATGGATGTTAAGCAAGGTCAAATTGTAGAAGGCATAGTCAAAGGAATAAGACCATATGGTGCATTTATTGAAATTAAAGATGGACCAGTAGGTCTTGCGTTTATAGAAGATTTATCAGTAGTTCGAATAAAATCACCAGACGAAAGGGTAAATATTGGACAAAAAGTAAAATGTATGGTAAAATCTATAGATGAAAAAACAGGAAAAATAAATTTGTCATATAAGGACTGTTTAGGTAGTTGGGAAGAAAATGCTCAAAACTTTAAAGAGGGAATGACAGTTAAAGGAATTGTAAGAGACAAAGAAAAAAATAAAAATGGAGTATTTATAGAACTAACACCTAATTTAGTAGGAATGACAGAATATTCAGAAAAACTACAATATGGAGAAACTGTAGATGTTTGCATAAAAAAAATAATACCAGAGAAGAAAAAAGTAAAATTAGTTATAGTTTAAGTAAATTATAAGGAGGGATTGAAATGGTTGAAGATAACCAAATCAAAGCAACAGTATCACCATTTGCAATAAGAGAGGGTGAAATAAAAACATTTGACGGAAAAGACGGATATGTATCAATGAATCAAATAATACATAAAATCAATATAGGTCATATTACAGATATTCATTTTGCAATATTAGAACTAGTAAATGAATTTGAATTTATAACATCAAGACAATTATATCAAATGCTAGAATATAAGGGAATAGATCCAAAATCACAAGATAAATTAAATAATAAACTAGAACAATTAGTGAAATCAAAAATATTAACAAGATATTATTTCACTTCAGAAGAAGGAAAGGGAATATATAGAATTTATTGCTTGGAAAAGATGGGAAAATACTTGTTAACATCAAAAGAAATTGAATGCAAATGGCAACAAACAGATAATGTAAAGCCAGTTCCAATGATAAAAAAGAGATTAGCAGGAAATCAAACAATAATAGCATATTTAAGAAAAGTAAAAGCAGTAGATGGATATGTAGTAAAACCAGCCATAAATACAAAAGTATCAGGAAAGACATTTAAAGCAACAGGAGGATCAATAAAACTTGCTAAAAATGGTAAATCAATAACATTCTTGTTTGAAGTAATAAGAAGAGAAACAGATTGGAAGAAAAAGTTAGTAGATAAAATGACACTATATAAAGAATTTTATGAAAACTTTGAACCAGGAGATTCTGGTTTTGGAACAATGCCACAATTGATTTTTGTATGTGAAGATGACAAACATACAGCAGAAACATTCAAAGAAATAGTTAAGAATAAACTTGAAATACCACAAATAAAATTATACTTTACTACAGATTTAAGACAAAATAGTGATACACTAGAAAACACACTAATAGAATTTAAGATAGATGAGGCTTCTAAGAAATATAAAATGTATAATGTTGAAGTAAAATTATTAGGATTATAATAAAAGAGAAAGGCCTTTCGAAATAGCGAGAGGTCTTTTCACGATTAAAAGAAAAAAGAGGAGAAAATAATGTTTGGACATAGATCAGATGGAAAAAAGGTAAAAAATGTAGCACCAATATTTAGAGTAATACCATTTATAATGATGCAAAGAAATGATTCACAGGTATATTTTAAACAAGATATACCAATCAAAAAAATGGATGAATACATAGATAAAAAAGCGGCAGAAGGAATAAAAATATCATATATGAATATAATTTATGCCGCCATAGTAAGAATAATACATGAGAGACCTCATTTAAATTGGTTTGTAATGAATGGTACATTATATGAGAGAAACAAAATATATGTGTCACTTGCAATAAAAAAATCATTAAGTGATGAAGGTCAAGAGACTGTTACAAAAATAGGATATGATGGAACAGAAAATATTTTTGAAATAAAAGATAAACTAGAAAAAACAATAGAAAAAAATAAAGACACAGCAACAGTAAACAATACAGATAAGGCAATAAAATTCTTTAATTTAGTTCCAAATACATTAATATTGTGGACTGTAAGATTATTAAAATTATTAGATAAATATGGACTAATGCCTAAATTTATAATAAACTTAAGTCCATTCCACACAAGTGTATTTTTAACAAATGTAGGGTCTCTTGGAATAGATAGTATATACCATCATATATACAATTTTGGAACAACTAGTATGTTCTTTTCAATGGGAAAAAAGAAAAAAAGTTTCATATATGAGGATGATGAGATAAGAGAGGAAAAATGTATAACAATAGCATTCGTAGGAGATGAAAGAATCTGTGATGGTTACTATTATGCTACATCATTCAAACAATTAACAAAGTATTTAAAAAAGCCAGAATTGCTTGAAAGTGATGTGGAAGAAAAGGAAAAAATCAAGAACAACTAAAAAATATAAAAAAAAGGTTGACTTTATCATATAAATGTGATATCATAATTGTTGTTGATAAATGGGTCAGTAGCTCAGTTGGATAGAGTACGGGCCTTCTAAGCCTGGGGTCGGAGGTTCGAATCCTCTCTGGCTCACCACAACATTATTATACGAACATGTATAATAAAAAACATTACTAGTTTCAAAATTAGTAATGTTTTTTTTATTTTTTAAACCTGTTTCCGTTTTTAAATCCTTTCTATAAAAACTAAAAGGAATTATAAAATAAAACGAACTGTTTTATAATAAATATTTAAAAATAGATGCAAACAAAATAAAAATATGATATTATGGAACTAAAAGATAAAAAAGGGGAAAAAATGAAAGAACTAACGATTGAAGAAAAAGTTTGCCAAATGATAATAATAGGAATGGATACAAACTATATAACAGAAAGAATCAAAACAATGATTCAGCAATATAAAATTGGTGGTATAATATTATATAGAAAAAACTTTAGTACATATGCAGATATGTTAAAACTAATAAAAGAATTAAAAGACCTAAACAAAAATAATAAAGTACCACTATTTATTGCAATTGACCAAGAAGGTGGAAGAGTAAATAGAATGCCAAAAGAATTATTAAACTTGCCAGCAGCAAATTCAATAGCGAATAGTGGAGGAGAAAAACTCGTAAGAAAATCAGCAAATATCACAGCTAGAATTTTAAGAAAGTCAGGTTTTAACTTGAATTTTGCACCAGTATTAGATATAAAAAGAACAAAAGATAAGACAGTAATAGGAGATAGAAGTTTTGGAAAAGAAAAAGAAATTGTTGCAAAATGTGGGATAGCGACAATGCAAGAAATGCAAAAAGAGAAAATAATTTCTGTTATAAAACATTTTCCTGGTCATGGTGCAACAAAACAAGACTCACACTATTGGTTACCAATAATTAATAAAAAGATGCAACTTCTTGAAAAAGAAGACATGTATCCATTTGAGCAAGCAATAAAAAACGGAGCGGATGCAATTTTAGTAGGGCATTTAATGGTAAAAGGTGTAACTAGAATATATCCAGCATCACTATCAAGAAAATTCATATATAAATATTTAAGAAAAAAATATAGATATAATGGGTTAATTGTAACTGATGACTTAAAAATGAGATCAATAAAATTTGTATATGGTGCAGACCTGGCGGTAATAAAAGCCTTTGAAGCAGGAAATGATATTATAGTATTTAGATTTGGAAAAGATGAAGAAAAAAGAGTGATTAATAAAATAATAAATCTTGTAAAAAAAGGTGAAATTAAAGAATACAGAATAAACAATAGTGTAAAGAGAATTATAAAAATGAAACAAAAATATAATATATCAGATACTGACGAAATAGAAGGAATCAACCTAGAAGAAATAAATAGAGAAATACAAGAAGTAAAAGAATCAATATAACACAAAAGAAATAGGAGGAAACCATGAAAAAAGAAAAAGGAATTACTTTAATTGCATTAGTAGTGACAATAATAGTAATACTAATAATAGCTGGAGTAGCAATAGCTATAGCGAAAAATGGAGGGCTTTTTGATAATGTAGAAAAAACAAGTGAGACAACTACAAAAGATGAAGAAATCAAAGTAATAAAGTCAGCATACACTGAAATGCAAATGAACAAAGGCGTAAAATATAATGATGAAATAACTATAGGATTGAATAAAGAATCTCTTAATGTATATCTACAAAAATATGCAAATGGAAATGACATCAAAATAGAAGAAGCAACAGACAGTGACAAAGAAACATTAGAAACGGTAGTAAAAGCTCAAAGTGCTAGATATACAATTGTAAAAGTTACATTCTCTAATACAAATAATAGTTATTTAGTAGAAATCGAAATAGATGCAAATAATACAACAGGAACAAATCCAGGTGGAAATTCTGGAACAACACCAGGAGGAAATGATGATGAAAATCAAACTGTTTTTGAATACAATATAACATATAATCCAAATGGTGGAACATTGAAGACAGGGAAAGCATTACCAACATACAAGAAAAAAAGCAATAAATCACTTGAATTATTATTTAACATAGATGATTATATGTACAAAGAAGGGTATAGATTTAAAGGTTGGGCAGAAAACGCAACAGATACAGAACCTTTATATAAGAACGAAAAAGATAGTAGATATTATACTAAAAATGAAAACAAAGAATTATATGCTGTGTGGAAAGATGAAAAAGCTCCAATAGTAACAATACTAAATACAAAATCAGATAGTATAGAATTTAAGGCAACAGATGATGGAAGTGGAATCTATAGTTATATACTTAAAGACAGCCAAACAATGCCAAATGCAAATGAATTTTTAAATAAAGGAGTAACAGGACAAAAAGAAGCAAAAGATGTTGTAACAAGACTAAAACAAGAAACAACATATTATATATTTGCAATAGATGTTGCAGGAAATATAAGTGAGGCAGTTTCAGCTAGAACACTAAAAGTGCCAGATAAAACAAACATAACACTTTCAGGTTCACCATCTACATGGACAAATAAAGATGTAACAGTAACGGCAACAGTAAAACAAGAAATTTTAAATAGTGGTTATATGGTACAAATGAGTTTAGATGGAATAAACTATGAAAATATAAGTACAATGGAACGTAGTTCAAATGGATTGGTATATGCAAGATTAGTAGATAAGAGTGGAAATGTTGGAAGTGATGCAACATATAATGTAAATAATATCGACAAAGATTTGCCAACAGCTCAAATATCTGCAAGTGCAGCCGAAACAGAAGCAAATATATCATTTAATATAACTGCACGAGACGAATTAAGTGGAATTCAAAGAATAGAATGGCGTTATAAAGAAGTATCTGCAAGTTCATATAATAGTGATGATGAAACATATACTAATATGAATGGTTCAATTGCTGGGGTAAGTTCTAAAAATAAAAATGGAATCTTATATTTAAAACCATCAACAACGTATAACATATATGCAATGGTATATGATGTAGCAGGAAATAGCGAACCATCAGATGTTATTACATGTACAACACCAAATACAATATATGTAACATTATATACAGATGGGACACTTGCATTTAACAATGTTCCAGGAACAATTGCAGGAAAAACTGTACAAGCAGGAACATGGAATATAACAGGGCAGAAATACCATCCAGCAGCAGATTCACAAACAGCAAATAATATACCATGGTTAGGATATGCTTTAAGCGTAAAAAGTACACAAGTAATAAATACAATAATACCGGATAGTATGGGAATGTGGTTTTATAATTGCACAAACTTAACAAATGTAAGTACGACAATAAGAACATCAATAGATACAAAAAATGTTGAAAGTATAGGATATATGTACTATGGCTGTTCATCATTAACAACTGCTCAAATTCCAGCTATAACAAGCAGTAAACTTAAGTATATGACATATGTTTTTGCAGGATGCGGAAAGTTAAATAATATTGCATATGATTCAGCAACATTAAATACAAATTCAGTAACACAAATGAGAGGAATGTTCCAAAATTGTTCAAGTTTAACAAGCTTAAACTTTATTACAAGATTTTCAAGCACATCAAATGTTCAATATTTTGAAATGATGTTTGATGGATGTTCAAGACTTACAACAATTAACTTGAGTAATTTTAATACAAGTAATGCAATTTGGATGCAGGCAATGTTTAGAGGATGCTCAAAACTAACAACACCTACAAATATAAAAGCATTCAAAACAAATAAAGTAACAAATATGCAAGAAATGTTTAGTGGATGTTCTAGCTTAACAAGTTTAAATTGTTATAATGATTTTGATAGTAGTTGTTGGAATACAAAAAGTGTAACAAACATGAATTATATGTTTCAAAACTGTTCAAATTTAGCGACAATAAATAGAAGAGCAGGAAATTGGTCAACTAAAGCTACAACAACAGGAATGTTTAACGGATGTAAAGCAACAGGATTTACGAATAAATAAAGACCTCTTCTGAGGTCTTTTATTATGCTTCCCAGAAGGCTTTATATCCTCTGTAAGCAGTATATATATCGTATTTACTTGTAACTTCATAAGGAGCATGCATTGAAAGAACAGGAACACCACAGTCTATTACATCAACACCTTTATTTGCTAATATATAGGCAATAGTTCCGCCACCTCCAATATCAACCTTTCCAAGTTCAGAAACTTGATATTTAACATTATTTTTCTCAAATATATTTCTAACCCATGCAACAAATTCTGCATTTGCATCAGATGCACCAGATTTTCCACGAGCACCAGTATATTTATTTAATCCAATACCACGTCCTAAGAATGCTGCATTTGTTCTATCAGAAACATTTGCATATAATGGGTCAAAACCGGCATCAACATCTGCAGAAAGCATTCTTGAGAAACAAAATACTTTATCTAATAAATTAGGTCTATTTTCACCAGCCTTGTTTAACAATTCAGAAATGAAGAAATCAAACATATGTGATTCCATACCTGTATTTCCCATACTTCCTATTTCTTCTTTATCAGAAAGTATGCAAACAGCAGTTGTTTTAACATCTTTTAAATCCATCATTGCTGCAAGTGAAGTATATGCACATATCTTATCATCTTGACCATAAGCTGCAACCATGCTTGAATCAAAACCTAAAGAACGAGCCTTGAAAGCAGGAACAACTTCAATTTCTGAACTTAGTAAATCAGCTTCTGTAATCTCATATTTTTGATGTAAAATATTTAAAATATTTAATTTGATTTTTTCAGAAATTTTATCATCATCATAAGGAATACTTCCAATTAATACGGCTAAAGATTCACCATCAATACCATTTTTTAATTTTAATTCCATTTGTTCTTGTGCTAAATGAGGAAGTAAATCTGTAATTGTAAAAATTGGATCGTTTTCATCTTCACCAATATTAACATTAATTTTCTCTCCATTAGCTTTAACAATAACTCCATGTAGACTCAAAGGAATTGTTGTCCATTGATATTTTTTTATTCCACCATAGTAATGAGTTTTAAAATATGCAAAACCACCATCTTCACATAAAGGATTTGGTTTTAAATCTAAGCGTGGAGAATCTATATGAGCTCCAACAATTTGAAGACCATTTTCTAATTTTTCTGTACCAATTACAGCTAAATATATGCTCTTATCTCTGTTTACAAAATAAACTTTATCTCCAGGTTTTAAATGTTCAAAATACATAACATCTTTAAAACCATGAGACTCAGCAAGTTCTCTAGCAGTAATAACTGCTTCTCTTTCAATTTTTGACTTGTTTAAAAAATTAATGTACCCATTAGAAAAAGAGAAAATAAGATCTTTTTCAATGTCACTTAATTTTTCCCAACCAACTTTTTTTTCATTAAAAAGTTTTTCTTTTAAATTTTCTTCCATAATTTTCCCTCCTAAAACAAATGTAGTATATCACTTTATAATATATTTTTCTATAAAAAATGAAAAAATATTCATAAATTGTAAATAATAAAAACAAAGAAGGAAGAATATATGCCATAAAGCCAAATTGTTCATATTTCTGAAAAAAATATCTATGAGCCAGCCATAAAAGATTTGAAAAAATTGTAGAAAAAGATATTTACAAAAAAAAATTGGTTTGTTATAATAAAAATGTATAAGTGAACAAAGGAGAATTATTTATGGAATACGAAAAAACGGAAGATGCAGTAAGATACCAAAAAGCATGTGAAAATGTAAAGAAAATAGCCGAAGTAATGAAAATAATAAAAATTAAATATTATCCTAATTTCTCTGAAATATCTAAAGAAGATGAAGAAAGGTATAATACATTATCACAAGAGATGGAAAAAATAACTGAAGAAAATGAATTAGATGTATTATCAAAACCACTAATGGCAGAAATTTCAGCCAAATATGATGGACATGATTTAGAAGATGAAAAAGAAAAAGTAGAAAATCCAGAAACAAGAAATCAAGCATTTGAAAAAATACTATTAGCATGTCAAGGAGCAATAGACGCTGGGGCAAAAGCAGTTGCTGGAAAAGACTTTATAAAAGCACAAAAATGTAAAGAAAAATTAAATGGATATATAGAAATGTTTACACAAAAATATGATGAATCAAAACTATTTATGCAAAGAGTTATAGAATACCAAAGGGGAGTATTTTTTGAACTAGGTCAAAAAAAAGAAATGGTTAAAAATTCAGTTCAAAGCAAAATGGAATTTTGTAAACAATGTTTTGAAAAAAATACAGCACAAGATAGAAAAGAAGCGATGGAAAACTTCCCAAAAGAAAGAACACAAAAGAGACTAATAGAGCCACTAGCAAGAATGGAAAGAGAATAACATAGGAGGAAAATTAATTGAAAAGGGAATATGAGGAAGCTTTTGTTGAAGTTGACGAAATATTAAAATTAATGCCAATTGAATTATTAAGTAAAATACCGGTGCAATTCAGAAATGTTATAACAGAAAATAAAGCTACTGACTATAAAGCAGATATAAAAGAACCTATAGAAGAACAAAAATTAAAAAAAGAAACAACAATAATATTAGGTTTAATTTATAGAGACTTCTTAGCAAGCCCTGAAGAAAAAGAAAGACTACAACTAAAAGACGCAGAAGAGCTAAGAAAAGTAGAGGAAGAATTACAGAAACAATATGACATAAATGAAGTTTTTGAAAAGAGAAAAGCACAGATAAATAAAGAAGAAAATAATACTGAAACAACAGACTTAATGTTGTATGAAGAACCAAGTTTTCTTAAGAAAATTTTTAGCCTAATAAAAGGTCTATTTAAGAAAAATAAATTTTAAAAAAAATGTCGAAATTTATTGACTTCTATGAATCTTTTTGCTAAAATAACAGCATAAATCATATATTTATATGTTTTATAAATCCGTTTATTGAACTAGATTAATTGCTTTTAAAACCAGTAATCTAGTTCTCTTTTTTTGCACATAAAACTTTACAAAAATATAAAAGATATATATAATTTGTAAAGGAGGTACAAAAAATGGGAAAATTATTTGTAATAGACGGAACAGACGGAAGTGGAAAACAAACACAATCTGCAAAATTAAAAGAAAGATTTGATGAAAATAAAATTAACTATAAAACAGTAAGCTTTCCGAATTATGAAAGCCCAAGTTCTTCACTTGTAAAAATGTATCTATCAGGAGAATTTGGCAAAAATGCAAAGGAAATAAGTCCATATATAGCATCAACATTTTATGCAGCAGATAGATATGCAACATTCCAAAAAGAATATAAAAAATACTATGAAAATGGAGGAATAATAATAGCAGATAGATACACAACTTCTAACATGGTACATCAAGCTGGCAAGATTGCAGACAAAGAAGAAAGAAAAAAATTCTTAAATTGGTTGTGGGATTTTGAATTCAATCTATATAAATTGCCAATTCCAACAGAAGTAATATTTTTGGACATGCCAGTTGAAAAAACACTTGAATTAATGGAAAAAAGAGAAAACAAATTTACACATGAAGATAAAAAAGATATTCACGAAAGTGATAAAAACCATTTAATAGACGCATATACTGCAGCTGTAGAAGTTGCTAAAGATTACAATTGGTATAAGGTAAATTGCATAAAAGATGGAGAAATAAGAACAATTGATGATATACATGAAGAAATATATAATGAAATAAAAAAACACTTGTAAAATATTAGGAAAAATAGTATAATATAAAAGATGGTGCACTATTCTAGTCATACTAGTTATTGTGAGGGTGGGGCTAAAAATCCACTAAAGGGCATACCGATGAAGTTTCTTGTTTGTGCGCGAAATGCCAGTTTTGTGTGTGAGCAGGGAGTAAAGAGACTGGGGAACTGTATAATGGCATATGCAAAACTCCCTCTTCTCGTGGAGGCTTAAAACAACCTTGTTTAAGTAAAACCTATGTTGAGTGCCAAGACACAAAATACATATTGTAGCCTGTCTTGAGTGAATGTACTGGGATTAGCATTATATCAGTTATGAAATTGCACTTGCAAAAAAGACTAACAATAAATATAGTATGTTAAGGAAAACTTCTAGAGTGTTTGTTCCTAGAGGAACATAGAAATCTAAGGATTAAGGTACGGATTTAAGTGGCGATCTAGTGTCTAATGAAATATATAGATGTTCTTTTAAATGGAAACAGCTATGCAGTAATGTATAGTAAAGGATAGAGAAATTCAACTAGACCTAAACCGTAAAATTTACTTAGATTTCACCATCTAGCAAAAAATAAAGGAGAACAACAAGACAAAATGGAAAAAACAAAATGGTTTATTGAAGTATTTATACTAACATTTGTACTATCAATATGTTTTTCATACATATCAACAAATGGAATAACAAATTTAAACTTATTTTTCTCAATACTAATATTAATATTTGTAATATTAGTAGGAATTGTATTTGATATAATAGGAGTTGCTGTAACAGTAGCAAATGAAGAAGAATTTCATGCAAAAGCTACTAAAAAAGCAAATGGAGCAAAAACATCAATAAAATTAATAAAAAATTCAGCAAAAGTAGCTAATATATGTGCTGATGTAATAGGAGACATTTGTGGAGTACTTAGTGGAGCGATTAGTGCAATGATTGCTGCAAAAATTGCAGAAAAGACAGGAGCAAATTTTCAATTTGTAATAAGTGCAATCGTAGCCTCATTAACAGTTGGAGGTAAAGCACTTGGAAAAGAAGTTGCAAATAAAGAATCTACTAAAATAGTACATTTTGTGGGAAAAATTTTACCAGATAGACAAAATAAAAAGAAAAAATAGAGCAGCCTTGCAGGCAAAGCTCTATTTTTTTGTTAATAAAATTAATCCTTTCTTTATTAAATCCTCTAAAGATAAATTATCAACATCAAGATGTTCAAAAGCTTTTTCAATATCTTTTTTTGCAAAACCAAGAACCATCAAACCAGAAATTGCTTCTTGAATATTTTCATTATTAGAAGCCTTAGCTTTTGTCAATTTGGATTTTGCTTCATCTTCTAACTGTTCAGATTTTAACTTATCTTTTAATTCCAAAATAATTCTTTGGGCAGACTTATTACCTATACCAGGAACTTGAGTTAATAATTTCACATCATTAGAAATTACTGCTAATGCAAAATCAGATGGCTCAATGCAAGAAAGCATTACCAAAGCACTTTTTGCACCAACACCACTAACAGATAAAAGTAATTCAAAAGTTTTTAACTCCTCTTGAGTCTTAAAACCAAAAATACTAATATCATCCTCTCTAACTCTGTAATATGTATAAACTTTAACAATATCTCCAATATCTCCAATAGAATTTATAGAATTTTCACCCATAAAAACTTTGTAACCAAGTCCACAAACATCAATTACGATATAATCTTTAAACTTCATCTCCAAAGAGCCTTTTATATAAGCTAACATATAAATCATCCTTTCATAAAAAGTATTATAAATATAAAAAAGTAAAAAGTCAACAGTAAAACGAAAAAATGTTTGATAATAAATCTCTTGACAATATTGAAAAGAAAAAATATAATATATCCAAACAAAAGAGAAGGAGGATTATATAAAATGAAAAAAGAAAAAGGAGTCGGGTTAGTACCATTTCTAGTAATAGTAGGAATAATATTAGCAGTAGGAATAGCAGCAATTGCTCTAATAATTACAAAAAACAATAAAAAACCAGAAGAAACAAATACAAACATAAATCCATTTGCAAATATAATTGAAACACCAACAAATAACACTACAAACGAAACAAACAACAATACTACAAGTACTGTAACAGGAGGAACAAGATATACAAAAGACACAAACATAGCAGTAGGTGGCAAAGTTGTAAGCATACCTGCAGGGGCAACACTTTCTGGAATAAAAGGAGAATATGAAAGTGTTGAAGATGGAGTCGTAATTTATATAATACCAAAAACAGATAACATCAAAAACTGGAATGATGATTCAGATGGTAATGGAATAAAAGATGTTCAAGAAAAATATGACCAATTCGTATGGGTACCAGTAGAAGACGCTATTGCTGAAGATAGAAATTCAGACGAAAAAGTTGATGCAACAGACATAAAACAAATGATTCAAGAAAAGAAATATCCAATGGCAATAAAAATAGAAGGAACAAACGATTATAGAGCCATTTTATATGATTTTGAATTAGATGAAGAAAGTAAAGAAGTAAAAGTAACACCAAAAGAATGGTCAACAACATTAACAAGTTATAGAGAACCAGCATATTTAACAGAATCAACAAAAGGAGATTCAACAACATATAATGATGCAGGAGTTACATCTGCAAGCTTACAAGAAGAATTCAACAAAATGGTAGAAAAAGTAGAAAAACAAAAAGGATTCTGGGTAGGAAGATATGAAACAAGCAATATGAAAAGAGAAACAGAAGATGATCAAACAAACCAAATAAAAGTTGTTAGAGGAACAACAAATGGAATATCAAATGTAAATTGGTATAGAATGTATGCACAACAAAAGAATTATAGTACACTTGCAGGGCTAGCAAAAACAAGTAGCATAATATGGGGAAGCCAATGGGATCAAATGATGATTTTCATGAAAGATGTAAAAAACATCAACAAAAATAATTCATATTATGTTGTAGATTCAATTGGAATGGGAAACTACGGAGTAGATGCAAGTGGAAAAGAAAAGACAGAAAAACAAATAGAACTAACAGGAAGCACAGACAAATATAAAGTAAAAAATATATTTGACTTAGCAGGAAATGTATATGATTGGACACTTGAAGCAACAGGAACAGAAAATAGAGTAAAAAGAGGAAGTTTCTACTATGAAACAACAATACTATCTATAAATGCACAAAACAGAAATCAAGACTATCCAATATATGGTCAAACAGCAATAGGTTCTAGAGCAGTATTATATTAATAAAGGAGAATGGTAATGAATCAGGCAGAGCCACTAGCATATAGAATGAGACCAAAAACTTTAGAAGAGTATGAAGGCCAGGAGCATGTTATTGCTCCTGGAAAAATATTATATAGAACAATAAAAGCAGATAGGCTTTCAAGCATAATATTATTTGGTCCTCCAGGATGTGGTAAAACATCACTTGCAAAAGTAATAAGTGAAACAACAAAATATAAATTCTATAAAATAAATGCAGTAACAGCAGGAATTGCAGACATAAAAAAAGTAGTAGAAGAAACACAAAATTTCATGATAAATCCAATGGGAAAAAGTATATTATTTATTGATGAAATCCATAGATTCAATAAACTACAACAAGATGCACTATTACCATATGTAGAAAATGGAACAATAATACTAATAGGAGCAACTACAGAAAACCCATATTTTGAAGTAAATAAAGCTCTAATATCAAGGTCAATGGTAATAAAATTAAACCCATTAACAGAAGAGAATATTTATAATATTCTAAAAAGAGCATTAACAGAAAAAGAAGGACTTGGAGAATATAATATAAAAATAGAAGACTCTACTCTCAAAAAAATTGCAGACATTGCAAATGGAGATGTAAGGACAGCTTTAAATGGTTTAGAAATAGCAGTTCTAACAACTGAAATGGACAAAGATGGATATATAAACATCACAGATGAAATAATAAAAAATAGTATCCAAAATAGAAAAGCAATATTTGACAAAAATGGAGACACACATTATGACAATATAAGTGCATTTATAAAATCAATGAGAGGTTCTGATGCAGATGCAGTATTATTCTATTTAGCCAGAGCATTAAATGGCGGAGAAGACCCAGTATTTTTAGCAAGAAGAATAGTAATATGTGCATCAGAAGATGTAGGTTTAGCAGATCCACAAGCATTAGTAATTGCCACATCTGCAATGCAAGCAGTTCATATGGTGGGAATGCCAGAAGCAAGAATAATACTAGCAGAAGCGGCAGTATATGTAGCAAATTGCAAAAAATCAAATGCAACATATTTAGGAATAAACAAAGCACTAGAAGATGTAGCAAACAAAGAAACAGGAGAAATACCAATGCACATCAGAAATGCTCCAATAGAAAAAATGAGAGAACTTGGATACAATGAAGGATATTTATATCCACATGATTTCCCAGGTCACTGGGTAGAACAACAATACCTACCAGACAAAATGTTAGGAACAAAATATTTTGTAAAAGATGAAAACATAAAATAATACGAATAAACTCCTTAAAAAAGTGAAAACTATAAAAAAGGAGTTTTTTTCATGTACAAAATAATAATAGGGTTATTATCAGGCATAATCTGTGGCTTATTTGGCACAGGAGGAGGAATGATTTTAGTTCCAAGCTTTATATATTTTCTCAAAATAGATGAAAAAAAAGCAAGAGGAACATCTCTATTTTGCATGCTAATAATGGTAATAACAACAGCAATATTTTATTACAAAAATAACTACATAAATTGGCAAACAGGGGCATTATGTGCAATAGGAGGAATAGCTGGAGGCTATATAGGTGCAAAAATTTTGAAAAAAGTTCCAGACTATATTTTGAAAATATTATTCGTATGCTTTTTAATATACTATTCTTATAATATATTAGTTAAATAAAAGCACTCATATGAAGATAGGAGCGACCATGAAAGAAATACTGATAGGAGCATTTTCAGGAATATTTAGCGGAATTGGAATGGGGGGAGGAACAATCCTAATATTTTTATTAACAACATTTGGAGGAATTGAACAACACATTGCACAAGCAACAAATTTAATATATTTTATTCCAACAGCCATTTCAGCGATAATCGTAAATTACAAAAATAAAAACATAGACACCAAACTAGCAAAAACAGTTTCAATATGGGGAGCTGTTGGAGCAGTAATAGGAGCAATAATTTCATCAAAAATAGAAATTTACAAATTGAAAAAATTATTTGGCATTTTTTTGGCAATAATTGCTATTCATGAAATATATACCTTAATTAAAGAGTATAAAGAAAACAAAAAAAGATATAATAAAAATAGTAAAAAAATTTAGAAGGGATGAGGATATGAATATGAAATTTGTAAAAGGTTTGTTAATAGGTGGAATGATAACAACAGGAATCATAATGATGTGGCAAGACAGTAATATGACAACAAAAAAGATGACTAAAAAAGGCAAAAAAATAGCTAAAAAGATGGGAATAGTTTAAAAGTTGAGGAAGAATTTTTCCTCAACTTTTAAAATAATTGACTATTATTCTTTACAATCACACTTATCACATTCATCACATCTATCGCATTTAAAATCACAATCAAGGTCAACACCTTTTAAACATTTGCCTTCACGATGACATTTTGCACAAACTTTAATGTGCTTAACAGAATTAGCCCAAACTTGGATAGCATACTTTTTACCAGGGCAAAGAGGGCCAAAAACAAACTCTCCATCATCATCTGTAAAAGTATGAGAAACAGGTTTTAGTTCTTTTTTACCATGTTTAAAATCAACTTCAACTAACTTAACAACAGCATCTTTTACTGGTTCTTTAAAACAATCTCTAACAATACCATAGATTACATCTCTGTGGTCATTAGCAAGAGTTATATCTAAATCATACTGTTTGCCATCTGCAATAAAACCATCAATATCGATAAATGGATGCATTGGTTCAGGTTGTTTATTATCAAAATCCATAATATTACTTCCTTTCTTGGCAAAGCCATTATTAATATATATTATGAAAATCAGAATAAATTGACAGTAATTTATAGAATAAAAATTAAATATATAGTATAATATTCAAACAAGGAGGATGAGATGAAAGAAGATGCAATTGGAATATTCGATTCTGGAGTTGGAGGGATAACAGTATTAGCAGAAATAAAAAGAAAGTTGCCAAATGAAAACATCGTATATTTGGGAGATACAAAAAACTTTCCATATGGACCCAAAACAAAAGAAGAAATAATAGAATATTCAATAGAAAATATAAAGCAATTACAAAAACAAAATGTAAAAACAATTGTAATTGCATGTGGCACGGCAACAAGTCAAGCTTTAGAAGAGGTAAAAGACAAATTTGCTATACCGATAATAGGAATAATTCAGCCAACGGTAAAATATGTGAGAGAACAAAATATAAAGAAAATAGGAGTAATTGCCACAGAAGGTACTATAAAAAATGGAGCATGGGAGAGAGAACTGAAAAAAGAAATACCTGAAATTGAGGTCGTAAATAAAGCTTGTCCTATGCTTGCAACAATTGCCGAAGAGGGCAGAGCTAATAGTATAGAAGGAAGAAATGTAATAAGAGAATATATGAAACCTTTTAAAGCACAGAAAATAGATAAAATAATATTAGGTTGTACACATTATCCAATTTATGAACAGATTATAAGAGATGAATTAGGTTATGAGGTTGAACTGATAAATACAGGCAAAACTGTTGCTAAAGAATTGAAGGAAATGTTGGAAAAACAAAATTTATGTAATGATAAAATGAAAACAAAAGAGAAAATTATATTGACAAAACCGGAAGATGAATTTGAAAAAATTGCTGAAAATATACTGAAAAAACCTCCGAAAATGTTGACATATAAGTAATTAGAGGATATAATGATAATATCAATACTAATAGGAGGACATATGTTTTCAATTAATGAAAGTAATTATACAAAAATGACAGACGAAAAATTAATAGAAAATATAAAAAAAGAAGAAGATCAAACAGCTTTAAATTGCTTAATAAGAAGATACAATGAAATCGTCAACATGAAAGCAACAAAATTCTTTATGATAGGTGCTGAAAAAGAAGACATGATACAAGAAGGTATGATAGGCCTATATAAAGCAATAAAATCATATGATTTAGAAAAGCAAAATTCATTTAAAACTTTTGCAAATATGTGTATAGAAAGGCAGTTAATAACAGCGGTAAAAAATTCAAACAGGCAAAAGCATATGCCATTAAATTCTTCTTTGTCTTTAAATGCGGCCGCATATGAAGATAATGAAGATATGGACAAAATAGACATATTAGATTTAAAAGAAGTAAATGATCCATCAGATATTATTGCAGATAAAGAATACTTCAAAGATTTAGAAGAAAAAATAAAAGAAAATTTGAGTGATTTTGAATTAGCTGTATTATATGAATATGAAAAAGGAAAATCATATGCAGCAATTGCAGAAAAGCTAAAAGCTAAAACTAAATCTGTAGATACTGCAATACAAAGAATAAGAAAAAAAGCAAACAAAATAAAAAGTAACATTGGTTAGATGTTACTTTTTATTATATTTATAGCTTCTTCAATATTTACTTGAACTTGCTTGCCTGTAGTCATATTCTTTAGAGAAACAGTATCTGTTTCAATTTCTGATTCACCAATAACAGCTACAAAAGGAATATTTAATTTATCTGCATATTTGAATTTTGCCTTGATTTTTTTATCTTCCATATACATTTCGGTATTAATATTTGCATTTCTAAATGCTGTTGCAATAGGAAGGCAAGGTGCAATATCAGAAGATGCAGAAACAACTAAAACATCTGAAATTGAACGTTTGTTATAATTAATCGCATTAAGTTCATTTAATTTATAGAAAAATCTAGTTAAACCAATTGATATACCAACACCAGGTAATTTTTTATCAGTATAATATTCTGCCAAATTTTCATAACGTCCACCAGAACAAACACTACCAAGTTCAGGAAAATCATTTAAAAATGTTTCATAAACTGTACCAGTGTAATAATCTAAACCTCTTGCAATAGTTAAATCAATAGTAAAGCTTTTTTCAGGCATTCCTAAAAGTCTCATACAATTTATAACTTCTCTCAATTCTGAAAATCCTTGAACAAATGTAGAATCGTCAATACTTAAATCTTCAAGAAATTTAAGGATTTCATCATTAGAACCTGAAAATGTTATAAATTTCATGATTGTAGAAATTGAATCTTCAGTTAACCCTAATTCTTCAAATTCTTTTATAACTTTTTCTTCTCCTATTTTTGCAATTTTATCAATAATTCTCATTATATCGGCTGAAATATCTGTTAAATTCAAATTGCTAAATAAGCCATTTAATAATTTTCTATTATTTATATGTATTGTAAAATCAGTAAATCCTAAGTCCTTAAATGTTGTGTAAATAACATTTGGAAGTTCTGCATCATACATATTATTAAGTTCTGTATCACCAATTATATCTATATCACATTGATAAAATTCACGGAATCTACCTTTTTGAGGTTTTTCTCCTCTATAAACTTTACCAATTTGATAACGCTTAAAAGGAAAAGATAGTTCTCCATAATGCATTGCAACAAATTTAGCAAGAGGAACTGTTAAATCAAATCTTAAAGCTAAATCATGCTCGCCTTTATGAAATTGATAAATTTGTTTTTCTGTTTCTCCACCAGCTTTTGCAAGTAATACATCTGAAAGCTCTACAATAGGTGTATTAAGTGGTAGAAAACCGAATTTTTCATATGATTTCTGAATCTTTTCTTTCATTTGATTGAATAAAATTTGCTCATTAGGTAATAATTCCATAAAACCTGGCAATGTTCTTGGTTCTTGCTTTTTTAATGCCATATAAAGACCTCCTTTAAACATGACTATTATACAATGTTTTCGACATAATATCAAGTTTTTTTACATTAAATGTTGCTATAAATAAAAATAATTGCTATAATAATCAAGACAAAAAAATGAGGAGAAGATATAATGAAAGAAAAAAAAGAACATAAGAAAATGAGTAAATTGAAAAAAATATTAATAACAATAGCAATAATAATTATATTAGGAATAATGGCATTTGTATTTTTACTATATGGACCATATTCAGGATTTAGAGAATGGCTGATAACAACTGCAATGACGACAATGACTCATCAATATTTGGCAACATGGTTTTATGATGATGAAACAATACAAGAGGTACTAAATAAAAACAAAGTTCAAGAAACAAATGAAACAACAGATACAAATACTATAATAGTTGGCAAAACAGAAGAGCCAACAACATATGCAAATGAATATGAAAAAGCAGTATTAGAAAAAGATAAAGAACACCCAGATTACAAAATAATAGAAATAAAAGGTAAAGGATATAGTGGATACTTAGCAGTAATATATAAACCATCAAAAGTAAAAACAGTATATACAAAAAAATTAGGAACAAGTGGACAATACTTAACAACAATGGCTAAAGATAATGATGCAGTAATAGCAATAAATGGTGGTGGATTTGAAGATCCAAACTTTAATAGCAATGGGGCAAATCCATTAGGAATTACTTTTTCAAACGGAAAATTAATAACTTCAAAATCTTGGGGAGGTTCAGGAGGTCTAATAGGATTTACACAAGATGATAAACTTGTATTAGGAAAAATGACTGTAAAACAAGCTCAAGAAATGAAAATAAGAGATGGAGTTACATTTGGACCATTTTTAATTGTAAATGGAAAACCATCAAAAGTACTAGGAAATGGTGGTTGGGGAACAGCACCTCGTACTGCAATTGGACAAAGACAAGATGGAATTGTCTTATTCTTAGTAATTGATGGTAGAACTGTAACAAAACCTGGTGCAGATATGAATGATTTGATTGAAATAATGCAAAATTATGGAGCATATAATGCATCAAACTTAGA
Organism: uncultured Clostridia bacterium; assembly: GCA_934162255.1. Classification (GTDB taxonomy): domain Bacteria; phylum Bacillota; class Clostridia; order TANB77; family CAG-508; genus CAG-269. The sequence continues at coordinate 10,338 of CAKPIG010000005.1, read as the reverse complement.
TGGTGGAACATCAAGTGTAATGGTTGTTGATGGAAAAATAATTAATGACCCAGTTGATAGCTCAGGAGCTCACAAAACAAGATTTATATCAACAGGATTTATATTAACAAAATAATATAAAATTAAGAGAAAGGGATGCATGAAATGGGATTTATAGTAGCGGTTGATGGAACAGCAGGAAGTGGAAAAGGGACTATAACACAAATAATAGCCCAAAAGTTAAATCTAAAAACAATAGACACAGGAGCAATGTATAGATGTGTCACATTAGAAATGATAGAACAGGCAATAAAACTTGAAGATACTGAAAAAATAGAACAAATATTAGAAAATATAAAAATAGAATTTGTTGATGATGAAAATGGAAAAAGAGTAATATTAAATGGTAAAGATGTTACTTTAAAAATTAGAAGTCAAGAAGTAAATGAATTAGTATCACCAGTAGCTACTATAAAAATAGTAAGAGAAAAATTAGCAGACATGCAAAGAAATATGGCAAAATCAATAGATGTAATAATGGAAGGCAGAGATATTGGAACAAATGTATTTCCGAATGCAGATGTAAAAGTTTTCTTAGATGCAACTCCAGAAGAAAGAGCAAAAAGAAGATATAGGCAAAATCAAGAAAATGGAATTGAAATCCCATTTGAAGAAATATTAAAAAATGTAAAAGAAAGAGATTACATAGATAGTCATAGAGAAATAGCACCTTTAACTAAAGCACCAGATGCAGTATATATAGACTCAACAGGAATGACAGTTGATGAAGAAGCAGAAGAAGTAATGAAATTAATAATGCAAAAAAGAAAATAGGAGAATGAAAAATGAAACAAAAATTTTTAGAACTATTAAGGAGCACAAAAAGAGAAGGAGTAGAAGATTTAATAAAATTTTTAGAAGCATCAGACTTTTTTACAGCACCTGCAAGTACAAGATTCCATGGCGATTATGAAGGTGGACTATTAGAACACAGTATGAAAGTCTATGAAATATTAGTAGAAAAAGTGAAAAACTCTCCAGTAAAAATAGATGTACCAGATGATACATTAAAAATAGTACCATTACTACATGATATTTGTAAAACAAATTTCTATAAAATAGATTATAGAAATGCAAAAAATGCATTAGGAGTATGGGAAAAAGTTCCTTACTATACAGTTGATGACACAATACCATATGGACATGGAGAAAAATCTGTAATGATGATAACAGAATACATGAAACTGACAAGTGAAGAAAAATATGCAATAAGATGGCATATGGGATTTACAGAGCCAAAAGAACAATATGGAACAATAGGTTTAGCATATAAAAAATATCCATTGGCATTACTAATGTTTGAGGCAGATTTGGAAGCTACATATTTATTTGATATATAGAAAAGATGCACATATTCGTGCATTTTTTTGTTAGCATGAGCTTGTCAAAATATAAAAAATGATATATAATATTGAGCCAAGAAAACCACAAGGGAGCATAAAATGTTAGTTAAAAAAGAAATATTAGAAGAATTATATAAAGACGCTGGAGAAACAAGAGTACAAAAAGCCAGATTATATGTAAAAACAGGAAGAACAGAAATAGAAAAAATACATTACAATAACAAAGAAAATTTTGAAATAACAGGAAAAGTAACAGGACAAGAAATATATAGAACACATATAGATGTTGAAAATGGAGAAATACAAGATCTAACATGTGAATGCATAGACTATCAAAACAGATATGCAGCATGTAAACATATTGTGGCGACAATGATGGCATTTTCAGAAGAATTAAAATATGAGCAAATGATAAAAAATATAGATGAAAATGAGATAAATAAAAACTTAAAAACAGATTCAAAGTATAGAAGTTTCGAACAAATAGTAAATGAATTTTATACAAATGAAATGCAAGAAATAGAAAAGGAAAAGCAAGAAGAAAAAAATGAAAAAATAAAAATAGAACCAAGAATAATGTATGATAAATATTCAGCAAACTTAGCAATAGACTTTAAAATAGGAAATCAAAGAATGTATAAACTAAAAAACTTACCAGAATTTTATAATAGAATGTTACTTGAAGAAAAGTATAAATATGGTAGTAAATTAGAATTCATACATACTAAAGATATATTTGAAGAAAAAGACCAAAAGCTTCTAGAATTTATATTAAAATATGCAGAAATCGTAACATATGTAAATTCAGGAGCAAACTCAAATTATAGATATTATGGAAAAGCACTAAATGAAGGATATATTGGCTTAAACAATTCAGCAGTTGATGAAATATTTGATATATTAAAAGGGCAAGAAATAACGTTTCAAAAAGATTATAAAGAAACATATATTGAATTAAGAGATGAAAATCCACCAATACACTTCATACTAAAAAACAATGGAAAAAGTGAATACAAAATTTCCATAAGTGAAAATGTAGATATATTAAGAGACATAGATATAATATATGGAAAATCATATAAATATATATTATATGAAAATCAAATGTATAGATGTACAAAAGAATATGAAAAAAGCATATTAAAATTAATCACAATGTTAAAAGAAAATTTTCTAACAGAATTAGTATTAGGAAAAGACCAATTACCAGAACTATTTTCAGTAATATTGCCAAGATTAAAAGATGGAATCGAATTTAAAGGAATAGATGAAAAAGAAATTGAAAAATACAAGCCAAAAAAATTAGGAGTAAAAGTATTTCTTGACTTTGATGAAAATGACTATATTTTAGCAGACATAAGATTTTGTTATGGAGATGAAGAATTCAATCCATTATCTCAAAATATAAACATAAAATATGCAAGAGACATAGTAGCTGAAAATAAAGCAACAAACATGTTACAAAAGACGGGATTTATGTATTACTCAAAAAAAGAATGCTTTATATTGCCAGATGATGATAAAATCTATAATTTTTTAACAAATGATGTAAATGAATATATGCAAAAATTTGAAGTATTGGCAACAGACGAATTCAAAAATAAAGAAGTAAAACAACCTAAAATAGGAAACATAGGTGTAAGAATAGAAAACAATTTATTAAATATCGAATTAGAAAATTTAAATATAGATGTAGATGAACTGCAAGAAATAATGGAAAAATATAAACTTAAGAAAAAATATTACAAATTAAAAGATGGTAGTTTTGTAAGTCTAGAAGAAAATGAACAATTGGAATTTGTAGATAAATTATTAACAGGAATGAATGTAAATATAAAAACACTAGAAAAAGGAGAAATAAAACTACCTGTAAATAGAAGTTTATATTTAAATCAGTTATTAAAAACAATACCAACAACACAAATTAATAAAAATTCAGAATATAGAAAAGTAACATCAGACTTAGATAAAATTACAGAAAATGAAGACATAGTAATACCAGAAAGTTTAGATAATATATTAAGATATTATCAGAAAATAGGATATAAATGGCTAAAAACACTAGATAGATATAAATTTGGTGGAATATTAGCTGATGACATGGGGCTTGGAAAAACAGTTCAAATGCTTTCATTAATAGCAGGATATGTAGAAGAAAATGAAGAAAAACGAGCATCTATAGTTGTATGCCCAAGTTCATTGACGTTAAACTGGCAAAATGAAGCTAAGAAATTTACAAATGGCTTACGAACATTGGTAATAAAGGGAAATGCTCAAGAAAGAAAACAACAAATAAAAACAATAAATCAATATGATATTGTAATAACATCATATGACTTGTTAAAAAGAGATATTGAAGCATACAAAGAATTAAAATATCAATTCAGATTTGCAATTACAGATGAAGCACAATATTTGAAAAACAGCAATACACAAAATGCAAAATCAGTAAAAGATATATTAGCAGACACAAGATATGCACTAACAGGAACACCAATAGAAAATTCTTTAGCAGAATTATGGTCAATATTTGATTATATAATGCCAGGATATCTATTTGACTACAAGAAATTTAAGACTTTGTACGAAGTTCCGATAATAAAAGATAATGACCAAAGAGCTATGCAGAAATTAAGAATGTTAATAGAACCATTTGTACTAAGAAGAACTAAAAAAGAAGTATTAACAGAACTTCCAGAGAAAACAATAACAGTAATGAATAATCAAATGAAAGATGAACAAGAAAAAATCTATTTAAATTATCTAGCTCAAGCAAAACAAGAAGTAGCTGAAACAATAAAAATAAATGGAATTGAAAGAAGTCACATTCAGATTTTAGCAATACTAACAAGATTAAGACAAATATGCTGTCATCCAGGATTATTTATAAAAGACTATAAAGAAGGAAGTAGCAAACTAGAACAGTGTATAGAAATAATAAAAGATGCAACAGAATCAGGACACAAAATCCTTTTATTTTCAGGATATACATCAATGTTTGAAATAATTGAAAATGAATTAAAAGAAAACCAAATAACATATTTTAAACTAACAGGTTCAACAAAAGTTGATGAAAGAATAAAAATGGTTGATGAATTCAATGAAAATAAAGATATAAAAGTATTTTTAATATCATTAAAAGCAGGTGGAACAGGTCTAAACTTAACTGGTGCAGACATGGTAATTCATTATGATCCTTGGTGGAACGCATCTGCTGAAAATCAAGCGACAGACAGAGCTTATAGAATTGGACAAAAAAACAATGTCCAAGTATATAAACTTATAACACAAAATTCAATAGAAGAAAAAATATATGAATTACAACAAAAAAAATCAGAACTAATAGACAATGTTTTAAGTACGAAAACATCATTTATTAGTAAATTATCAAAAGAAGACATAATGAAATTGTTTGAATAAGAGGAATAAAAATGAATGATTATATAACAGTAATTGGAGGCGGCTTAGCTGGATGTGAAGCAGCTTACCAGATAGCAAAACAAGGAATAAAAGTAAAAATATATGAAATGAAACCAAATAAATTTTCAGATGCACATAGTAATGAAAATCTTGCAGAAATAGTATGTAGTAATTCTTTTAAATCTAATTTGCACACAAATGCATGTGGGCTATTAAAAGAAGAATTACGCTATTTGGATTCATTATTAATAAAAATAGCAGATGAAACACAAGTCCCAGCAGGGCAAGCACTTGCAGTTGATAGAGAAAAATTTGCAGAAAAAGTAACACAAAAAATAAAAGAAAATGATTTAATAGAAATAATTCATGAAGAAGTAACAGACATATCACAGATTGCAAATAAAGGAATAGTAATAATAGCAACAGGACCATTAACATCAGATGGAATGTCTAAAGAAATTTTAAGAATAACAGGAGAAGACAAACTATTCTTTTATGATGCAGCAGCACCAATAGTTACGAAAGACAGTATAGATTTTAATATTGCATTTTTTGGAAATAGATATGAACAAGAAAAGCAAAAAGAAGAAACGGAACAAGAATGGAAAAAAAGACTAGAAGAGCAAGATGCAAGTTATATAAATTGCCCAATGAGCCAAAGTGAATATGAAAAATTTGTAGAAGAGCTTGTAAATGCTGAAATTGTAACACTACATGAATTTGAAAAAAGAGAAATTTTTGAAGGATGTATGCCATTAGAAATAATGGCAAAGAGAGGAAAAGACACATTAAGATACGGACCATTAAAACCAGTTGGTTTTGATGACCCAAGAACAGCTAGAAGACCATATGCAGTAGTTCAATTAAGACAAGATAATGAGGAAGGAAACATATATAATATAGTAGGTTTCCAAACAAACTTAAAATTTGGTGAACAAAAAAGAGTGTTTAGCATGATACCAGGATTGGAAAAAAGTGAATTTGTTAAATATGGAGTAATGCATAGAAATACATATATAAATTCTACAAAACTACTAGATAACACATATAATTTAAAAAACAATAAAAACATATTTTTTGCAGGGCAAATCACAGGAGTAGAAGGCTATGTAGAATCAATCTCATCAGGAATGGTAGCAGCATTAAATGCTTGCCGTAAATATAAAAATGAAACACAAATAGAATTCCCTAAAGACACAATGATAGGAGCACTTGCCAAATACATATCTACAGAAAACATAAGATTTCAGCCAATGAATGCTAATTTTGGAATAGTTCCAGAGCTTGATGAAAAAATAAAAGACAAAAAATTAAAATACGAAAAGCTTGCGGATAGAGCAATTGCATCATTAAAAAACAAAAAAGTATAAAATTTTACAATAAATGCTTGTGCAAAAAAAAATGTTGTGTTAGAATAGAAAATGTAATACAATAGATAAGAAATGAAAGGAGATTATCGGCTACTCAAAAATAGCCGGTAAAGCTAGGGAATGAACAGATTAGAAGAAATTCAAGAAATCGTAAAAAACTTCATTTTAGGTAAAAGTGAAACAAAAAATAAAATAAAAGAAATAGAAAATAAAAGAAACCAATTAGCAGAAATAAGAAATGCTAAAAAGCTAGAAATACAGACTGCAGAAATACAGGCTGAAATTAATGAGCTTGGAAAAGAGATTTCAGAATTGGGAATTAAAAGTCAAAATATGCAAAAGGAATTAGACTCTCAAAACCTACATGTGAAACCTGAAATTGATATGCAAATAAATAATGAAATATCAGAAAGAATAAGAGAAATTCGTAGAGCAGAAGAAATAAAAACTGAGCTAGAAGAAAAAATGACAACAAATGACCAAAAACAAAAAAGATATGAAGAACAAAGACAAGAATTTTTCAATAAATTTGGAAGAATGCCAGAACTTTCTTTACTTGCTCAAAAAGAAATATCAAAACAACAACAAGACCTAAAAAACAAAGAACAAGAACTAAATGAATATAAACAAAAAATAGAAAATATTCAAGAAGAACTTGAAATGCTAACAACTATAAAATCAGACTTTGAAGCAGGAAAAATATCAGAATTTGAAAAAGGAGAAGACAACAATATAGAAAATCAAATAGAAAAACTAGTTGCGAACATGATAGAAGAACAAGTAGAAAACATTGTTGAAGAAGAAAAAGCAGAACCAATAGAAATTGAAGAAATAAACTTAAATGAAATACAACCACTAGAAGAAAAACAAGAGAAAAAAGTAGAAACAATACAAAAAATAGAAGAAGCAGAGCCAGAAGAAAAAACATTTGACATAGAAGTAGAGGAAATTGCAACAAATGAAGAAACAAGCAATTCTATAGATAAAGTTATGGAAGAATCTGAACAAGTTGATACAGTTGATATTGAAGAAATAATAAAACAAGCAATGCAAAAAATAGAAGAAGCGACAGCTCAAAATGTTGAACCAATAACAGAAAATGAAGAAGAAATAGTTACAAACGAAGAAGAAGCAGAACCAGAAGAAGTATTTGTAGGACCTGTAAAATTAGTTGGAATAACAACAAAAATTGAAGATGGAAAAATCGTTTATAAGGCGGAAATGAATAATGGAGAAACAATAAAAGCAGTATTGACAGAAAGCAGACGTACATCAGCAAGAGAAAGCAGAGAAAAAATTAAAGGACTATTAATAAATTACGCAGTAGCTGAATATAGAATGCTAGATAAAAATGTAATAAAAAGAATAGATCCAATAATTTGCGAAATATTAAACACATTTGCTAAAAAATATAATTATGACAGTCAAAACTTGATATATAATTATGCAATGTCATTCTCAAAAAATGAAGCAATAGAAATAGATTTTATGCCTAATATAGTATATAACTTCTTACAAATAGAAGAATCAGATGTAGATGATAAAGATAAAAAATATCTAAAGAAAGTTTGCAAAAATGCCAATAAAAATGACAGAATAGAAGTGATCGAAAAAATTAGAGGAATTCAAAAAATAAAATGTATGCTAAAAAGATTATTAAACTCAAATGGAACAAAGGCATTATCAGAAGGAAAATATTAAGAAAAAGTTCATAAAAACATTGACATAACAATAAAAAAATGATAAAATATAAACCGCGATGGAATCAACTGCAACATAGCAGTTCCGTAGCGGTTTATTATTTTAAGAAAAGAGGTGAAATTTAAGTGCCAACAATTAATCAATTAGTAAGAAAAGGAAGACAAACAACAAAGGCAAAATCTACTGCACCAGCTCTACAACATGGTTACAATTCAAAAAATAAGAGACTAACAAATAATAGAGCACCACAAAAAAGAGGTGTATGTACAGTTGTAAAAACAGTAACACCTAAAAAACCAAACTCAGCATTAAGAAAAGTTGCCAGAGTTAGACTTTCAAATGGTTATGAAGTAACATCTTATATCCCAGGTATAGGACATAACCTACAGGAACACAGTGTAGTTCTAATCAGAGGAGGAAGAGTAAAAGACCTTCCAGGTGTTAGATACCATATAATCAGAGGAACACTAGATACAGCAGGAGTTAAAGACAGAATGCAAGGTCGTTCTAAATATGGAGCTAAAAAACCTAAAAAATAAACAAATTAGTTAAAGATTAGTGCTCACAATTTACTAAATTAAGAGGTACTTAAATTTAGAATAGATTATGAAGCACTATGCGGAAAACAGAATAAAGTTTTCAGAGTAACTTAAGATGCTTATATAAGTATCTATCAAAAAGAAAAGGAGTGAAGAATAGTGCCAAGAAGAGGATATATAGCAAAAAGAGATGTATTACCAGATCCAATTTATAATAGCAAAGTTGTTACAAAACTAATAAACAACATAATGTTAGATGGTAAAAAATCAGTTGCTCAAAAAATCGTATATGATGCATTTGACATCATAAAAGAAAAAGAAGGAAAAAATCCTTTAGAAGTTTTTGAAGCAGCATTAGAAAACATTATGCCAGTTCTTGAAGTTAAAGCAAGAAGAGTTGGTGGAGCAACATACCAAGTTCCATTAGAAATTAGACCAGAAAGAAGACAAACTTTAGGTTTAAGATGGTTAGTAACATATGCTAGAAACAGACATGAAAAAACAATGGCTGAAAAATTAGCTGGTGAAATAATTGATGCAGTAAACGGAAACGGTGGAGCATTCAAGAAGAAAGAAGATACACATAGAATGGCAGAAGCTAACAAAGCATTTGCACATTACAAATGGTAGAATTTGATAAAAGGAGGGAAATATTAACATGGCAGGAAGACAATACCCATTAGAGAGAACAAGAAATATAGGAATAATGGCTCACATTGATGCTGGTAAAACAACAACAACAGAAAGAATATTATTCTATACAGGAAAAACTCATAAAATAGGAGAAGTTCATGAAGGTGCAGCAACAATGGACTGGATGGCACAAGAACAAGAAAGAGGTATAACAATAACATCTGCAGCAACAACATGTTTCTGGAAAAACAACAGAATAAATATTATAGATACACCAGGTCACGTTGACTTTACAGTTGAAGTACAAAGATCTTTAAGAGTACTTGACGGAGCTGTTACAGTATTAGCAGCTAAAGGTGGAGTCCAACCACAAACAGAAACAGTTTGGAGACAAGCAGACAAATACCAAGTGCCAAGAATGGTATATGTAAATAAAATGGATATAGTTGGAGCAAACTTTATGTTATGCGTAGACCAACTAAAAAATAGACTAAAAGCAAATGCAGTTCCAATTCAACTTCCAATAGGATCTGAAGATCATTTCCTAGGAATAGTTGATTTAATTAAGATGAGAGCATTCATCCACAAAGATGATTTAGGAAAAGAAATTGAAGAAAAAGATATTCCAGAAGATATGGTAGAACAAGCAAATGAATTTAGAACATCAATGATAGAATCAGTATGTGAACAAGATGAAGAATTAATGATGAAATATTTAGATGGTGAAGAATTATCTGAAGAAGAAATCAAAAAAGGACTTCGTCTAGGAACAATAAATAACAAAATAGTTCCAGTAACATGTGGTTCATCATACAAAAATAAAGGTGTACAAGAACTATTAAATGCAATAGTTGATTTTATGCCATCACCATTAGATATACCACATATCAAAGGTACAACATTAGATGGAGAAGAAACAGAAGCTAAAACATCTGATTCTGAACCATTTGCAGCATTAGCATTTAAAATTGCAACAGACCCATTCGTAGGAAAATTATGTTTCTTTAGAGTATACTCAGGAACATTAGAAACAGGTTCAACAGTTTTAAATTCTAGCAAAGATAAAAAAGAAAGAGTAGGAAGAATTCTACAAATGCACTCAAATCACAGAGAAGATATTGAAAAAGTATATGCTGGAGATATTGCAGCTGCAGTAGGATTAAAAGATGTTACAACTGGAAATACTCTATGTGATCCAGAACATCCAATAATACTTGAATCAATGGAATTCCCTGAACCAGTTATTGATATAGCTATTGAGCCAAAAGATAAAGCAGCTCAAGAAAAAATGGG
>CAKPIG010000004.1 GCA_934162255.1 uncultured Clostridia bacterium | reverse complement strand
TTTACTGTGTCTCCTGCTTTTACTGTTGTTTTATCTGCCTTTTTTACTACACTCATACTTGGATTTGATTTTTCTGGTGTTACTGGTACTGGATTACTTGGTGTTGTACCTGCTGTCGCAACATTTACTATTGTTTGTTGTGCATCTATGTCAGCTTGTGTTACATCATATTTTGCATATAATTTTATTGTTGAACCTTCTCCTGTTACTTCTAATCTTTCAATTTCTGTAACTGGTGTTGTATATTTTTCATCTAAGTATAATGTTAGATTTTGTGTTCCTTTTGATGTTGTTAATACATCTGTTACTGGTATTTCTGTTAATGTTACATTTCCTGTATTTTCTACTGTTATTGTGTAGTTTACTGTGTCTCCTGCTTTTACTGTTGTTTTATCTGCCTTTTTTACTACACTCATACTTGGATTTGATTTTTCTGGTGTTACTGGTACTGGATTACTTGGTGTTGTACCTGCTGTTGCAACATTTGTTATTGTTTGTTGTGCATCTATGTCAGATTGTTTTACTTCATATTTTGCATATAATGTTACTTCTTCTCCAACTTCTAGTTTTGCAATTTCTGTAACTTTACTTTTATATTCTGCATCTGAATATATATCTAATGTTTCTTCTCCTGCTGCTAATGTTATTTTATCTGTTACTGACACATTTGTTAATGTTACATTTCCTGTATTCTTTACTTTGATTGTGTAGTTTACTATGTCTCCTGCTTTTACTGTTTCTGTTTGTGTTGTTGCTTTTACTACATCCACCTTTTGCATTTCTTCAACAGGTGTTGTTGTTTGGTCTTTATCTGTTACCTTTTCTGTTTCTTTTCCTGGTTGAGGTGTAGTCTCTCCAGTAACTTCTACATTATTTATTATTGTTCTATCTGCTTTTTCTTTTATATCTTTTTCATAAGTTACAGTATATTTAGCAGATATTTCTCTGCTTTCTCCTGCTTTTAAATTGCCTATTTGTAAGTCTTTAGCCGCAATTTCAATTCCTACAAGTTTTTCATCAAGTATAACATTTGTTAAATCTGAACTACCTGTGTTTGTTACTGTTATTTTATACTCAATTTTGTCTCCAGCTTGAACCTTTGCATCTAATTCAAGATTTTCTTTGTCTCTTTTAATACCAACAACTTCTTTTACTACTTTGATGTCTGCTGTTTGTCTTTCATCTTCGTTTGTGTCTTTTCCACCAACTGTTGCTATATTTTTTATAGTTCCATCAATGCTTATAACTTCTACTATAAATTTTTTTGTTATCTTACTTTTGGCTGGTACATTAATGTTTTCCCATGTTACAGTTCTATTATCATTTGAAATTTTTGCTCCTGCTGTTGATACTAATTTTGTTCCATCTGGTACATTGTCAGTAATTGTTGTTATTCCATCTACTTCTCCAGTATTTTCTACTGTTATTGTATATAATATTTTGTCTCCTACTTTAGCAATTTCTTTTTGTTTACTTACAGATTTGGCATCATTAATAATAGCACTACTTTTTTCTGCTTTTATTATTGCAGTTTTTGTTTCATTACTTTCATTTCCATTTGCTATTGCTATATTTGATATTGTTCCTGTTACGTTTTCATCTACTTTTACTGTAAATTCTATTTTTAATGTTTCTCCTACAGGTATTGTTGCTATCCATTTTACACCTTTTACTTCATCTTCTACTACTACACTATTTGCTCTATTTATTGTTGCTGTTGTATCTTCTACTGGTGCTTCATTAATAGCCACAAATGTTGTATTTGTAGGTATTTTATCTGTAATTTCGATATTTTTTAGTTCTTTATCTCCAGTATTTTTTACTGTTATTCTATATATAAGTTCTTGACCTGCATATGTTAAGTTTGACTCACCTGTTTTAGTGATTACTTCTTTATTAATTTCTACTTTTGGTAATGTTGCATTAATTTTTGCTGTTGTTGATCCTACTACAACTGGCATTGCTGTCCACCAGTCCCAATAATTTTTTGAAATTAATTTTTCTTCTTCTTCTATTCTTGTTACTGTTGTTTCACCTATTTCATCTACATTTGTTCCTGTTGTAACATTATTATTTCTTCTATTTGTTGTATTATTTCCATTTGTGTTATTGTTTGGATTTTCTCCATTTTCTGTAACGTCATTTTTTCCTGTTTGATTGTTTTCTGTTGTATTTGAACTATTTGTTGTTGTATTGCTATCTTCTTCTTTGTTCTCTGGATTTGTTGTCTGGTCTTTATTATCATTATTCTCTATTTGTTCTGTTGTACTGCCGTCAACAGCCTCTGTTTTACCTTTATCAGCTAAGAATATTCCTACTGATATTCCAGTTACTAGTAATAGAGCTATAATCATAATAATTGCTATTATAGTTTTTTTACTCACTCTATGTGACTGTCCTGCCATTTCTTATTTTCCCCCCTAAATTTTTTACTATATTTCTTCTGCTTTTAAGATTAGCCTTTGTTTGTTACCATTTGTACATGTAATTAAAGTAACTTCTCTTACATTTTCATCTTTTGGTAATAATATGCTAACATCATTGGGATCTGTTACGAAAATGTCATAAATTGAATATTGTATAGTTTTTCCTGTTAAATCTGTCAATTCTACTTTGTCTCCTATTTTCAATTTTTTAGTTTTTCCGAACATTGTTCCATTTTTATTGTTATGACCCGCTATTGATAAGTTACCATAGTCGTTAACATTTTCTCCCCAATATTTTATTATTGACATTTTCATTGGTCCTTTAGCATTTTCTGGGTCTATCTCTCCTATGTCTAGTATAGGATATTCTATGTTTATTGTTGGAATTTTAACAATTCCTATCACTTTGTATCCATTATATTCTAATTGAATCTCTGATTTCTCAGTATTTTCTGATGAGTCAATATGTTCAAATGTTTCTATTACTTTTTTACTTTCACTTTCGTAAAATAGATTACTACCATATTTTTGTATAACTAATATTATTACAATGATAAATGCTATTAATAGTATAGAAAATATTGCTTTATAGATTTTTAACTTTTTGCTTTTATTTTTCATCTTTTTGATTTATTTTTTTCATTCTGATGTATACTACTACTAATGCTGCAACTATTATTACAAGTATTACTATTAATGCTATACTATCATATGTTATTGGTAGTTTTGCTGTTTCTTGTGTTACTTTTTGTTCTTTTACAACATTTGGTTTATAGTCCTCATATGTTGTTAAGAATTGTGCGTCTGTTGTTACAACTTCATCTCCATTTACTTGTTTTAATAATACTACATATTGTTCTCCAGCAACTGAAGATTCTGGTTGTTCAATTGTCATGTTTTGAACTTCTTCCCATTTTGCATTATCTAATATTTTTGTATATAGTGAGTAAAATTTTTCATCTAATTGTATTTTTTGATACATGTCTAATTTATCATATTCATCTTTTATTTTTTGTGCTAATTCATATAGCTTTTTGTATTCTTCTGAATCAGATGTTTTTACTCTTTCATAATAGTATTTTGCATCACTATCATCAGTAATTTTTACATATCCTGTTGCTGCTATTTCCTGAATTCCTTCAATAACTTCATTTCTAACTTCTGAAGTTTCTGATTGTTTATCAGTTATTTTTGTACTTATTGTTTTTGTTAAATTTTCTATTGAATTTATTTGTTCTTTTGTTAGTGAATTATTGAAATCTAACTCGATTCCTTTAAGAATAAAATTTTCTTCTTTATCTTTTGCCCAAATATAAATTGTTTTTCCTGATAGTTTTTCATAAGTATTAGCATCTAATAGTGCTACTTGATTCTCTCCTAAATCTAAGATTGAATTGACATAAATCAAATCCATTTCGCTTGGATTTTGCATTGTTGTAAATGCATATTTGAATTCTTTATCTGTGTAACCATCTAAGTATATTATATATTCTTGTTTATTTTCTTCATTTTTTGAGTCTACCACAGATATTTTTTCATTTGTTGCAAGAACTACAATTGGCATTATGGCTATAAAAAATGTAACTGCCAACACGCCCATTAGCTTGTTGCATAATTTGTTCATCGGTTAATCTTCCCCCTTATATCAAATTTTTCACCGCCATTATATTATATTTTTTTTGATTTGTAAATATTTTTTCATAAATTCTTCCAATTTTATGTGTACTTTTATATTTTTTTAATGGTTATTATTAATTTATATGTATTTATCGTAAAAATAATATTAAAGGAACATCTTATTTTTCTAAAATGTTCCTTTTTTCTATTTTTCTATCCACTTTACTAAATCTAGGTTTTCACTATCTAATATCATGTCATGTTCTGGCATAACTCTGAATGTATATCCATAGTCTCCACCTGAACTTAGTTTTATTTTTGCTACATAGTTATATTTTCTATTTTCTTCGTCTGAACCTTCTATTTGCATTGGTATTATTTGTTCACTTTTTACCGCTCCATTTTCTAATATTTTTCCATAATATACTTCAACTCTTATATGACTTACATCTATGTTTGGAAGTGTTACTTCACATCTTACTTCAATTTCTGCTCCTGCATCTACAGTTATATCATCTGCATTGTTTTCTACTTGCTCTATTTGTATGTCTTTCCAATTTGTGTATAAGTTTTGTTTCCATTCATTGTATTCTGCTACATTGTTTATATTAGTATAATATCTTTTGGTTAAATTCATAAGTGGCATATATAATTTTTGTGTATAATCTACTAACATTCTTGCTGTACTATATTTTCCTCCTGTTGATACTATTGAGTTTTTCATGTATTCCATCCATGTTTTTGATATTCCATTTCTATCTTTGTTATAATATGCTGGTATTATTTTATTTTCTAGTGTATAATACATGCTTTCACTATCTGCTTTATCTTGTTCTTCATATGATGGATATTCTTTGTTTGTCCCTATTGACCATCCATTTTTTTGATTGTATCCTTCTGCCCACCAACCATCAAGTACACTGAAGTTTACTACTCCATTTACTGATGCTTTTTGTCCACTTGTTCCAGAAGCTTCCATTGGTCTTCTAGGGTTATTTAACCATACATCTACACCACTTACTAAATATCTTGATATTTCAATATTATAGTTTTCTAATATGAATATTTTTCCTTTAAATTGTGGCTTTAATGATATTTCATGAATGTATTTTATTAAGTCTGCTCCTTCTTTGTCTGCAGGATGTGCTTTTCCTGCAAATATTATTTGAACTGGTCTATTTTCGTCATTTAATATTTGTGTTATTCTTTCTAAATCTTTAAATATTAATGTAGCCCTTTTGTATGTGGCAAATCTTCTTGCAAATCCTATTGTTAATGCTTCTGGATTTAGTTTTGATGTAATTTCATTTATTTCATCATAGCTAACTCCTTCTCTTCTTAATCTGTTAGTTATATTTTCTTTTACAATTGATAATAGCTTTATTTTTCTATCCATATGTACTTTCCATAGTTTGTCATCTGGTATACTTTTTATCTTTTCCCAGATTTCATCATTGTGAATATTATCTTGCCAATATGGAATTAAATATTTGTTATATAATTCTTTTAATCTTGGTGCTAACCATGTGCATGTATGTACACCATTTGTAACATATGTTATTGGAGATTCGCTTGGTGCTATATGTGGCCATACTTCAGCAAATAGCTCTCTTGAAACTTCTCCATGTAATTTACTTACTCCGTTTTTCTTTCCTGCAATCTTTAATGCAAATATTCCCATATTAAATCCTGGTTCTAAGCCTTCACAAGGTTTCATTCCTAATTTTAGGAATTCTTCTCTTGTTAGTCCTAGTCTTGGCCAAAAGTCTTTAAAATATTTTTCTACTAGACTTATTGGAAATATGTCATTTCCTGCAGGCACTGGTGTATGTGTTGTAAATACTGTTTTTGATGATGCTATATCTTTTGCTATATCAAATGATACTTGTTTTTCTTTTATTGTATTTTTTATTAGTTCTAAATTTAAAAATGCTGAATGTCCTTCATTCATATGATATATTGTTGGTCTTAATCCTAGTCTTTTTAATAGATTTACTCCACCCATTCCAAGAATAATTTCTTGTCTTATTCTCATTTCTTGGTCTCCACCATAAAGTCTGGCTGTTGTATCTCTATCTTCTTGATTATTTATGTCTATGTCTGAGTCCATTAAATATAATTTAACTCTTCCTACATTTATTTGCCACACTTTTAAATATATTCTTCTTTTTGGAAATTTTAAATATACTATTAGGTCATTTCCATCTATATCTTTTACTGTTGTTATTGGTAAATCATGCAAGTTTAAATCTCTATATTCTGGTACTTGCATTCCATATCTGTCTATTCTTTGATTAAAATATCCATTTTTATATAGTAAACCTACAGCAACTAAAGGAATTCC
Source organism: uncultured Clostridia bacterium (assembly GCA_934162255.1). Lineage (GTDB taxonomy): Bacteria > Bacillota > Clostridia > TANB77 > CAG-508 > CAG-269. The sequence continues at coordinate 111,827 of CAKPIG010000004.1, read as the reverse complement.
TAAATCACTTGCTGATTTTAAGTGGTCTCCTGATAAGATTCCTAATCCTCCTGAATATATTGCAATTGTTTGATCTAATCCATATTCTGCTGAAAAATATGCTATAACATCATTTTTGTTTTCTGGATATTTTTGAGCAAACCATGTATTTTTGCTATTCATGTAATCTTCAAAATCTTCTACAACTTTGTCATATTCTTTTAAAAAACTTGTATCTTTTGATACTTCTTCTAGTTTAGATTGTTCTACTAGTTTTAGAAATTTTACAGGATTTTTATTGCATTTTTCCCACAAGTCCATATCAATTCTTTTAAATAATCTTAAAAATTCAGTGTTCCAAGACCACCAAAGATTATTTGCTATTTCTGTTATTTTATCTATTCTTTTAGGTAATTGTGGATTTACAGTTATTCTATTAAATATATACATTTATATTTCCTCCTAAGTTCTTTTATCATTTTTTCTTTTTGTATTTGTTTTATTATCCTCTAATTTATTTTTTTTGTCAATACACTATGAGCAATATGTACAAAGTATTGTTTCTAATCCTATATTTATATCAATTAGACCTATTTTATATTTGTAATCTAAGTTTTCTAACTCTTGTATAATTTTTCTTAATTCTGATTTTTTGAATTTTTGGGCTTGCATTTTATATTTGTTTACTAAAAACAACTGATTTGGCTTTAGTTTTAAACTTTGAGCTATATCTTTATTATTTTCTATTGCTAGTTTTACAAAATATAATTTTTTGAAGTGATTGTATAATGTTATTAGAATCTTTTGTATTGGTTCTTTTGATGCTATCAAATTATATAAAACTTCCATTGCTTTTTCTATATTTTTTTGGCTTAAATTATCAGTTAAATCAAATATTACACTTTCTATTTTTTTTATACACAACTTGTCTACATCTTGTTTCTCTATTGTACCATTTTTACCTGCATATTCTATTAATTTTCTTATTTCGTTTATTAAATCCTGCATATTTGTTCCACATGATTCTATTAAATATTGAAGTGTATTTTCATCAATTTTTACTTTGTATAACTCACAAATATGTTTTAATCTCTTTATTATTTGAAATGGTTTTTGCTCTTCAAAATTGCATATTGTTCCAACTTTCTCAATTGTATTGAATATTGAGTTTTTTTCGACAGTTTCTTCTATAAAGATTAACTGTACACTTTCTTCTATAAGGCTTATATTATCTTTTAGATATTCATTTATTTTATCTTTTATTTCTTTGCTTACTCCATTTATTCTGTCTTTACTTTCTCTTTTAAAAATCCCAGTATTTTGGGCTATTATTAATTTTTTTGAAAATCCAAATGATGGTGTTTCTATTTCTGAAATAAGTGATTCTATATTTTCTCTGTATATTTGAATATAGTTTATTCCTTTTACAGTTTCTCCAAATTGTTTCTTTATTTTTTTTAACATTTGGTCTAAAAGATAAGTTTCTTCACCATATAACAAGTAAATTCCTTTAATGTTATTGGAATTTACTTGTTTTTCTAATTCTTCTATCTTTAACATTTTTCACATTCCTATTATTTATTTAAGATAATTCTAAATATTTCTGCCACACTCCATGCTTGTGCAACTGCTCCTTTAGGTAAATATGGCTTTTTAGAATCATATATTTCTGCAATACTTCCTATGCATCCTCTTTCGTTTATTTCTTTTGAAAATGTTTTTGTTACATTTTGTTTAAATTCTTTTAATCTTTCTGAGTATTTTGTTTTATCTTCTTTTTCCAATTTTTTTAATGCATTATAGTATAATCCCAATAGCCATGTCCATGTAATTCCTTGATGATAGCTTAAGTCTCTTCTTGCTCCATCTCCTTCATATATATCTACATAGTTTTCTTCGCCTTTTGCTAAAGTTTTTAATCCATAATCATTTAATAATTTTTTTGATACAGTTTCAAACATTTCTTTTGCTTCTAATGATTTTGGATCTAATACTGGATATGTTAAACTTAATGCAAATAGTTGGTTTGGTCTTATTTTTCCGTCTCCTAATACATCATATAAGCATTTTCTTCTTTTATTATAAAACTTTTCTTCAAATGAGTTTTTGCATCTTATTGCTAATTCTTCATATTCTTTTGCTAACTCTTTTTCTTTATTTCTTGTAGCTAGTTCTTGCATTATTTTTAATGCATTATACCATAGTGAATTTATTTCTACTACTTTACCATTTCTTGGTGTTATGGCTACTCCTGCATATTTTACATCCATCCATGTGTTTTGTGTATATTCTGTTCCTGATACAATTAATCCATCTGAATCCATATATATATTGTTATTATCTAAGTCTATTCCTTTTTGATAATTTTCTATTATACTTTTTAGTTTTGGATATAATCTTTCTATAACAAATTTATAATCTTCTGTATATTCTAAGTATTTTTTTACTTGCTCAAATAGAAGTAGTGATGCATCTGCACTATTATATAATGGTTTATTATCATATTCTGCATACCCATTTGGAATTAGTCCATATTTCATGTCTCTTATGCATGTCATTAGAACTTTTTGGGCTATTTCATATTTTTTTGGAATTAGTAGCAAGCCTTCAAAAGATATTAGAGTATCTCTCATCCAGTCCAAGAACCAATGATATCCAGCTATTATTGAATATGTCCTAAATAAAGGTCTTTCTACAATGAAATTATCTGCTGCTATTAGAAATGTTTTTATTAATTTGTCTCTTTCTATTTCTTCATTGCTTTTGTTTTCTTTTCCATTATCTATTAATTTTGATTCATTAAATGTTTCACATAGTCTAACTATTTCATTTGTGATGATGTATCTTGCATCTAATTCTTCAATATTTTCTTCTAGTGAACAAATAAATGATATTTCTTTTTCTTCTTCTGGTTCTATTTCTATTTCATATCTTCCTGGAACAATATGATTTTCTTCTGATTCATATCCTCTTTTCTCTTCTTCTATATAAAACATGTTTGAAAATATATCATTCTTATGTTCTATATACTCACCTTCAGAAATTGTCATATATATTGGAGTTTCTTGTTTTATTCTTATTTCAATTTTGTTTCTTGGTAATTTTTTCTGATTTAACTTAAATGTTGTAGATTTATTTACTCCATGTAAATCTCTGAAATTTACTAATGGTGCTAATGTGAATTTTGCTTTTTTCTTACCATTTCTTATTTTATAATAGATTGCTACTGTATTTTTTAAGTGTTCCATACATATGACTTTTGTTATCTCTGTGTCTTCTACTTTATATGCAAATATTGGCATATATTCTTTTACAAAGCTTTCTTGAAATTTATATCCTGATGAAATATAATTTTTTCCTACGTTTGTAAATAGTTCATATTTTTTTTCGTCTAGTTCTATGCTTTCATCTAATTTTGATAATATTAGCGTTCTTTTTGCTGGCGGAATTAATGGAGCAACTAAAAGGCCATGGTATTTCCTTGTGTTTGCTCCAATTATTGTTGATGAGGCATACCCTCCTATTCCATTTGTTATTATCCATTCTTTTGTTAATGCATTTTCTAATTTAAATTCTTCTTTTGCGAATTTCATTTTTTCACTCCTATTTCTTATGTGCTTTTTTGTAATTTTCTTCTGATTCTTTTATTGATTTTATTCTTTCACTATACTTTGCACTAAATTTACTTTGTTTTGCATTTCTGTTTTTGCTTTGTACTGCTTTTCCTCTTTTTTTAGCCTTTTTCTCTATTTTGGCTTTTTCTTTTTTTAATTTGTTTATTCTCTTATCTGATTTCAATTTTGCATTTAACATTACATATTCAGGGTCATTTTCTTTATCTTGAAATTTCAAGTCATTACATATTAGTGTTATTGCAGACTCTGCAACAAGATATGGATCATGTCTGATTTTGCCATCTATTATTGTTGATATATTTTTCTTTATAAATTTAATTTTTCTTAGCGCAGGATCTTCAATTTTTTGTTCTACTAAATCAGAGCCTTCTCTATTATACATTTTTATATATTCAGGTATTACTTCTCCCGTATCATATATGCAATAATCTATTATTCCTTCACCACAGTGATCTATTATAGCTTTTACATGGTCTGCTACAGAATAGTCATCTGTTTGGCCTGGTTCTGTCATTATATTATTGACATATATTTTTATTGCTTTGCTTTCTTTTATTGCTTTTGCAACACCATTTACTAATAAATTAGGTATTACATTTGTGTATAAGCTTCCTGGTCCTATTATTATACTATCAGCATTTCTTATTGCTTCAAGAACTCCTTCTGCAGGCTTGCAATTTGATGGCTTTAAAAATACTCTGCTTATTTTTGTCATTTTGTCATTTACTATTTCTGGTATTCTATGTTTTTCCTCAACTACATATCCATTTTCAAGTTCTGCACATATTTTCATTTCTTGTGTTGTAACAGGCATTACATTTCCTATTATATTAAATATATTACTTGATTTTTCTATTGCTTCTGCATCATTCCAATGAATTTCTTTCATTGCTGTAAAATATATATCTGAGAATTTTAATCCTTTTAATCTATTATTCGTCATTTCGTGATTTAAAAGATTACTCAATTCACTTTTTGTATCTGATGAAAGTGCTATTATACTGTCTTTTACTTCTTCTAATGGCAATGTTGTTTCTAATTGAATTCTTGAGTCTGTTGATCCTTCTCCATATTCTGATACTGCAACTATTGCTGTTATGTTATTTGTATATCTTTTCATTCCTGTCAATACTGTATTTAACCCTGTTCCTCCACCAATTGCTACAATATTGGGTCCTCTATCATAAATTTTTTTGTCAAATATTAAAGAATTTACGTTTACATTTTTCTTTTTTTGCATTCTTTCATCTGTTACTTCTATAAATAGTTCCATATTTCTTTTATTTAAAAATATTAATCCCAATACTATACATGTAAATCCAATTACAAATGTCACTATTACTTTTCCAACATCTATGAATCTCATTTCTTTTTGTACTAATATATTTGAAATCCCATAACAAGTTAAAACAATTCCTAGTAAGACTAAAAAAATCCATCTTTTCATTTTAGAACTTGATTTAAGCCAATGCCATATTCCTTTCATATCTATTCCTCCATTAAATTATTTCTATTTCTGTCTCTATTTTTTTTCCGAATTTATTATATATTTGCTTTTTGGTATATTCTATTAATTCTATAACATCTTTTGCTGTTGCATCTTCTTTATTTATAATAAATCCTGCATGTTTTTCAGATATTTGTGCTCCACCTATTTGGTATCCTTTTAGTCCTGCTTCATCTATTAATTTTGCTGTTACAAAATCTTTACCTCTTTTAAATGTGCTTCCTGCACTTGGATATTCAATTGGTTGTTTTTCTCTTCTGTATTCTGCATATTCTTTTAGTTTTTCTTTTATTTCTTCTTCATTTCCTTTTTCTAATTTAATTTCAGTTTCTAATATTATATAATTTGTTTTTGCAAATAAACTATTTCTGTATTCAAATTTTGCTTCATCTTTTGATATTGTATGTATTGCTCCATCTTGTTTCATAAATGTAATATTTTCTACAATATCTTTCATTTCTTTCCCATGTGCTCCTGCATTCATTCTTATTGCTCCACCAATTGTGCCCGGTATTCCTGATGCAAATTCAATTCCAGTAAAGTTTTCTCTTGCTAATTTTTGAGAAACCTCTGCAATTTTGTTTCCACTTCCTATTTTTATTATGCAATCATTTATTTCAAGTTTTTGTATTTCTATTTTAATTACAATTCCTTTTATTCCACTATCATTTACCAGTATATTACTTCCATTTCCTATTACTGTTAGTTTTATATTATTTTCTCTTGTTATTTTTAATAGTTCTTTTAGTTCTTCTATTGTTTTTATTTTTATGAAGTATTCTGCTGGGCCTCCTATTTTAAAGCTCGTGTGCCCACTCATTGGTTCATTATAATAAATATTTTCCTTAGGTATTTTTGAGTTTTCTAATAATCTTTTTATTTCCAATTTATTAACCTTCCTTTTGCTTATTTTGAACAGCATATGTATATATTAAATCAATTTTTTCATTAGTTGCATTTCCTTCATCTATTTGACCAATATTTATTACTTCTCCTGTACTATAATTAACTATATATTTATTTATATTTCCTTCTGGTTTAGAGATTTGCAATGTTTCATAATCTCTTTCTTCTATTTCATAATAATATTCTTCTGGTAAACCAGTGCCACCTGTTAAACTATACTCCTGTGCTTTTAAATCTATACCTATTGGACTTACTTTATTAAATACATTTTCGTAATCTTGTTCAGTTCCTACTAAATATTTTTCATTTTGTGTATTTAAAAATTTTGTATAGTTTTCTAATACAACTTGTTTCATCATGTTTAATTCTGCTTTAAGTGATTCTTCTTTTGCATCTTCTAATGAATTCATTCCAGTATAAACTGATGTTCCTGCTATTATTAACATTACTACTATAGTTACAACTAACGCTATTAGTGTTACACCTTTATTATCTCTCACAGTTTTTTCTCCTTTGCCTATTTTTTTAAATATTATCATTTTTTTCCTTAATTTACAAGTTTTTTTTATAAATCTCTTTAAAAATACTAAAAAATGTAGTATAATGATAATTGTACTAAAGATTACTAAATAAAGGTTTTAATTTTATGTAACAAGATTTATCTTGTTCAAAGGAGGATTATATGATAGTTTTAATTATATTACTTATTTTATTAGTAATTTTAGCATTTAAATCAATTAAAGTTGTTAGACAATCAGAAGTGTACATTATTGAAAGATTAGGTAAATTTCACAAAGTTGCAGATGCAGGTCTTACAATTATTATTCCATTTGTAGATCATGTAAGAAGTGTGGTTAGTTTAAAACAACAAACTATGGACGTACCACCTCAAAGTGTTATTACTAAAGATAATGTAACAATATCTGTTGATACTGTTTTGTTTTATCAAATAACAGATCCAGCTAAAGCTGTTTATGAAATTCAAAGTTTGAAAAAAGGTATTGAATATCTTTCTGTTACAGCTATACGTGATATTATAGGCGAAATGGATTTAGATGAAACTTTTAGTTCAAGGGAAATTATTAATGCAAAATTAAGAACTGTTTTTGATGATGCAACAGATAGATGGGGATGTAAAATAAATAGAGTTGAGATTAAAGATATTACTCCACCACCTGATGTAAGAGATGCAATGGAAAAACAAATGAATGCAGAAAGAAATAAAAGAGCTTTAATTCTTGAAGCTGAAGCTCAAAAACAATCTGATGTTACTATTGCAGAAGGTAAAAAAACTGCAGCTATTCTTGAAGCTGAAGCTGATAGAGAATCTAGAATTAGAAGAGCTGCTGGTGAAGCACAAGCAATTAAAACAGTTGCAGAGGCAAAAGCAAAAGAGATTTCTATGGTTTATGATGCAATTAAAGCTGCTGACCCAGATGAAAAATTAGTTCAAATTAAATCTCTTGAAGCTCTTGAAGAAATCGCTAAAGGTGATGCTAACAAAGTATTTATTCCATTTGAAGCAACAAGCGCTTTGGGAAGTTTAGGTGCTGTAAAAGAAGTCTTAAAATCAGATAAAAAAGAAGATAAGGAGTAGCATTTAATTGCTACTTTTTTCTTCTTTATATGGTTCTATGTGAACTATTGCTTTATATACATTTTCTACTTTTGATATACTATTTTCTAAACAATCCGCTAGATTATGACTATCAAATGTAGTCATATTTCCATCAACAGCAATTGTTAAAAATATTACATATTGATACCCTACTGGTGCTGAAGATATATCGTTTATTGCTTTTACTTCTTTATAGCTATGTATTAAATCTAAAATTATATCCTTAGTATTTTCATCCACAGATATATCCATTAATACATTATAACTTTCTATAAATATTTTTATTCCTGTTTTGCATATCCACGCTGAAATTCCTATTCCAACTATACTATCAAACCAATATATTCCTTTTATAGATAATAGTATTGACATTAATGTAAATGTGGTTATTATACAGTCATTTCTATGGTCTTGCATACTTGCTTCTAATAAAATATTATTGCACAATTTATATTTATTTTTTGTATAAAAATATAACATGAGTTTTGTTAATATTGTTACTATACATACAATAATTAACCAGTTTGAATATATTATTTCACTGCCGTTTATTAATTTAATGATAGCTTTTATTATCATTTTTAATGAAACTCCTATCATTGATAATGAAATTAATAATGAAAATATATATTCTGCTTTTCCATGTCCAAAATTATGATTTTTGTCTTTGGGGACACTTGCAATTTTATTGCCTATAAATGTCATTATTGATGCAAATATATCTCCAGCACTATTTATACTGTCAGCTATCATTGCTTGACTTTTACTTATTGTTCCTATTGTTCCTTTTATTATTAGCAGAAATATGTTTCCTATTATTCCTAATATTCCTACTATTTTTGTAACTTTGTACCTTTCTTCCATTTGTCTGTCTCCTTCTAGTTTTTATTATACTATAGTAAATTAATAAAATCTAGCAAATATTCTTATTTTTAGAAAAGATTGCATTTCTTTACACAATATGTTATAATTAGTTGTAGATTATGAATTGTAAAGAGGTGTAGACATGCCATTATTAGTGATAATATATTTTTTATTATTTATAATATTTGCTTTATGTGTATATGCTGTAATGCAAATAAAATTAGCAGGAATTAATGTTAAAGATTTTTGGAGTTTTATTGAAGCAAACCAAATTTTAGATAAATTATATGAATTCTCAAAGAAGTATAAAAAACTTTCTCCTCAACAACAAGTTTTTTATTTGATGCAAGCAGAAAAAGTTTTTAATGCTTTTGATAAGATTCCAGATATTATCTGGGAAGATGAATTTAAAAAATATGATGAGGTTTTGAAAAAATATAATGAAATAAAAGTTGATAGATGGGTATCTAATTCTTAATACCCATCTATTATTTTATATTTCAATTTCTATCATTTTATTTTTCTTTATTTTACCATTTATTATTTCTTCTGATATTTTATCTTCTACAATGTTTTTAATTGTCCTTCTTACTGGTCTAGCCCCATATTTTCTATCTTCTTCACTAATATTGTTTATTATTTTCTCTATTGCTCTTGGATTTATTTTTACTATATATTGCTGTTCTTTTAGCTTTTTTTCTAAATTTTCTATCATTATTTTTGCTATATTTTTTAATTCTTCATCACTTAATTTGTGAAATACTATTATGTCATCTATTCTATTAATAAATTCTGGTCTTAATTCTCTTTTTAATTCTTTTATTACTTCTTTTGAACTTTCTTCATATTCCTTTTTATTTTCATTTTTATCTTCTATAAACCCTAAAGTTTTGTTATTTGTAATATATTTTGCGCCTATATTAGAGGTCATTATTATTATTGTATTTTTAAAATTTACTTCTCGTCCCTGAGAATCTGTTAATTTTCCATCTTCTAGTATTTGAAGTAATATGTTCATTACATCTGGATGTGCCTTTTCTATTTCATCAAATAAAATTACCGAATATGGTTTTTTTCTTATTTTTTCTGTTAATTGTCCTCCTGTTTCATATCCAATATATCCTGGTGGTGAACCTATTATTTTTGATATTGAATGTGCTTCCATATATTCTGACATATCTAGTTTTATAATTGATTTTTCATTTTCAAATAATATTTCAGCTAATGCTTTTGAAAGTTCTGTTTTTCCTACTCCAGTAGGTCCTAAAAATAGAAATGAACCAATAGGCCTGTTAAGATCATTTATTCCTAATCTACTTCTTATTATTGATTTTGCAACCGCTTCTACCGCTTCATTTTGTCCTATTATTCTTTTGTGTAACTCTTCTTTCAAATTTTTTAATCTTTCGTTTTCACTTTCTGTTATTCTTTTAGTTGGTATTCCAGTCCATCTTGATAACACTTCTGCAATATCTTCTTCCGTTATTTTAGTTATTTTCTGATTATTTTTTTCATTTCTTTTACTCATAATTAATTCTAATTCTCTTTTTAGTTTTCTTTCTATATCTCGTATATTAGCTGCTTTTTCAAATTCTTGGTTATAGATTGCTTCTTCTTTTTCTTTTGAAACTACCTCTATTTGTTCTTTAATTTGCTTTATTTGTTCTGGAATTACACTTGATTTTATATTTGCTTGTGCTGCAGTCTCATCAATCAAATCTATTGCTTTATCGGGCAAAAATCTATCTGATATATATCTATTTGACAATTTTACAGCTGATTTTATTGCACTTTCTGTAATTTGAACATTATGGTGTGCTTCATATTTATCTCTTACTCCTAGTAATATTTCTATAGATTCTTCTTCTGATGGTTCTTCTATATTTACTACACTAAATCTTCTTTCTAATGCTGCGTCTTTTTCTATATACTGTTTGTATTCTTCTGTTGTTGTTGCTCCTATTAACTGAATTTCACCTCTTGCCAATAATGGCTTTAATATATTTGCTGCATCTATTGCTCCTTCTGCTGCTCCTGCTCCGACTATTGTATGTATTTCATCTATAAATAATATTATGTTTTCTGCTTTTTTTACTTCATTTAATACCTTTTTTAGTCTTTCTTCAAAATCACCTCTATATTTTGCTCCTGCTACTAAACCTGATATATCTATATTTATAATTCTTTTTTCTATTAAGTTTTCTGTTACTTCACCATTTATGATTTTTTCTGCTAAGCCTTCTATTATTGCTGTTTTTCCTACTCCTGGCTTTCCTACTAAACATGGATTATTTTTGGTTCTTCTTGATAATATTTCTATTATTCTTTCAATTTCATTTTTTCTTCCTATTACATCATCAAATTTTCCTTGCTCTGCCTTTTCTGTTATATCTACTCCAAATTGATTTAATGTTGGTGTTAAAGTTGTTTTGGTATTAGCCTTATAAGTTACTTCTTCTTTATTTTCTTCATTTATTATTTTAGCAATTTCACTATAGATTTTAGGTATTTCTATATTTAAATCTTTTATTATTTGTACTGCTATGCAATCTTCTTTTAATATTGCTAATAATAAATGTTCTGTCCCTATATGATTATATCCTAATCTTTTAGCTTCTAAAAGTGCATTTTCTAAAACTTTTTTTCCCTTTGGCGTAAAACCAAGTGATTCTTTTATTTCTTTTCCTTTTCCTAATATTTCCTCTATTTTTTTATATATTTTTTCTTCTGTTATTCCTTTATTTATAAGAACTTTTGCTGCAATTCCTTCTCCTTCTTTTACCAAGCCATATAATATATGTTCTGTTCCAATATAATTATGTCCTAATTCTATAGATATATCATTTGCAATCTCTATTGTTTTTTTAGCTTTACCTGTAAATTTATATATCATTTTTACCTCCTCTTTTTGTCATTTCATTTAATTCTTTTGCTTTCTCTTTTTGTTCTGGTAATGGAATCCATGCAAAATATGATGATACAAATTCTCCATATTTTGTTGAATCTTCTCCTACTTCTGGATGGTTTACTTTTTTCTCTTTATTCATAATTTACTTTCCTCCAATAAAAAAATAGCACTTCTTTTTAATTTATGTGCTATTTTTCTTTTTTTATTCAATTAGTCTTTAATTCTAAACAATAATTTTACTATTCCTCTTAAACATTTTGGCACTTTTTTTACTACAATAGTCATATGTAAACCTCCTTTTTAGCAGAGTAACCATAATATACCTACTAATATTACCATTATGCCTATTAGAAACAACCATCCTGTAATTGGAAGGAATAATACTAGTAATACCCCTATGCCTAATCCAATTAGGCATACTCCAAATGTTTTTTTCAAGATTTTCATTATGATTTCCTCCAGTATTTTTAGTATATTATATTCCCTTTATTAAAATTATGTGCACTATTGATTTTTGTATAGTTTTTCCAAAACAATTATAAACATTGCATGTGCCCAGCCAAGTCCTATTACCCAATTTGGTTTTAATGTATTATTATCAACTTGTTCTCCAAGAAAACTATGTTTACCTGCTGTCTTTAAAACAAAATCAAATGTTTCTTTAGCTTTTTTCTTTTCTCCATTTTCTAAGTAATATAATGTCATCCATAAGTTTGCAATTGGCCAAGGAGCACCACCTCTATAATGGTCATATTCGAATCTTTGATATCCACCTGTGTATGTTCTTATTGTAAGATTTATATTTTCTATTGTATTTAAAACTTTCTTTTCTTTTGGAGAATAAATTTTAAATGGTACTACTGCACCTAGTAAACTTATGTCCATTCTCTTGTCTTCTGTATTTCTTACATATGATTTTCTTGTATTATCATATAAATTTTTTTCAATATATTGTTTTATTTCTAACTGCATTTTTCTCATTGCATCTTTGTTTTTGGCAATTTTTTCATCTTTTAATCTATTATTTTCAAAATCTGATGTATTTTTTCCTAGTACATCATATATTTTTGTCATTGCATCAAATGCAGCATATATACTAGCTAATGAGTAGAAGTGTGTTCCTTCACTCATTTCCCACAAGTCATAACTTACATGATATTTTCCTGTTTTATCTATTAAGTCTCTTACATATTTTTTTAAGAATTCTACTGCTTTTTCACACATATGAAGATTTGTCTTTAAGAATTCTTCTTTTTTAGTGTATTCATAATGTGTGTATATTCCATATACTACACTTGCAGTTTCATCTATTTGATATCCCCAGCAAGGAGCTAGCTTTCCATCTGTATAAAATCTCTGTTCCCACATTCCATTTTTACTTTGTGTCATTTTACAAAATACACTATAGAATTTTTCAGTTTCTTTTGTCATTTTTAATATATCTAATGCTCTTGTAATAAATACCGCATCTCTTGGCCAACAATAAGCATATCTTCCACATTGTGTTAAGTTTTCATCAATTTCTGGTGCTGCTATTATTCCTCCTGTTGTTTGATTCATTAGTAATGGAAATAATAATATACTTCTTCTATATATGTTTTGAATTTTTTCTTCATAACTATTTGCTGGCTCTTTTAATTCTATTCCATTGTGTTCTTTTAAATATTTTCTCCAATATATTTTTGCATTTGTATATTCTTTATTTAAATCTATTTTTCGTATTCTTTCAATTTCATCTTCAACAGTTTGTATTGTTTTTTTATTTTCATCAATATATATACAAATTTCGATCTCTCTTTTTTCACCTGGTTTTATTGTTCCTATATCATAACTTATACTTGAATCTTTAGACATTCCTATATAATCTTTGTCATGTATTATTCCAGAATGAATTGTACTTTGAGAATCATTTATTTGATGACTTAATAATTTGTCTGATTTAGCAAATGTTGCAACTGAGAAATCATGTGCATATTGAATCATTCCATTATCAATTTTCATGCATCCTACAAAGTTGTTTTGGTCTGATATTAGCTCTGAATGTATTAGAAAATTTACATTTAAATCTATGTTTCCAACATTCATAAATGTACATTTTTTTACTAATATATCTTCTTTTATTGAAGCAAAATCTGTTTGCAATATTTTTAAATTGAAATAGGTATTTGTTATTTCAGTATTTAAAACATTTGTATCTGTGTCATAATATTGAACATACACATTGTTTATGTCTTCATGTAAATAAATTAAATCTGAATCATTTACTTTTACTCCTGTATAAAAGTATTTTAGATATTGTCTATTATCTCTGTTAGGATAAGATAATCTTAACATCTCACCTTTTTCTGAAAATGTTGCTAATATGTTTTTATTTCCTACTATTGCTTCATTTAAATATTTTTCCATAATTTTATCCTTCTATAATATTTAATATTTGTTTTTCTAAGTCTTTTATCTTTTCATTTATTCTAAACATGTCTTCATCTCTTAAATGAACATCATCAACATCTTGTTTTACATATTGTTGCATGTCTTGCATTTCATTTTGTAATTTATTTAATCTTGTTAGGATTTCGTCTTTTATTGTATTTGTTTTCTTTACTCTAATTTTATTTGTTATTTTTAATTCATCAGATAACTCATATGTTTCTCCAAATTCTGGTATTGAAACGCCAATTCCTGTTTCTCCTAATATCTTATTTCTTAAAACTTCTTGTGATTCTTCTTCTCCATGAACTAAAAATATATGTTTTGGTTTTGACAAGAATGAATATACAAAATTCATTAGCCCTTCTTGGTCTGCATGACCTGAATATCCTTCTATATATTCGACTCTAGCATGTACTACAAATTCTTCTCCAAATATTTTTACTCTTTCTGCTCCATTTACAATTAAATATCCTAATGTGCCTGGTGCTTGATATCCAACAAATAAAATTGTACTTTTTGGATTCCATATATTATGTTTTAAGTGATGTTTTATTCTTCCTACATCACACATTCCACTTGCTGATATTATTATTGATGGTTCTGGTCTTTCATTTAGTGCTTTTGATTCTTCTGCTGTTTGTGTAAATTTTAATCCTGGAAATTCTAAAGGATTATCTCCTCTTTCCATTTCTTCTTTTATATCATCATCAAATAAATCTGTATTTTCTTTAAATACTTCTGTTGCAGATATAGCTAATGGACTATCTACATATACTGGCACTTTCATCAATCTGTCGTATTTCTTTTTAAATTCTTCATCATCTGTATTTTCTTTTATTTTGTTTAATTCATATAATATTTCTTGTGTTCTTCCTACTGCAAATGATGGTATTACAACAGTTCCACCATTATCTATTGTTTCTGAAACAACATTTAAGAATATTTCTGCTTTTTCATCATTTCTTATATGAAGTCTACTTCCATATGTTGATTCCATAACTAAATAATCACAACTTTCTATCATTGTTGGTTCTGCAAGAAGTGGTATATCATTATTTCCTATATCGCCTGTAAATACTGCTTTTGTTTCTTTTCCATCTTCTGTTGCCCATATTTCTATAATACTTGAGCCTAGCATATGCCCAGCATCATTAAATCTGACAAATATGTTTTCTGCAACTTCTAATATTTCATCATATTTTACAGGTGAAAAAATTTCAAGACAATTAATTGCATCTTCTGCTGTATATAAAGGTGGATATGTTTTTTCACCTTTTCTTTCTCTTTTTTTGTTTTTCCATTCTGATTCCATTTCTTGTATATGTCCACTGTCTGGTAACATGATTCCACATAAGTCACATGTTGCTTTATGTGCATATATTGGGCCCTTAAAGCCATCTAAATATAGTTTAGGAATTCGTCCAGAATGGTCTATATGAGCATGTGTTAATAACATAAAATCTATTTCTGCTGGATTATATTCAAATGGTCTATAGTTTTCCATTTCTAGCTCTTTTTTTCCTTGATATAAACCACAGTCTACAAGAAATTTCTTTCCAGCAGCCTCTACTAAAAAGTTAGAACCTGTGACGGTTTTAGTTGCTCCTAAAAATGTTATTTTCATATTCTAGTCTCCTTAATTAAATATTTTTATCTTTTTATTTATTTTTGTGTTTTCTGTTTGCTTTAATTCAAATTTTTCTTCTGAAATGTTTTCATCAAATATTTGAACATATATTTTATCATTTTCTTTTGAAATCTTATAATATAATTCTTCTAATGTTATTATTCTTGTTTCAAAAACATGACTCATGATTTCTATTGGCATATTTGATATTATTTTCTTTTCAATTGCTTTTTTAACAAGAACTTTTTCTATTTCTTCTATTTTTTCTTTTAATTCTTTTACATTTTTTATACTAGATTTTTCATTGAATGGTATTAATAAAAAATATCTAAATTCATATATTAATTTTACTATGTCTGTTTTTTCTTCTGCTTTACTAATTATTGTTTTTAAAAATTCTAAAAATATTGTTTCAAATTCTATTAATATCTTTTCTTTTTGTTTTTTATCTATATCTACTAATTCTAATAATTCTTTTTTTCTTTTTATTTTTTCTTTTTCAACTATATAGTTTTTTGGGTTTAAAAAATAATTTTTTTCTTCTATTTCATTTAATAGTTGATTTTTTCTATCTATCAACTTCTGCTTTAACACTCTTATGCTAAATATTTTTTGATTAAGTGGTACATCTTTATTTCGTCTTTCATATTCTTTTTTCAGATTGCTTTCTTGGCTTAAAATTGTTTCTATATTTTTTATTTCTTCTGATATTGCTTTTTTGTGTTCTGTTATTTTCTGTACATTTTCTTTTGTATTTTCATATTCAGCTAGTGTAATTCTTAAGCCTACTAATTCTTTTTCAATTTCTGTCTTATATTCTTCTGAATTATTAGCTTCATTAATTACCGATACTTTTTCAAGTGAATGAATGAATTCTTTTGTTTTCTCTTGTCCAAAATCTGATTCTAATCTTTCTTTCATTATTGCAAAATAGTCAATAATTCCGTCTGTATCTTGAGTCCAGCCATCTATAAAATTTTCACCTAATAATAATCTTATAGTTTGATAAATTAAATTTGCGTCTATATTTTCTATTTCTTTTTTTATTGTAGTCCATGACCACCCATTAAAATCTCTTAATGGTTCTACTCTATCTATACTTTTTCCAGTATTAATTAAGTTTGATATTGGTAATGTTACAATTCCATATCTATTGTTTACTATTTTTTTATTATTTGCTTGTCTTTGAATTGCATATAATATTTTATTTTCTATTGGATAACTTATTATATTATTTTTTTCAATATAATATTTATTTTTCTCTAATTCACTTTGAATTTTGGTGTCATCTACCTTTTCACTTAATTTTACTGTTTTTATTTCATTGCATTTGCTTTGTATATTTTTTATTAATTCTTTTGTATATTCTTCTTCCGTTTTTTCTACAACCTTAGCTTTTTTGTAATCTTTATATGAAATTTCTATTTTATATAATATTCCTTGGAGAAGATTTTTAGCATGTTCTTCTATTTTTTTTTCTTCTAGAACTTTTTCAAGTTCTTCATTTATATCTTTTTTTATTAGTTTCAATTATCTTCTCCTTTCATTTGTATTTTAGTTATTCTTCTGTTGCTGATGAACTCATTTTTAGTTCTTGTAGTTTTTCAAGAGTCATTAATACTTGTCTTGGTTTACTTCCTTGGTAACCTGATATTATTCCTCTTTCTTCCATTTGATCAATTATTCTTCCTGCTCTTGCATATCCTACTTTAAACTTCCTTTGGATAAATGATGTTGATGCTTGACCAGTTTCTACTACAACATCAATTGCGTCCATTAAGAATGGATCTGTTTCATCATCTAGTTCACTTTCTTCAGCTATTTCTTTATCTGTTTTGTTACTATTTTCTATCGTTTCTAATATGTCTTCACTATATGTTGCTTCTCCATTTGATTTTACAAATGATACAATTTTTTCAACTTCTTCATCTGATACAAATGCACCTTGCACTCTTGTTGGCTTTGGCGCCCCAGCTGGATAGTATAGCATGTCTCCTTTTCCAAGTAGTTTTTCTGCTCCTACTTGGTCTAAAATTGTTCTTGAGTCAACCTGTGATGAAACTTCAAAAGCTATTCTTGATGGTATATTTGCTTTTATTATACCAGTAATTACGTCTACAGATGGTCTTTGTGTTGCTATTATTAAATACATTCCTGCTGCTCTTGCCTTTTGTGCTAATCTGCATATTGAGTCCTCTACTTCTTTTGATGCTACCATCATTAAGTCTGCCAATTCATCTATTATAATTACTATTTGTGGCAATGTTCTTGAACCTTCTTCTTTTTCAATTAAAGCATTATATCCTTTTAAATCTCTTACTCCTTTTTTAGCAAATTCATTATATCTATTATCCATTTCTTGAACAGCCCAAGCCAATGCTCCTGCTGCTTTTTTAGGGTCTGTTACAACTGGAATTAATAAATGTGGTATTCCATTATATACAGAGAGTTCAACAACTTTAGGATCTATCATTACTAATTTTACTTCACTTGGTTTTGCTTTATATATTATGCTTGATATTATGGTATTTATACAAACACTCTTTCCAGATCCAGTTGCCCCTGCAATTAATGCATGTGGCATTTTCGCAATATCTGCTATTGCCATTGCTCCTGCAACATCTTTTCCTAAAGCTACACTTAGTTTAGATTTGCTTTTTTGAAAGTCTTCACTTTCTACTATATCTCTAAAATGTACTGTTTCTTTTTCCACATTAGGTACTTCTATTCCTACAGCTTGTTTTCCTGGAATTGGTGCTTCTATTCTTATTGTTTCTGCAGCAAGGTTTAGTGCTATGTCATCAGCTAAATTTGATATTTTACTTACTCTTACTCCTTCTGCTGGTTTTAATTCATATCTTGTTATTGCTGGCCCTACAGAAACATTTTCTACTTTAGCTTGTACACCAAAACTATATAATGTTTTTTGTAATTTTGTTGCAATCTCTGTAAGCGCTTTTGCTCCACCTTTTATTGTCTTTTTTTCACCTTTGCTTAATAACTCAATAGGTGGATATTCATAATGTTCATCTTCTACTGCTACTGCATGTTCCAATTGTAATACTTCTTTAACTTTTTCTTCCTTTTTTTGTTCTTCTTGTTTAAATAAATTGCTCTCTATGTAATCTGGTTGCAACACTTCTTTTATGCTTTTTTCTTCTTTTTTATGCCCAAATAGTCTCTTTTTGTTTGATTCTTCTTCTATTTCTCTACCATTTAAGTTAATTTTTATTTGCTCACTTTCAGGTTTATCTTCTTCTATCTCTAAATATGTTTGTTTATTTTCTTTTGCTGTATTATTTTTCATTCTTGCTTTTTCATATTCTTCTTTTCTTGCTAATTTTTGTTCATATTTTTCTTTTCTATTTTCTACTCTATTTTGAATCCAATTTGTTACTATTCCTGAAATATCTATTCCAAATGTTACTGCAAATAGTATTAATGATGCCCCTATACTTAATATTATTGTTCCTACTTTTCCAAATAATTCAAATAACGGTACTGCTGCTATTGTTCCTAATGCTCCTCCACCAATATTACTTTCACCTAATTTATATGCTTCTTTTATAATTTTTGAAAATTCTTGATTTGTATCTATTTTTCCACTATATATTTGATATACACTTAAAATAACTGCTATAAATATTAATAAAAATGTATATTGTATGATTCTTGATGTTAAATAATCATCATCATTTTTACATGCCATTTTTATTGCTAGTGCAAATGCTCCTATTGGTAATATATATTTTAATATTCCCATCATTCCACCAAAAAACTCGCTTAAAGCTATTCCTATATATCCTGATTCTGAAAATATCAATACTGCTAATAATATACTAAGTATTATTGTAATAATAACTGCAAAATCTGGTGTGTTTTTTTTGGTTCTTCTTCCTCTACTCTTTTTCTTTGCCATATTCTACTTCCTTTCATATTTTGCTTTTTTCTAAAAAAAGAGGTATACACTAATTACCTCTTTTCTCTTATTGAAGTTCTTTTTTACTATTCTGAATTGTTTTTATTGTATCTTGTAATGACATTTCCATTAAGTTTATAGCTTCTCCAATATTTTTTTCTAATTTTTCTAGTGTATCTGTTAAGACTGTTTCTGTTGAATCTAATAGATTATTAGCATATTCTTTTGTTCCTTGAGAAATTTCTCTTGACATTTCATTTGCTGTTTCTATTATTTCAGATTTTTGCTCATAAGCTTTTCTTGTTATTTCATGTTCGTCAATCATTGCTATTATTCTGTTTTCTGCTTCTTTAACAATTCCATCAGCTTCTTTTTGAGCTTCCACTAAAATTCTTTGTCTTTCTTCTTTTACCCATTTTGCTTGTTTTAATTCATCTGGTAGTTTTATTCTTATTTCTTTTATTATTTCAAGCATTTCTTCCTTGTCTACCATTGTTTTTTTAGTAAACGGTAAGCTTTTACTATTTTCTAATATATCTTCTAATGTTTCTAATAACGTAAAAATTTCCATTTTTTACCCCTTTCTAAGTTTAGGTTACTTTTTTAAAAATATTAATGTTGCTCTTCCATATTTTCTCTGGTCTATAATATTAATGTTTATATTACTAATTTCTTGTATTATCCTTTTTTCATCATCAGTTTCTAATATTATTTTAGAATTGTTTGTTATAATATCATATTCAATTATTTTTTGCAACGCTTTTTCTATATAATCAGTTTGATATGGTGGGTCAATATAGATTAAGTCAAATTTTTTATCTTTTACTTTTTCCAAGCAATCTATATAGTCCATATTATATAATTGAATTTGTTTTTCCATATGTGTTTTTTCTATATTTTTTTCTATAATTTCTATTGCTTGTTTTGAGTTATCACACAGAACAGCTTGTTTTGCTCCCCTGCTAACCATTTCCAAGCCTATTGCTCCACATCCTGCAAAAAGGTCTAGTACTATTGCTTCAGGTATATCTTGTTGAATTATATTAAACATTGATTCTTTTACTCTGTCTAATGTTGGTCTTGTTGAAAGTCCTTCTAGCGTATATAATTTTGTTCCTCTTGCATTTCCACTAATTATTCTCATTTTGCTAACCTTTCTATTTTATAATAATATTTTATTCTTTTTTTCGTTATTGTCAATACTATTAACTAAATTGTAATATACATTTAATATTTTTGTAACATTTGTAATAATTTCCAACACAAAAAGAGATATCTTTTTGTGATATCTCCTCTTATTCTTCTTTATTTATTCTTTTTATTATTTCTAATTGTGACATTAATAATGATTCCATTTTGGCCTTATATATATCAAATTGTTTTTTCATTTCTTCAAGTTCTCTTTCTTTCTCTCTAATTTGATTTTCTAAATCATCTAATGTTTTTTTAGAACTTTCTCTTGATGATTTTATTATTTCTTCTGATTGTCTTTGAGCATCTGATACTATTTGTTCAGCTTGTTGTTTTGCTACACTTTTTACTTCTTCAGCTGTTGTTTGTGCCATTACTAATGTATTTTGTAATGTTGCTTCTATATTCTTATAATGACTAAGGTTCTTTTCCAATTCTTCTATTTTTGAATTTGTTAAAGCTAATTCTTTATAATTTTTTTCATAGTCTTCTACAACTTCGTCTAAGAAGTCATCAACTTCTTCAACATTATATCCGTTCATCATTTGTTTATTAAATTTTTTGTTTTCTATATCTAATGGTGTAATCATATTGGATTCCCCCTGTTCTTTCTTATGAAGGATTAATTTATATTATTGTTTTTTAGCCAAGAAACAGATAATTTATTTTTTATTTCTTCTCTTGCCATTTCATTTGTTATTTCATAGTTCATTGGTGCTATTAAGAAAATTGAGTTTGAAATCTTTTGAATATGTCCATCTAGCGCATAAACTCCTCCACTAATAAAGTCAACTATTCTTCTAGCAACATCTTTATTTACATATTCTAAATTAACAATTACAGATTTTTTTTCTTTTAATAGACTGCATATTTCTTCTGATTGTTCAAATGTAGTTGGCTGTGATATAACCATCTTTATTGATTGGTTTGCTTGTGTCATTTGGACAACTTTTGCTTTCTTATTTCCAAAGAATTTTCTTTCTTCCTCATCATTGTTATCATATTCATTCATTTTGTCGTCAAATTCGTATGTATCTTCATTTTCGTAATCTTCCGTTTCTCCTCCTTGATCCATTCCGAATAATCCCCATACTTTGTCCATTATAGCTCCTGCCATTTTTTTACCCTCCTAATATTTTTACACTTTTGTATTGTCTGATTTGCATATAGTATCTATCTTTTTTTTATTTTTGTCAATAGTTTTTTTGATTGTAATCAAATTTTAATATTTTTGTAACATTATTGTAATATTTTATCGTGAGTTTAACAAGATCTCATCATAATTATTTATCTTTTTATAATTCTTTATTTCATCTTCACTATACCCTATTTCTTGTAATTCTTTTAGTGAATATGATGTTATTATTGAAAATTTATCTGTTTGCCCTTTTAATTTTACCAATAATTTTACCTGTTTTCCTGCTTTATTTCTCATCACATAATATAGCCCATTTTCTTCGATCAATGCTTGATTTGGAACTTTAAGTCCAGTTTTACTCCACCATACTACATCTACTGATATCTTTCTATGGTTTATTAAATCATCTGTCATTTTATTAATTTCAAAAATTATTACTCTTTTTCCACTCTCATCATTTATTTTTACAATTTTTGCATTTATTTCTTCATCCAGAATTCTTAATACAACTTTATCATTTAATTTTGCTTCAGTTGCTTTTGGAATGTCAGTACTCATTATAACTGCTATATAACATTTAAAGTTATCTATAATTTTTCCGCTTTCATTACTTGTTGCTATTATTTGTCCTGTTCTTATTCCTATATTTTCTAGTTTTTCACTTGTTATATTTTCAAAATTATCTACTTTAAGTTCGTTTTCTAATCCATCTATTCTATATGATACTATTCCACTTTTTTCTGCATTTATATATTTAGTACCATTTTTAAGTTGATTTTCATAGTTTTTTCTTTCTTTTATTAATTGTTTTATTTCATTGTTTTCAGTTATATCTCCTATGAATTTTATTTTTTTTGTTATAAGATTATCTATATCTGTTTTATATTCAGTTATTTCTTGAGTATTTGTAAGTATTCTAGCTTTTTCTACTTTTTCTTCAATTTGATTTTCTATTGCTTTTATGTCTGCTGTTGTTATTAATTTTTCTTTTTCTAATAATTCTTGTATTTTATAATCTATCTCATTTATTTTTGCTGTTATATCTTTTTCATCATCACTATAATACCTAAATATTGGGTCTGCTTTTGATACTTTTTCCCCTTCTGCAACTATTGGATATATTCCATTTTCATATTCTTCACTTTTTACTACTGTTTCATCTCTTATTATATATCCAGTTGTTTCATTTTCTTCTGAGATTGTTCCTTGCTTTATTATATATGTATCAGTTGGATTTGCAACTAACAAATAAATTGCATAAATTATATATATTAATATTATAATTGCAAATATAAGAACTAATATTTTTTTGCTTTTCTTCAACTTTAATATCTTCCTTTCAAGCTATTAAATTTTTTCTAATATTATTTGTATATTTTCATTTTTATCCTTTAGTCCATCAAGCCATATTGTTTCTTTATTTTTTTTAAACCAAGTTATTTGTCTTTTTGCATATCTTCTAGTTTCTAATTTTATTTTTTCTATCATTTCTTCTTCTGTTATTTTTCCATTTAAGTACTCTACAACTTCTTTATATCCTAGCCCCTGCATTGCTGTTGGAAATTCATTATATTTTTTTAATAGTTCTTTTACTTCTTCTATAAGTCCCTGTTTTATCATTATGTCTACTCTTTTATTGATTCTTTCATATAGTTTTTCTCTTTCCATATTTATTGCAAATACTTTATAATTATATTTAACTTCATTTTGTCTTGATAGTTTTTCTTGTTCTGTTTTGTTTTTCCCAGTAGCTTTATATATTTCTAATATTCTCGAAATTCTTTTTCTGTCATTTTTACTTATTTTTTTCATCGCTTCACTATCTATTGTGATTGCTTGTTTATATAGTTCTTCTAAATCTATATTTTCCAATTGCTTTCTATATTCTTCATCATATTGTATTTCCTGGTAATCTATTCCATATATTAAACTATCTACATAAAGACCTGTTCCTCCAACAATTATAGGAGTCTTTCCTTTTCTTAATATTTCTTCTATTGCTTTTTCTGCATCTTTTCTAAAGTTTGCTACACTATATCTCTCATTAGGCTCTACAAAACTCACAAGATAATGTTTTATTCCTTCTTTCTCCTTTTCAGTTACTTTAGCTGTTCCTATATCCATATATCTATATATCTGCATAGAGTCACTTGATATTATTTCTCCATTTATTTCTTTTGCTAATTTTACTGCTAGTGACGTTTTGCCAGACGCAGTGGGTCCACATATAACTATAACTGTTGGTTTATTCATTTTCGCTCCTTTATTTTATAGTACTTGCTATTTTTAGTATTCCTAATTGTATATATCTTAAATATTGTATTTCCAAGAAAAATACTATTATTAAAACTATTGCTAGTATGATTAGTTTTCTTTTTAAATCTTTTTGTTCGAATTCATTAAACTTAATTTCACTGATTATTTTTGCAGTATATGGCATTATTATTATTCCATTTATAGGCGTAAATATTAATACCAATATTCTTGATACTTTTCCTGCAACTTCTGATGTTATATATGATATTCCATTTGATGATATAGAAAATAATATTTTTGTTATTATTGCACTTATTATTGCTCCTAAAATACATATTCCTATTCTTTTTATTCCATCATATGCTTCTAATCTATACCATGTAAATCCAACTAGTACCATAAATAATGCTAATTCTATCATTATTATAAATGCTGTCATTTCTATCTCTCCTATTTTCTTGCAAATTTTCTTTCTATATCATATTTTGACATTTTTATAGCTGTTGGTCTTCCATGTGGGCATGTAAATGGATTTGGCAATGTTAATAACTCATCCATTAAATTATCTACTTCTTCTTTTGTTAACGCCATATTAGCTTTTACTGCTGCCTTACATGCTATTGTTGCTATAAATTTTTCTGTTATTTCTTGTTTTGCTGTTCTAGATATTGATGCCAATTCATCTAATGTTTCAAGAAACATTTCTTTTGTTTCTAAGTCTATACACATTTCAGGTACTCCTGTTAGTTTTATTGTATTTTCACCAAATTCTTCTAATATGAATCCTGCTTTTTTAAATATTTTCATATTTTCTCTTACAACATCCATTTCTTTATGTGTTAATGTTATTATGTCTGGTAATAACATTAACTGAGAATCTTTTTCTTCTTCACTATAATAATTTTTCTTAACTTTTTCATATAAAATTCTTTCATGTGCTGCATGCTGGTCTATTATATACATTTCTTGATCTATTTCTATTATTATATATGTTTTAAATACAATACCTATAAATTTATATGTAGGCTTTTTATATTCTTCTATATTTTCAAACATTGATACATTTCCGAGTGTTGCAATATCTTCATTTGGTTTTGCATATTCTAAATCTGTTTCTCTAACAGGTTTAGTACCAAATAATTTTAGATACATTTCCTCAAATTCTTTTGTATATTCTCCTGTACTTAGATTTTCTTTTTGAATATTCTTTGTTTCTTCTTCTGGTTTTATTTTTTCTGTTGCCATTTGAATTTGTTCTTTTAAATTTTGTGGTTGCTTACTTGCTTTTGCAATTTCTTCTAGTAAATCTACTTTGTGTTCTGGTAATTCTACTTTTTTTATTTCAGGTTGTTCTTGAATTTTATTTTCTTGTAATTTATACTCTGTTTGTGGTTCTTCTAGTTTTGTAGGTTCATCTGTTATTATTTTATTTATTGCTTGCTCACTTTTTATTGGTTCATCTATTTTTGGTTTTATATTTGGAGTTTCTTTTATCAAATTTTCCTTAATTTCTTGTAATTTTCTTAAAACTTCTTGACTCTTTTCAATTTCAGACATCTCTTTGTTTTCTTCTTGATTCATAGTTTGTATTTTAAAATTATTATTTTCTTGTCTTGCCTTATATATTTGTTCTACTATAGTTTCTGGACTTTGAATATTATTACTTCTACTTCCAAATAATCCACTCTCTGCTCTTGTTTCACTTGTTTTTCTATCTGTATCAGCTACTAATTCAGCCTCTAATAATGAATTTCTTATTGCATGATACACTGCTTTAAATACTAAGTTTTCCTCTTCAAATCTTACTTCTAATTTTGCAGGATGTACATTTACATCAACTTTATTAGGATTCATATCAATATTTAAAACTAAAAAACTAAATTTTCCAATTGGTATCATTCCCTTATATGCTCTCTCTGCAGCTGATGATAATGATTTATCTTTTATATATCTTTTATTTACAAAAAATATCTGGTTTGCTCTGTTTGAACGTGCTATTTCAGGTTTTCCTATTACTCCATATATATGCATTCCTTCATATGTGTAATCTGTTTTTATCAAAGCACTTGCCACATCTTTTCCATATATACTATATATTACTGTTTTTATATCTCCATTTCCATTAGTTTGTATTATTGTTTTATCTGAATTTATTAGTTTTATTGCTATTTCTGGATGTACCAATGCAATTCTTGATATTGTATCTTCTATATACCCTGCTTCAGTATAGTCTTTTTTTAAAAACTTGTATCTTACAGGTGTATTATAAAATAAATTTGTAACAACTATTGATGTTCCTATCGCACATCCTGTTTCTGTTTTTTCTAATATATTTCCCCCTTCAACAACTACTTTATATCCATTAATTTGGTTTGCAGTTTTTGAAGTCATCTCAACTCTTGCTATTGCTGCAATACTTGCTAATGCTTCTCCCCTAAACCCCATAGATGTTACTGTATTTAAATCATCTGCACTTCTTATTTTGCTTGTTGCATGTCTTTCAAATGCAATTTCCAAGTCATCTTCAGGTATCCCTTTTCCATTATCTGTTACTCTGATATAAGATATTCCTCCATTTTTTATTTCTACAGTTATATTAGTAGCTCCTGCATCTATTGAATTTTCTACCATTTCTTTTA
Source organism: uncultured Clostridia bacterium (assembly GCA_934162255.1). Classification (GTDB taxonomy): domain Bacteria; phylum Bacillota; class Clostridia; order TANB77; family CAG-508; genus CAG-269. Next base: position 85,210 of record CAKPIG010000004.1, on the reverse strand, counting down.
CAACTGAAGCTGGTCTTTCTATTACTTCTCCTGCTGCAATTTTATTTATTGTCAAATCATCTAATAAGACTATATTTCCCATATACTATCATCGTTCCTTCCGTTTTTTCTTTCGCTTCTTAATTTATATTGTATTTTATCATTTATGTTTTTTATTATCAAGTATTTTTGTAACACTTTTTTTAATTTACCATATTATATATTATCAAAAGAAAAATTTTAAAGAATTTACTTATTATTCTTTAATTAAAAATTTAATTCTGAAAGGGGGGTTTTATATGCCAGAGAACAGAGGTTGTGGATGTGGTTTCGGATTTGGTGATGATTGCTGCTGGATAATCATCCTTATACTTTTAATTTGCTGCTGTTGCGGTGGTAACAGAGGAGGATGTTGCTAATCTTCTAAGACATATAAAGAAGACCCCTAAGGGAGTCTTCTTTTTATATTTCTTTAATTTCTTTTTCCGTTAATTTTGTTATATCTTGTATAAGTTTTATGCCTAGACCTTTTTCTTTCATTGTTTTTGCAATTTTTTTACTATTTTCTTTTGCTCCTTGTTGCATTCCTTCTTCTCTTCCTTCTTTTCTTCCTTCTTCTCTTCCTTTTTCTTTTCCATCCTTATATCCTGATTCTTTTCCTTCTTTGTATCCAGTCTCTTTTCCTTCTTTGTATCCAGTCTCTTTTCCCTCTTTGTACCCTGCTTCTCTTCCATGTCTATATCCATAACTCTCTATTGCATTTTGATCCATTATATACATTAATCTTTGCTCTGCCAATTCTCTTTCTTTCTCATCTTTTTTCAAATATTTAATTATTTCTCTTGCTTCTTTTACTCTTTCATGCTTATTCATTTCCTCTTCCCCCATCTTTTCCGGATCTATCAAGAATTTTGCCCATACTAATAACTCACTTTCTTCTTCTTTTTCTCTATCCTTCTTTCTCTCTATCTCCTCTTTTACCTTTGGTAATTCTACTATATGTATCTCTAGTGCCTCTGTTAATATTACTTGACTATACTCTCTCTCCCTTATCTTGAACTCTGTATGATATTTCTCTATCTCTTTTAACTTCTCTACCTTGAAATTCGTAACTAATATTACTATTGTCTTCCTTAGTTGCTTATACCTCTCTCCTTCTCTTATGCTTTGATTATATAATTTACTCCAATAAAACAATATTCTCTCTTCTACATTATCTTGATTCATTACTTGCATCTCTATATCTACTTGCACATTATTATTTATTACTGCTCTTACATCTAGTACTCCTATTTTATCTCTTATCAAATCTTTCTCTAGTATTGTACTTCTTCCTACGTCTATCTCTTCTATCTCATACTTCGTTACTGCTTCTATAAAATCTTTTGTTATTTCTTCTTTTCCTTCGTATCCAAATATTCTTTTAAATACATAATCATTTGTTGGTAGCATTGCTTTTTTCTTTTCTTCTTCAGTCATACTTCTCCTTTCTCTTATTTATTTTCTTCAAGTACATATACTATTTTAGACACAGTTTCACCTCCATCCTTTTTTTATTTTTCTCTTTTCTTTTTTTGGATTTTATCGATTAAAACTTTTGATAAAATTTTTGATTTAAATTTTCTTTGAATTTAATTTGATTTTTAATTTTTATTTTATAGCACTATGTGCTTGATAGAATGTCTTTGTTATATCACATTTTTTTACTTTTGTAAATACTTTTTGACAGTTTTTTACATTTTGTTTAAAAAGGCAAAATTTAAGGCTACTAAAAAGTAACCTCAAATTTTGTTTATATAATTATAGTGTATATGATATTCCGCCTACAAAATAGTAATTTCCTGCTCCTCCTCCTGATGGATTCTGATCTTCTGTATATATATGAGTATAATATAATCCAGATTCATTGTTATGTTGTGATTTATATGCATTACAACAAAATGCCACAGAATCATGTAATGTATACTTTGAGCCCATATATGTTGTCATATCATCTTGTCCATTATTACTTGTCCATGTATAAAACTTTGCAGATGGAGTACTATCTTTAGCATCATAGAATCTTACTTGATATCCTCCATTTCCAATTCCAAATGTTTCTATAACATGTCCCCTAATTCTAGAACTATCACTTATACTACAATTATACACATATAATTGTTCAGCTCCAGCATATCCTGTGTTTGCATTTCCCAATGAGATGTTTCCACTGTAGTATTGTTGATATATTCCATATGGTCCACTTATGTTACATTTTTCTATTGTAGCTTTTGCACCACTTACTGCATAAATTGCCCATCCTGCATTTCCAGTAATTGTTGCATTAGCAATATAGTGTTGTCCTGAGCCATTCTCCATAAATATTGCCCTTCCTGAACCTGTTGCTTTTATTGTTCCACCTTTTATATTCAATATATTTGATGTTCCTCTACTATCTACTGCAGCCCAATTTGTATCAGATCCATAATATTCAACAGTTCCTGTTGCTGCCATATTAAATGTTCCTATATTATATATTGCTCCTCTTGTATTTGAAACTATTTTTGCATTTTGCAAATTCAGCTTTCCACTATTTGATACTGCATGATTTCCTACTGAAACTCCAACAATAGATCCATTACCATTTACAGTTAAAGTACCTGCATTACTAATTGTTCCTGAGCCTACTGTTACTGTTTTATCGTTTAAATTAAGAGTTATTGATTTATTTGATGGTACAGAGAAGTTTTCTGTTGTGTTTTTTAGCATTGTTACTGTTCCAGTTCCTGACACTTTACTTATAGCATTTGTTATGCTAGTATATTTTACTGACGCATATTCTGCTATTGCAGGTTTTGTTGTTATTGTAGTTGTAGCTGTTCCTCTATTTCCAGCAACATCATATACTTCAACTAATATATTATAAGTTTTTGAGTCTTCTAAATTTAATGGCTTTGAACTTACTGATACCGAATTAGATGAATTTCCTGCTTGCTGATCTAAATATGTATATGATGAATCTTTTGAGTTTTTATAGTACCAAACTACTTTTGATATTCCACTTCCACCAGTATCTGCCGCAGTTATTGAATTTATTGTTGCACTTGTTGCTATTATTGATGATACAGATGCTGTCACACTTGCTGTTGGTTCATCTTTATCTATATTATTTACATTATATGTTGCATCACTTCCAACATTTCCACTTTTATCTATTAATCTTGCATATACCAATCCATTTTTAGTACGTTCTATTGAACTTTTATTTTCATAATTTGTTCCATCTAAGCTCATTTGTATTGTATAACCATTATTTAATATTTCTGGTTTTACTGTTGCTGTTACTGTTACATTTTTATTGGTCCATGTAGATGGTGAGCCTGAAAGTGATATATTTGTTTTATCTGGCACTTTTAAAGTTGTAGCAGAAGCTACTTTACTTATATTTCCTGCAACATCCATTGCAAATATATAATATGTTGTTTCTTGTTTCAATCCTGTTATAGAATCTTTTACCTCTTTTTGTCCTTCTGTTTCTTTCTTTTGGAAATCACTTGCAGTTGGTACTGTAGCACTATCTTTTAATATATAGCTATATACTCCACTGCCTTCATCTGTCACTTTAAATTCTATACTATCTGATTTTATATTTAATATAGTTATAATTGGTGCTTCTTCATCTTTCCATACAGCATATAGTTCTTTGTTTTCATTTTTTGTATAATATTTATTTTCTTCATCATTTACATATAAAGGTTCTGTATCAGTTGCATTTTCCGACCATCCTTTAAAATTATATCCATTTCTATAAATATATTCATCTATATTGAATAATAATTCAAGCTTTTCATTACTCTTCTTTATATATGTTGGTGTTTGTACTTTTTTCACTCCACCATTTTCGTTATATGTTACCTCATATTCAAGAACAGTTTCTTTGCCTCCACCTGGATTAGTTCCAGGATCTTCACTTGAGTTTCCTCCAGAATTTTCATTTAAATCTATCTCTACTAGGTAGCTATTATTAGTACTATTAAAAGTGATTTTAATAGTACTAATATTTTTGTTTGAATCATCTTGATTTTTAACTTTTATAACTGTTTCTAAGTTTTCTTTATCACTTTCTGTAGCCTCTTCTACTTTTATACTATTATCATTTGCATACTTTTGTAAAAATACACCCAAAGATTCCTTATTCATTCCAATAATTAGTTCATTACTATATTTTATACCTTTATTCATTTGCATTTCAGTATAAGCTAATCTTATTACTTTTCTTTCTTCATCTTTCGTTGCATTTTCACTTGTTTTTCCTACTTCACTAAATAAGCCATCATCTTTTATTACACTTATAGCTACTCCAGATATAATTAGTAAAACAACGATCGTTACTACTAATACAATCAAAGTAATCCCATTTTCTCTTTTCATATTTACCTCCGCTTTTGTACTATTAAATTTATTGTATTATAGTTTTAAATTATTTTCAAGTATTTTGTCGTATAAATTGTTGCATTTTTTTCATATTTATATTACAATACATTTGAGGTGTTTAATTATGAAAAAAAGTATTATTTTAACAATATTTTTGTTAATTATTTTAATGGCAAATAGTGTTTTTGCTGTAACAACTACAATGGAAGTTGTTGAAGATAATGTTTGTACAATTGAATTAAATGATTCTTCTTCATTTGAAAAAAAACTTATTAGTACAAACTTAACTGAACATGAAGTTACATTACAATTAAAGATATCAAATAATGCAAAACAAATTATTCCATCTGGAGAATTAATGCTCGTTATTGATAGCTCTTCTAGTATGAATGATTTAGTTTCTGAGAATACAACAAGAAAAGACTTAGTTTTAAATTCTGCTAATTCTTTAGTTGAAAACTTATTAAAAGTAAATAGCTCTGATTTAAAAATAGGTGTTGTTTCATTTTCAACTAAAAGTGCAACAGATACAGGAACTATTGAAGATGCGCAAAAAGTTTGTGATTTCACAAATGATTTATCTACTTTAAAGTCTAAAATTTCATCAATAGAAGGTACTGGTCAATTCACTGATTTAGATTCAGGTTTACAATTAGCGAAACAATCTTTTTCTGAAGAAGCAACAAATAAATATATAATTGTTTTAACAGATGGTTTACCTAATATTGCAATTGGTTATAATGACTTAGTATCTTATGATGGTTTAACAAATGTAATAAATGCTACAAAATCAACTTTAAGTTCTTTACAAGATGTTAATGTTATAACAATGTTAACAGGTATTAATAATTTAGATGCTATTTTAAAGACTAATACAAATGGAGATACATATACATATGGAGATGTAATAAATGCTGTATTTGGTACAGAAGAAAAACCTACAATCGGAAAATTTTATAACATAAGTGATAGAAAAATAGAAGAAACTATTACAGATACTATTTATAATGACTTAGTTCCTATTCCAATGTCTTTAAAAGATATTATTGTTGTAGATTATTTTCCTCAATATATAGTTGATAATTTTGAAATGACTTATGTTGATGGTATAGATACTTCAAAAATATCTGCAAATATTGATACTTCTACAAATAGTATTACTTGGAATCTAGAAGAACTTGCACCAGGTCAAACAGCAATTGTTCAATATAAGCTAAAATTAAAAGAAAAATTTGATGAAACAATAATTAGTAAGATTTTAGATACTAACCAAAAAATTGATATTAATTATAAAGATTTTGATGGAACAACAAAGACAAAAACTTCTGATGTTACACCTAAAATAAGATTACTTGCTCCCGAAGATCCTACAGTAGCTCCTGAACCTCTTCCAAAAGCTGGTTCTCCATTAATTGCTATTGCTGGAATTATATCATTAATAAGTGTAACTATATTCTTTGGAATAAAATCTAGAAAAATAAAATAGTAAAAAAACTTCAGTACAAAATTCGTACTGAAGTCTTTTTTATTTATCTAATGCATCTAAGTTATCTAAGGCCTTTCCTGTTCCTAATGCAACACATGATACAGCATCATTTGCTATCATTACATTTATTCCTGTTTTTTCTTGTAATAGTCTATCTAGTCCATCAACTAGACATCCTCCTCCTGTCATATAAATTCCTTTATCACTTATGTCTGCCGCAAGTTCTGGCGGAGTTTTTTCAAGTACAGAATGTACTGCTTCTACAATCATCATTGCAGGTTCTATAAGTGCTTCTAACATTTCACTTGAATACACTGTTATTGTTTTTGGCAAGCCTGTAGCCAAATCTCTTCCTCTTATCTCCATCTCTGTGTCTTGAATTTTTGGATATACACATCCAATATTTATTTTCAAATCTTCTGCAGTTCTTTCACCTATCATTACATTATGTTTTTTCTTTATATATTTTACTATATATTCATCAAATTTATCTCCTGCAACTTTAAGTGATGTACTTTCTACAGAACCCCCTAATGAAATTACTGCAATGTCTGTTGTTCCTCCTCCAATATCAACAACCATGTTTCCACTAGGTTTTGCTATATCTAATCCTGCACCAATTGCAGCAGCAATTGGTTCTTCAATCAAAAATACTTTTCTAGCTCCAGCTTGTGTTGCGGCATCTACAACTGCTTTTTTTTCAACTTCTGTTACTCTTGAGGGAATACATATCATAGTTCTTGGTGAAAACAGTGTCTTTCCATTTACTTTATTGATAAAATATTTTAACATTTTTTCTGTTACTGTATAATCTGAAATTACACCTTCTCTTAATGGTCTTGTTGCTACTATATTTCCTGGTGTTCTTCCAAGCATTCTTCTAGCTTCTTGGCCAACTGCAAGTACTTCTTTTGTATTACTATCTACAGCAACAACAGATGGTTCTCTTAATACTACACCTTTACCTTTTACATAGGCTATTACTGTTGCTGTTCCTAAGTCTATTCCTATATCTTGACCTAAACCTAATTTAAACATTTTTGTTTCATTCCTTTCATTTTATTAAATATTTTTCTCCTTATTTACATTTTTATTCCTCTCTTTGGTAATTTTTTAATTATCTTTTTCCGTTTCTTCTACTATATATATTGGCCTATGTTTTACTTCCAAATACATTTTTGATAGATATTGACCAATTACCCCCATTGAAAATAGCTGAATTCCACTTACAAAAACTATTATGCATGCAAGTGATGGCCAGCCTGATGTTGGATCACCAAAAGTCAATGTTTTTACAATTATAAATATGATTGCAATAAATGCTACAACACAAAATATTAAACCTAGTACAGATGCAAATATTAATGGTGTTGTTGAAAATGCTGTTATTCCTTCTATAGCATATTTAAATAGTTTCCAGAATGACCATTTTGTTTCTCCTGCTACTCTTTTTACATTTTCATATTCAAGCCATTTTGTTTTAAATCCCACAAAACTAAATAGTCCTTTTGAATATCTATTATATTCTTTCAATTCAATTATACTATCAGCTACTTTTCTCGTCATTAATCTATAATCTCTTGCACCATCAACCATCTTTACATCTGACATTTTATTTATTATTTTATAAAATAGTCTTGCAAAAAAACTTCTTATTGGAGGTTCACCTTTTCTTGTAACTCTTCTTGTTCCAACTTGGTCATATCCTTCATTTTTTATTGCTTCAAACATCTTTTTTAGCATTGCTGGTGGGTCTTGCAAGTCTGCATCCATAAATGTTACATATTCTCCTATTGAAGCTTCCAATCCTGCAAACATTGCACTTTCTTTTCCAAAGTTTCTAGAAAATGATATATATCTTATTTTATTATCTTTTTTTCTTAATTCTTTAATTACTTCTAGTGTTCTGTCTTTTGAACCATCATTGACAAAAATATATTCAAAGTCAACAATTCCTTTAAAATCTTGTTTTCTCACTCTTTCCATTTCTTCATAAAATAATGGTAATGCTTTTTCTTCATTATAACAAGATACTATTACTGAAATTTTTTCCATCTGCTCCTCCTTATCTTTTTTGTAATATGTGTCTATCATAAAATTTCGAAGTTTTCTTTAATTCATCATTAATATATTCTACTCCATACTTTTCAAGTAAAGTTTGTTCATCTGAAAATAGATTTGTTCCTAACGCTAATCTATTTCCTTCAATTTTTGCACCTATTGCAGTAAGTGTAGTTGGATATAAATCCATTGTTGAATATATTCTGTTTTTTGTGTTTTTTGCTTCTTCTGCTGGATTTATTATTAAACTTACAACTTTTTTTTCATAATCTTGTCCTTCTTCTATTGGAAAAAAGTCTGTCTGCATTGTTAAATGATCTCCTACAATTACTATTGTTGTATTATCATAAAAGTCTTGTTTTTGTATCCATTGTACTAATTCTCCTACTCTTCTACTAGAACAAGATATAACATTTTTATATTGTTTATCCCATTGTTCAATACAATTATCGCATACATATCCATCTGGAAAATGTGTATCTGCTGTTAACATTGTAAAATTAAAAGGTCTATCCTCTTTTGCCAATTCACCTATTTTTTCTTTTGCATATTTAAATAATGTAGCATCAGTATATCCCCACCATATTTTTTCCGATACTTTATTTTCGCTAACTGCTGTTTCAAAATCATATATTTCATAATTTCCGTGTTGTTTAAAGAGATTGCTTCTTCCTCCAAATGTTGCATCAGATCCTAATAATAAATAATTATGATAATCATTTTTTTCTAATACATCACCTAAAGAATATGCTCCTTTTAAAAAACTACTATATTCACTTAATGAATTTCCATCTACGCCTATTTTTAAAGGAATACCTGATGTTTGAGCTGTCATTGCTCCAACAGTCCAAGTTGTTCCATATAATGTATATGCCCCACCAATATTTTCTGTATTTGTAAAATTAGTATTTTGCTTAGCTAATTTACTTATTTCTGGTATTAAATCTTGATCAGCTAATCCTCCATCTTCTTTAGAATAATATGTTGATTCCATAGATTCTAAATAAATATATATTAAATTTCTTTTTTGCCTATCAAATGATATATCTACTTTTGATGGTTCCACATATTCTTTTTCAATAAATGTTGAATTATTCATTTGATTTGAAATATATTCACTTATATCGCTTGTTCTTATTACTTTTGTAACATTAGCTATAAGTATTAATATTGCAATACTTAAATTTATTACGATTGTTCTTCTTTTTTCAGAAGTATGTATTTTATCTTCTATTATTTTTAAATCTTTTACCATTGGGTATATTAGAACAAATGATATTATTATTGTTGGAGCAATAACTTTCCATAAACATTGTTTAGCAAATGTCCATATTAAATCTGTATTAGTTCCTTTCATTGGTACTTTTAAATGAAATATTACTTCATCTATTGATAAATGTCCAAAAGTGTCATATGCCCATTCAATTCCAAATGCTATTAAAAGAAATAATATGATTAGTATACATACTACACTTTTTCTTTTCTTCATATTTTGCTCCTGTTTTTAGTCTATTTATTTTTTATATAATTCCATGAATCTTTACACATATCTTCTAATGTTTTTTCAGCCTTCCACTCTAATTCCTTCATTGCTTTTTCTGGATTAGAGTAACATGTTGCTATATCTCCTGCTCTTCTTAGTGCTATTTTATATTTTACAGTCTTTCCTGTTGCTTTTTCAAATGCCTTTACCATATCTAAAACACTATATCCTATTCCTGTTCCTAAATTGTATATATAAATTCCTGTTTCTTCTTTTTCTAACTTTTCTAATGCTTTTATATGTCCTTTAGCTAAATCTACAACATGTATATAGTCTCTTACTCCTGTTCCATCTGGTGTATCATAATCATTTCCAAATACTGATAATTGTTCTAATTGACCAGATGCGACTCTTACAACATATGGCATTAAATTGTTTGGTATGCCTTGAGGTTCTTCTCCTATTAATCCACTTTCATGTGCTCCTACAGGATTAAAATATCTTAATATTGCTATATCCCATGTATTATCAGATTTATATAAATCTTGTAGTATTTGTTCTATAAATAATTTTGTTGTTCCATATGGATTTGTTGTTCCTCCTATTTTACATTCTTCTGTAAGAGGTATTCTTTCTGGTTCTCCATATACTGTTGCAGATGAACTAAAGATAAATTTTTTTACATTATATTTTTTCATTACTTTTAGTAATACTATTGCTCCTGAAATATTATTTTCATAATATTCTAATGGTTTTTGTACTGATTCCCCTACTGCCTTATATCCTGCAAAGTTTAATACTGCCTCAATATTATTCTCTTGGAATACTTTTTCTAGTGCTTCTCTATCTAAATAATTTAATTCATAAAATTTAAATTCTTTTCCTGTTATTTTTTTTATTTTCTCTAATACTTCTGGTTTACTATTTGAGAAATTATCTACAATTACTATTTCTCTTCCAGCCTTTAATAATTCTACTGCTGTATGACTTCCTATATAACCAGCTCCACCTGTTACTAATATTGACATATCTTTTCCTTCTTTCTTTTTACATTTTCTATTATAGATTTTAACATTTGTATTGTACCATTAAAAGCCGATAATTTCAATAGAAATTCAAAAAAAGCCAAGACACTTATGTCTTGGTTTTTTTTATGTCTTTTGCACGTTTTTTCATAAATACAGGTATTAATGAATTTATTATATTATATCTTAAATTTGGAAATGGTTTTGTTATTACATTAAATATATTCCAACAAACAAAATACATTTTCCATCCATTTTCCATATTCATACCAGCCCAAGGTGTCATATTTAAGTATTTAATATAGTCATCTCTATATTTATGATGATTTCCAATTCTCCATGGTCTCTCTTCTCCTAAGTAATGAATTATTTTAGGATTTTTTACTGCTTCGTCGTATATATTTTGTGGAATATATTCTACTGGCTTCATCAATTTTTGTAAAAATTTATAATTATATTGATAAAATATATTATAAAAATTATATGTACATGATAAAGTAAAAATCTTCCCTGCCAATGCTCCATTTATTGCATCTTGGTCATTAGCAAATAATTTTCCATTATTAGCTTTATAATAGTCCAAAATCTTTTTTCCTGTATCTTCTTTTCTCCATAAACTCAAATTAATTAATAATACTCCTGCATTATAGTATGGCTCTTTTTCTAATCCTAAATTTTTCTTTCTTGTCCTATCAACAGTTGGTTCAATGCTAGCTGCAATAACATTCTTACTTAAGTCTGTATTCCATAGTTCTTCTATATTTCCTCTTACTATTGTATCACCATCAATGTATAAAACTTTTTCAACCTCTTCTGGCAAAAACTTATCTAATATTAGTCTTGCTAAAACAATAGAATTCCATCCTGTAGTATCAAATTCAAAATCTATATAATCATTTATCTTTCCTAATTCTTTTATAACTAATTTTCTGTTATATTTTTCGACAAATTTATTTAGTTTATCTTTATTTTCTGGAGTGATCCCATCTGAAATTAAATAAAATACTATTTCATCAGCATTTTTATTATTCTCACATATAGAACAAATACCAGCTGCAACTTGTGGCACAAATTTATCATTTAGAGTGTACAATATGTTCATTTTTGTTTTCTCCTTCTTTTATTTTTTTATTTATTAATAAAAATACCATAATAACATATGTAATGCAATATACTATCATTGTTATTAAATAAGCATATGTAGCTCCCATAATTTCAAATTTTTGTACTAGCAAACTAGATATTATATATTCTATTAAAACTACTATTAAACTTAATATAAACTGTATAAATGTATATCTCATTGTTACTAAAATTGATGATATTATATTAGCAATTGTATATAATGTTGCTCCCATTAATATTATTAATAAAGCTAATTTATATTCGTGTAAATCTATATTGTATAAAAGTCCTAATACTGGTGTTCCTAATAAATATCCTAAAATACAACATATTCCTCCTACTCCTATCACAAATATCATTATTTTAAATATCATTTTTTTAATTTCTTCATATTCTTTATTATTGTAGTTATTAAATAATTGGTTTAAAAATGGATGTATTATAAATTGGGCTAGTAATCCCATAACTGTTGCTGGCATTATTATTATTCCAAATATTGCTTGTATATTTTCTGTTAGAAAATTATCAATAGCATACTTTTGAGCATTTGTTAAATAAACTCCTAAAAAAGCTATTGCAAATGTAAAAAAGCCATTTCTAAATATTCTTAAAATACTTTTTTTATTTATAGTTTCATCTTTACTTATAAATTGTTTGATATTAAAAGTATCATAAAATAGTATTATAATTAAATTAACTACTACTAATGAAATACATGAAATTAACATTTTTTTGGTTATAATATCTATCACTACAAAAATAATAATTCCAATTATTGCTTTAAAAAAAGCCGATTTTCCTACTTTTTCTAACATATTATTTTTTTGTAAGATTCCATACAATACTTCACTAAAAGCTTCCAGCGACTTATAAATAGCTAGAATTATAAATATACTAGATTTGTATATGTCATATTGTCTAATTAAAGTAAATGTAATTACCAATATTAAAGTTAAACCACATGTTATAAATCTATTTATAATATAATCTTTATTACTTATTTCTGAATCATTTTCTGTTACTTGATATACTCTACCAGCATATATACCTATCATATATAATATACATGCTGTTGAAAATGCAAGTGTAAATATTCCTGCTTCATTAACTCCATTTATTCTTGTTACTACTATCATAAAAAATAAAGAATTGAATGCACTAAATCCTGTTCCTATTATATTCCATATAAAATTTTTTCTAAATTGTACGTTTTCTTTTTCCATTTTCTCTCCCATTGAATACAATTATCTTACTCAATAAATAATTTGACACAATAACTACTATTTGTGATATTACTTTTATAAATTTATCATTAAGTTTTAATATTGTTACTCCTAAAAACATTACCAACATATCTATTAATAGTGTTACTATTCTTGCTGTTACAAATTTGCTTGCCTCTTTTAATTTATTTTTTTCTTTGCTTTCAAATACAAACTTTCTATTAGTAAAATATGCAAATATTACACTTGCAATCCATGAAATCATATTAGCAATTTGTAATTGTACTGCATTTTCAGGGTTTAAAATTGTATAAACACAAACATAATATGTCACTAATGATATTATTGTTGCTAATACTCCAAATATTAAATAATTTATTATCTCTTTATATTTTAGATATATAGTTTTTATCTTATCCATTTCTTAGCCCTTTCTAGAATTTAATATCTAATTTCAATTTATCTACTAAAAATCTATATATTTTAATATATACCATTGGTAGCCCTAATTTATAAAACAATGCAACTCCCCAAAAAGCTACATGTTTTACACCTTTTTTTAATGAGTACCCTAATTTTAAAAATGGTGATTTCCTCCAATTATTAAAATTCTTATCTAGATATTTTATTGTTTCTTTTAACATCTTTTTCATATTTACATTTTTATCATATGATACTCTATACATTACTGATGTTCCTAAATGTAAAAAAGCAAAAGTATCTAAAATATATTTCATTTCTTCATATTTATTTGTATTTATATATAGTTGTTTAACTTCTAAAAGATATTTTTTCAAATTTTCTACGTCCTGTTCATTTACTGTATGTATTTGTGAATCATATCTTAAGTAATAATGGTACAACACATCTGGAATAAATGCTATTTTATTCATTTTTGTAAAACAACTTGCCAAAAACATTGTATCATTAAATCCTCTAAATGGTAAAAATCTTAAATCTTTTATTTTTTCTCTTTTGTATACTTTATTCCATGGTGCTGGATTTATAAATAAAACAAAATCATCATCATTTTTTATTTCTTTTACTATATTTCCAAAATTAGTCATATTAGTGGCTACAACTTTGTTAGTTTTTAAATCTATTCTCTCAAAACCGCATACAGCTAAATCAGCATCACTTTGTTTGGCAGCATTATATAACTTTTCTGCCCAATTATTTTCAACATAATCATCTGTGTCCACAAATGTTACATATTCTCCTCTTGCTCTTTCCAATCCATAATTCCTTGATGTAAATTCTCCACCATTTTCTTTATGAAATGCTTTTACTTTATCTGGATATTTTTGTGCATATTCATCTATTATTTGTGGTGCTGAATCTTTTGAACCATCATCTACACATAGAATTTCTATTTCTTTGAGTGTTTGGTTTGTTAATGCCTCTAAACATCTTGGCAAATATTCTTCTAAATTATATACAGCTACAACTATTGAAAGTTTTATTTTACTATTTTCCATTTTCTCCACAACTCTTTTCTAATTCTTCTACTCTTTTCTTAAGAATTGATATTTCTTGTATTAATAATGTGTTTTTATTTTCTTCTTTAGAAATTAATATAGTTAAATTATAAATCAGATATAATATTATAAATATTGCTATACTAAAAATCATGTTTATTGGCATTTCAAATCCAAGCAAAGAAGAACAAGTTTCGACTAAATTAGGAATTAGTAATGCAATCATCAAAACAATTCCAATAATAATCCAAAATATTAAATATCCTATTCTCATATTTTTTCTTTTTACTGACTTTGTAATACAAAATAAATATATTAATAATATTACAACCAATGCTATTTTTAATGATATTTGCACTATTTTTTCCTCCTTTTTCTTCTAAAACTAATACTATCTATAATAATTGATAATACTACTTTTACCATATAATCTATTGTCTTCCACAATCTTATAGAAGATACTCCACCTTTTCTTTCATTCATGCTTACAGGTTCTTCTTTTACTTTATAACCATTTACAAGTAAAGATACTGTTGATTCTGGCTCTGGATATTCTGTAGGATAGTTTTGTGCAAATTCTTCAATTACTTTCTTATTTGCAGCTCTAAAACCTGACGTTGGGTCTGTTATTTTTGTTCTAGTCATTAATTTTATGAATACTGAAATTATATTTGCTCCAAGTCTTCTCATAAATGTTGATTGAAATTCACTTGATGACTTATCTAAATATCTTGTTCCTATACACATATCTGCTTGTCCATCTATTAATGGCTGACATATTTTAGGCACAAATGTTACATCATGCTGTCCATCTCCATCAAATTGAATTGCAATATCATAATTATTTTCATAGGCATATTTATAGCCTGTTTGTACAGCTCCTCCTATCCCTAAATTGTTTACTAATTTTATATGATTTATATTGTTTTGTGCTAATATTTGTTCTGTATTATCGGTCGAACCATCATTTATAACAATATACTCTAATTCATTGCTATACTCTTTTATTTTATTTACTGTTTGCAATATATTCTCTTGTTCATTATAAGCTGGTAATATTAATAATATTTTCATCATTTTCTCCTATTTTTATTTTTTCCCTATATAAAGAATAATATAACTTTATTTATAAACATCATATTTACACATAGTGAAACTGCTGGTACAACGACATTAGGGCATTTTATTTTAACATAATTTTCTTTTTTGCATATACTTAATAGTAATAATATTGTCGTTGGTAAAAAATATCTTCCCTGCACACCTGCAACCGACATTTTTCCAACTCCTGTCCATTCCAAATATAAACCAGTTACAACTAATATATCCATTCCTAATGCCAATACTACCATCCAAGTTTTTTCTTTCCAGTCTAATACCTGTTTATTATTCTCTATAAATATTGATGCTAATAATATTATTATATATAAAATTATATAGCCTACTGGTACTGTTATAGATAGCCATCCCATATATTGTCCAATAAAATTAAATGTATAAAATTCTCCATTTACTTTAAAATCATTATCTAATACTTTTAAGTAATTTAATGGATTGGATATTATTCCTGATAATTGTTCGCTTGAATTTACTCCGGCACTTTCTAAATATTTCTCAGCACTTTCATTTGTATATCCTCTAGTACATATATTTAACACTAACATGCTTCCACAACAAATAACTAGTGTTAATACTGCCAAAATTATTATTTCTTTTTTGGGCATTTCTTTTTTGTGTTTTGGAATTATTAATGCTATTCCTATTAAAGGAAGATATGTAATTTTAGACAATCCTACAAATGCAGATAATATTAAAAATATAATTTTTTCATATTTTAATATCTCTTCTTTCTTAAATGCTAAATATAATGCATATGAAATAAATAAAATAATTGTTGCATTCATTAAACTATCTGCAGAAAAAGCTGTTGCTTGTTGCATCATCATAGGTATCATAAGATATGTTGTTAATAATATTTTTCCAAATGGAATCTTTTTTATTGCATAATATCCTAATATTAAAACAATTATAAAGTTTACCAACCTTGCTAACAATAATCCTACAAATATATTTAAAGATAGTAGTCTTGCTGCAAATAATCCTATTGCATATCCTATAAAAAATACAAAAGCATATCCTTTTGATGGTGAGTCAACTTGTGTTGTTTTATTATAGTCTTTAGCTTCTTCAGAGTCTAACAATTCATTTAAAACATTATATTTTGTTAATACTGTTTCTCTATTTATTGACATTATTTCTGGTACTGTCGTTTTTGCCTCTCCATTTTCATCTATTTTTGTTATTAATGTGCCTTCAGAAATTTCATAGGCTCTCCATAAATGTGAGCTTGCATCTGGTGTGTAAGTTGGTATCATAAATACTATAAATGATATCCCAACAGGTATAGCAAAATTTAAGAACATATTCTCTATTTTGTGTTTGTCTTGTATACAATTATATATTAATGATGCAAATGCTAAAATTGTTGGTACTATTGTTTGTATCAATATTTTTTTTGACCAATATCCTTCATATGCCTTTGTTGTAATCAAATTATATACACATATAAAGAATATAAGAATAATTATAAATTCAACTGGATATTTTATTTTATTATATATATCCTTTATTTTTTTTGCTATGCTTTTTATTTCTATCATCTCATTTGATTTTTGTTCCATTGTTTAATAAAAATTCTCCTTTTATTTTAATTTATCTTATTATAATTAATCTTCGGTAAATCGGTATCTAATCTGTAATTTTTATTATAATAAGGGTCTCCTTTTGCAATTACTTTAGCCCATCTTTTTACAAATAGTTCATATTCTTTTGCAAATCTTTTTTGCTTTTCTTCGTTTTCTGTGTCTTCCCCTCTAGATTTAGATTCATAATGATATGCCTCTACAAATGGATTGTATACTATTAAATATTTTGCTGTTCTAACTTTTAAACAAAAATCAACATCATTAAATGCTACTGCTAATTTTTCGTCAAATCCTAACATATCTATGTATAATTGCTTTCTTACCATAAAACATGCCGCTGTTACAGCACTTAGATCTTGCACTATATTTATATAATCATCTTTTTTAAAGTCTTTTTCAGAAATTTCTCTATTTCTATGTCCTGCTAATCCTCTTGTTCCTATTGTTACTCCTGCATGTTGTATTGTTTTATCTGGGAAATATAATTTTGCACCACATATTCCAACATCTGGTCTTTGAACATACATAAGCATTTGCTCCATCCAATCTGCAGTTATAAACTCTATGTCATTATTTAACATTACTATATATTCGCCATTTGCACATTCTACTCCATAATTTACGATTGCAGAATAATTAAAATAATTTATTTCAAATTTTACTACTTTTATTCTTTTATCTTCATTTGTTATTTTCTCATAATATTCAAAGGTTTCTTTGTTTTTACTATTATTTTCTACAATTATTACCTCATAATTTGAATATGTAGATTTTTTCAAAGAGTTTAGTAATTTATCCAAATCGTCCACATGGTCCATATTAGGTATTACTAGTGAAATTAAGGGATTCCCTTGTATTTTATAATTAATTTTATACTGTCCTTTAAACATACCATCTTGTATGCTATCATATTCTAAATTCATTCTTTGCAAATGTTTTTCTATTATATTTTTTTCATCACTAGTATCTATATTTATCTGTTCTGTAGTCTTATGATATAGAACTTTTTGTATATGTTCTATTTTTCTCGTTTTTTCACTAATTTGTAATACGATATCATATATTATATTTTTATTTAAATTTTCTAAAATTTCATTATGCACTTTTAAAAATGTAGTTTTTACTGCAATAAAACCTTCAATATAATTTTGAGAAACTATTGTATCTCTAGCAAATCCAGGTTTAAAATGTGGTTCTATCCTTTTGCCGTTTATTAATTTATCATTATCTGAATATATTAATATACTATCTCTATATTCAATTGATTTTACAAGTTCGTATAATGTGAATGGCATTAATTCAATATCTTGTCCTATAAGTACAATATAGTCACTCTTAGATTTTTCAACAATATTTTGAATATTATCTTTTTCTAATACAGAAATTTGATAATTTTTATATGTTTGTTCTTCTATACTTTTTATAAGCTTTTCATTATCATTACATATAATTTCAAACTTCAAATTTTGGCATGATTTATATTCTTTTTGCCTTTCTAGCTCTTCATTACTTGGCTCATTGTTTGCTATCCAAGTTGCATATTCATCTAAAATGATTTTTCCAAATCTTATTTTATTAATACAAGTTGAATATAATCCATTAAATCCATTATTTTTTATATATCTTAATACAGACTTTATATTTGAAATGTTTATTGCCTTTAAAACCTTTTTCATCTTCCTTATTAGAGATTCCATTGTTTATCCTCTTTCTTTATTACTTCTTTATCCCCATTTTTTCTAATACACTTTTTATTTTTCTTTTTCCTCTTCTTAAAAATCTGTAAATTTTTCCATGTTCGTCTTTATATATAGGCTGTGTTTGAGCTAATTCTTGTGAAATTTTTATTGCTTCTTCACTTGCTAAAAAAGCTTCTTTTTTATATAATTTTTCTATTTCTGGTAAATTATTATAATCTGTTTCTAACATATCTTTTACAGCTTTTAAGAAATAGTTATATCCTTCTTCTAATGGGTATGATTTCATAAATTCTTTGCCAAACTCAGACATTTTTTTTGCAACATCTGGATTGTCAATTATATATGACATTGCACTTGCTATTGCTTCTGGTGTTGGTTGTGCTAATAATACACCTTCATCTGGTAAGTCATATATATTGTTTTCTTTATATAATTCTACCACTGGTAGTCCTGCTGCCATCATTTCAAATGGTATTCTTGATGGATTTGATGCACTCATACATAATCCAACTTTACACTTATTATATAATTCATTACATTGCTTGATTGGAATTATATTTAAGTTTTTGCATTCAAATTCAAAAGATGCTGGTATATTTGAACCATATAAATATATTTGTATATCAGGCTTCATTGCTTTTAATATTTTTAATGCTTTTAATCCTATATAATCACATCTTCTTGGTTTTTCTGGTTGATATACATAGCATACTGCATTTTCCTTTTTTACATTTTTTAGTGGTTTATATGTATTTAAATCAGCCCCAAATGGAAAATATTCTGCTGGTTGGTTAAATTCTGCTTTCATTTTATGAGATAACCATTTTCCAATTGTTACAGGTAAAAATCCATATCTATATGAATTTTCTGTAATTAGATATTGGTCTCCCATTGGAAAAAACCATGGCTCATAGTCTTGTATAAAATATGCTTTTTTCTTTGCTGATAATTTTCTTACAAATTCTATAGTCTGCCATCCTGTAGCAAATAACAAATCATAATCTTTTTTCATATCAAATCCCACATACACTCCTGCAGTACATGGTTCATACCAGTCATTTATTTTTTGTCTTACTATTTCAGATGTTGAAACACCATCTTCTTCAAAAAATAAATCACATTCATAACCTGCTCTTATTAAGGCATTTACATTTTGTATAATTGTTCTATGCCCTCCTGAACCTTTACCGGGGTGTGGTATTACCCAAGCTATTTTTTTCTTTCCATTATCTTTTGGTGGTAATGATGCTTGCATTAAGTCTCTTCTCATTTGCTGTTTTTTCTTAATTTCTTCTGGCAATTCATATAAACTTGATATTTCATCTTGTATTCTGCAAATTTCTCCATATTCTATTTCTGCTTTTATGTCAGTACATACGGAACTTCCATGTTTTCTATAATAGTTTAATGCTTTAGTATTCCAACTTATTTTTCCGTTTCTTAATACATTATAATAAATATACCAATCTCCAGCTACTCTAAATTCCCCTGCTTTTTCAAATATCTCTGAATAATCTTGTTTTTTCCACATTACACTTGATACATTTAATATAGTATTTGTTACACTTAAATGATTTATTATTTCTTCTTTTCCTGTCCAAATATAAGATTTATTCCATTCACCAGTTCTACACATATCATACCAATCATCGCATCTTGAGCGAATAAGGTTATTTTCTCCATCAATTTTAGCAGATTCACAATATGATAATGCCATTTCTGGATCATCAAATGGTTTTATTAACTCTTCAACAAAATCATTCTCTGCTGAATCATCTGCTTCTGCAATCCATACATAATCTCCAGTTGCAATATCAAATCCTTTTTTCCATTGTTTAAATACACATCCCCCACTATTTTTCTCATTAACAATAAATTTTACTTTTATTTCAGGATGTTCATTTTTTATTTTTTTTATTTTTTCATTTATAACTTGTACACTATTATCTGTAGAGCAATCGTCTAATATTATTAATTCATATATTGGGTAAGTTTGCATTAATATTGAATCTATTCTCTCTATAATATAATTAGCATAATTATAATTAGGAATTATAACACTTACCTTTTTAGGGTTTTCTATATTTAATTTTTTCTTTTGATTCTTATATATATCAATTTTCTTACTCATATATAAACATCCTTTCTATTTTATAATTCTTTTTATTTTTCTTTTTACCTTATTGAAAAATGTACTGTTTATTTCTGTTTGAAGTTTATCTTTTTCTTTATTTATACTATTTATTTTTTCTTTTAATTGCTTATTTTCTTCTTTTAAATTATTGTTTTCAAGTTGTTGTGCTTCAAATCTTTTATTTAAATTATTTATTTCTGTTTGCTGTTCATCACTTCTTAGTTGTATATTTTTTAATTCTTGTTTTGTTTCATCAATATTAAAATTATAATTTTGAGAATAAAATTTCCATCTCTCATCATCTCTAATCTCAGCTTGTATTTTATCATCTAACCTTTTAAATAATTCTATATATGCTGTTAAATTATATTTATCAAATAATTTTTCTATTGATATAAATCTTCTTAATGAAATTGTATAGAATATTGCTCTATATAGTATATATTCCACAGGTAGATTTTCTGCATTCCATTCTTGGTCAAAAAAATACAATTCATTTTCTATTAAAAAACAGTTTTTAAATGTCATATCCCATAAACCATTTTTCATAAAGTGCAAATTATTTATAATGTCTTTATTTTCTGTTTCTATATTATATTTTCCAAAAACTGTATCTTCATAGTTTTCAATTTTAAATGTATTTATACTAATTTCATTTATATATTTTTCAATAATTTTCTCAAATTCGTCTATTTTATTTTGTTCTAGTTTTTCTGTAAGTACATTGTTTAATAAATACTTTTGTTCTATATATTTACTTTTTATGTTTTTTCCATCTATATAATCTACAAGATTTACTCCATTTTTTTGTAAATATATTATATTATTTTTAATGTCTTCATAATGTTTTTGAGCATTTTCATTTACTATTTGTTTTTCAACATAAGTATCTGCAATTTTTGTTATTAATTGGTACTCGGGCTTTCTCATATTATTAAATGATATATATTTATATGTTTTGTCACATTCTCCTTTTGTAATTTCTACTAAAAATGAATTAGTAAAAAATGCAAACATTTCTTTATCCGTTTTTAATATTTCTCTAAATACATCAATTTCATTAAATAATATATCTGATTTTTCTGAATAATAAGGATTATATTTGTCAATACTATTATATTTTGGTAATTGCTCATCTGTAAATATTACATTAGGTACTTTATAATCTGGCAATGGATAATAAAACCTTGTATTATATCCCATCTCTTGTAATACTTTTTCGATATATTTTTTAGTGTATGTTTCAATTTTTTCGGGTTCATTATTATATCCAATTAGGCTAATAAATTTTTTGTCTAATATTTTTTCGGGATTTCCTGCCCAAAATTTTAGCCCAAATTTATTATCTATTGCCATTAATATCTTTCCATTAACATCTAGACTATTTTCTAATTTTTTGATTACATATTTCAAGTTAATTCTCTCATATTCATTTATGCCTATTAATGTTATTATGTCAAATCTTTCATTTATATTGTCAATTTCAGATATTTGGTTAACATTTTGAACTCTAGAACATTTATTAGCCAACAATCTAGTAAGTTCTTCTAATTGTTCTCCAATATTTAGTACTTTTTGATTTTCCTTGAAAGGATACCAATTCAATATATTAGCACTTTGAACTATTTTCATTTTTTTCCCTCCTTAAATTGAAATTTTTATATTACCATCTTTTTCTATAATATTGTTTTTTACATTTAATTCCTCTATCCATTGTCTTGTTTCTTTTGTTTTCCATGGACCTGAATCTTCTCCATTACCAGCGTCATTTATCCATAACCAATCTGGTGTTGGCCATAAACAAATTTGAGGTTTTATAAAGTTATATACTTCTTTGGTAACACCCTTTTGTCCATGATGTGCCATTTGTAGTATATTTACTTTTAATTTCTCTGATTGATTTTCTAATAGTTTACTTCCACTTTCAGCACCAGTATCCCCTAAAAATAATATACTGTTGTTCTTAGTTGTCATTTTTATTACCATACTTGAATTATTTACTGAGTTAATAGTTATTTCTGGATTTTTAATTCCTAATATCTCACATTTTATATTATCTATTTGTATTTCTTCATTTAGATATACTTCTTCTACTTTATTAGCGATTTTTTCTTCTTTTAATGTATTTAAAAATCTAATACATTCCTCATCTCTTCCTTCTCCATGTTCTTTATACCATTCTTCATCATTAACTGTTACATATACTTTTCCTATATCTATATTATAGTTATTTACAATGTCTATAAAGCATGTAGCATGGTCTCTATGTGGATGTGTAATAAACCAATAATCAACTCTTCCAGTATATTCGTTTATTTTATTTACCAAATTTGTTGTATCATCTGATGTTCCTCCATCTATAACTATAACTTTATTGTTGTCTGTTTTTATAATGTATCCCATCATTTGACTTTTTCCATTATTTTGTAGTTGTTCTAGAGTTGTGTTCATTTTATTTTTTATATTATAATTATATATAAATGTTATTATAAAAAGTATTATTATAATTATTAAACCACTATATATTATTTTTTTCTTTTTCATCTTTGCCTCTATTTATTTTTTCTATTTTTATTTTAGAGTCTAATCTCATTAATCCTACTGTATCTTTTGTAGATAGTACTTCTATTAATAATGCATCATATTTTCTGTTTAATACTTCTAGTTCTCCTTTATGATTAAAATGCGTACAACTAAATGATAGTGTGTACTTTCCTGGAGCTACATTTATTATTTGTTTAAATTCAGCTGTTACAACATCTCCTTTTTTATATTCTCCTGTTGCAACTTTTTCTATAAGTGTATTTGTCCCTGCCATTTCTAAACCTTTAAAATCTTTTACTGTCATTGTAAATATGGGGTCTTTTACGTCTTGTTTGAATAATATCTTCGATTTTAAAATTACTGTTTTGTCGTTTTCTAATACAGAAATATAATTACCTTTTTCATCAAACATTCCATAATCAATAACCTGTGCTGCCCCATTTCCATAATCAATCAAGTTTGGATTTTCATTAAAATGCTTTTTCCATTCTTCTCCTTCTACTTCTACATTACTTTGATAATTAGGATTTTCTTCAAGTATTTGTTTATCTGTTTGAAGTCCTGTTTTGCTTTGCTTTTCGTCTAAACCTACTATTATTTTTTTATATTTTTCTACACCTTCTTTTACATCTCCATCAAATATTTTTCTACCTGCATCTATTATTATTGTTCTAGTACAATTTCTTAAAACATCTGTTATACTATGAGTTACAAATAGTATTGTTTTTCCGCTTTCTTTAAATTGTTGAAATTTTTTAAAACATTTTAATTGAAATGACATATCTCCGACAGATAATACTTCATCAACAATTAATATATCTGGATCAACATTAATTGCACATGCAAATGCAAGTCTTGCAAACATACCTGATGAATATGTTTTTACAGGTTGATATAAGTGCTCTCCAATATCTGCAAATTCTATAATTTCTTTTTCCCTACTTTTTATTTCTTCATTTGTCAATCCCATGACTTGTCCATGCTGATAAATATTTTCATAGCCTGTTAGTTCTTGGTTAAATGCTGTTCCTAATTCAAGTAAAGAACTAATTTTTCCTTTTGATTCAATTGTTCCTGAAGTTGGAGTAACAACACCTGTAATCATCTTTAGTAATGTAGATTTTCCAGCTCCGTTTTTTCCTAGTACTCCTAATACTTCTCCCTTTTTTACTTCTAAATTAAAATCATGCATAGCTTCAAAAATCCCATGTCTTTCTACCATTGGAAATAATGTTTCTATTATTCTATCCTTCTTCCTAGCAAACATCTTATATCCCTTTGAAAGTCCTTCTATTTTTAATACTACTTCTGATGAATTTGCTGTTTTTTTCTCCATATTTTGTTTTATCTCCTTTTTAGCAATTTTAATACTCTATATCTTATTTTAAATAAAACTCTCCCTATAAATGGCATATTCATAATAACAAAATTTTCTATATAATATAATCCATTTTCTGTTTTATATAATTGATGAAATATTCTCCATCCTTTAAAATTAAAGTTTTTTTTATTTTTTATATCATTAAAATAATTAAATGCTTCTTGATTTTGCTTTTGTAATTTCTTTGGAAATTTTTCTTTATTATTTACATATGTTCCAAAAACTCCCAATTTCACATTTATGAATAATTCTCTTACTTGTTCTAATTCTTTAAATCCATGTGATATTTTTTCTGTTCCTATTTGGTTATTTCCATGTTGTCTATATTTTATATATTTTTCTGGCATATATACAAGTTTTCCATTTAACGATGTTATAAGGCTTATCCAGTGGTCATGTATTAAATATTTAGAAGTTTTTGGTATTGGTAATATTTTTTCAATAAATTCTTTTTTTGATAATATTGTGCAGCCAGTTACACAATTATACAAATAGTTCATTTTATAACTTTTTATATATTTATGTATTTTTTTATTTAATAGCATAAAGTCCCCAAATGATGGATATATAGTTTTCAAATTTTCATCTACAACTTCTAAATCACCAAATACTAAATCAGCATTTTCATTTTTTAAAGTTTCTATTGATTTTTCAACTTTTATTGGTAACCATACATCATCTTGGTCTGCTAACATATAATAATTGCTTTCTACTTTTTTTAAAAGAAATTCTATTCCTTTTACTACTCCCATATTTTCTTTTTGAAAATATACTTCTATTCTACTATCTTTATTTTTATATTCTTCTAATATTTGCGGTGTAGTATCTTTTGAGCAATCATCTGAGATTATTAATCTAATATTTTTATATGTTTGGTTTAATATACTATCCAATTGTTCTTTTAAATATTTTTCACCATTGTATGTTGGAAGTAATATATCTATAGTTTCATTATTCATTTTCTTTCCTCACTTTATAATACATCCGCAAAATCTTTTTTGCTTTTTTTAAATATATAGTTTCCCCATATGAATATTACTATTGTTATTACCCAAAATATTAGTGTGTAGATCCCATGGCTTCCTGTTACTATGTTTCCTGTATCCATAAAACTCTCTCTAAATCCTGTTACTAAATATGTGAAAGGCAAACATTTCATAACTCTTGATATTGTATGATGTTCTGCAATCATACTCAAATCCCAAACTACTGGTGTAAGCCACATTCCTATTTGCATTATAATTCCTAAAAGATTAGAAAAGTCAGGTACTAATGTTGCTAATGCCGAGGTAAACCTAGTAATAGAAATCAAGAAAATATATACTGCAAAAATCATGTATATTAGTTTAAAAACATTTGGTATAAATTTAAAAATAATACAAACTATTGTTGCTATTGTAATTAAAAATAATGAAACAAATGAATTCGCTAATAATGATATTACTGGTATTATATCAACAGGAAATACTACTTTTTTTACTAAATAACTGTATCCTCTTATTGCATTACTCGCCCCTACAATTCCATCGTTTATTGTCATCCACATAGCCATTCCTGGCATAAACCATACAACATATGGTGCTCCTTCTGGTCCTGTCTGTTTAAATATATATTGAAATACAATTATATACATCATCATAAATACAAATGGTTGTAGAAATCCCCATATACTTCCTAAACTTGTATTTGCAAATCTATTTTTAAAATCATTTTTTCCTAGTTGCCATGCTAATCTTTTATTTTTCCATAGCGTTTTTATAAATTCCATTGTTTATGCTCTCTCCTCTCGATATTCCTTTATATTCTACATTTATTTTTATATTTTGTCAATAAATTTGCCATTTAAAATAAATCTACAACACTCTTAATAATTGTCTCTTTATTTAATTGATTTTTCTTGTTTTCTGTTATAAAAATAATCAATTTATTATTATCCTCAGAATACTCATATGTTTGATATTCGTCCATATCTTCAAATGAATAATCTAATATCTCTCCTGTTATTTCATCTACAATATAATACTTACTAGATACATTTAAAACATACAATTTATCACTATTTATTGCTTTTTCGATTTTCTTATCATAATCATTTTGTTGTTCTTTATTATCTATTTTTAAATATCCATCTTGATTAACTGAATATTGTGATAATGTCACACTTTTTAAATAGTCTAGTACTGTATTTCTGTCTTTTTCAAATATCCATATCCCGTTATTTTTAGGATGTTCCTTTTCTATAATATTATCTAATTCCTCTATTTCTGGTTTACTTCCTTTTATCATTCCAGAAAATGCAACTTTATATTTTATACTAGATTTTATTGTTGCAACTTTTACATCTCCATATCCATTTTGTATTTCATATAATTCTGCTGCACCAGTCTTTCCAGTTTGCTCCTTTAATTCTTCTACATCTTCAACTTCTGTTTCTTTTGTTTTTTCTTCCTCAGTATTTATATTTTCTTCATATCCTTCATTTGATACTGGTTTTTCACTTTTTTTACTTACTACTACTATAGTAAGTACTAAAATTGCAACGATTATAGTTGCAATTAAACTTATTAATTTAATTTTATTCTTCATAACTATAAATAAAAGGGTTACATATATAACCCTTTATCCTTTCTTTTAAATAATTGTTTTTAACATTTCTAAAGTTGATGTTATATATCTATCTGCAAATTTCATGTTAACTACAGATTGATGTCCTGTAACATTTTGCTTTGGCAATTCTATTAATGCTGATTTTGCTGGTCTTCCTGCTGATCCCAAATAACTTCTAGCCCAATTTATCATATAACCATTTCCATATCTTCCAACAGATGATTTATTATTTTCTGGAAATTGTTTTTCATAATATGAACATATATTTTCGTCTCCTATTAATTGCTGAGTCCATCCATGTAAATCCACTACTAATGTTTGACCTTTTTTAGATTTATGTTCTAGCATAAAATTCATTAAATAACGTGCCTCATATGCTTGAAAGCCAGATGTTCCATTATAGTTTCTATCATCAGTAAATCTTTGATATGAGTTTCCTACTTGCCAACATCTATTCATGTCTACCCCTTTATTTCCAGGTGCAAAACTATAAACTGTAGTTCTTCCTGGTCCATTATTAGTCCATCCATTTGTTAAACCATCCATATTAACTCCAGGGAAAATATATATAGTCCATTTTTCTGCCAAGTCATAATCTTTGTCTGATAACAATCTATTGTAAAATTGTTTTGCTATATCCACTAATTCATATCCATCTTTTGCCCATTTATCTTCATATCCATGTATTGCAAATGTAGCAAAAAATACATTTTCTCCATTTCCATATTTTAAATATGTTAAATCACTGCCTCCTCTTCCATCAAGTCTTAATCCAGTTGCACCATAAACTCCTTCTGAATATTCCATTTTTTGTACTACATTAACATTTATTTCACTTTCACCTATTACTTTGTTATTAGAATTGATACACTGAATTTTTATATTTTTATTTCCTAGTTCCATATTTTCAAAATTGATTGTAAATTCAAATCCAGGATTAGGATTTTTTTCTTCTCCTCCATAACCTTTTATTGCTTGTATTACATCATCTCTTTTAGTTCTTTTTATATCAGTGTCAACCACTTTTCCATTAACAAGTACTTGAAGTTTTGAGTTTTCTACATTTGTCATGTTCCACCCAATCATTTTAAGTGGTTCATTCCCAACCTTAGATGAAACTTGAGTATCTAAATATATCCATGTTTTTTCTGTTATTTTAGGTATTATTCTTATTTTTATTGCTTCTATTCTTTGATCTATTTTACCAGACGTTTCTCCATCATTTGCCCACTCTTGCCATCCTATACCTTCTATAAATGTCTGATATTCCACACTATATTCATTTGTATTTTCTAGTATTATTTTAATAGCTTCTGTTTTTAATTTTTTGCCTACTGTCCCTGCTATTTCTCCATCGTTTTTCCAATCCTCCCAACCTTTTCCTTCTACATATGTTTTATATTTTATTTTAGCATTTTGATCTGAGTTTATTATATCAATCTTAAGAGCTTCTAATCTTAACCCACTATTTTCTATTCCTGCAATTTGTCCATCATAAACTGAATCTTGCCATCCTACATTTTGAACATGTCCAGAATATGCTATATGTAATTTTCTATCTACATAAAATTCACACATATATGTAGAAATAACCTCATTTTTGGTTTGAGTTACTATATTTAATTTTATAGTATGTTTCCCCTGTTTCAAATCTTCTATATTAACATTAACTGAAAAACCCGGTTTTGGATTTTGTTTTGCTGTTCCACAATTTTTTATTACTGCTATTACATCTTTTCTTTCGTAATTTGTAATATTTTTACTTTCTATTTCTTTATCATCCAAATAAGCTTTTATTTGACTGCCCGAAAAGTCTGCCATTCTCCATCCTGATATACTAACTTCTTTTGTATCACTATAATACGTTTTATTTTGAGCTGTGGTTTCAATAAACATTCTTACATGTTTTTCTTTATTTACTATTTTTATTTGTATAGCTTCTATTCTTCTATCCTCAAAACCTGCTGTTTCAGCATCTTTTTTCCAC
Source organism: uncultured Clostridia bacterium (assembly GCA_934162255.1). GTDB lineage: Bacteria > Bacillota > Clostridia > TANB77 > CAG-508 > CAG-269. The sequence continues at coordinate 55,879 of CAKPIG010000004.1, read as the reverse complement.
TCTTGCCATCCTAAATTTTGTATATGTGCTCTATATGATATTGAATACTCTTCTGTTCCTTCTAGCTTAATCTGTATTGCCTCTAGTTTTAAGCTTTTTCCTACTGTACCTGATATTTGCCCATCTTCTTGCCAATCTCCCCAATTGCCATTTTCTGTAACTGCTCTATATTTAATTTTTACTCCATTTGGTGCATTCACTAATTTTGCTTTAAAAGCTTCTAACCTTAAACTATGTCCTTCTGTTCCAGCAGTTTGACCATTTTTTACATAATTTTGCCATCCTACATTTTGAACATGTCCTTCATATTCTACATATAATTGTCTATCTATATAAAAATTACTTTCATATGTTTCAATAACTTGTTCTTTTTCTGTTATAAAATCAACCTTTAATGTATGTTTTCCTTCTGATAAATTTTCTATATTCATATTAACAACAAATCCTGGTGTTGGATTTTGTTCTGCTGTTCCACAATTCTTTATTACTGCAATTACATCTTTTCTTTCATAATTAATAATTTGTTCATTACTTAATTCTTTTTCATCAACATAAGCCTTTATTTGATTGTTAGAAAAATCTGCCATTCTCCATCCTGATATATTAATTTTGTTTGTATTACTATAATATGTTTTTTCATCTACACTCTCTTCTATAAATACTCTTACATGTTCATTTGCTTCAGTTGAAATTGCTTTTACTTTATTATTTATAATAGTATTTTTAAATAATACTATCATTGTAATAATTACAGCAACTAGTACTTTATCCAAAAGATTTTTATTCTTCATATTTCTCTCCCCTTTTATTAAACAACTCCATTTTAAAAAAGTTTCATTTTTTTATTATATTTTAAATTTTAAATAACCTAAAATTGGGAAATGAAATAGTACTATTTCTCTAATCATCTTTTTACCTTGATTTTTCCCTGATAAAATTTTAAAAAACTCTTTCAAATTCCAATTAATTTTTGTGGACTCTAAAAGATTATTATAATATCTTTCCGCTTCTTTTATAAACTCTTCATCACTTTTTATATGTACATATTCCTTGCACATCTTTATTCCTCCAAGATATGCTCTATTTATTGCATCTTTTCTATATTCTACAAATGATTTATAGTCTTGTCCATGTTCTTGCTTCCATCTACTTAGATTCTGATTTAAACTTCTTCCTCCAAAAACATTAGTAGCATGTAATCTATAATCAAAAAGAGGTTCTTTAATGTAACTTATTCCATTTTCTTCATTTGCAATAAATGCAGAAAGCCAATCATGTGCAATAAAATTGTTTTTGAATGGAATCATTTTGTCTTTTATTTTTTTAGTTATTATTTGTGAACACCCAATCCCTACACATCTTGAAATAGCTAATTTGCTTTTTCCTTCAACTAATGGTACATTTTTATATTTAAAATAGTCATCATGTAGAACAATTCCATCTTCATCAATTTGCCTACAATTACAATATACCATGTCAACATCTTTTTCTTTTAGTCTTTTCAAACTTTTTCCTACTTTATCTTTATTCCATATATCATCATGGTCTGAAAACATTATGTAGTTTGCTTGTGATTGTTTTAGTAAAAATTCAAAATTTTTATTATATCCTAAATTTTTAGGTTGAATATATAATTCTATTCTTTTATCTTGTTCTTTATATTTTTTTAATATTTCAGCAATCTTAGGGTCAGTGGAATTGTCATCACTTATATATACTTTTATATTTTTATATGTTTGTTTTAATATACTTTCTATTTGCTTTTTTAAATATTTTTCATTTGTATTATATGTTGTGACTAATATATCAACTAACTCGTCCATTTTATCTCCTACCTTTGAGAATAATTTTACCATATCTAATAGTTTTTTTCTACTTTTTCTTCGAAGTATAATTTTGTTATTAGTTTTAATTCATTTAAAGATTCATCTTTTAACTTAAATGAAAATAATTTTTTTGCTGGTGCCATAACTATATATTTTATAGCATTTGCTGTGCTTTCAGACATTGTTAATGCACTTTTATCTTGTCTTGCACAAGCCTCACATTTGAATCCATTGTCTTTTAAACTGAAACTTCTTAAATTTTCTTTTTGTTTGCAATCTACACACTCTTGTACTTGCGGCATAAATCCTAGAAAACATAGTAATTTTAGTTTGAATATGCTTATTACTAATTCTGGATTTTTGTCTGTTTCTGACAATGTATATAATGTATTTAAATATAATTGTAATATTTTGTAACTATTTTGATTTTCATCAGTTACATCTCTTATTATTTTAGTTGTTTCTACGGCATAATTTAGTTTGTCTAAGTCTGTTCTTAAGTTATAAAAAATTTCTATTGTTTCACATGAGTTTATGTTGTATGTATTTGCTCCTTTGTACATTAGGTATTCTCCGAAGCACAAAAACTGTGTGCCTGCAAGTAAGGCGCTTCTCTGCCTTCGAGCGCCCTTTGCTACACATGATATTTTGCCTAATCCTGGTGTTAACATTGTTAACATTTTATCGTAATCCCCTAAATTATTTTCAGAAATTATTATTCCATTTGTTTTTATTGTCCCCATTTTGTTTCACCTTTTGTTCTTGTATTTGTTCTTCTACATTTTGTATTTGTTTAAGTTCTAAATATGTGTTAACATCTCCTGTATTTTTAAAGGTATCCCATGCTATCTTTTTTATCATAAACTCACTTCCTCATCTCTATCATTTGCAATTTTTTATATTCTATTCAGAAATCTACTGTAACTTGAAACGCTTAACAATAGAGCTATCATCTTGCCAATCTTCTTTTACTTTTACCCATGTTTTTAAGTTTACTTTTGTTCCAAAGATTTGTTCCATTTCTATTCTTGCTAGGCTTCCTATTTTCTTTAGCATTGCACCATCTTTTCCTATTATTATTCCTTTATGAGAATTTCTTAAGCAGTATATAGTAGCTTCAATATCATAAATTTCTTCTTTGTTTTTATTTTTTCTGAATTTCATTTTTTCTACTTCTACATATATTCCATGTGGTACTTCGTCTTGTAAAAGCATTAATGCTTTTTCTCTTATTGTTTCTTCTGCAAGTTGCCTCATTGTTTGGTCAGTATATTCTTCTTTACTATAATATGCTGGACCTGGTTTTAAGTTCTTTTCTATTTCGTCTAATATTATGTCTTTATATTTTTCCTTTAGCGAAGATATTGGTATTACCGCTTCGAAATTATATTCTTTTTGATATATATCAATTAGATTTAATAATTTTTCTTTTTTTACTAAATCAATTTTATTTATGATTAATATTGCTTTTTTGTGTGATTCTCTAATCTTTTCTAGTATTCTCATATCTCCTCTGCCTATTTCATCACTTGTCGCCTCTATTACAAATAAAATTAAGTCTATATCATTTATAACTCCAAAAGATGTTTCTACCATTGTTTCATTTAATTTTGTTTTTGGTTTATGTATTCCTGGTGTATCTATAAATATTATTTGTGAATTTTCTCTATTAACTATTCCTTTTATCGCAGTTCTTGTTGTTTGCACTTTATTTGCCGTTGCAGCAACCTTTTCTCCTACTAGTAGATTTACTAATGTAGATTTTCCCACATTAGTTCTTCCTAATATTGCTACAAATCCTGATTTAAATTCTGACATTTTTCCTCCATTATTCTGCTATTTTTTCTATTTCTTTTATTGTATATTCTATTATGTTTATTGTTTTTATAATTAGCTTAGCAGCTGCATCTTCTTCATCTTCTAGCATTCCTATTCTAATTGTTTTCTTATTATTTAATTGTAAATCCATATCTGCTAATTTTACAATTATTCTTGTGTCTCTATCCATTCCTAATGGTAATGTTTTGTTTTGATTATCATAATATATACTATTTGTGAATGCAATTATATTTGTTCCTTTTTGTAGATTCATTTTGTATAAGTTTAATTTTAAACTTTCCTCTTCTTTTAGAGCTTTTTCTAGTTCTCTTTCAGAATTCAAATTAAATACATTTATTGCATTAACATCTATATTTTCATCATCTATTGTACACATATATGCTAATATTTCTTGTGATATTTTATTTTTTGTAATTATATCATTTATTATTCTTGTCGCATTATTTAAAGCAACTTTATAATCAACTGCTTGAGTTGCTTTAGATATTCTTAATATTGAATATTTATTTTTTGGTTGTTCTCTATGTGTTTTATTTGCTAATTTAGCAACTTTTTGTGTATCTTCTGATAGTCCTCCAAATATGTCTAAAACATCTTCTTCTGTTAGATCTTTTTCATTTTTCAAATCATTTTTTATTTGTTTTAACCATTTTTCAAGTTCTTTTGGTTCTAATGTGTTTGTTTTCAATTTATTCATTATTTTTACTTGTTCTGTTGTTGCTAAATAAATACTATCAAGTTCTTCTTTATTAAAAATCTCTCTTTGAATTTTATCCATTGTATTTCCAAATTCTTCAAAATCATCTTCATAATTGAAAACTTTTGAATGTGGTTTTACATTTATTGGTTCTTCTTCTCCTTCTTCCAATGCTTGTACTTCATCTTTATTACTATATTTCCAAAATTCAAATATACTTTTTTTATGACTATCTATTTCATTTATAAATGATGTTGCATTTTCAATTTTTTTGACTAGATTTACATTTTTTAATTTTAGTGCATTTATATCCATTTTTGTATTTTTTAAATTAGTTTCTTTTTCATTTGCTATTTTCCCTTTTTCTAGTAACTCATCTAGTGTATATTGTCTTTTTATTGCTTCATCTTCAACTTTTTCTGATTCTTCTTTAAATATTTCTTTTTTGTTTATTATGATTTCTTCTTTCTTTTTTGACTTTTTGCCACTATATTTGAAAAAATATTTTACCTTTCCAAAAAATGTTTTTTTGCATTCTAAAAATGTTGATATTTGTTTTTCTTTTGATATATATTCTGCTTCTAATTGTTCTGATTGTTGTTTTAGTTTTTGTAATCTTTCTTTGTATTTTGCATTTTCTTTTATTGATTCAGATTGTATTTCTAGTAATCTTTTATATTGCTCATTTACCCAATCACTTAGTTCATCATATTCTATTTTTTTATTCTGATAATAAAATTCTATACTTCCTTGTTTATCTATTTGTGTTTCAAATTTATAGTACATTGGTAATTCTGATTCTAATATGAATAAAGCTTTTACTAGTTTGAAGAATTTTGTTGCTTCTATTTTTGTTGTTAATTTAACTTTATATTCTGATTTTATTTTTCCATATACTTCTGTTTGTCCAACAATATGTAGACTTATTTTTTCAGTTTTATCATATACTTCATATATTGATGGCCAATCTTTTGTAAATAGCCATAAATAATTTTCTAAACTTTGTATTTCTGTTTTATTCAATAATTCTTTAGTATAATCTGCATTATTAATTGGCACAAATATTTTCCCTGCTTTTTTCTTTTCAACTTGTTTTTTTAGCACATAGAAAAATGTTGAATAATCTTTATCTTCAGTTGGAACTATCATAAAATATTTGTCTGATGCTTGTGAATAATATATTTGCCATAAGTAATTTCCTGGATATCTAACTTTAAATGGAATTTTTTTATTTAATATTTGTTGTTCTTTTTCTATTTTTTCTATATCTTCAATTTGAATTTCTTTTAACATGTTTAAGAAAACATTGTTTCTTTCTATATTTTCTTCATTGTCTCTTAATAAATATGCTATCAATGGTTTTGCTTGCGAGTACTTTTCTTTAACATCTTCTAATCTATTTGTAGGAGATAATAATATTTCTATTTCTTTTGGAGATATATATCTATATTGTCTATATTTTTTTTCATCTAGCCCAACTGGTGGTTTAAATTTTAGGTCTTCTACTAGTTTTAATGTTTCAGGTATTTGCTCTAAATCTAATCCTATATATTCCGCTTTTTGTTTTATTTCTTGCTCTATGTTTTCCTTTTTCAAAATATTTTCTCCCTTCATCTATTTTTCATTTATATTTTACTATGCAAATGAAAAAATATCAAGAATAAAACATCTATTTTTTGATTTTTTTAGAATATCTCTTGACAAAAATTATTTTACCCTTTATAATAGTTATTGTCATATTTATGGCGAAGTAGCTCAGTTGGCTAGAGCATCCGGTTCATACCCGGCAGGTCGGCGGTTCGAATCCACCCTTCGCTACCAAAATAAATAAAAATAGCCTTTTTCAAAATCTCGAAAAAGACTATTTTTTATTTTACTATCTTGAACTTCTGTTACAACATCCACATGAATTATTATTATTAATTCTGCCTACAACTTCTCCATTACTATTTATTATTGTTAATGTATCATTTGTTGTTATTACACTATTATCTTCAAAAGGATTATTACATGTTAGACATTTATTATTATCAAATATTTTACAATTCATAAATACACAATCTAAAAATGCTGCCAAAAATGCTATTATTCCAAGTATTACTGCAGCTATGATTAATGTTGTGTTTGAAAGAATTGTTGCAGCTAATAATATTGCTGAAAATGTTGTAAGTGCTACAAGTATTGAACATCTTACAAGTCTATTAAGTAAAATTGATGTAAATATTACTGTTAATGTTAACGAAAAAAATATAAGTAAAGTCATAATTCATCTCCTTCTATGTTTTTGCTATATTTTATGACTTTACTTATATTTTTGTTACTCATACATTACCTTTACTAAATATAATCCATTAGGCGGCAATGTTTTTCCTGCATTTTCTCTTTTTCCTTGTTTTATTATCTCAGGAATTTCTTCAGGCGAAATTTTTCCAATTCCTACTTCCACTAATGATCCTGTAATTATTCTTACCATATTATATAAAAAACCATTTCCTGTTAGTTCTATATATATTCTATCATCTTTTTCATAAATTTCTGCATTATAAATTTTTCTTACACTGCTTTTGCTACTTGTTCCACTTGCTTTAAAAGCTTTAAAATCATGTTCTCCTTCAAAATATTTTATTGCTTGTTTCATTTTTTCAACATTTAATTTTTGAGGAATATGCGTTTCTAAATTTCTATATATTGCACTTCCCTCTTTACTATTATTTATAATGTATCTATATGTTTTTTTCTTGCAATTAAGTCTACTATGAAATCTTTCATCAACTTCTTCAGCACTTTTTATTACAATTGATCTTTTTAATTTTGAATTTATTGCTATTGCTATTTTTTCTATTGGAATATTTGAATTTGTCTTAAAGTTTGCAACTTGTCCAAGTGCATGAACTCCTGCATCTGTCCTTCCTGATGCATTTAACTCAACTTCTTCTCCTGTTATTTGTTTTATTGCCTGTTCTATTGTTCCTTGAATGTTCAATTTATTGGGCTGTTTTTGCCATCCATTAAAATCTTTTCCATCATATTCTATTGTTAATTTTATATTTCTCATATTTAATCTCATTCTTTCTCTAAATCTTGTAGATAAAAGACCGCTTCTTGGTTAAACGGTCTTTAGTTTTATTCTTTATTTTGTTTTACAAATATATTTTTTACTTTTTGTTTTATTTTTACTTTTTTATTTTCACTAGCCTCATTTAACCTTTTTGTTACTATATTGCTTATTAATATTTTTTTCAATGCATCTTCTCTTACATCTGCAATTAATGTTCCATCTTTTGCAACAGATACTTTTCCTGTTTCTTCTGATACTATTACTGCAATACTGTCAGATTCTTTTGAAATTCCAATTCCTGCTCTATGTCTGGTTCCTAATTCTTTTGCAATATCTTGGTCACTTGCTAATGGTAACATACATGCTGCAGCTACAATTTTATTATTACTTATTACTACAGCTCCATCATGTAAAGGTGTATTTGGTACAAATATGTTTACTAGTAGTTGAGGTGATACTTCTGCATTTAAAGGTATTCCTGTTGCTACTATATCTTTTATTTCTATATCTCTTTCAATTACAATTAATGCTCCTGTTTTATTTTTTGCAAGTTCATATACTGCTATTACAATTTTATAGATATCTTCTTTAGTCCTTGTTATAATGTCTTTATCGAATCCAAAAAACCTAGTAAATCTATTTTTTCCACCAAGCTGTTCTAGCGTCCTTCTTATTTCTGGTTGAAATACTATAAATATTAATATTACTCCCCAGTCCATTACAGCTGACAATATGTAATTTAATATTGTAAAATTTAATATTTTACTTAGTGCTGTTGCAACTATTAAGAATATTATTCCTTTTGCTAGTTGCCATGCCCTTGAATCTTTTACTATTTTTATTAATTCATATGCCAAAAAAATAACTATTGTTAAGTCTAATATTACTGTAATTAATTTTATTGGATATTCCTGCCATAATTGTATTTGTGATAATATATTATTTTCATAAAAGTTTTTAAACATAGTCCATATATTATTCATACTATGCATCTCCTTTTATTTTATATTTGATACTAGGTAATATATACATGTTGAGCATGATGCTACAAGCATTGCTGCTAATAAGATTGCAGCCATTACTTTTCCAAATATTTGCTTTTTATCTACTTTAATTTTTATTTTTTCTTCTTTTTTCATTTTTTTCATCCTTTCATCTTGCATTACTTCTTTATTATACCAATATTTATTATTTTTTTCAATACATTATGTATATTAATTTATATTATTTCAATTATTACTGGATTTTTTTCTATTTTTTGTTCTTCTATTTTTATTATTTCTAATATTCTTTTTTCTGCTTCTTCGCTTTTTATTTCATCATCAGCACATATATATGCTAAGAAATCTTCTTGTTCTACTTTATCTCCTACTTTTTTATTTAGTATTATTCCTACATCTTGTAGAATTTCATCTTCTTTTCTTGTTCTTCCAGCTCCTAAATAACATGCTAATTTTCCTATTTCTTCAGCATTTATTTCTTGAACATAGCCATTTTTATTTGATGAAATTGCTGTTATATATTTAGCTTGAGGAAATTTTGTTGTATCTTCAATATAACCAGTATCTCCTCCTTGATTTTTTACTAATTCCAAAAACTTATTATATGCCTTTTGATTTTCTATATTTTTTAGCATATTTTCTTTATTTTTCTCAATGTCTTGACCTTTTCCAGCAAGTTTTATCATCTGAGCACCAAGTTCCAATACTACTGTTTTTAAGTCTTCTGGCATATCACCTTTTAAGAAATTCACTGCTTCTATAATTTCTAGTGAATTTCCTATTGAAAACCCTAATGGTTCATCCATTGCAGTTAGTACACATTTGACTTCTTTATTTGCAAGCTTTCCTATTTTTATCATTTCCTCTGCAAGCATTTCTCCATCCTTTTTAGTTTTCATAAATGCTCCTTTTCCTATTGTTACATCTATTACTATTTTATTTGCTCCACTTGCAATTTTTTTACTCATAATACTTGATGCTATTAATGGTATATTTTCAACACAACTTATTACATCTCTTAGAGCATATATTTTTTTGTCTGCTGGTGCCAAGTTCATTGTTTGACCAATCATACTTATCCCAATATTTTCAACACTTTTTATAAATGTTTCTATTTCTATATTTGTTTTATATCCTGGTATAGATTCTAATTTATCTACAGTACCTCCTGTAAATCCTAGTCCTCTTCCAGACATTTTTGCAACAGGCACTCCTAAAGACGCAATTATTGGCAATAATATTATTGATACCTTATCTCCAACCCCTCCTGTACTATGTTTATCAACTATATTTGCTCCTAATTTTGATAAATCTAATATTTCACCTGAATGTGCCATTGCTAGAGTAAGATCTGTTATTTCTCTATCATTCATTCCATTTATATATATTGCCATAATAAGTGCAGCTGCTTGATAGTCTTTTATGTTTCCATTTGTATATTCTTTTACAAAATATTTTATTTCTTCTTCTGTTAACTCCTTACTGTCTCTTTTTTTGGATATTATATCTAAAATATTCATTTGTAACTCCTTATTTTTTTATGAAATGTTTTATAAATGTTTCTCTATGTATTGGACATGGTCCATATTCTTTTATTGCAGCTATATGTGCTGCAGTTCCATATCCTTTATGTCTTTCAAAACCATATTCAGGATATACTTTATCCCATTCTCTCATTATTCTATCCCTTGTAACTTTTGCAATTATTGAAGCAGCTGCTATTGAATAGCATTTTGCATCACCTTTAATAATTGATTCATATGGAATTCCCATTGTATCTATATGTGTTAAAGCATCAACTATTATCAAGTCTGGTTTTGTTGTTAATTCTTTTAAAGACATTGTTAAACCTTTTTTTGTTGCATTTAATATGTTTATTTCATCAATTTCATCCTGACCTATTATTCCAACTCCATAGCATATAGCTTCTTCTATTATTTGATTATAAAGTTTTTCTCTCTTTTTTTCTGAAATCTTTTTTGAATCATTTACACCTTCAATCATTGAATTTTCTGGCATAATAACACTTGCAACAACAACAGGACCAGCCAATGGTCCTCTTCCTGCTTCATCTATTCCACATATATATTTAAATCCTTTATTTCTTAACTCTTTTTCTTGTTTTTTTAATTCTATTAATCTTTGTTCTTCTTTTTCTTTCATATTTTTCCTTCTATATATTTTCATTATTTATTGCTGTTAATGTGTAATATCCTTGATATCCATTTGTATTTATTACTTCTACTTTTGTATCACTTAAATTATATTGCACTACAAAATATCCATAATCCTCTGTATTTAAGTCTTTTATTCCTAATGAATTTAATACATCTGGATTTATATAAAAATATGTTTCATCAAGCTCTTTTTTCAATTTATTTACGACAACATCTTGTATTGCATTCTTAGCCGTCTCATCTGTCATTTCCTGCACTTGTTCTCCTATTAATTGATTTTTAGCTTTAGCATCATTTATTGTTGCTATTTTTTGAAAATTAACTTCTTCAAGATCTTTTTTTGCTTCTGCTTGTATTAATAACATATTTGTTCTTAAGTCCTGTATTTTGGCTTCTTGTATTAGATTTTGTCCTATATTTATTGTTATTCCTGCAATTATCATCATTACTACTATTGTAACCGTTAATGCTATTAATGTTATTCCATTTTGTTTATTCATATAACTAATCTCCTCCAATTCTATTCTATTATATCTATACCACAATTTATTTTCAAGTAAAAGTTTAAAATTTATTTATTGTTTTTTACATTTTTTTCACAAATTCTTCACAAATTTATTGTATCCTATAAACTGTAATAAGATATTTAGGAGGCAAAATTATGGATGAAAATGAAAATAGATTTGAAGTAATTTCTAGTAAAACTTCAAATGCAGATTTTAAAAAGAAGAAAAATCATAGTGAATTAGGTAAAACAATTTTAGTTCCATTTTTAAGTGGTGTTGTTGGATGTTCTTTAGTAATTGGTACTTGTTTTGGAGTTCCTTCAATAAAGAACAAATTAGTTGGTAGTTCAGTTACTACATCTACAGTTCCAACTTCTACAGCATCTGGAACTACAACAAATTTAATATCATTATCAAATTATTCAAATACAGCCGTATTTGCAGCAAATAAGATTTTACCATCAATTGTTGGTATTGAAATAACCTACAATGTAAAATCAAACTCATTTTTCAATTTTGGTCAATCAGCTACATCTACAGCTCAAGCTACTGGTTCTGGTATTATTATAAGTGAAGATGGATATATTTTAACAAATAATCATGTTGTTGATAGTAGTTCTTCATCATCTTCATATTCATATTATGATATTTCAGAAGCAACATCAATAAAAGTAAAGTTAAATAGTGGTACTTATGGAAATGATTCTACTTTTGATGCAAAAATTGTTGGAAAAGATTCAAAAACTGATTTAGCTGTTTTAAAAATTGAAAAATCAGGTTTAACTCCTGCTGAATTTGCTAATTCAGATGAAGTTGTTGTTGGAGAGTTTGCTATGGCTGTTGGTAGTCCTCTAGGATTAGATACTACTGTTACTTGTGGTATAATTAGTGCTGTTAATAGAGAAGTCGAATCTGATGAAGGTACAACATATACTTGTATTCAAACAGATGCTGCTATAAACTCTGGTAATAGTGGTGGTGCACTTGTAAATAGTGATGGTAAAGTTATTGGTATAAATACTTTAAAACTTTCTGGTACAGGAGTTGAAGGAATTGGTTTTGCTATTCCTATAAATTCTACACTTAGTATCACAAAAGACCTTATAACATATAACAAGGTTTTAAGACCTTATATTGGTATAACAGGAATAACTCTTGATGAAGCGACAGCAAAAAAATATAACTTAGCTGTAGGAATTTATGTTAAAGCAGTTCAAGATTTCTCTCCTGCTGAAAAAGCCGGTTTACAAGTAGGTGATGTAATTCTTAAAGCTGATGGTAAAGAAATAACTACTATGAAAGAATTAGATGATTTGAAAAATACTCACAATATTGGTGATTCAATGACATTAAAAATTAATAGAAATGGACAAGAAAAAGATATTACAGTTACACTTGCAGAAACACCTTAATAATTTATTTAAGAATTTTTCACTATTAGTTCACAAAATGAACAAATTTAACTGTTATATTATATATAAATCAGTAATTGAGAACTGATTAAAAACAAACATCCCCTTTTATTTTCAAAAAGAAGCTTGAAATCATATCAAGCTTCTTTTACTTATTCTATTTATATTATTACTACATCTGTTTCTGTTGTATTACTTTCATTTCCATATGCAAATATTACATATATTTTATTATCTTCTCCTATAAAATATTCTGTTACATTATTTATTGTATATTTATCATCATCTATATTTCTTGAATATATATTGTATCCCATTTTGTTATAAGCTTCTACTTTTTGTTCAACTTCTTTTATTACTTCTCTTATTTGTTGATTTGCTTGTTGTTTTGTTATATTTCTTAGTTCTAATAAGTCTTGAATTGTACATTCTTTATGGCTAGTCAGATTGTAATTATAAGTCTGAACTATTTCTCTTTGTGGGCTGTTTCCCTCTTTTAGAGTAGATTTTATAACTAATGATAATATATTGTTTGTTATATATGCTGAATAGTCTACTTCATATATGATATCATTATTTTTTATATTCAGTACACTTTTTGCCTTTTTTTCAAATGTTGATTGAATTTCATTATTAAATTTTTCAATAGTATCATCTTTTATATTTATATATGGTATATTTATATTTAAATCATAATCATTTAATTTTTTATCTATTTTTTGATATCCAATATATATTATTTCCTTGCTTTCATCTAGTTTTGTTACTTTGTAGTTATTGTCACTCATATAATTTACTTCATTATCAAATAATCTGTTGAATTTTTCAAGGTTTTTCATGTAGTCTGTTTGACTAACTTGTGGCATTTCTTTTTGTTTTTTATCATTGTTTGCTTTTATTTGTAATCCAAGCGCTCCTATTAATGCTAATATGCAAATTGTTATTATTATTCCATAAAATATTTTTAGCTTTGTACTCATTTTTCCATTATCTTCTTTTAATATATCATTCATTTTTCTACCTCCAATTAATACAATTGTATTATATTTGGATAATAATTGCAATACCTCTTGAAATTTATTTTTGATTGTTCTTTTTCATATATTTTAATTTTGTTGCCATTCCTCCTCTTATATGTCTTTCAGATTTATTTTCTTCTAAGATTTTTCTCACTTCATGTGCTAAGTTAGAGTTAATCTTTGATAGTCTTTCAGTTACATCTTTGTGTACTGTACTTTTACTTATACCAAATTTTTTAGCTGCTCCTCTAACTGTATCTTTTGAATCTATAATATAGTGTGCTAGTTCTGTTGCACGCTCTTCTATTGTTATGTTTCTCATAAAAGTCTAACCCCCAACTTTAGAATACTTTTGTTTAATTGTATTCTAAGTCAGGGGTTATTAGAACTTTTCCAATTATTAATTCTTATTCCTCTTCAGCTGCTGATTTTAGTCTTAGATATCCTAATTCTTCCCACATATTATATGCTAAATTTAGTCTGAATAATACCTTTGGTTTAGCACCAGCTCTGTTTTTATCTACAACACAAGCATAATATCTTACATCTGGGTCTTTAAATTTTTCTAATTCATAAAATTTTGTATCTACTTCTTCATGTGAGTATTCGTAGTCATCCAAATCTTCATTATGTATTTGTTTTATTAAGCACAATGTATCTAATACTTCTTTTACAGTTCTACTAACCGCTAAATCATTTATATCTAGATTTAATGGTGATGTTTTGCTTTCTGTTAATTGTAATGATGATGCTATGAATATGTTTAAATTTTGTGCTAGGTTTGAAAGTATTGTTGCTGTTTTCTTTAATTCTTCTGCATTTCCTATATTTTCTGTATCTGTTTTTAAAGTATCATAAAATACATATTCTATTTTTTCTTTATAATAATAGTTTAATATAATTTTTTCCAATTCGTCATTTGTATGGTTTGTTATATTTACAAAATATATAGAATTGTTTACTTGACGTCCTAGCCAGTTTGTTACTTCTATTGTATCTCTAAATTCTGTTGATATCTCATTCAATCTTTTTGCAAATGCTTTTTGACTTTCATTTTCTTTCTTTAAAACAAATCCATCTTCATCTAATTCAGCATCTACTCCTTTGTCTGGTCTAAATTTGAATTCAAGCAATTCTCCTTCTGTTTTAGTCAAGTGTTTTCCATGAAGTTTTTGTATTTCTTTATTATTTATTGCTGTTGTTATTAAACAAAGTCTCATTTTTTCGTCTGACATTTCGTTTGAAATTATTAATACTTTTTTCTTGTGTATAAATGCTAAATATGATGCTAGATTTATTGTAAACCTACTTTTTCCTGAGTTAGATGGCATTGCATATGACATTGTTTCTCCTTTTCTAACTCCTTTAAATACACTACTTAGTATAGGAAATGGTAATGATAGTCCTGTTGTAAGGTTATTATCTCCTGCGATTAAGAAATCTGTTACTCCTTTGCTTAATACTGACTTTTTAAATTTTGCAGTTGCTGTTATTTGTTCTATTGCATCGTCAACTTCTTGAATTGTCATTTTATCATATAATTCATAATTTAATATGTCTATAATTTCATCTTGCATTTCTTTTATAGGTGTTTTCAAATAGTATTTTCTTATTTCAAATAATTTCCTTAATCTTGTATATACTTCTTCAAAATCAAGTTTTAAATCTTTACCTCTTTCTTTGTACATTTTCTTTTCATCATATGTTTCAGGTCCTTCTTTTGCGAAGTTATAGTCATCTTTTGCTATTTGTGGTGCATAAGATTCTCCCTCTGTGAATAGTACAATTTTATACAAGTTTAATACTTTTGGATTATCAAAGTAGTTATCTTTTGCTAATATATAGTACATTGATATTGCTTTTGGATTATTCAATAATAAGCTTATATAATCTTCTTCTAGTTCATTATCTATAAGTTCTGGTGGATACAAGCTTTCCTTGTTTACTACTTTTTTTGTTTTATATTTTCTATAAAATTGAAGTTCTTCTTCATCAATGTCTTGTTCCTCTCCAAATTTTACTTCTTCATTTTCAGTACTTTTTGTTTTATTTTTTTTCTCATCATTTATTTTTTGTAAGATTTTTAGTACTTCTGTATAATTTCCTTCTTTTACTAATTTTTTCATTTTAGTAATTTCTTGTTCATTTTCTTTTGTTACTTTAATCTTTTTTATTAAATCTAATAATTTTTTTTCATTATCCATATAAATATCATTCCTTGTTTTCACATTTAGGCTTTTTGAGTTATGCCTATGAACTCATACTTAGTATACACATATTTATATTTAAATTCAAGTTTTTATTTCAATTTCCTCCAATATTTCTTGTGCTGAAAGTACTATTTTAGCTCCATCTTTTATTAATAAATTACAACCTCTACTTTGAGCTTTATTTATATCTCCTGGAATAGCAAATATTTCTTTCCCTTGTTCTAACCCAAATTCTGCTGTTATTAATGCTCCACTTTTTTCTGTTGCTTCTACTACTAATATTCCATCTGATAATCCACTTATTATTCTATTTCTTTGTGGAAAGTTTTTCTTTTTTATTGGAATTCCTTTTTTATATTCAGTTATTATACAGCCACCTTTTTTTAATATTTCTCTAGCAAGTTTTATATTTTGTTTAGGGTAAATATTTTCTATCGGACTACCTAATATAGCAATTGTTTTTCCTTGTTTAGAAAAAATAGTACCCATATGAGCATATGAATCAATTCCTATAGCAAGTCCACTTATTATATTTACTCCTTTTTGAGATAATTGTTTTGATAATTCTAATGCTGTTTTTTTACCATATTCAGTTGCCTTTCTTGTTCCTACAATTGCAATTATTTGTTGATTAAGGATTTCAATATTTCCTATTGCATATAATACTTGTGGTGGATCATATATATTTTTTAATTTATCTGGATATTTTTCTGAATTTATTTTTATTTCTTGTATTTCCATTTTACTCCTTTCAAAAAATAGGACCTAATGCTATTTGCATTAAGCCCCCTCATATTTTTCTTTTACTGCTTTTATTACATTATTCATTAACATAGCTATTGTCATTGGTCCAACTCCTCCTGGAACTGGTGTTATATAGCTTGCTTTTTTACTTGCATTTTCGAAATCTACATCACCTGTTATTTTTCCATCTTCCCCTCGGTTAATTCCTACATCTATTACAACTGCATCTTTTTTTATCATATCTTCAGTTATAAATTTAGATTTTCCTATTGCAACAATTAATATATCCGCATTTTGTGTAAATTGTTTTAAATTTTTAGTTTTTGAATGACATATTGTTACTGTTGCATTTTTGTTTAAACAACATTGAATTAGTGGTTTTCCTACAATATTGCTTCTCCCTACTATTACTATATTTTTCCCCTCTAATTCTATTTTATATTCTTCAAATAATTTCATTATTCCATATGGAGTACATGATACAAATGTGTTTTGATTTAATGTTAATTTTCCTACATTTACTGGATTAAATCCATCAACGTCTTTTTCTGGTAATATAGTTTGTATTGCCTCATTTATATCTAAATGTGATGGAATTGGACTTTGTAAGAGTATTCCATGTGTTTTTTCATCTTCATTTAATTTTTTTATTAAATCTATTAATTCTTCTTGTTTTATTTTTTCATCTAATAAAAATTCTTCAAATTCTATTCCTATTTCTTCACATGCTTTACTTTTATTTCTTACATATATTTGTGATGCTTTATTTTCTCCTACCATGATTACTGCAAGTTTTGGTTGTATTCCCTGTTTTTTTAAATTTTCACATTCATATTTTAAATTTTCTCTTATTTTACTCGCAACTTTTTTTCCATCAATTATCTCCATTTGGTATTTCTCCTTGCTACATTATTTTATATTCAATTTCCTCCATGTGTGGGAATATCTCTTTTACCCTTTTTAATGTTAGCATTGTCATCTTTGGTTGTGGATTTTTAGGGTCATCTGATAATAATTTTTGTGTATAACAGTTTTTAGCTGTTTTAAATAATACATATCTATTTCTTACATAAGTATAATATATTTGATATCCATTTTTCAAATCTACCCACATATCTTCAAATGTATAGTTTTCCATATTTTCTCCTTTTATTCTAAGCAATTTGGATTTAGCTCAATTGAACTTTTTTCTTGTTTGGCATCTGTTTGTTGCAAAAATTCTTCAACATTTCTTTTTTGTTCTTCTTGAGTTGGAACACCTTGTTTTAATCCCATTTTAAAATGATCTATTCCTACTGCTTCATCGTATTTTTCTAATACCCTATCTACTACTTTTTCATCAGAATGTTGTAATATTTGATATATTTCCATTGCATCGTCTCTTGATAATTTTCTAATTAAATCGTTTCCGCTTCTTAATCCTCTTTCTCCTATTTCCATCATCATTCTAATATTTAACAATGGTTCCATTGATTTATTTAAAACATCTGTCATTTCAGAATCTATAAGGCCTTCTAAATTAGCTGTTTCTCTAGAATTATCTTCTTCAGATAGGATATTTACTATCTGTGTTCTTGTATATTCTTTGCTATTTTCATTGTTTATATCCACATTATCTAATTCACTGTTTGTATTTCTTTTTCTATTATCGCTTTTATTATTTTCTCTTTCTTCTATTATATGTTGAATCTCTATTTTCTTAGCATCAATCATACTACTTATACTTGATATATTATTAATTTCCATTAGAAATCTTTCAAGTTTTTCAAATGAATTATTTACTACACTCACTATTTGCTCTGTGCTTTTGCAATTTTCTATACTTCTTCCTATGTCTTTTTTTAATTCTTCAATCTTTTCTTCTGCTCCCATATTTTTCTCCTTACTTTATCATTTCTCCAAATTCTTCTTCACTTATTATTTGTATTCCTAAACTTTGTGCTTTTGTAAGTTTACTTCCT
This sequence comes from uncultured Clostridia bacterium, assembly GCA_934162255.1. Taxonomy (GTDB): domain Bacteria; phylum Bacillota; class Clostridia; order TANB77; family CAG-508; genus CAG-269. Next base: position 37,429 of record CAKPIG010000004.1, on the reverse strand, counting down.
GCATCTTCTCCTGCTAGCAAATATGTTGTTTTCTTTGAAACTGAATTTGATGTTTTACCACCAAATTTTTCTATTATTTGTGAAGCCTCTTCTCTTGTATATTTGTCTAAACTTCCTGTTAATGCAAATGTTTTTCCTTCAAATCTATTATCAGTATTTTCTTCTTCTATTTTCTCAGTATTTACTCCTGCTTTTTTTAGTCTTTCTATCAAGTCTTGTGTTTGTTCTTGTTTAAAAAACTCTATTATACTATTCGCCATTACTGGTCCAATATCCTCTATCATGCTTAAACTTTCTATACTGGCATTTTTTAAATTATCTATATTTTTATATATTTTTGCTAATGTTTTAGCAGCTTTTACTCCTACATTTCTTATTCCTAGTGCTGTGATTAATCTGTATAAATCATTTTTTTTGCTTTCATTTATACTATCTACTAAATTTTGAGCAAATTTCTTTCCATTTTTCTTTAATGATGCAATATCTTCAAATTTTAAGTCATATATATCTGCCATGTTTGAAATCATTTTTCTTTCAAGAAATTCATTTATTAAATTTTCTCCAAGTCCATCTATGTTCATTGCTTCTCTTGATACAAAATGAACTAGATTTCTATATAATTTCGCTGGGCATTCGATTCCTGTACATCTTACTGCCGCTTCCCCCTCTTCTCTTATAGCATCTGCTCCACATACAGGACATTTTGTAGGCATTTGAAAACTTTTTTCTTCTCCTGTTCTTTTTTCTTTGACAACTTTTACTATTTCAGGAATTACATCTCCAGCTTTCTGTATTATAACTTTATCTCCAATTTTTAAGTCTTTTTCCTTTATGAAGTCTTCATTATGAAGTGTTGTTTTTGATATAGTTGAACCTGCCAATTTTACTGGTTCTAATATTGCCATTGGAGTTATCACACCTGTTCTTCCAACTTGACATACTATATCCTTTAATATTGTTTCTTTTTGTTCTGGTGGATATTTATATGCTATTGCCCATTTAGGTACTTTACTTGTTGTCCCAAGTATTTGTCTTAATTCTAGATTATCTACTTTTACAACTGCACCATCTATTCCAAATGTTAATTTTTCTCTGTCTTCCCCTATTTTATTTATCGCTTTTATTATTTCATTAATATTTTTACAGTATATTCTTATTGGATTTACATTAAACCCTACTTTACTTAAATATTCTAGTTCTTCATAATGTGAGTTAAATTCTTTTCCTTCTATTTTTTGTACATTAAATATATAAATATCCAGTGGTCTATTTTCTGCAATTTTACTATCTAACTGTCTTAATGAACCTGCTGCTGCATTTCTTGCATTTGCAAATAATTCTTCTTCATTTTCTTCTCTTTCTTGATTCATTTTTGCAAATTCTTTTTTTGAAATAAAAACTTCTCCTCTAACTGTTATATTTAATTTTTCTGGAAGTTTTTGAGGTATTGTTTTTATTGTTTTTAGATTTTCTGTAACATCTTCTCCTATAAGGCCATTCCCTCTAGTTGCTCCTCTTACAAATATTCCATCTTTATATTCAAGTGCAGCTGATAAACCATCAATTTTTGTTTCTACTACATAATTTACATCTTTGATATCATTTTCTTCTGCTTTATTTTTTACTCTCTCATAAAATGCTTTTATTTCATCAAAATCAAATACATCTTGTAAACTTTGTAAAGGTACTTCATGTTCTACCTTTTCAAATCCTTCTTTTACTGTTCCTCCAACTTTTTGAGTTAATGAATTTTTAGTTATTAATTCAGGATATTGATTTTCTAATGTTCTTAATTCTACCATCATCATATCATATTCAAAATCTGATATTTCTGGATTATCATCATCATAGTATTTTTTTGCATGATATTCTACTGTTTTTCTAAGCTCTTTTATTCTCTCTTCTGCTTGTTTCTTATTCATTTTTTTCTCCTTTTATACAATTTCACCCCATGATGAGATTTCTCATTATGGGGTGTTTTTATCTTTTATGAATCTGCTTTTGCCCAAATTACTAATCTTGCTTTACTGTCATCTGTACATGTTGTTAAAGATACTTCTACTGCACCTTGAGTGTCTCTATACATATATTCTGCATCATTTTCGGTAGTTTCATATTTATTATATATTGTATATGCTACTCTTTTTCCTGTTAAATCTGTTATATAAATTTTATCTCCAATATTTAATTTTTTATTGTTTGAGAAAAATTTCCCATTTCTATAATTATGTCCTGCTATTGTGCTATTTCCTACTTGATTTAATCCTACTCCTGGATATTCGCATACAGACGTTTCTAATGCTGTTTTAGAATAATCAGATTGTGCAATTATTGGTAATTTTATTTTTGTAGAAGGTATTTCTATTGTTCCTGCTATTGTATACCCATTAAATTTTTTTACTTTTCCTGAAGAACTTCCATTATTAGTTGAACCATTTTCTATTCCATCAAATATATCATTTGATATTTCATCATCAGTATTATTGTTGTTGTCATCTTTATTTTCATCACTTATAAATGAATCTACAAAATCTTCAGCTGTATCTTTTAGTTTATTACTCTGATACATTTTGAATCCTAGGAATGATATTATTCCTACTATTGCTATTATAACTAGTACTAATAAAACTGTTAATAAATTACTATATTTACTATTCATATATTACCTCCAACTATTAAACATATACATATATTATATCATATATTTTAATAAATTGGTAGCTTTTAAACAATTTTTTCGCCTAATTGTGTTCCTGCTAATAGATGAAAATGTAAATGTCCTACTTCCTGTCCTCCATCTTTACCACAATTTACAATTACTCTATATCCTTTTTCTTTAAATCCTTGCTTTTCAGCAATTTCATTTATTACTTTGTAAATATGACTAATAACATTTTCTTCACCATCTTCCATTGTTGCAAGTGATGTTATATGTTTTTTGGGAATTACCAATACATGTATTGGTGCAGCTGGATTTATATCATTGAATGCTAAAACTTCTTCATCCTCATAGACTTTATTTGATGGTATTTCTCCTTTTATAATTCTACAAAATAAACAATTATTATCCATAATCATTCCTCCTTAGTTAATCTAATATAGCTTTAATTCTTCTAACTCCTGAAGAGCTTGATTCTTCTTTCTTTATTTTAAAATGACCTAGCTCTGATGTATTTGATACATGAGGTCCTCCACAAACTTCTAGTGATTTATCTCCTATTTTATATACAGATACAATATCTCCATATTTTTCAATGAACATTGCTTCTGCACCTAACTTTATAGCCTCTTCTTTTTTCATTTCTTTATGTTCTACTGGAATTGCTTCTTTTATCCATTCATTTACTAAGTCTTCTGTTTTTTGTTTCTCCTCATCTGTCATTTTTGTTGGATGTGAAAAGTCAAATCTCATTCTTTCTGCTGTAATATTACTTCCTCTTTGATGTACATGAGGTCCAAGTACAATCTTTAATGCTGCATTTAAAAGATGTGTTGCCGTATGATATTTTGTTTCCATTTCTCCTGTTGATGCCAATCCACCTTTAAATTTTTGTTCTGCTCCTGCTCTTGATTTTTCTTGGTGTTCTTTAAATAATTTATTGAATTCTTCTTTGTCTATTTTCATTCCATTTTCTGCAGCTAATTCTTCAGTTACTTCTGGTGGAAAACCATATGTATCATATAGTCTAAATACCATTTTTCCTGGTACTGTATCATTTCCTTTTAATTTTACTTCTTCTATTTCTTTTGAAAATTCTTTCTCTCCTTTTTCAAGTGTTTTTACAAATTTATCTTTTTCCTCTAATATTACTGATTTTATTATATCTTTATTTTTTTCTAATGCAGGATACATTTCTTTTAAGTTATCAACATTTATATATATTAATGTTGATAATTCATCCAAAGCTATTTGTAGTTTATTCATATGTCTTACCATTCTACGAATAAGTCTTCTCAAGATATATCCTCTATCTACATTACTTGGTCTTCCTCCATCACATATTATCATCATGCTTGAACGTAAATGCTCTGCTACAATTCTTCTACTTGCTATATTGTCAACTTTTTGTAATTCTTCTAGTTTGTCCATTATTGGTGCAAATAATTCAGTTTCAAATGGTGTTTCTTTTCCTTGTAGTAACATTGCCATTCTTTCTAATCCAAGTCCTGTATCTACATTATGTTGTGATAGTTTTGTATATTTCCCATCTTTTTTCAAGAATTCCATAAATACATTATTCCATATTTCTACATATTTACCACATCCACATGATGGATCACATTTATCTGAACATTTTGGTTTTCCTGTATCATAGAACATTTCTGTGTCTGGTCCACATGGTCCTTCTTCTCCAGCTATCCACCAGTTATCATCTTTTCCAAAATAGTATATTCTTTCTTCAGGAATTCCTGCTTTTTTCCAGCATTCGGCAGTAACTGTATCTCTAGGGCAATCTTCATCACCTGCAAAACATGTTACTGATATTTTTTCTGCCGGTATTCCTAGCTCTTGTGTCAAAAAGTCATAACTCATTTGTATAGATTCTTCTTTGAAGTAATCCCCTAATGACCAATTTCCAAGCATTTCAAAATATGTTAGATGTCTATTATCTCCAACTTCATCTATATCATTTGTTCTTACACATTTCTGATAGTCTGTAAGTCTTGTTCCTGCAGGATGTTTTTCCCCTAATAAATAAGGTACTAATGGTTGCATTCCTGCTGTTGTAAATAATACAGATGGATCATTTTCTGGTATTATTGGTGCTGATGGAATTATTGCATGTCCATGCTTTTTAAAAAAATTTAAGTATTTATTTCTTATTTCTATTGCTTTCATAGTTGATCTCCCTTTTCTATAAATTCGTATATGATTATACTGCATTTCTATAGTAAAATCAAGTTTTTTTAATGTTTTTGATAAAAACAGAGCACCATTTGGTGCTCTATTTTAGGATTCAAATGATTTTCAGTGACATGATTTGGATTTCTCCAAACTCATCTTTTTGTATCCAGGCTCTTAATCCAAGTCTTAAATTGTCCCATACCTCTGCAAATGACATTGCAGAGGTTTCAATTTTGTTCTTCTCCCAACCAGGGAGTTCCCACAATTCCTTCTGATCCTTCTTCACTGCATTCATTTTTTTACCTCCAAATATATATTGTAATTTATATTATATCACTTTTTATTATTTTTTACAATTTATGTATACATACTATGCAAAATTTTATATATATAGTTTTTTATATGCATAATTTGACTTTTGACATAATATACTATATAATCAAGATATTATTATAATTTATTTTTCTTTTATATCTATAAAGGAGGAGACTGTATTATGTTATTAAGTGAAGAAATGTTAAAAGAAAATGACTGGAATCTTCGGTTTTTAAGTTGGGCAAAAAAGTTTACTCAACAGGGCATTTTAGCTGCTATTCCATTTAAGCAGGTTGACAAATGGATGAAAGAGTCAGACTATGACTCTTTAATGGCTTATTTAGATACTATTTCTAAGGTTTCTGGTTCAGTTTCCAAGTCAACTCTTAGGGTTAGCATTGACCTTAGAACTTTTGTTAGCCTGGACTTAAACGGCATGTTGCAGTTTCAACAAGAACTTTTAAATCAGGTAGTACTTGTTGATGAAGCTTTAGCTCTTAGAGCTGAGTTAATTTCATTTTGTATTTAATAACACGCAAAGAGTAGGATTTTTTATCCTACTCTTTATCTATTTAATACATTCCACCCATTCCTGAATCCATTTCATGGTTATTTCCACATCCACAACCTTTTGGTTCTGGTGCATCTGCAACTAAGCTTTCTGTTGTTAATACCATTGAAGCTACAGATACAGCATTTTGTAATGCACTTCTTGTTACCTTTGTTGGATCAACTATTCCTGCTTTTTTCATATCTACATATTGTTCTTTTTCTGCGTCAAATCCAAATCCTTCTGCTGATTTTTTTACATTTTCTAATATTACCGCAGGTTCTAATCCTGCATTTCTAGCTATTTGTTTTACAGGTTCTTCTAATGCTCTTAGAACAATTTCTGCTCCTAGTTTTTCTCCTCCAATTAATATTTTTGCAGTTTTTTCTACAGCTGGAATAATATTTACATATGCTGTTCCTCCACCTGCAACAATTCCTTCTTCTACTGCTGCTTTTGTTGCTGATAATGCATCTTCTATTCTTAATTTTTTGTCTTTCATTTCAACTTCTGTTGCAGCACCTACACCAATTACGGCTACTCCTCCTGCAATTTTTGCTAATCTTTCTTGTAAGTTTTCTTTGTCAAATTCACTCTTTGTTTCTTCTATTTGTGTTTTTATTTGTCTTACTCTTGAAGCTATTGCCTCTTTGTTTCCAGCTCCATCAACAATTATTGTATTTTCTTTTTGGACTTTTATTTGTTTTGCTCTACCTAATTGTTCAATTTTTGTGTCTTTAAGTTCCATTCCTAAGTCTTGAGAAATTACTTCTCCTCCTGTTAGAATTGCCATATCTTCTAACATTGCTTTCCTCTTGTCTCCAAATCCTGGAGCTTTTACTGCAACTACATTTAGAACTCCTCTTAATTTATTTAATATTAGAGTTGATAATGCTTCACTTTCGATGTCATCACAAATAATCACTAATTTTCCTGATGATTGCATTAAATTTTCTAATAATGGTAGTATTTCTTGTATATTACTTATTTTTCTATCTGTAATTAATATATATGGATTATCTAAAACAGCCTCCATTTTTTCTGTATCTGTAACCATATATGGTGAAATAAATCCTTTGTCAAATTGCATTCCTTCTACCACATTTAATTCAGTATGTGATGTTTTTGATTCTTCAATTGTTATTACTCCGTCTTTTGATACTCTTTCCATTGCATCAGCAATTAAATTTCCAACTTCCTGATTATTTGCTGATATGCTTGCAACTCTTGCTATATCTTCTTTTCCATTTACAGGTGATGTTATTTCTTTTAACTCATCTACAGCAACTTTTGTTGCTTTTTCCATTCCTCTTTTTATTGCCATAGGATCCGCTCCTGCAGCAACATTTTTCACTCCTTCTTTTATCATCGCTTGAGCTAATACGGTTGCTGTTGTAGTTCCATCTCCTGCAATATCATTTGTTTTTGTTGATACTTCTTTTACTAATCTAGCCCCCATATTTTCAAATTTATCTTCTAATTCAATTTCTTTTGCAATAGTTACTCCATCATTTGTTATTAATGGTGAGCCAAAGCTTTTATCTAGCACTACATTTCTTCCTTTTGGGCCTAATGTTACCTTTACAGTATCTGCTAATTTATTAACACCTTCTAACAATGATTTTCTTGCGTCTTCTCCAAATCTTATTTGTTTTGACATAATTCATCCTTCCTTTCTATTCAATAACAGCTAATATGTCTTCTTCTCTTAAAATAACATATTCTTCGCCTTCATATTTTACTTCTGTTCCTGAATATTTACTTACAATAACAGTATCTCCTTTTTTTACTGACATTTCTTCTATTTTTCCATTTATAGTTTTTCCTGGACCTACTTCTATTACTTCTGCAGTTTGTGGTTTTTCTTTTGCTGTACTTGCAAGTATTATTCCACTTTTAGTTGTTTCTTCACTTTCTTTCATTTTTACTAATACTCTGTCTGATAATGGTTTTATCATTTTTATTACCTCCTCAATATTATTAGCAGTCTTATTTGTTGACTGCTAATAATATATACCCATTTTTTCATAATGTCAATACTTTTATTTATTTTTCACATAAAGTTCACATTCATCTTTATTTTATTCATTTCTATGTAAATAAGAACTAAAATTTTATTTTTTTTGCTGCTTCTACTAATCCTAAAAATAATGGTGCAGGATTATTAGGTCTTGATTTTAATTCAGGATGAAACTGACTTGCTATAAAGTATGGATGATTTTGTAATTCAACTATTTCTACTAGTTTTCCATCTGGTGATATTCCTGAGCATATTAATCCAGCTTCTTCTAATCTTTCTCTATATTCATTATTATATTCATATCTATGTCTATGCCTTTCTGATATCTTTTCTTTGTCATATAATTCTTTTGCTAAACTTTTTTCTTTTAATATACATGGATATGCCCCAAGTCTCATGGTTCCACCTTTTTTGTCTATTCCTATTTGCTCTTTCATTATATGGATTACAGGATTTTTAGTTTTTTCATCAAATTCTTCTGAATTTGCATCTTTTAATTTTAAAACATTCCTTGCAAATTCGATAACTGACATTTGCATTCCTAAACATATTCCTAGAAAAGGAATTTTGTTTTCTCTTGCATATTCTATTGTTTCTATCATCCCTTCAATTCCTCTTTTTCCGAATCCTCCAGGTACAATTATTCCTTGTATATTCTTCAATTTTTCTTTTGCATTTTCTTTATTTATATTCTCACTATCGATTAGTTTTATATCTACTTTAACTTGATTTTTAAATCCTGCATGGTGAAGACTTTCTATTACAGATAAATATGAATCTTCTAATTTTACGTATTTACCAACTATTGCTATTGTTACTTCTTCATTTCCTATTTTTTTTACATTATCAATCATTTCTTTCCAATTGCTATTATCTGGTACATATTTGTCTAATCTTAAATGATTACATATTTCTCTTGCAAGCCCTTCTTCTTCTAACATAAGTGGTACAGCATATAAATTATCTGCTGTTTTATTTTGGATTACACTTGTTTTTCTTACATTGCAGAATAAAGCTAATTTTTCTCTTATATTATCTGGTATGTCTCTTTCTGTTCTACAAACCAATATATTAGGCATTATTCCATGACTTTGTAGTTCTTTTACAGAATGTTGAGTTGGTTTTGATTTTATTTCATTTGAGCCCAAAATATATGGCAATAATGTTACATGAACATATATAACATCCTCTGGATTTTTTTCAAGTCCAATTTGTCTTATTGCTTCTATTATTGAAAGCCCTTCTATGTCTCCAACTGTTCCTCCAATTTCAGTTATTACTATATCTATATTAGTATTTTCAAAACTATATATTTTTTCTTTTATTTCATTCGTTATATGTGGAATTACTTGAACTGTTTTTCCAAGATAATCTCCTCTTCTTTCTTTTTCTATTACACTTGAATATATTTTTCCCATAGTAACACTAGAGTTTTTAGTTAAATTTTCATCAATAAATCTCTCATAATGTCCTAAATCTAAATCCGTTTCAGCTCCATCATCTGTTACAAATACTTCTCCATGTTCATACGGACTCATAGTCCCTGGATCTACATTTATATATGGGTCAAATTTTTGTATTGTTACTTTATATCCTCTATTTTTTAATAATCTTCCTATTGATGCTGCTGTTATTCCCTTTCCTAAACCTGAAACAACTCCACCTGTTACAAATACGTATTTTGTGTTCATTCTACTACCTCCTAAAATAAAAAAAATAGATTAAAAAATATTATTCCGAAAAATTCGGTTTTTTTTTAATCTATCTTCTTTAGGTATAACATATTTCTATGTTTTTTTCAATATCTTTTGAATTATTTTTCACATTCTTTTAGCATCCATAATTTTTTTGCATATGATTTTATATATTCATCCATAAGGCTTGATGTTCCATAATCTAAATCTTTTTCTGCATTTTGTTTTATTTGTATTACTTTTTTCATTAAAATTTCTATATCTTCTTTTACTTTTTCTACTATATCAAGTGTTTTTATTTTATCATTTTGAGCTTCTTTTATTTCTGAACTTTCTAAAAAGCTTTTCATTGTGCCTAATGGTTGATATCCCATTGCTAGTATATGTTCTGCTATTTCGTCAATTTGTGTTCTTGCCTCTTCATAATATTCTTCTAGTTTCTCATGTGTTGTAAAGAAACCTTTTCCAGTAACATTCCAGTGATAATTTTGTAATTTTACATTATATACCTCTAAATTACTTAGAAGCTCATTTAGTTTTTTTATATTTTCTTTCATAATCGCACCTCTCTTTCAGATACATTATGTTCATTATTGTCTTTTTTTATTCAAATTTGCTTCCTTCTTCTATTTTATTTCCTCTTAAGAAATCTTTAATATTCATTTTCTTTGCATTTTCTCCTTGAATTTCAATTACTTTTACTATTCCATTCTTGCATTTTATATATAGTCCATCTTTACTGTCCGATTTTACTACTGTTCCAGGAATTTTATCAACACTTTTTTCATCATCTGATAATGATTCTACTTTCCAAAATTTTATTTTCTTACCATTCATATAAGAATATGTTCCTAATATTGGATTAAGTCCTCTTACTAGATTTTTTACTTGTTCTGAATTTTTTTCATTCCATTTTATTTTTGATATTTCTTTATTTAACATTGGAGCTATTGAAAAATCATTTCCCTGCGGTATTCTTGGTGCACTTCCATTTTCTATCTTTTCTAATGTTTCTACTAATAATTCTGCACCTATTTTTGAGAGCCTTTCCCATAGTTCTCCTGTTGTTTCATCATTTCCTATTTGAACCTCTTTTCTTAATATCATATCTCCTGTATCCATTCCTACGTCCATATACATTGTTGTTATTCCTGTAGTTTTATCTCCATTTAATACAGCCCATTGTATTGGCGCAGCTCCTCTATATTGTGGTAGTAATGAGCCATGTACATTTATACATCCTTTTTTAGGAATTTTTAATATTTCTTCAGGTAATATTTTTCCATATGCCACTACACATATAACATCAGGATTTAGCTGTTTTATATTTTCAATAAATTCAATATTATTTTTTATTTTTTCAGGTTGATATATCATAAGATTTTTTTCTAATGCATATTCTTTTACAGGAGATGCAATCATTTGCATTCCTCTTCCTTTCGGCTTATCGGGATTTGTTACAACTCCTAAGATTGTATGTCCTGCATTATAAATTGCTTCTAATGAGTCTTTTGCAAAATCGGGGGTTCCCATAAATACAATTTTCATTGTTTTTCTCTCCTTATTTTATTATTTCATTTGCAATATTGGCAAAATCCTGTAATGTTAAGTTTTCCGCTCTAATATTTTCATCTAGATTTAGTTTTTTCAATATTTCCATTCCTTCATTTTTGTTAATAAATACTTTTGTATTTGTTAATGCATTTAAAAGTGTTTTTCTTCTTTGCATAAAAGCACTTTTTATTATCATGAACATTACTTTGGCATTTTCAATATCAACTGCTGGCTTTTTTCTTAAATTCATTCTTATTACTTCAGATGTTACTTCTGGTTCAGGTATGAATGAATTATTAGGTACTTCCATTATTTTTTCTGACTTACAATAATAATATACTGTATATGTTATTGCTCCTGTATTTTTTCCACCAGGAGTTTCTATTAATCTATCAGCAACTTCTTTTTGAATCATTACAGTTATACTATCTATATCTAACTTTTCTTCTAATAGTTTCATTATTATTGGTGTTGTTATATAATAAGGCAAATTAGCTACTACTTTTACTTTTTTTATTCCAAGTTCTTTTTTATTATTGTCTATTATTTCTTTCAGATTAACCTTTAGAACATCCCCATTGATTATTTCTAGATTTGTCTGACTTTCAAATCTATCTTTTAATATTCTTATCATTTTATAGTCTAATTCTATACATATTACTTTTTTAGCCTTTTGCAATAGATATTTTGTTAATACTCCTAAACCTGGTCCTATCTCTATTATCATGTCATCATCTTCTATTTGGCTACAATTAATTATATTTTCTACAACTTCGTTACTTATTAAAAAGTTTTGTCCTAAGTCTTTATTTGCTTTTATATTATATTTTTTCATTATAAGTTTTGTTTCTTCTAATATATTGTTCATATTGATAACCTTTCTTTTTTATTCCAATATATTATACTTTGTTTTTCCTATTTTTTCAAGCTTTTATATTATTTGCTGTATATGATTTATTTTGTAGTCATTTTCTGTCTTATAAATTTCTATTACATCAAACCTTATTGAACATTTTGTAAATTTATTTAACATCAAAAAAATTTTTGCAGCTGTTTTCATATGCCTAATCTTGGTACTATTTACAGCCATTGCAGGTGTTCCATATTTAAAATTAGTTCTTGTTTTTACTTCTATAAAAACTATTAATTTTTCTTTTTTAGCAATTATGTCGATTTCACCTTTTCTAGTATAAAAATTTTTACATATAATTTTATATCTTTGTTTTTTCAAATATTTTTCAGCAATTTCTTCTCCTTCTTTTCCAAATTGTCTCTTATTCTTTTTCATTACTCATCATTCTTTCTTACATATTTTCCATTTGAAAGTTGTATTATTTTTTCTTCAATTTCTAATAATGTTATTTTAGAACTCACTTCATTTACTGATAATCCAGTTTTAATTATGATTTCATCTATTGTTTTAGGTTCATCATTTATAGTTTTATATATTTCTATTAAATCTTTTGGAATATCAATGTATATATCTTTTTCATCTATATCTTTTACCTTGAAATTAATTTCTGGATATTTATTTAATATGTCCTCAATTTTTGTAACCAGATTTGCTCCTTTTTTTATTAAATTATTAGCTGTTATTCCTTTTTTATTTTCTAGACTGCTTGGTATTGCAAATAGTGTTTTTTGTTGTAAAATTGTATGTCTTGCAGTAATATTTGTTCCACTTTTTTCTCCAGCTTCTATTACTAATGTTCCAATTCCAAGTCCTGCAACAATTCTATTTCTTTCTCGAAATTTATTTGAATCAGCTTTTTCATTATTTTCATATTCGCTTACTAATAATCCTCCATTTTCTAATATAGATTTTGCTAATGAAATATTTTCCTTTGGATATATATTTTTTATTCCACATGGAAGTACTGCTATTGTTTTTCCTCCATTTTTTATTGCAGTTGTATGTGCAATTGTATCTATTCCTTTGGCCAATCCACTTATAATATTAAAATCATATTTTACAAGTTCTTTTGTAAATATTTTACACATTTTCTCACCATATTGTGTGTTAGTTCTTGAGCCTACAACTGCAATTCCATGATTTTCTAATATTTCTAAATTTCCTTGTATATATAACCTCTTTGGAGGTTTATCTATTTTTCTTAAATTGGGTGGATAATGTCTGCTGCTATATTCTATTATTAAATTTTCCATCTAAACTCCTATATTGTATTGCTTCTGCAATATGCGTATATTCTATATTTTCTTTCATTTCTAAATCTGCAATTGTTCTTGCAATTTTCAACACTGTTTGATACGCTCTTGCACTTAATTTTAGTTTTACAAAAGCACTTTTTAAAAGCCTTTCACCTTTTTCATCTATATTACAAAACTTTTCAATTAACGCTGGCGATAACTCAGAATTTGAGCTTATAAAATATTTCTTATATCTATTTCTTTGTATATTTTTTGCAATATTTACTCTTTCTTTTATTTTTGCGGAACTTTCAGATTTTAATTTTGAGTTGATTTTCTCATATTCTGCCCTTCTTACATTAATATGAATATCTATTCTATCTAATAATGGTTCACTTATTTTATTCACATATCTGCGTATTTCTGTTGTTGTACATTTGCATTCTTTTATAGTATCACCATAATTTCCACATGGACATGGATTCATGCTTGCTATAAATATAAAATCACATGGAAATTTATAATTACCATTTAATCTGTTTATAAAAATTTCTTTATTTTCTAATGGTTCTCTTAAAGATTCCAAAATACTTTTATTAAATTCTGGCATTTCATCAAAAAATAGTATTCCTTTATGAGCCAAACTAATTTCCCCAGGTTTAGGATTTCTCCCTCCTCCTATTATTGTATTTATTGTTACAGAATGATGTGGCATTCTAAATGGTCTTATTGTTATAATTCCATCATTTTTTAGTTCTCCTGCTATACTATGTATTTTAGTAATTTCTATTGCTTCATCTAATGTTAAATCTGGCATAATTGTATTTAGTCTTTTGACAAGCATAGTTTTTCCTGATCCTGGTGGACCTATTAAAAGACAATTATGATTTCCTGCTGCCGCAATTTCTAGTGCTCTTTTTACATATTCTTGTCCTTTTACTTCAGAAAAATCCATCATATATTTTTCATTTGCAAGTTTACTATTAGATATAGTTTTTTCTATAATTTTTTTACCATTTAAATATTCAATTAATTCTTGTAAATTCGATACTGCAACAATATCTATTTCTTCTATTATTGCTGCTTCATTTGCATTATACTTAGATAATATTACTCTTTTTATTCCTAAAGATTTTGCTTCCATACACATTGGTAGAATTCCATTTATTCTATTAATTTTACCGTCAAGAGAAAGTTCTCCTAAAAAAATAGTGTTTTCTAGATTTTTTATATTTTGTAATGCTATTTTTCCCATTGCAATTAATATTCCAATTGCCATAGATAAATCAAAACTACTTCCTCCTTTTCTTAAATTTGCAGGTGCTAAATTTATTAATATTTTTTTACTAGGAAATTCTATTTGTGAATTTTTTATTGCTGTGGCAACTCTTTTTTTGGCTTCTTTTACACTAGCATCTGGTAATCCTACAATTTCAAATTCAGGTATACCATTACTTATATCTGTTTGTATTTCTACTAAATAGCCTTCTAGCCCATTTAAGGCCATTGATTTTATTTTTGATAACATTCTTCTCCTTTCTTTCCTCTTAATATTGATTTTTTTTGTAATTTATTATAAAATTAATTAAAATTTTAACAAAAGAATGGTGAAATTTATGAGTAATAAAAAATATAATAAATCAAGAAAATCAAAAAGTGATATTAATGTTCCTAATAACTTATCAACAGTAAAAATAAAAGTAATTTTTATTGTTATACTACTTCTTATTATTGCTTTAATATTTAGGATTGCTTATTTAAAATTTATAGATGGAGATAAATTACAAAGCCTTGCTACTTCTCAACAAACATTAACTGAAACATTGACAGCTAAAAGAGGAAACATTTATGATACTAATGGAGAAGCTTTAGCTCTAAGCTATGATACAGATAAAGTTTATCTTAATCCATCTGAAATCGATTCAGAAAATAAGGAAACTCTTGCAAAAGAAATAGCTGATATTTTAGAAATAGACTCTACAGAATTAATTTCTAAGCTAAATTCTTCAACAAGCCGTTTCTTGTTAGCTTCTGATGTTGTTCAAGAAAAAGTAACTGCATTGACAGATTGGAAAAGTACTAAAGAAAAGAAAAAGCTAAAAACTGGTGTTAGTTTTGAAGATTCTACAAGCCGCTACTATCCTCGTAATACTTTAGCTTCCACTGTAATCGGTTTCGTAGGTTCTGATAATCAAGGATTAGCTGGAATAGAATCTTCTTGTGATAGTCTTTTAAGAGGTACTTCTGGAAAATCAGTTAGTTTAAAAGATGCTAGTCAATCTCAAATTGTAAATTCAGAAGAAACTTACATTGCTGCTGAAAATGGTTATGATATCAATTTAACAATTGATGTTAATATTCAAAGTATTGTAGAAAGGCATCTTGCAGAAGCTGTTGATGAATATAAATGTAAAAGTGGTATAACTATTGCTATGGACCCCTCTACAGGAAAAATTCTAGCAATGGCAGATTATCCAAATTATGATTGTAATAATTATAATAGTTTAAATAGTTCTCTAGAAAAAATATGGAATTCTTTATCAGATAAAGAAAAAAGCGATGCTAAATATAATATGTGGAAACCTAAAGCTGTTACTAATTTATATGAACCTGGTTCTGTATTTAAAATAATTACCTCTTCAATAGCATTAGAAGAAAATATTACAGATACTGATATTCCTAATACTTTTAATTGTACAGGTTCAATGTATTTCGAAGGTGAATCTAAGCCTGTAAATTGTTGGAAAAAAGACGGTTCTCATGGTTATCAAGATTTAAGACATGCATTAATGAATTCTTGTAACCCTTCATTTATGCAATTAGGTTTAAAAATCGGTAAAGACCTTACTTATAAATATTATGATGCATTTGGATTCTTTAATAAGACTGATATATCTCTTTCTGGTGAACCTGATAGTGGAATTTTTTATAGTCAAGATAAAATCAAACCAATTGAACTTGCCATAATGTCTTTTGGTCAACGTTTTACTATCACTCCTTTGCAAATGATTACTGCTGCTTCTGCAATTGCTAATGATGGAGTGTTACTTAAACCTCAAATAATTGATAAAATAACAAATACTGATACTGGAGAAGTAACTACTTTTTCTACAGAAGTAGTTAGACAAGTTGTTTCAAAAGAAACTGCTGATAAAGTTGCTTCTATGATGGAATCTGTTGTTACTAAAGGAACTGGTGGAAGAGCCAAAGTTTCTGGATATTCTATTGGTGGAAAAACTGGAACTTCTGAACCAATTAGTGATTCAAAAGCTGGATATGTAGCATCTTTCTTAGGAATTTCACCTGTTGAAAATACTAAAATTGTTTTGCTAGTAATATTAGATAGCCCTGAAGGCAGTCTTCATAATGGTGGACAAATTGCTGCACCTACTGCTCAAAAAATGTTTGAAGAAATTCTACCTTATATGGGTATAGAGTCTGGAAATAAAGATTCTGAAAATTTAAATACTTCTGTTGATAATTTATATTAATTAGATAAGTAAAGGTGCACTTTGATTAGTGCATCTTTTTCTTATATTCTTCAAGTGCTTTTGCTACTTGGTCTGGACAAGATGTTCCTCTTCCTCCACATGGTATACCTTTTAGAAGTTCTATTACCTCATCTACTGTTTTATTTTCAACTAATCTTGAAACACCTACAGTGTTTCCTGGGCAACCTCCAATTATTTTTAATTTTTTTATTATACCATTTTCTATTTCAAATATCATTTCTGCAGAGCAAACCCCTTCTGGTATATATCTATATTCCATTGTAATACCTCCTCAAAAATTATTATAATGAATTTTTTTGCAAAAATCAACATTTTTTGTACTATTCTCTATTTTGTTTTTTGATTTTTAAACCTACTAATAATACTTCATTACTATCTTCTTTAAAATATTTTAATAATTTTTCATATTTATTTTTCTTATTTTGCTTTTCTTTTATATATGAAATTATATTTAAAAAATCTATTTCTGTTCCTGTTTCTAATATTTGTCTTCTATTATTTTCGATTTCTAAGAATACACTTTGATAATATTTCTTTTTATTAAGCTCTGTTATTAGAACTTTATTTAAAGCAATTTCTTGTTGCTCTTCTATATTTATCTTTGTCATTTCTTCTTCGTATATTGCACACCAATAGCAAAATATTGACTCTTTTATTCTCACACTATTTACCATTTTTAAATACATTTCTACTTCTTCTTCAGTTTCTAATGTTATTTTAACTTTTATAAGTTTAAATTCATATTCAGATATATCATTTAACTGAACATCTTTGTCATATTTAATATCCTTTATATTTAGTTTTAATATATCACTCAATATTTCCTTTAGTTTTTCTTTTTCTTCATTCTTTAGTATTTCTTTTAGTTCGTTGCTTTCTATAAAAATTCCTCCTTTATTTTATTTTTTGTAGATTTGTATTAATTTAGATAAAATCTTTTGAACCTAATTGTTTGAAAAAATTGTTTTTTGAATTATATAATATAAATTTAGTATAATTTGTTTTTTATCGTTTGTCAATTGTTTTATTCAATTTTGTCAAACTTTTCATCGACAAACTTCGACACTTATATTTTAATTCATGAAAAAATAGAGCTTTAAAAGCCCTATTAATCAAAGTAATTACTTATTTCCTGTAATCCATCAAATTGTTTTTGCTTAAACACTTCATATGCAACAATTGCTACTGAATTCGCTAAGTTTAACGATCTTAATGTAGGTCTCATAGGAATTCTTATTGTTTTATCAATATATTTTTTCAATATATGTTCAGGTAATCCTTTTGTTTCTTTTCCAAATAGTAAAAATACTTCTTGCATTTCTGAATACTTAACATCTGAATATACTTGTTTTCCTTTGGTACTTACAAAAAACATATTGTTTTTTTCGGGTTGGTATTTGTTTAAGAATTTATCAAATGAATCATGTTCTTCTATATCAAGTTTATCCCAATAGTCTAATCCAGCTCTTTTTACACTTCTTTCAGCAACACTAAATCCTAATGGATATACTAGATGTAGTTTTGCTCCTATTGCTGCACAAGTTCTTGCTATATTTCCTGTATTCTGTGGAATCTCTGGTTCTACTAATACTATATTAAGCTCCATTTATTTTCTCCTTTTAACATATTATTCATCCTATTAAAGCGAACTTATATAAGCTCGCTTTTGTTGTTTTATTTGTTTGGAATATAATACCCTACTCCTCTTTTCGTTATTAGTATTTGAGGATTTGATGTGTCTTTTTCTATTCTTTCTCTAATTCTTCTTACTGTTACATCTACTGTTCTTATATCTCCATAATATTCATATCCCCATACTCTTTCAAGTAGAGCTTCTCTTGTAACAACCTGACCTGGCTGACTTGCCAAGAACTTTAATACTTCAAATTCTCTTAGTGTTAAATTTATTACTTTTCCATCTATATGTACTTCATATTTTTCTAAATCTAATGCTAATGATCCTATTTCTATTATTGTATTTTTCTTTTCTGTTTTACTTTCCTCTTCTTTTTTTGCAGTATTTGCAGCTTCTAAATGTGCTTCTACTTTTCTTAAGTTTGCTTTAACTCTTGCAACTACTTCTCTAACACTAAATGGCTTTGTGATATAATCATCAGCTCCTAATTCTAGCCCAACTATTTTGTCTAATTCATCATCTTTAGCTGTTACCATCAATATTGGTACATTATATATATTTTTTATTTTTTTGCATACTGAAAGTCCATCTAATCTTGGCAACATTATATCTAATAATATTAAGTCTGGTCTCTCTTCTTTAGCTATTTCAACTGCTGTAACTCCATCATTTGCCTCAATCGTGTTATATCCTTCTCTTTTTAAATTATGTACTAATAGGTCTACAATTTTTTGTTCATCATCTACTATTAATATAGTCTTTTTCTCATATTCATAATTTTCTTCCATTTTTTCCCTCCAGCATTTTTACTGATTAATTTATATCACATTTTTTCCCTTTATACAAGGTTTTTTACTAATTTATTTTAGAAATTGCTTTTAGAATTCCTAATTTTCCGTATT
The DNA here is from genome assembly GCA_934162255.1 of uncultured Clostridia bacterium. Lineage (GTDB taxonomy): Bacteria > Bacillota > Clostridia > TANB77 > CAG-508 > CAG-269. Next base: position 18,252 of record CAKPIG010000004.1, on the reverse strand, counting down.
CATATGTTAGCCCCCCCTGCATATATGCAATATATGGTTTTCTTATTGGTCCATCACAACTTAATTCTATTGTTGATCCTTCTGTAAATGTACCTGCTGCCATTATTACTTTATCATCATATCCAGCCATACTGCTTGGTTCTGGAATTACATTTGAATCTATTGGAGACCCCATTTGTATTCCTTGACAAAATTTTACTAACTTTTCTTCAGAACCAAGTTCTATGGTTTGAACTATATCTGTCCTTTTTTCATTGTATATTGGTTCTACTTTATATCCAAGTCTTTCTAAAATTCTACTAGCAAATACTGCTGTTTTTACACTACTTGCAACAACTGATGGCGCAAAGAATAAACCTTTTATAAATGCCGTATTTTGATTTAATGATGGTCCTATTTCTTTTCCTACTCCTGGTGCGGTTAGCCTTTCTGCACATAATTCTATAAGTTCTTTTTTTCCTGCTATATATGCTCCACTAGTAGCTATTCCTGCTCCAAGATTTTTCATAAGAGAACCTACAATAATATCTGCTCCAACTTCTGATGGTTCTTTTTCTTCAACAAATTCTCCATAGCAATTATCTACCATAATAATTACATTTTTATTTACTTTTCTTATGTTTTTAATAATATTTTCTATTTTCTCTATTGTTATACTTTTTCTTGTTGAATATCCTCTTGATCTCTGTATTTCTATTAATTTTATATCATTTTTTTCTATTCTATTCAATATTTTTTCTGTATCAAATTCATTATTTACTAATTCTATTTGTTCATAATTTATTCCAAACTCTTTTAATGAGCTTTTACTTTTTTCTTTACTCACCCCAATTATTGTTTGAAGTGTGTCATATGGTGCTCCACTAATACTTAACATTGTATCTCCTGGTCTTAATATTCCAAATAAAGTTACTGCTAATGCATGAGTTCCTGATATTAGCTGAGCTCTTACTAATGCATCTTCTGTTTTAAAAATTTCAGAATATATTTCTTCTATTTTATTTCTTCCACTTTCATCTATTCCATATCCTGTTGATGAATGTAAATGTCTTTCCTCAAGTCCGCATTTTTGAAAGGCATTTAGTACTTTTAAACTATTTAATTCTTTTATTTTGTCTATATTTTCAAATATAGGCTTTAACTCTTTTTCTACTTCTTTTGATAAATTTAATACATTTTCTTTTATTCCAAATTCTTTATACATTTTTTTCTCTCCTTTGACTTAATTATTATAACACTTTTCGTCAAAGACTTCAATAATCCAGATCTTCTTACCCAATTTTACTTGATATTTCTTTTTTCATCTTATTTATTATCTTTTTTTCCAATCTTGAAATATAACTCTGTGATATTCCTAATTCATCTGCAACTTCTTTTTGAGTTTTCTCTTTACCACTGATGAATCCAAATCTCATTTCCATTATATTCTTTTCTCTATCATTTAATTTTTTTATTGCTTCTTTTAATAATTTCATATCCACTTCATCTTCCAATCTTCTATATGTTATATCTGGATCTGTTCCTAATATATCTGATAGTAATAGTTCATTTCCATCACTATCTTTATTTAGTGGTTCATCAATTGAAACTTCAGTTTTAATTTTATTGTTTCTTCTTAAATACATTAATATTTCATTTTCTATACATCTAGATGCATATGTTGCTAATTTTATTTTTTTATCTGAATTAAATGTATTAACACTTTTCATCAACCCTATTGTTCCTATTGATATAAGGTCCTCTATTCCAATTCCTGTATTTTCAAATTTTTTAGCTATATATACAACTAATCTTAAATTTCTTTCTACTAATGTTTTTCTTGCTTCATCTTTTTCATCCGTATCTAATTTCTTTATTGTTTCTTCTTCCTCTGTAGCATTTAATGGTGGTGGCAAAGTTTGACTTCCAGCTATATAAAATATTGGTAGTATATCTTCTTCATTTTCACCTTGTATGTATTTAGCACAAAGATTATTTATCCTGTTTTTTATTAATTCTATCAAATTCATTTAATCACCTCTATTGTTAAATTGTACATCTTTCTTTATGCAAATACTGTCTTTTCTTATTGTAGAAAAAAAGAAATAATCGATGTTTTGCGATTATTTCCTACAATATTTATAGCATTTCAATTCCTACTAATGCACAATATTCCCCTCTTTTTGTTAAAGATTTATCATATATTCCTATTATTGAATTTTCAAATTTTTTCTTTTCTTCTTCTTTTGCTATTTCTACTTCATCTACTTTTATTCCTAATATTATTCCATTTTCTCTACCTAAAGATTTAAATGGTATCCATTTCAATTTTGCTATGTATTCATTTTGCATTTCTTCTGGTATATTGTTTAAATTACCATTTATTATATTATCTAGATTGTTTAATATTTCTTTTGGAATAATTTCATATAAAGAATTTCTCTCAACTATTATTACTGGCGCATTTGTTATTGGTTCTTTTACAAGATTTCCTGTATCTATCATTGCTTTCGTCTGTATGCTTTTATTTTTCAATTTTACTTTTATATTGCAATACATATCATTTGCAGTTAGTTTTGTCTTTATTAATCTAAATGCTATTTTTATTAATGCAATTCCAACTATTCCTCCTAAAAATATTGTTTTTACCATATTATTAATTTGTTGTGGTTTTATAAAATATATTAAATATAATGCAACTCCTCCAAATATAAATGATGTCAAATAAAAAATTAGTATTTGTTTCCACAATTTTTTTATGTTTTGTGCATCAAAAGCTATATAAACCATTATTACTGATAATAAAATTTTTGATATTGCTAAATTATATAATTTTATTTTAGTAATATAAATTATTATTGAATATATACTCCCCAGCGTACTTGATAATAGTATTCTTAATATCTTAGGCTTTATCTTTAAGATTATTGAAGATGCATATAAGATAATTGAATTCATTATTAAATTTTCTAAAAATATAATATCAATATATACTACTATTTTAATCACCTTATTTCTTGCTTACATTTTATAACTTATTCAAAAAATATATTGTCTATTCTTGTTAAAAAAATTATAAATTATTTTATTATTTATTGCATATATATGATTAGGAGATTTTATGAAAATTGTTATTTTAAAAAAAGCTAATATTATATATTTATTACTTATTATTGTTATATTGTTTATTTTTTGTTTTTATTTGATTTTTTTAGATACAAAGCCTTCTTTTTCACGTGATATTATAAAAAATGATGATAAGATTGCTTATCTTACATTTGATGATGGACCTACTATCAAAGCTACTCCAAAAATACTTGATGTTTTAAAAGAAGAAAATGTAAAAGCAACATTTTTTGTAATTGGAAAATACGTGCAAAAACATCCTGAAATTGTTAAACGTGAATTTTATGAAGGACATTATATTGCCAATCATGGATATAATCATGATAACTCAAAATTATATAAAAGTAATGATGATTTTTTGAATGAAATCATTTCTACTGATTCTGAAATTGGTAAAGCTATTGGTATAGATAATTATTCATCACATCTTTTCCGTTTTCCAAATGGCTATATGTCTCCAAGTTATAAATCAAGAAAAAAACAAGTTGTAAAATTATTAGATTCTATTAACTATTCTTACATTGACTGGAATTGTTTAAATAAGGATTCTGAAAAGAAATATTCTAGTGAACAATTATTAAATAATCTAAAAAAGACTTCTAAAAATAAAGGAACTCTTATTGTTCTTATGCATGATACAATGGATGTTAGTAATAGTTCTGCTGTTTTAAAAGCCTCTATTGATTATCTTAGAAGTGAAGGATATGAATTTAAAAATTTTTATGATTATTTTCCCTTAGAAAAAAATTAAAAGGAGCTATAACTCCTTTTTAATTACATATTTTTATTTTTGTTTTTACGTAAAAATGCTGGTATATCTAAGTCCCCTTGTGCAGAATTATCTGTTGATGCAGGTATTGAATTTATCTTTTTTTCCCATGTTTTATTTACAAAACTATCTACAGCTGCAGCTCTTGCTTCTGGTTTTTCAAAACCTGTAGCAATAACTGTAATTTGTATTTCATCTTTCATATCCGGATCTGTAACTGTACCAAATATAATATTTGCTTCTGGATCTACACTGCGTTGAACTAATTCTGCTGCTGTATTTACTTCATGTAGTCCTAAATCTTCTCCACCTGTTATATTTATGATTACTCCTCTTGCACCTTCTATTGATGTTTCTAATAATGGACTTTGTACTGCTTGTTTTGCAGCATCTTCAGCTCTATTTTCTCCTGATGCTCTACCAATTCCCATATGAGCCATTCCTGTATCTTTCATTATCGTTTTTACATCTGCAAAGTCTAAGTTAACTGTTCCTGTAACTGCTATTAAGTCTGATATTCCTTGAACACCTTGTCTTAATACATCATCTGCCATTCTAAATGCTTCATTTATAGAAGTTTTTCTGTCTATTATTTGTAATAATTTATCATTTGGTATTACTACTAATGCATCTACTTTACCTTTTAAACTCTCTATTCCTCTTTCAGCTTGTGAAAGTCTTTTCTTTCCTTCAAATGTAAATGGTTTTGTTACAACACCTATTGTCAATATTCCCATTTCTTTTGCTGCTTGTGCTACTATTGGAGCTGCTCCTGTTCCTGTTCCTCCACCCATTCCGGCTGTTACGAACACCATATCTGCTCCTCTTAATGTTTCTGCTATTTCTGATTTATTTTCTTCTGCTGATTGTGCTCCAATATCTGGATTTGCACCGGCTCCAAGTCCTCTTGTTATTTTTTCACCAATTTGTATTTTAGCTCCTGCTTTTGATTTTTGTAATGCTTGTCTATCTGTATTGACAGCTATAAAATCTACTCCTTTTATTCCTGCTTCTATCATTCTATTTACTGCATTATTTCCGGCTCCACCTACTCCTATTACTTTTATTGTAGCTGTTCCATCCATCATTGTTACATCCTCATATTCCATCATAAAGATTTCCTCCCTAAACTTATTTTTTGTTTTATATATTAGATTTTTTTATGAATAAAAGAATTCTTTTATTCTGTCCATTATTGTTTTAAAAACACTTTCGCTTGACTGTGAATCAATTTTACTTGATACTGTTTTCGCAAATGGTCTTGCTGCTATGTATCTTACTAGTGCATAGCTTGTTCGAAATTCTGGCTTTACAGTACTTATTAATCTTCCCGTTGACATTTTTACTGGTATATTCAAATTGATTTTTCCAGCCACATCACTTTTATTTATATTTGTGATTCCTCTTCCTGTAAGTATTACTGTATTTATCATTGATTTGACATTACTATTTGTTATGTCTTTATTTATTATTGTAAATATTTCTTCTATTCTTGCTTCTATTATTTCTATTAGCTCAGAACTCTTTATAACTTTATTTCTTGTCTCGTCTTTGCATGTATTTAACATTATTTCATTATCATTGTCTATAAAAGATTTTAATGCCAATCCATATTGCTTTTTTAGTTTTTCTGCTTCTTCTTCAGATATATTTAATACTAAAGCAATATCATTTGTTATATTGTCTCCTCCTAAAGGAACTGTATTAGTATATGTAAATGTATTTCCTTCAAATACTCCTATTTCAGTATTTCCTGCACCAATATCTAATAACATTACATTATCATGTAATTCATTGCTGTCTAACATTAAATTTCTTTCAGCTAAAGCTGTAGGAACTATTCCATCTATTTCTATTCCAACTCTTTTAAATATTGCTGTTAATTGTCTAATATATTCTTTTTCTGCTAATATTATTTGTGCTTTTAATGTAAAGTTTGAACTTAAGTTTCCTATTGGATCTGTTACTACTTTTCCATTATCAAGTATAATTTCTGATGGTACTATATCTATTATTGTTTTTCCCTCTGGTATTTCTATATCTTTAGCTTGTATAATTGCTGACTGAACATCTCTTAATGAAATTCCTGCAAACCTATCTTTTAGTTCTTTTACTATGCTGTTTTGCACTATTGTTACATATTTTCCTGGAATTGTTATATATGCTGAATTTATTTTAAAATTAGCTTCTTCTTCAGCATCTTTTATTGTTTTAGCAATACTTAAGCTAATTTCTTCTTCATTTATTATTTTGCCTTTTTTTAGACCTGCACATTTACATGATGTGCTACATATTGTCTCAATTTGGCCAAAATTGTTTACTTCCCCAACAACTGTACATACTTTAGACGTACCTATATCAATACCAACTATGACATCACCTATTGCCAAGTTAATTCCTCCAATTTATTTCTGTTTTTCATCTAGTGATATATATATTACATTTTAATAAAAATGTCAATATTATTTGAAATATTTTTGTAATATTTTTGAAATATTTTTGAAACATATGTAATATTATTGTAATCTTAATTTTCACTTTTTTTATTCATTTTTTCAGTCCATTTTTCAATATAATATCTTCTAATTATTGTTAAATTTGTGAACATTCTACCTACAAATACTACTAATGCTGCCAAATATATATCAAGATTTAATTTTTGTCCTAAATATGTTAATGCAATTGATAATATACTGTTGCAGAAAAATCCTGATATAAATATTGTCAAATCAAAGTTTTTCTTTAATACTGATGTTATTCCACCAAATACAGAGTCTAATGCTGCAACTACAGCTATTGCTAAAAATGTTGAATATGTATATGGAATTACAGGTGCATTTATTCCTATAAGTGCTCCTACTATACAACCTACTAATATCCCTATTACTATCATTTTCATTTTCCTCCTAATCAATATATTTTGTACTTAATCTATTTTCAGTACTTGTACTATCATACTTTTCTATTTTTATTTTTTTTGCCTTTTCAACAGTAGCCTCATGTCCTAAATCTTTTAACTCATCTATATATCCACCTTTTCCTGATACAGCACTTTCCAAATATGTTTGATTTCCAATTGCCTTTATTACATATGGTGATAATATTCTTTCACTATTAACTTTTATAAATGATTCTCCTATTGATGCTATATCACTCATTGAAACTATTCTTTGGTCATTTATTGATATTGCTTCTGCTCCTGCTCCAAATAATTCATTTATAATTATCAATAAATCTTCTTCATTTATTCTACTTACAGGAACATCATCAGACAATTTTTCTCCTGCTTTATCTGTTAAAACAATTATTATCCCATCACCTGTAACATCTGTTTTTCCTAATATTTCATTTAATTGTTCAAGCTCATTTTCTAATAATTGTGCTGTTTTCTGATCAGATTCTTTTTCATTTTTATATTCTGCAATTTTATCTGTTACTTCTGTATATCTTTCATTAAGTTCTGTGTATTTATTTTTCCAATCTGATAGTTCAACTCTTAGTTCTGATTCTCTCATATTTTCAATTTCTGCAATATCAGTTTGTTTTACTACTTTAAACTGCATAAACATTACTAACATAAGTGCAAAACATGCTATTCCTATTGTAATAGACATTACTATTTTTTCTTTGCTAATCTTTATTTTCATTTATCTCACTACTCACTTTCTGCATAGTTAAATTTTATAACACCTGTATATTTTGGTATCGTCAGATTTTCTGTTTTCTTTATGGTTGCTTCTAGTAGTCTATCATTCCTCATATATTCTAAATATCCCCCAACTCTATTTAATGCTATAAGTCTTTCTTGTGATCCTATAGCCTTTATTGTAAATGGTGTGCTTATTTTTACACCATTTACTGTTATAACATTTCCATCACATTCAATTGCTGTTGTAGGTACAATTCTTTGATCATTTATTGATATTGCTTCTGCTCCTGCATTTTTTAGTTCGTTAATTACTCTCATTACATCTTTGTCATGAACAACTAGTATATTGGGATCTCCCAAAAAACTATTGGAACTTATTTTTTGGTTATCATTTAATACAATTGTAACTCCATTTCCTGTAACTTCAGTAAGACCTGCAATTTTATTTGCTTCTTTTATTTGATTTTCTAAATTTTCTAACTCACCATTATTTTGTGTTGAATTTGTTCTTTCCTCTTCAAGTTTTTTTTCAGCAGCTTCTAATGCTGAATATAAATTATTATATTTTTCTCTTGCTTTTAATACTGAGTCTCTTAGTTCATTTTCTGTTGCATTTGTACTTGCAACAGTACCAGTTTTATTAATTGTTTTTAACTGAATACATATTCCATATGTTAATAAAAAACACATTATTCCTATTATTAAACTAATAATTTTTTTATTCATATTATCACTGACCTTTTCCTTTCTATTCTGCTCTAAAATATGGAGAAAATTGTTCATTTATATTTCCATTTACATATATTGTTCCTGAATTTCCTTCTTCCTTTTTTAGAATAGCCTTAACAAAATACATTCTATTACTTAATTCAGACGCGTTTCCTAGATTGATTTTTAATTTGTCTTCATTAAAATGTATAATGTACTCATCTTTTGTGTCTATTCGCTCTATTGTTTCAAGTCCTTCTATTCCAGTTATTTCATCCTTTATGTGTAATATATCTTCCATTTTATCTAAATCTTTTTCTTCAAGTCTTTTTATTTTTTCTGATTGTTCTACTGTTATTTCCATTCCTGTTATTGTTGTTATATTACTACTTTCCTCACTATTTCCTATAATATATCCTTGCTCATTTATAAAAATGTATTTGCTATCTTCTGTTAAAATTTGAAAATCCTTTTGTCTTTCTGTTACTTGTATCAATATTTGATTAGGATATTCTTTTTTTATTTTTGTATCTTCTATATATCCATTTTTCTTTAATTTTACTTTTGTAATTGTTTCTATTACTGAAAATATACTTTTTCCTTCTTTTATTTCTGATAATTCATATACTTCTTCTTTTGTTAAATTATTGCATCCTTCTATATTTATTGTTTTTATTTTGAATTCATCTGCGTTTAGTAAATATGCACTAATTGCAATAAATATTATAAGTATTAATAGTATTATCGTTTTAATTTTTCTTTTTTTTCGTTTTTTTTGTTCAATTTCTTTTTGTTTATTTATTCTACCTTTAGTATTTACTGATTTTGGTGGCATATTTTCTCCTTCCTCGCATTTTTATAAAGTTCTCCTTTTGTATTTTATCACATTTATTACCATTTTTTCTATAGTTTTTTAAAATTTGTACTAAAAGTTAAAAAAAATTACCACATATGTGGCAATTTTAATTTTCAATATGAATATCTGCACCAATTTTTTTAAGTTTTTGTTCCATATTTTCATAACCTCTCAGAATATAATGTACATTTAATATTTGAGTTTCACTTTTTGCAGCTAAAGCTGCTAACACCAGTGCAGCTCCTCCCCTTAAATCTGTCGCTTCAATATTTGCTCCTTGTATTTTCTTTGTTCCTTTTACTATTGCAGTTCTACCTTCTACTTTTATTTTAGCTCCCATTCGGTTTAATTCTTGAGTATATTTATATCTACTTTCAAAAATATTTTCGGTTATTATAGATGTTCCTTTTGCAGTTATAAGTAATGATACTATTATAGATTGTAAATCTGTTGGAAATCCTGGATATGGCATTGTTTTCACATCAATTGCTTTTACTCTTTTGTTTCCTAATATTTCTATACTATTTTTTTCTATTTTTATCCTACAATTTGCTTCCTCTAGCTTTGTTAATAATGGTTCTATATGTTCTGGTCTTGCATTTAAAATCTTTACTTTTCCTCCGGTTATTGCTCCTGCAATTAAATATGTTCCCGCTTCTATTCTATCTGGCATTATATTATAACTGGTTTCATATGATAATTTTTTTACTCCTGTAATTTCTATCCTATCAGTTCCTGCCCCTTTAATTTTGGCTCCAGATTTATTTAAGTATTTTATTAGATCTTCGATTTCTGGCTCTCTTGCAGTATTTGTTAGTATTGTTACTCCTTCCGCTAAACATGCAGCTAAAATTAAATTTTCTGTTGCCCCTACACTTGGAAAATCTAAATTTATTTGTGTTGATTTTATCTTTTCAGTGCAACATTGTATTTCTCCATATTCTTCTCTTATTTCTATTCCTAATTTTTCAAAACCCTTTAAATGTAAATCTATTGGTCTTGAACCTATTTCACATCCTCCTGGATATGAAAATCTTGCTTTTTTATATTTTCCTATTAATGCACCTGCAAGGATTACCGATGAACGCATCTTTCTCATTAGTTCATCTGGTATTTCATATCTATGTATATTTTTAGTATTTATTATTACCTTTTTATTCTTTTTCGTTACTTTTCCACCAATGCATTTTATAATTTCAAACATTGTTTGAACATCTTGTATATTGGGAACATTATATAATGTTGTTATACCAGCATTTAATATAGTTGCTGCAATTATTGGTAATGCTGCGTTTTTAGAGCCAGATATTTTTACTTCCCCTTCTAATTTTTTTCCACCTTTAATAATAAATTTGGACATTTTCTCACCTCTTTTTTATATTATGCTATATATTATGTTATTTAATGGTGAGTTGTGAATTTTCACTAATTTTTTGAATTTTGCATTGTATCAAATAAATATACTACTTCTTTAGGAATATTTATAATCTCTTCTTTTTTTATTATTCCATAATGCAAAAATTCTAATGAAGTAAAAGCATTTTTTATTGTCCTTATAAGTAAATCATTTCTTGTAGTATTTGGAATTATTGGTTCAATTTTTTGGTTTCTTTCTAGAAGTGTTAATTTAGCTATAATTTTATTTTTCTCTGAAGTTTGTTTTTCGTTTAATATTCCATAATTAGTCATTCTTACTATTGGTGACATATACATAATTTCTTTTTTTAATTTATGTTTTTTATTTTGTATTTTTTCTTTTGTTATATATTTTTGAGATATTATTTGAATTAATTCCTCTGTACTATTAGTATTCTCAATTCTATTTATTTTCTGTACTAGATTATCATCATTTATAGATGCAATACTTTCATTTACTTTTTTGTCTATTTCTTCTAGCATATATTGTCCAGCATTTATTACTAGCTTTCCGTAATTTTTTTTTGGAATTTTTACAATAATATATCTATCTTTGTGATAATCCATTCCATATGAAATAGATACTTTTGCACTGATTGAAAGTGATATACAATTTGTATCTTTTCTATGATTCATTTTTACATGGTCATATACCTGTTCTAAGTTTAATATAGAATTTTCATCATATTTAGTATTGTCTTTGCATCTTTCTCTATCAGTTCTTATTTTTTGAACATTTCCTTTTTCATCTGTTATTATTCCTTTTTCATAATCTTCATTGTCTTCATTGTTTAATGCTCTAAAAAAATAATAATTATTTTCATCTTTAATCACATTAAAATTTTCTATCTTAAATGCATCTTCCATTTTAATTCTCCTAATTTTTTTATAAATTTTATCACATTAAGAAAAAATTAAAAAGGTTTTTGCTATAAAATTTGATTTTTTATATTTATTGTAGTACAATTTTACTATATTGGAGGTTTTATGGAAAATACGAGAGAAAAAAAGAAGATTTTAGGTTTTGAGTTATGGGAATTACTTGCATATTTTATAATCTATAGTATTTGTGGTTTTTTTATTGAAACTATTTTTGCTTTAGTTAGATATGGAGTTTTAGAAAGTAGAAAAAGTTTTTTATATGGCCCGTTTTGTAGTATTTATGGATTAGGTGCTGTTATAATGATTTTATTTTTACAATTTTTCAAAAAAAATCGTTTAACCCTATTTGTTGGAGGATTTATAATTGGGTCTATAACAGAATATTTAGCAAGTTTAATTGGCGAATTAATCTTACATGTTAAATGGTGGGATTATTCAAATATGCCACTTAATATAAATGGTAGAATTTGTTTGTATTATTCTTTCTTTTGGGGAATATTAGCAATTTTCTTAATGCGAGTTGTTCATCCTAGAATTGAAAAATTCACAAGATTACTGGTTAATAAACTTTCATTAAAAAGGTTAATTACAGTAACTTGGATTATTACCATTTTTATAATTTTTGATTGTCTCCTTTCTGCATATGCAATAAATTGCTTCATTGTCAGAATGGTAGTTCAAAATGATTTAAATGTTTTAAATAAAGATATTATGATTGAGCTGAATAATAAATTTTCTGAAAATAAATTAAGTTCTAGATTAATAAATACACTATTTAATAACAAAAAAATGGTTATAACTTATCCTAATTTAAAAATTCAGCAATTAGATGGTTCTATGGTTTATATGAAGGATTTATTGCCAGAAATTCAACCTTATTATTATAGATTTCAAGAACATGATTTTTATAAGTAAAAAGCTGTCATTTTAGACAGCTTTTATTTTAGTATTATTTCTTCTATTTTCTTAATAATGTTTTCTACTGTTAATCCATATTTTGCTTTCACATCATCAGTTTTTCCTGACTCTGTAAATACATCCTGAACTCCGATATATCTTAATGGTGCATGACTAGAATTTTCAGCTAATATTTCTGCTATAGCTCCTCCTACTCCACCTATAACAGAATGATTTTCAACAGTTTCTATTACTTTTACTGTTAATGCTAATTTCTCTATTAGCTTTTTATCAATTGGCTTTACTGAAAATATATTTATTAGTTTTCCTCTATATCCTTTTTCTGTTAAAGCTTCAAAACTTTTGTATGCAAGTGTTGTTGATGTTCCTTCATAAATTAAAGCAAAGTCATTTCCAATGTCTCCTATTATAGTAGACTTTCCTATTTGCGCTTCTCCAGCAAATTCTATATCTGGAACAGTTGTTGCACAACGAATATAAACAGGTCCTTCTATTTCTATAGCAATTTTTATAGCTTGTTTTAATTCTTTTAAATTTGATGGTATTAGAATTTTTACATTTGGTAAACTTCTTATAATTGCAATATCTTCATTTGCATGATGTGATGCTCCATCTTTTCCATTATCCATTCCTGAATATGTTACTATCATTTTAACATTTGCATTTGAATAAGCTGCTTGTCTTAGTTGTGTCCATGCAGTTCCGGATACAAACATTGCAAAATCAACAAAAAATGGTATTTGACCTTCTAGAGCAATTCCTGTTGCAATTGACATTGCACTTGCCTCAGAAATTCCTGTTTCAATAAATCTTCTTGGAAATTTATCCCCAAATTTTGCACTTGTAGTTGATTTACCTAAATCACTATCTAGTACATATATTCTTTCATCTTCTTCTCCATATTCACAAAGGATATCTCCAATATATTTTCTAATTTCAATCATATTATATTGCATTTTCAATTTCCTCCTTTGTTTTATCAAGATCACTCATAGCAACTTTATATTCCTCATCTGATATTGCTCCACTATGCCATTTAGGGTTATTTTCCATATATGATATACCCTTTCCTTTTACTGTATTTGCAATTATCGCAATTGGCATTCCTTTTAACTCATATGCTTCATTTAATGCTGGCAGAATTTCTTCCATATTGTTTCCATTGATTTCAATTGTATGAAAATTAAATGCTTTTATTTTTTCTACTAATGGTTCTAAATTAATAACTTTATTTACAGGACCACTTGAAGAAAACTTATTATAATCAATTACAACAATTAAATTATCTAATTTATAATGTGCAGCTTGTAATAATGATTCCCATATTTGACCCTCTTGTAATTCTCCATCACCTAATATCGCATAAACATGATTGTCTTCTGTTTTATTTTTCTTTACAATTGCCATTCCTACAGCAACTGACAATCCCTGTCCAAGTAATCCTGTAGTTGCATCAACTTCAGGAATATCCAGTACATGTGGATGTCCTTGAAGTCGTGAATTTATATTTCTAAATGTTTTTAATTCATCTTCTCGAATTATTCCCTTTGTACATAATTCCGCATATTGAGCAGGAACTGCGTGTCCTTTTGATAATACAACTTTGCTTCTATCTTTTTTACTAAAATCAACATCAATTTCATAAATTGCTGTTAATATATCAATTATTGATAAAGATCCTCCTGGATGTCCTGTAGTTTTGGCCTCATATATCATTTGTATGATTTTTCTTCTGTTTTCATTTGCTAATAATTTTAATTCTTTAACACTAAGCATAAAAATTACTCCTTATAAATTTTATTTTTCGTTTGTTTTTATATACTCTATAATGTCTGAAGGGCTATTTGCACTTTCTAATATATTGTAAAATTCTTGTTTTTGTAATAAATCAGATAAATTACTTAATATTGAAATATGAGTCTCCATGTCACTTGTAGCAAGCATAAATACATAGTAAACAGGATCATTTTCTTTATTTCCAAATTCAATTGGCTCTTTTAATGTTATTAATGATATTCCTGATTTCAAAACACCTATATTGGTGGTAGCATGTGGCATAGCAACTCCTTTTGCTATCACAATATATGGGCCTAATTCCTTTGTTCCATTTATTGTATTTTCAATATATTCCTTTGTTATTATTTTATTTTTATATAGAACATTTCCAGCCTCTCTTATTGCATCTTCCCAATTAGTGCATTCTACATTTAATTTTATGCTTTCTTCATTCAATACATCTGTTAACATATATAGTTCCCCTTTCACAATTCTCTTTTATAATATAAAAAACTAATAAAAAAATCAAGAATTTTATGCATTATTTTCTTTTTCTCCTATAATTTCTTTTATTACTTCTCCTGCAATCATTAATCCTGCAACAGAAGGAACAAAAGAAATACTTCCTGGCACTTGATTTTTATTTGCACACTTTCTTTTTGTTCCAGGTGGACAAATACATCCAGTTTTACAACTACATTCTAATGTTTCATCAGGTTTTATTGGTTCTTCTTCTGAATATATCACTTTTAGGCTATCTATATTTCTTTTTCTTAATTCCTTTCTCATAACTTTAGCTAATGGACATATATTAGTTTTGTATATATCTGTAATTACAAATTTTGATGCGTCTATTTTATTTCCAGTTCCCATTGCAGATATTATTGGCACATTTACTTTTTTGCATTGCATAACAAGTTCTATTTTTGCTGTCACTGTATCTATACAGTCTATCACATATGATAAATCTTCTGTTATTATTTGACTCTTAGAATTTGGCATAAAAAATTCTTGATATGTTTCTACATTTGCATTTGGATTAATTTCTAAAATTCTCTCTTTTGCAACATCCACTTTATATTTTCCTATTGTTTTTCTAGTTGCTATGATTTGTCTATTTAAATTAGTCAAGCAAATTTTATCATCATCTATTAGTACAAAATTTCCTATACCAGCTCTTACCAAACCTTCTACTACAAATGAGCCAACTCCTCCAAGTCCAAATATAGCAACTTTTGCATTTTGTAATTTTTCTATTCCTTCTTTTCCTATTAATAATTCTGTTCTTGAAAATTGATTTAACATTTTTTACTACCTTCATTCTCCTATTTTAATCTTAGTGCGTTTCCTATAACTGTTAAACTACTAATTGTCATAGCAAAAGCAGCAATCATTGGATTCATTATTATATTTAATGGTTCTAAAATTCCACATGCAATTGGTATCATACAAATATTATAGAAAAATGCCCAAAACAAGTTTTGTTTTATATTTTTAATTGTTTTCTCACTAATTTCTATTAATGTATTTATTTTATTTAAATTATCATTCATAATAACTACTTGTGCAGAATTCATTGCAATATCTGTTCCACTAGAAATTGAAACTCCTATGTCTGCAGTTACTAAACTAACACTATCATTTATTCCATCTCCACACATAATAACAATTCCATTTTTCTTCAATTCTTTTATTTTTTCAGCTTTTTCTTTTGGTGTAACATTTGAAACAACTTGATTTATTCCAACTTGGCTTGCGACAGCTCTAGCCGTCTTTTCATTATCTCCTGTAAGCATAACTATATCTATATTTCTTTGCTTCATTTTTTCTACAACTTCTGATACATTTTCTTTTAAAACATCTTTAACTCCAATTAATGCAATCATATTATTGTTTAAAGCCACAAATAAAATACTATTGCCTTCATTTAAAAGATTATCTACATCTACTCTATTTTCTATTTTTATATTCTTTTCATTCATTAATTTTTCATTTCCAATAAAATATATATCATCATTTTGAATAACACCTTGAACTCCGTATCCTGGTATTGCTTTGAATTCTTTAACTTCTTCCAATTTTATTTTTTTCTCATTAGCTTCGTTTACAATTGCTCTTGCTATCGGATGTTCTGATTTGTTTTCAATACTAGCTACAATTTTTACAATTTCTTGTTCACTTATTTGACTATAATTATATATCTTTGAAATACTTAAATTTCCTTTTGTTAATGTTCCAGTTTTATCAAAACATATTGTTTTTACTTTATGCGCATTTTCTAATGCTTCACTTGTTTTCACCAATATTCCATTCTGACTTGCTTTACCAGATGCTATTACAATTGCAAGAGGTGTTGCTAGTCCTAAACTACATGGACATGCTACAACTAATATACTTACAAAAATATTTATTGCAAATGTAATATCTTTAGAAATTACCATCCATATAATAAATGCTATAATAGCAATAGTTATAACTACTGGTACAAAATATCCACTTATTTTATCAGAAATTTTAGCGATTGGAGCTTTCGTATTTGTTGCTTCTACTACTAATCTAACAATTTCAGAAACAGTAGACTCTTTTCCTATTTTTTCAGCTTTATACTTTATTGTTCCATCATAGTTAATACTTCCAGCGATTACTTTTGAATTTATTTCTTTATTAACAGGTGTGCTTTCTCCTGTTATGAAGGATTCATTTATATGTGTTTTTCCTTCGATAATTTCTCCATCTACAGCAATTTTTTCCCCTGGCTTGCAAATTATAATATCACCCTTATTTATTTCATCTATTGTAACGCTACTTTCTACCCCATCTCTTATAATAGTAGCCTTATTAGGCGTAATAGTCATTAAATTCTGTATTGCTTCTTTTGTTTTATCCTTATTTTTATTTTCAATATATTTTCCTAATTTTATAAAAAATATTACTATAGCTGCTGATTCATAATAAAGTTTTTCTACATACATTGTATTATTTTTTAGAATCTGCATTGTTCCATAAAAACTATATATATAACTTGCAAAAACACCTATCATAACTAATGTATCCATATTAGGAGTCTTGTGTATCAAATTTTTATATCCATTTTTTAATATATCAATTCCAAAAAACATAATAATTGTTGTTAATATTAATAGAGAAATTGCATAATTAATAGGATATTTCATCATATCTAAAAATGAAATTTCTGGTAGTCCAATCATATGTGACATTGATATATATAGTATTATAATTGATATTATAGTTATTCCAATAAGCTTAATTTTTCCATTATTTTTCTTTTTTTCTTCTTTTTCAAACCTATCAATTCCTAAACTTAAGAACCCAGCCTTTTCAATAAATTTTTCAACATCTTCTAGTTTTAAAATATTATCATCATATTCTATGCTTGCATTATTCATTATAAGATTTACAGTTGCCTGTTTTATTCCTTTTTGTTTGTTTAAGTATTTTTCTAATCCAGAAGAACATGCTGTGCATGTCATTCCATCAATCTTTAATAATACTTTTTTCATAGCTTATTCTCCTTGAAATCCTACATCTTCAATTGCTTTTTTTATTTTCTTCTCATTTATAGTATTTATATCAAATATTATTGTAGCTTGCTTTTCTTCAAAATTTACAGTTGCACTTTTTACTCCTTCTAAATTATTTAAAACTCTTTCTAATCTTAATGAACAACCTGTACAATGCATTCCTTCTATTTTTAATTTTAATTCATTCATTATTTTTTCTCCTCTAAAAATTATTCTATAAAACAATAACAGCTAGGACTTAACCTAGCTGTATTTTGGCTCCTCTTGTTGGACTCGAACCAACGACCTATCGGTTAACAGCCGAGCGCTCTACCAACTGAGCTAAAGAGGAATATATAAAAACTAGCAACAACCTATTTTCCCAACAGGGTAACCCGTAAGTATTTTTGGCACATTGGAGCTTGACTTCTGTGTTCGGGATGGGAACAGGTATTTCCTCCATGTAATAGTCACTAGAAAATTAATATCTACTTAACATGTTTGTAATTATAATACACTTTTTAATAAAATGCAATAGATTTTATAATATTTTTTACATTTTTTTTAATTATTCATGATAAGCACACTCAAAAATACATAGATGAAATATTTTTAGGATTTTTTAATAAAATTATAGTTAAGCCCTCGATTT